>NZ_JBJKFJ010000044.1:0-204 GCF_050473265.1 Pseudomonas pichavaramensis | reverse complement strand
TCGTCTTCGCCGTTCAGGGCCATCAGAGCGGAACCGATGATGATCGGAGTGTCGTCGCCCGGGAAGTCGTAGGTGCTCAGCAGATCGCGAACTTCCATCTCGACCAGTTCCAGCAGCTCAGCGTCGTCAACCATGTCAGCCTTGTTCAGGAAGACAACGATGTACGGTACGCCAACCTGACGGGACAGCAGGATGTGCTCACGA
>NZ_JBJKFJ010000043.1:0-204 GCF_050473265.1 Pseudomonas pichavaramensis | reverse complement strand
CCGTCTTCGCCGTTCAGGGCCATCAGAGCGGAACCGATGATGATCGGAGTGTCGTCGCCCGGGAAGTCGTAGGTGCTCAGCAGATCGCGAACTTCCATCTCGACCAGCTCCAGCAGCTCAGCGTCGTCAACCATGTCAGCCTTGTTCAGGAAGACAACGATGTACGGTACGCCAACCTGACGGGACAGCAGGATGTGCTCACGG
>NZ_JBJKFJ010000042.1:0-211 GCF_050473265.1 Pseudomonas pichavaramensis | reverse complement strand
GGTCGGACGCAGACCAACGATTTCGATTTCTTCCTGAATCTTGACGATACCGCGCTCTACACGACCGGTAACAACAGTACCGCGGCCGGAGATCGAGAATACGTCTTCGATCGGCATCAGGAACGGCTTGTCGATAGCACGAACCGGCTCCGGAATGTAGCTGTCCAGAGTTTCAACCAGCTTCTTGACGGCAGTGGTGCCCAGCTCGTTG
>NZ_JBJKFJ010000041.1:0-240 GCF_050473265.1 Pseudomonas pichavaramensis | reverse complement strand
GATGTAGAATGCGCGCCACTTCAGCGATGAAGCTCTTCAAAAACTTCTTGTTAATCAATAAGTTAAGTTTAAAGGAGGGGTTGCAAAGCTGGATCTGGCGTGTAGAATGCGCGCCGGTCGGCAGGGCGGTGGTTGAGCCCTGTTGGTGGTTCGGTCAAGTGGATCGAAAGCGGTAGAAAAGAGGTGGTTGACAGCGGTTTTGAACGCTGTAGAATGCGCCTCCCGCTGGAGAGAAGAAGT
>NZ_JBJKFJ010000040.1:0-391 GCF_050473265.1 Pseudomonas pichavaramensis | reverse complement strand
TCGCGAGCTGATCGATGCTGCGGCGGATCTGCAGATCATCGCCAAGCACGGCGTCGGCTACGACACCATCGACATCCAGGCGGCTGCCGAGCGCAACATTCCGGTGACCATCGCCCTGGGCGCCAACGCGCAGTCGGTAGCCGAGCATGCCTTCGCCCTGATGTTCGCCGTGGCCCGCCAGGTCGCCTGGCTGGATGAGCGCATGCGTGCCGGGCACTGGGACAAGGCCAGCGCCAAGGGCGTGGAACTGTCCGGCAAGACCCTCGGCCTGGTCGGCCTGGGTTCGATCGGCGGCATCCTGCTCGACCTGGTCGCGCCATTGAAGATGAACGTGCGCATCTACGACCCCTACCTGAAGACCCTGCCCGAGCGCGCCAACGTCAGCCGTGAA
>NZ_JBJKFJ010000039.1:0-391 GCF_050473265.1 Pseudomonas pichavaramensis | reverse complement strand
CTCGCGGCTGACGTTGGCGCGCTCGGGCAGGGTCTTCAGGTAGGGGTCGTAGATACGCACGTTCATCTTCAGCGGCGCAACCAGGTCGAGCAGGATACCGCCGATCGAACCCAGGCCGACCAGGCCGAGGGTCTTGCCGGACAGTTCCACGCCCTTGGCGCTGGCCTTGTCCCAGTGACCGGCACGCATGCGCTCATCCAGCCAGGCCACCTGACGGGCCACGCTGAACATCAGGGCGAAGGCATGCTCGGCCACCGACTGCGCGTTAGCGCCCAGGGCGATGGTCACCGGAATGTTGCGCTCGGCAGCGGCCTGGATGTCGATGGTGTCGTAGCCGACGCCATGTTTGGCGATGATCTGCAGATCCGCCGCGGCATCGATCAGCTCACGG
>NZ_JBJKFJ010000038.1:0-396 GCF_050473265.1 Pseudomonas pichavaramensis | reverse complement strand
CAATGGCTGGCGCGTCGGCCTGTTCGGCGGTGCCAGCTACAGCGATTTCGACGTCAATGACCGTACCTCCAGCGGCGAAAGCGACAACTACCACTTTGGGATCTACGCCGGTCAGAACTGGAATCAGCTCAGCCTGAACCTGGGTTTGGGGTACACCCGATCCCAGCTGGAGAGCAAGCGAGGCGAGGTGCTCGGCCAGACGCTGCGTGACGACTATGACACCGACAGCCTGCAGGCGTTTGCCGAGCTGGGCTACCGTATCGAGCGTGACGGCTACTGGCTGCAGCCTTTCGCCAATATCGCCTGGGTCAACCTGCGTAACGAGGCGAGCGAGGAGCGCGGTGGCAGCGCTGCACTGCGTATCAAGGCCCACGACACCGCTACCGGCTCCAGCAC
>NZ_JBJKFJ010000037.1:0-434 GCF_050473265.1 Pseudomonas pichavaramensis | reverse complement strand
CCAAAACCACCTGCACCGGCGTTGAGATGTTCCGCAAGCTGCTGGACGAAGGTCGTGCTGGTGAGAACTGCGGCGTGCTGCTGCGCGGCACCAAGCGTGATGAAGTCGAGCGTGGTCAGGTTCTGGCCAAGCCGGGCACCATCAAGCCGCACACCAAGTTCGAAGCTGAAGTGTACGTTCTGTCCAAAGAAGAAGGTGGTCGTCACACCCCGTTCTTCAAGGGCTACCGTCCGCAGTTCTACTTCCGTACCACTGACGTAACCGGTTCGTGCGAACTGCCGGAAGGCGTTGAGATGGTAATGCCGGGCGACAACATCAAAATGGTTGTTACCCTGATCAAGCCGATCGCCATGGAAGATGGTCTGCGCTTCGCGATTCGCGAAGGCGGTCGTACCGTTGGTGCTGGCGTGGTTGCCAAGATCGTCGAGTAATCG
>NZ_JBJKFJ010000036.1:0-565 GCF_050473265.1 Pseudomonas pichavaramensis | reverse complement strand
GCCTTGGTGAGCCATTACCTCACCAACTAGCTAATCCGACCTAGGCTCATCTGATAGCGCAAGGCCCGAAGGTCCCCTGCTTTCTCCCGTAGGACGTACGCGGTATTAGCGCCCGTTTCCGGACGTTATCCCCCACTACCAGGCAGATTCCTAGGCATTACTCACCCGTCCGCCGCTAAATCAGGGAGCAAGCTCCCGTCATCCGCTCGACTTGCATGTGTTAGGCCTGCCGCCAGCGTTCAATCTGAGCCATGATCAAACTCTTCAGTTCAATACTGCTTGGGTTTTGAGAAAACCCTAAACTTGGCTCAGCAATCGCAAATCTCTTAATTAAAAGAGTAACTCTCGAATTCACGAGTGTTGCTTTGTGATGCTGATAATCAGCTGACTATCAGTCTTACCTCACAAGCACCCACACGAATTGCTTGATTCAGTTGTTAAAGAACAGTTGGTTAAGTCTTTCGCCTCAACCGAGGCCGCGCATTCTACAGCAGCCTTTCTATCTGTCAAGCTGTTTTTCGAAGAATTTTTTCTTTCTACTCAACCACTTGCGCTTTCGATCAGA
>NZ_JBJKFJ010000035.1:0-1178 GCF_050473265.1 Pseudomonas pichavaramensis | reverse complement strand
TGTAGTGGTCAACCCATCCCGGACAGTGGGTTAAGTTTTTCTTCGGCCACCGCAGGCGGTAGCCCATCGTTGAATTGATGTGGCCTGACCCAGTTGTAGCGATGCATCAGGTAGTGGCTGATGTCCCGTTGTGCCTCCTGGGCTGTCAGGTAACCGGTCGGCGGAACCCACTCCGACTTCAGACTCCGGAACAACCGTTCCATCGGTGAATTGTCCCAGCAGTTACCTCGACGGCTCATGCTCTGTTCCATCCGATATCGCCACAACCGCTGCCGAAACAGGCGGCTGGCGTACTGGCTGCCCTGATCGGAATGAAACAGCACCTGCTGCGGTTTGCCTCGTTGCTCGTAGGCCATATCCAGCGCCTTGATGACCAACTCCGCATCCGGCTTGGCGGAGAATGCCCAGCCAATTACTCGTCGTGCATGCAGGTCCAGCACCACCGCTAAGTAATTCCAGCGGCCTTGCGCCCAGATGTAGGTGATGTCGCCGCACCACACCTGATTGGGGCGCTCAGTTGTGAACTCACGGTTCAGCCGGTTCGGGATATCTGGCCGTTCAACCGTAGCCTGCTTGTACGCGTGCGAGCCTGGTTGTTTGCTGACCAGGCCCAACTCGCGCATTAACCGACGCACGCGAAAGCGGCCAATGCTTACGCCATCCTCACGCAGCATGCCCAGAATGCTTCGGCTACCAGCCGATCCTCGACTCTGGTTGAACAGCTGATTGACCTGACTGCGCAGGGCAACCCGGCGTGCATCAACACGGCAGCGCCGTAGACGATGGGCGTAGTAGCAAGACCGCACCACATCGAAGGCTGAACAGACCACTTCCACCGACTCCCGCTCACTCAACTGGTCTATCAGCGCGTACGATTGAACTCGTCCGACATCAAGAGAGCGGTAGCCTTTTTTAGGATCGCTTTCTCCCGTTCCAGTCGGTCGATCCTGGCTTCCAGCTCTTGGATTTTCTGCTGTTCGGGAGTCAATGCTTTGCTCTTCGGGGTAACGCCCTGGCGCTCCTCTTGGAGCTGTTTCACCCAGCGACGAAGCGCCGATTCAACCAGCCCCAGCGAGCGGGCTGCTTCGATATGGCTGTAGCCCTGATCGAGCACCAGGCCAGCGGCCTCTCGTTTGAACTCGGGCGTAAAGGAACGACGTTGCTTGGTCATCAGACAC
>NZ_JBJKFJ010000034.1:0-1252 GCF_050473265.1 Pseudomonas pichavaramensis | reverse complement strand
CTGTCCCGGTAGCCGTAAGCCATCCGTTTGATGACCTTGATCCGGTTGTTAATCCCTTCTAGCTGACCCGTGTGCATGGGCCAGCGCACTCGGCTCAGGATGCCGCGCCAGTAGCCCCTCAGTCGTTTAGCAAACTGCTTCAGTGCCGGTATCTCGCTTTCTCCAGCCAAGCGCAGCCATTGCTTCCAGGCTGATCGCCAGCCCCAGGCAGTGGTGGGCGACCAGAGCGTTTTAAGTTCGGCTTTCATCAGGTAAACCGTCATCAGCGACTGGTTAGCGGCCAGTAGATCCTGTAGGCGTACTTGCTGCTCTTCGCGTTTGAGGTTCTCTGGATTACGCAGCAACAGCCACCGCGCTTGCTTGATGACCTTACGTGCAGGCTTGTCATGCCGCAGACGGTTGGCTTCATCCACTCGCACTCGATCAATCACTTCTCGACCGTACTTGGCGACCACATGAAACAGGTCATAGACCACCCGCGCCTGCGGGCAGTGTTGGCGCACCTCCAAGTCAAACGCAGTATTCATGTCCATCGCCACTGCTTCTATCCGAGCGCAGCCTTCCGGCCCCAGCTCTTCAAAGAACGGCCTGATGGCAGCTCGACTGCGTCCTTCGCCAATCCACAGTACCCGTCGGGTATCGGCATCCAGCACAACGCTGGCGTAGCGATGCCCTTTGAACAAGGCGAACTCATCCATCACCAAGCGCTTCGGCTGAGCTTTCGGTAGCTTCTCCAAGGCGGCTTGTAATGCTCGTCGCTCCAGCAAACGCACGCTATCCCAGTGCAAGCCGAACAGCTCAGCGACGTGCAGTGTGGGCAACCGCCGGCAAGCCTGAGTCACCGCTTCGGCCAGCCGTCTGGTCAT
This sequence comes from Pseudomonas pichavaramensis, assembly GCF_050473265.1. NCBI lineage: Bacteria > Pseudomonadati > Pseudomonadota > Gammaproteobacteria > Pseudomonadales > Pseudomonadaceae > Pseudomonas > Pseudomonas pichavaramensis. Next base: position 386 of record NZ_JBJKFJ010000034.1, on the reverse strand, counting down.
CCGCGAATAGCGGTCAAGCCAGCTAACTGACTCCATTCGCTTACCGCATGCGCCACATTCGACGCGTCGCAGCTCCACATTCAATCGCACCGAGCGGCCAAGAATGGGCAAGTCACGGATCGAGCGCTGACAGTATTCATGGATGGTGGTGCTGGGCTGATGGCAGCCGCTGCAAGTAGGGAATCTGCTGGGATTTGGGATCAGATCGATCAACAGCGCTTCGCCGTCAGGTCTGATGCCAATGACAGAAAAGCCCTCCCAAAAGGGCAGGAACGTATTAACATCGTGCACAAGAACGCCGGTTTGTAGATGTGTTTGCTCGCACGAACATCATCCATCAAACCGGCGTTCTTGTTTCCATCTTTCCCGGGATTCCGTGAAGAACC
>NZ_JBJKFJ010000033.1:0-1461 GCF_050473265.1 Pseudomonas pichavaramensis | reverse complement strand
CCTCCCGTTGGGATGGCGCCACGCTGCATGGCAAATCACACCAGCGTGGCGCCCTCAGATCAGTGCTGGCTTTGCTCCAAGACACACAATGTTCGGATATCACACCAGAACATCTCGTCAGGATATGCCCGGCCACCCGATACATCGAAGACCATGAAGTGAGGATCAACACCTCGCAGACCAAGAACTACACCGACAATAAGAACCTGGCACCAGAGCGGATCAGGGTAACCGTCCATGACAAGCTCAACCGAAGCAGTCTTGCCGAGAAGCAAAACCGCTTCGTGAACGCTAATCGAACATGATTTTTTTTCATTGTCTGCCTGCTTTTCGGCTTTATCCGCCGAGGTGACAAAACCAGCAGGCACAGGGGTTTCAGTAGACTTTGCAGTAGCCATTTCGATCTCCTATCGATCGTTTTGGTTAGTCATTGCCTGGCGGTTGCCGCCGACAGGCAGTGACGACTTATCGCACCTTGCCCAGGTATGCCTTGATGGCTAGCCGGATATGGTGCGAAACAGGTGCCCCGTCACGTTCAGAAAGCGCTTTGAGGCTTTCGAGCATGGCTGGGGGTAACAGAAGGCTGTACGGCACCTTCTTGGCCTTTCCTGGGGCTTGCTGAGCCTCAGCCGTTACCGGTGGCTGAACTGGCGCCAATGGCAATGACTTCTGCCCGCGAGACTCCAGAAAAATCCTACGAAGCTCGATCAAGAGCGAGCGCTGCCCCTCAGGCGCGAGACCACGCATGATCGCCAAGGCATCCTTCTTCGAATGACGGCGAACTGTCTGGAGAAGATGGAGAAGCTCCTTGCTTTCAACGTTCATATAAAACCTATATATGTTTGATATTGGTCTTATAGGTGTTTGCAGGCTAAATAGCAACATTTCGCCCAACAGCAATGTCGCTGCAAGCCTTGTTTTTACTGGTCTAAAGGCCAGTTCATGACTTATTGAGCGTTTTGATACCGGTTTTTCTGACGTGCTACAGGGACGTCAGCGGGCAGGCGCGCGCACCCTCGCTCGTACCTCGCGAGGAACCACACGCCCCGCCCGCCTCCTAATCCTTACTGACGCGCTTCGCTTGTCCCCTGCCCGCTCCCAGGACAACAAGTTGCCCTGAGACCAGGCAGGCCGATCTGAATCAGAGGTCGAGAATGGCTCTGCAAGCCGTTTGCAAGGCATCAAGGCGAGAATCGAAAGCCGAACTCTCAGCATCGAAATCAGCAAGCCTGCGGCGCAGATCTCGAAGCTCTGCGATCAGATGCGGGTGACGCTCCAGGATGAAGCCCACAGCATCGAGAGGATGCCGGCTAGGCGCGTAGAGCTGAGCCAGTTCGACAAGGTGGGATGGAATTTCAAGCGGGATGGGCTTACGCATAATCGGCCCTATGTTACGCGGCGCCCGGAGGCGCTGAGATTGTCCGGGCGCCGCTCAACATAAGGCCGGAGCATTATGCGAAG
>NZ_JBJKFJ010000032.1:0-1840 GCF_050473265.1 Pseudomonas pichavaramensis | reverse complement strand
GTGATCACCAGCAGGAAGCTGATCAGCATCATCAGCCACGGCAGCGCCGCGCGGATGACCGAGGTCAGCGGCATGCCGGTCACCGCCGAGGTGACGAACAGGTTCAGGCCCACTGGCGGGGTGATCAGGCCGATCTCCATGTTCACCACCATGATGATGCCCAGGTGGATCGGGTCGATGCCCAACTGCACGGCGATCGGGAACAGGATCGGCGCCAGGATCAGGATGATCGCCGACGGCTCCATGAAGGCACCGGCGATCAGCAGCACGATGTTCACCACCAGCAGGAACTGCCACGGCTGCAGGCCCAGCTCCACCACCCAGGCGGTGATCTGCTGCGGGATCTGCTCGGTGGTCAGCACGTGAGCGAAGAGCATGGCGTTGGCGATGATGAACATCAGCATGATGGTCAGCTTGCCGGACTCCAGCAGCACCTTCGGGCACTCGCGGATGGTCAGGTCCTTGTACACGAACAGGGCGACGAAGCCGGCGTACACCGCGGCTACAGCAGCGGCCTCGGTCGGGGTGAACATGCCGGTGTAGATACCGCCGAGGATGATCACCATCAGCAGCAGGCCCCAGAAGGCCTCGCGCGCCGAGCGCAGCCACTCGCGGAAGCTGGCACGCGGCAGCGCTGGCAGCTTCTTGATCCGCGCAACCACGTAGATGGCGATCATCAGCACCAGGCCGAGCAGCACGCCCGGGATCACCCCGGCCATGAACAGCTTGCCCACCGACTGCTCGGTGGCGGCGGCGTACACCACCATGACGATCGACGGCGGAATCAGGATGCCCAGGGTACCGGCGTTACAGACGATGCCGGCGCCGAACGCCTGCGGGTAACCGGAACGGACCATGCCGGCGATGGCGATGGAGCCGACGGCGGCAACCGTGGCCGGCGACGAGCCGGACAGTGCGGCGAACAGCATGCACGCCAGCACCGCGCCGATGGCCAGGCCGCCACGAATGTGGCCGACGCAGGCGTTGGCGAAGTCGATCAGGCGGCGGGCCACGCCGCCAGTGGTCATGAACGCACCGGAGAGCAGGAAGAACGGGATCGCCAGCAGGGTGTAGTGCTCGCTGGTTTCGAACAGCTTGATCGCCAGCGAACGCACCGAGTCGGGGCTGAACAGCATGATGGTGATCGAGCCGGCCAGACCGAGCGAGGCGGCGATCGGCACGCCGATGAACATCAGCAGGAACAGCAGCAGGAAGAGGAACAGAACGGTCATTATTTGGCCTCCTCGTGCTCATTGACCTTCAGGGCGTCGGCGGCTTCGTCAGCCAGGCCAAGGCCGGTCTGCTGGTTGCGCAGAATGCGCACGAGAATTTCCAGGAAGCGGATAAACACCATGGCGTAGCCGAAGGGCACGATCATGCCGATGTGCCATTGCTGGATGCCGTAGTGGCCGAGGTCTTCGGCACCGATGCCGGCGATGAACAGGGTACGCACCCAGTCGAAACTGCCGACGGCGATCAGGCCGGCGTAGCCCAGGCAGCACAGGCAGGCGATCACACCGATGATGCGCTGAATGCCACGCGGAGCGAGCTTGACCAGGGCATCGACGCCAATGTGGCCGGCGGTGCGCACGCCGTAGGCCAGGCCGAAGAAGATCAGCCAGCCGAACAGCGCCTTGGTCAGCGCGTTGCTCCAGGTCATGGCCTGGGCCATGTCGAGGATGGCGTCACCGATACCCAGCAGGGCTTCATTGCCGCCGAAATAGTCACCCAGCCAGTAGAACAGGGTGTAGAAGTTGTTGAGGATCACGTAAACGAAGGTGATCAGGGTCATGGCAGCCAGAAGAAAGGCGATGAAGCCTTCCTCGAAGTGCTCCCAGGC
>NZ_JBJKFJ010000031.1:0-3399 GCF_050473265.1 Pseudomonas pichavaramensis | reverse complement strand
GTCGTACTCTACGTGCGCAGTGTTGATGGTGATACCACGAGCTTTTTCTTCCGGAGCGCTGTCGATCTTGTCGAAGTCGACCTTGGCCGAACCGAAAACCTCGGAGCAGACGCGGGTCAGAGCAGCGGTCAGAGTGGTCTTACCGTGGTCAACGTGACCGATGGTGCCAACGTTGACGTGCGGTTTGTTACGTTCGAATTTCTCTTTAGCCATCTTGACCGTCTCCTAACGAAGAATTGAGCAAGCCATGCCGCCATTAAAACAAAGGCAGATACTTTCATATCTGCCTTCATTAGATGGAGCTCATGAGCGGACTTGAACCGCTGACCTCACCCTTACCAAGGGTGTGCTCTACCAACTGAGCTACATGAGCCAAACTCTATTGCGCAACAACAAACTGGAGCGGGCAGCGGGAATCGAACCCGCATCATCAGCTTGGAAGGCTGAGGTTCTACCACTGAACTATGCCCGCGGAGCTTGCAGCTCACGCTGAATCTGGTGGAGGGGGAAGGATTCGAACCTTCGAAGTCGATGACGTCAGATTTACAGTCTGATCCCTTTGGCCGCTCGGGAACCCCTCCAAAGTGAGGCGGCATTCTCTAGATCTGCCACCCTGCTGTCAAGCTTTTTCTCATTTAAAATCTTGAGGTTAGCTACTTTGACAACATCTTCTCAGGGAACCAACTTTGACCACCCTGCGAAGCGGGCGCCATTCTATGCAAACTACTGGAGCAATGCAACGCCCTCACACGGCATTAATTGATGCTGCAAACCGACGAAGTCTCCAGCCAGGCGCCCGAGCAGAAATTCATCAGCCAACCGCCTGCTTTCAGGAGCCACACGGACCCAGAAGCTGCGATGAGCACGCGATAATTCACGCATTTGCGGCTCGTAACCAACATCACGGAGGCGCTGCATGACACTGTCAGCCGAATCATTGCGGGGAAAAATGCCGAGGGAAATACCGTTCGCCAACTCACCCTGCGTGATGATGTAGCTGTCGATTCGACGCGCCTGCAGCTCTCGCAACTGACGCAGCGACGCCTGACGGGATGCCAGCGGCGGCAAGTAGACCCAATACTCGACCCCGGCAGCCGCATCGATACTGCGAACATCAGCCTGTATATCCAGACTCAGCAAGCGCTGCTCGACAACCCGGGCGCGAGATTCCTCTTCGAAGCTCCCCAGGAAAAGGCAAACAGCAGCTTCGGGTGCAGGCGCCTGCGACTCAGCAGGCTCGCCCGCAGACTGGCGAGGCGAATCTGTCTCGCTAAGCAGGCGTATATCCTTTCGCCCCCCCAGATAAGCGCCGACCGGCGCCACTTCTTTGGCTCGCAGCGGCGCCTGCTGTTGATGCCATACGAAGTAGAACGCATTAAGAAGTAACAGCAGTAGCAGGAACCAGCGCATGCCTTGCCTCAATTCAAGGGGCAGGCGATCGCCAACCCGACAAATACCAAATCCGCAACGACCTGAGCCCCCGGCACAACATCGCGCACCAGGTCCGCATCCCCGCCTGTCAGGAATACCTCGAAGCCATCAGGAAAGCGCGCCGTCGCCTGCGCCAATTGCTCGGCGACGAATCCACGCAGCATCAGCACACAACCCCGCTCGACAGCCTCTGCGGTGGAGCGCCCCGGGTCAAGCTCCTGCAATGCGGCAAGTGCCACCTGGCGGTCATAACGAATACGCCGCGTGTGCGTACTCAGCTGATCGCGCATCAGCGGCAATCCCGGGCAGATGAACCCACCAAGGTGCACACCGTCAGCAGAAATGAAATCAGCAGTGACTGCCGTCCCCAGATCCACCACCAGACAAGCGCGCTGCCCTAGATGGTAGGCCCCTAGCACGGCCAACCAGCGATCCAGGCCAAGGCGATGAAAGTCCTCATAGCCATTACGCACCACCCCTACCTGGCTGGCGGGCTGGGCACAAACAGCCTTAACCCCCAGAGCGGAGTGAAGCCGAGCGACTAACTGCTCGGTTTCAGCGTCGCTGCGCACACTGACCATACGGCAATGCGCGACCTGTAAATCAGGGACAGCAGACAATGCCTCGAACAGACCAGCATCGGAATCAACCACCCCAGCGGCGATGCGCTGCCCACCATCAGAAGAGGTGACTCGCCACTTGATAAAACTGTTACCGCAGTCGAGCTCAAGAATCATGCTGCAACCTCAGGCTCAACTCACCACCACTGAAGGATTGATCGACACCATTCACATTCAACCGAATAGCCCCTCGCTCATCGACCCCCAGTACCACACCCTGGATTGCGTTATTTCCCGCTGTCAAAGAAGCGGACCGCCCTCGCCACACGTGAAGCGCCTCCCACTTATCGCGCAAGCCAGCAAAACCCAGCTGCCAATGTATCGAGAGATGTTCGCGCAATTGCCGGAGCAGCTCAGCAGCTAATTCGTTGCGATCGAGCGCATGACCCAGACACTGCCGCACCGAGGTCCAAGGCTGATCAATGGCCGCTGGCAGATCGGCAAGCATGTTCACATTGATACCAATACCGATGACTACATGACAAACATCTGCAGGATCACCGGCAAGCTCCAGCAATATTCCGGAAATCTTGCGCCCACCGACCAGGACGTCATTCGGCCACTTAAGTCCAGCCGTCGTCACACCACACGACCGCAGTGCCTCTGCCACTGCCAGCCCCACAGTGAGACTCAAAGCCTCGACCTGGCTCATACCCCCATCAACGCGCAGGACAAGACTACAGTAGAGGTTCTCGGCAAACGGACTGGCCCATACCCTGCCCCGCCGCCCACGACCGGCAGTCTGGCGCTCGGCAAACAACACGAAAGGCGGGCGAATACCGGCATCTAAACGACGAAATATCTCGGCATTTGTAGAGTCCAGGCTCGACTCAACATGGACCGGCCAACCCCCGCCTCCGGCGGCATCTGAAATCCGCTCGGCGTCAAGCAGAACCAGTGGTGAAGACAGTCGATAACCTTTCCCTGGGACCTTGAACACCTCGACCCCCAAATCAGCCTCCAAGCCCTGCAACTGTTTCCAGATAGCACTTCGACTTATCCCAAGCCGAGCACCAAGGGCTTCGCCGGAATGGAAGCGACCATCCTGTAGAAGTTTCAACAATTCCAGCATGCGAGGCCCCGCTATGAACAAGGCTGGCATGATAACGACGGGGCTTGTACTTGCAAAGAAAACGCGGTGTTCCACTGCCGATCCAAGGAGAAGAAGCAGCGATAGCCGGCATTTCAGCCACGCAGCCCTGAAACCTGCCCGCTCCGCGTGAGAGGTTGCAGGAGCGAGCCCTGCTGCTGTCAGCTGATCAACCGCAGGGTGCGCCGCGCGCACCGGTATGTCGGCGTCATCAGCGGTGCGCATGGCGCCCCCTACGCTTGCACGCATGCGTCTGTC
>NZ_JBJKFJ010000030.1:0-3459 GCF_050473265.1 Pseudomonas pichavaramensis | reverse complement strand
CTCAGACGCTTATCGATGCCGAGCAACAGCCCCTGCTCGTCGCTGTCCAGCGCTGCCGCATTGCCGTTGCCATCCAGATTCATGCGACCACCGAGCAGCTCGAACCATACGCCCTGCCCTTCGCTACGCTCGGTGCTGCGCGCGCGCTGCAGCACAGCGCTGCGCACCTGGCTGGCACTGTCGAGCAAAACGGCTCGGGCACTGGCGTGCACTTCGCCCGACAGGGTATCCATCGCGGCAAACGCTTGACGCTCGCTCATGTTGAGCACCTGATCGAAGACCGCCTTACCCGCTCCCTGCGTAAAGACCCCCGTCGCCGTCGAGCGCTGGTTGCGGCTCATGCCAGCCAGGGCAAAGGTCTGCCCACCGGATACATCCAGGCTACTGGTCAGGGTCAGAGTATTGCCGACCTGCCCCAGCGCAAAGTTCAGGTAGGCGTAGTCATCCGTAAGGCGCTGCGTGCCTTGAACGTCGAGGATACCGGCCCGGACGATGGTATAAGTGGTGCCATCGGCATAGTTGGTGCCGCTGCCAGCGACCGGCGTCACGCGAACGATGGCGCCGTCCTCGATGGTGGCGGTACCCGTCACATCCACCAGGTCATTGTTGACGCCGGCAACGTTGCCACCGTCGTTCAGCTCCACCAGCAGTGTCGACCCCGAATCCAGCGTGAAGTCGCCGCTAACGCTCAGTGTACCGATGGAATTACCCGGCGCTACCGTACCGCCGGAAGCGATGCGGAGATTGCCCAGCGTGCCCGAACCACCGAGCCTGCCGCCCGTCACGTTCACGGTGCCGCCGAGTGCATTGTTCACGTTCAACAAACCACCGGTGATGGTCGTTGTGCCGGTAAACCCAGAGCTATCGGCCGTCAGATTGGTGACGCCCGCGATCTGGTTGATCGTACCAGTGCCGACGAGTGCGGCGCCGAAGGTGTAGCCGACATCGGTGTGATTGAAATTGAGAATGCCGGTGCCAGCACCGAAAGCCAGCGTGAGGGCGTGCAACCTGCCCGCCGCCGCCGCCGCATCGCCCGTCGCCGCGCCAATATTGAGCGCGCCGGTGGAGTCATCAACAAGGGCCAAGGACAAGGTGCCACCACCTGAGTTCGTCGTGACGGTGCCACCCTCGGCAATCGTCAGCGTCCCGGTGCCGAGATTGCCGACGACGATATCCCCAAAATTGGTCCACGTGGAATTGGCGCCGGTCACGCTCACGGTGCCCGTGCTGCCGGTGTTCCCGCCAATGAAGCCCATGCTGTCGCTCGTCGCCCCGCCGCCGTCCGCGATGGTCAGCGTACCGGCGCCGAATTCGCCGACGGTCAGGTTCGAGGAATTAATCCAAACAGAACCGGTGCCGCTCACCGTCACCGTGCTCGTGCTATTCGATCCGCCGCCGATGCTGGCACTGGTGTTGCTCACCGTGCCGCCATCGGCAATCGTGAGCGTTCCGGCGGCGGCGTTACCGACGCGCAGCGCCCCGCTATTGATCCAGGTGGAATTGACGCCGGTGACCATCACCGTGCCGGTACTGCCGCTGTCGTTACCAAGGAAGCCAGAGCTACTGCTCACCGCGCCGCCATCGGCAATAGTCAGTGTGCCCGCCCCCTCGTTGCCAACAGTCAGTGCGGTATTGGTCCAGCTGGAACCGGTGCCGGCCACTTTCACTGTACCCGTACTGCCGGCGCCGTCGCCGATGAAGCCAGAGCTGCTGCTCACCGCGCCGCCGTCCTCGATGGTCAGCGTGCCAGTGCCTTGGTTGCCAACAAACAGGCTCGCGGTATTGGCCCAGGTAGAGTTCTCGCCGGTCACCGTAACCGTGCCCGTGCTGCTGTCGCTGCCGATGATGCCAGAGGTGTTCTCCACCAAGCCGCCGTTCGCGATGGTCAGCGTGCCTGCGGCGGCCAAGTTGCCGATGCTCAGAGCTCCGCTATTGGTCCAAGTAGAGTCTTGGCCGGTCACCGTTACCGTGCCTGTGCGTGCGCCGGAGGAGGAAGCACCAATGAGGCCAGTTCCGTTGCTGACCACCGCGCCACCGTCAGCAATGGTCAGCGTGCCGGTGCCAAAGTTGCCGACGCTCAGAGTTCCGCTATTGGTCCAGGTGGAACCGGAGCCGGTCACCGTCACCGTGCCCGTGCCCGTGCCCGTGCCGAGGGTACCGCCAACGCTACCAAGGGTGTTGCTCACCTCGCCACCGTCAGCAATGGTCAGCGTGCCGGTGCCGTCAAGACCGACATGCAGGGTCTCGGAACTGGTCCAAGTGGAGTTTTGGCCGGTCACCGTCACCGTACCCGTGCTGTTGGTCTCGCTGCCGATAAAGCCGCTGCGGGTGCTGTTAAGCGTTCCGCCGTCCGAAATGGTCAGCGTGCCGGTACCGGTGTTGCCGACGACGACGCCATCGAACGTTTCGGACGTATCGATGGTTTCCACTGCCCCTCCATCGACGATCTTGTCCTCTGCATAGACGGTGGCCGGCACTCCGATCGCCGCAGCTATAACCGCCGCATACAAAGCGCTGTAATGAAAGCCCCGGCACTCGAAAGGTGTGACATCGCAACGAGACGAAAGAAGGCGTGCAAGGGGGATGGTTGATTGCGAAGATGCGCCTTTTGTTTTGCCTTTGGCTAACTCCCCCACCACTACCCATACCTGACGAGCAGCACTCCAGACAATCTTATACATCCTGTTCATTGCGAAAACCTTTTACTTTTATCAAATTGAGCCAGCACGCATCACTTTTCCCAGGGCGCAGAAAGTTGCGCAAACGCAATAAACGCCTACTGAGAAACAAGGAAGAACGCGACACTAGCACAACACGAGAAAATCTCATGTTTCACCGTGTAACACGGCGGACACTTAGTAAATCAAGACACTCTTACGAAACACAAACCATGCCCCAGCTATTCCAGAGCAACTAAACTTCATATCCCCTAGAAACAGGTCACACAACAAGCCCAACGAAACACAGCCATCAATAACAGTCCTTTAAATTATTATTCAACACGAAAGTTTACATAACCTGTAAAACTCAGCATCAACTCACTGAGCGACAAAGTCTGTGGCATTGAAATGACGACAGCAGAACGACAAGCAATGGCGTGACGGCGGGGGAGTACTTAAGTTTTCCTAACGCCATTACTCAGAGCACTTATTTTTAATAACGCAGAAAAACGAAAGAGCGACCCGGCAATGCGTGCAGCTTCTGTTGCCACAGCGGGCCTAACTTCGTCACAACACAAGACGCTCAACGCGGCCTTGACACTGACGATGAGTGCTTAGGACACCCACTGCCTAGACCCTGGCACCTCTCGCCCTCTACCACCGAGACCATTCACAAGTGCCTGAAAGCCTGAATCGCCCCGCACCAAATCAGGCCAACCGTAAACACTAAGGCGGGGCATTTGCCCCGCCTCATCTGGCCTGAACTGGAAAGTGCATCGATACAGGGTTGAAACGTTAT
>NZ_JBJKFJ010000029.1:0-4545 GCF_050473265.1 Pseudomonas pichavaramensis | reverse complement strand
GTATAGGAGCTTGACGATGACCTACTCTCACATGGTGAAGCACCACACTACCATCGGCGATGCGTCGTTTCACTACTGAGTTCGGGATGGGATCAGGTGGTTCCAACGCTCTATGGTCGTCAAGCAATTCGGTTGGGATCTCGTCATGGACGCTATCCCTTGGATACGTGATAGAGGCTTGTAGCTCTCGCAAATTTTCGGCTTTCTGTCGACTTCACCATCGACACCCTCTGCTTCGAGGGCAGATTGTTTGGGTGTTATATGGTCAAGCCTCACGGGCAATTAGTATTGGTTAGCTCAACGCCTCACAGCGCTTACACACCCAACCTATCAACGTCGTAGTCTTCGACGGCCCTTTAGGGGAATCAAGTTCCCAGTGAGATCTCATCTTGAGGCAAGTTTCCCGCTTAGATGCTTTCAGCGGTTATCTTTTCCGAACATAGCTACCCGGCAATGCCACTGGCGTGACAACCGGAACACCAGAGGTTCGTCCAACCCGGTCCTCTCGTACTAAGGTCAGCCCCTCTCAAATCTCAAACGTCCACGGCAGATAGGGACCGAACTGTCTCACGACGTTCTAAACCCAGCTCGCGTACCACTTTAAATGGCGAACAGCCATACCCTTGGGACCGGCTTCAGCCCCAGGATGTGATGAGCCGACATCGAGGTGCCAAACACCGCCGTCGATATGAACTCTTGGGCGGTATCAGCCTGTTATCCCCGGAGTACCTTTTATCCGTTGAGCGATGGCCCTTCCATACAGAACCACCGGATCACTAAGACCTACTTTCGTACCTGCTCGACGTGTCTGTCTCGCAGTCAAGCGCGCTTTTGCCTTTATACTCTACGACCGATTTCCGACCGGTCTGAGCGCACCTTCGTACTCCTCCGTTACTCTTTGGGAGGAGACCGCCCCAGTCAAACTACCCACCATACACTGTCCTCGATCCGGATAACGGACCAGAGTTAGAACCTCAAGGTTGCCAGGGTGGTATTTCAAGGATGGCTCCATGAGAACTGGCGTCCCCACTTCAAAGCCTCCCACCTATCCTACACAAGCAAGCTCAAAGTCCAGTGCAAAGCTATAGTAAAGGTTCACGGGGTCTTTCCGTCTAGCCGCGGATACACTGCATCTTCACAGCGATTTCAATTTCACTGAGTCTCGGGTGGAGACAGCGCCGCCATCGTTACGCCATTCGTGCAGGTCGGAACTTACCCGACAAGGAATTTCGCTACCTTAGGACCGTTATAGTTACGGCCGCCGTTTACCGGGGCTTCGATCAAGAGCTTCGCTTGCGCTAACCCCATCAATTAACCTTCCGGCACCGGGCAGGCGTCACACCCTATACGTCCACTTTCGTGTTTGCAGAGTGCTGTGTTTTTAATAAACAGTCGCAGCGGCCTGGTATCTTCGACCGGCATGGGCTTACGTAGTAAATACTTCACCCTCACCGGCGCACCTTCTCCCGAAGTTACGGTGCCATTTTGCCTAGTTCCTTCACCCGAGTTCTCTCAAGCGCCTTGGTATTCTCTACCTAACCACCTGTGTCGGTTTGGGGTACGGTTCCTAGTTACCTGAAGCTTAGAAGCTTTTCCTGGAAGCATGGCATCAACCACTTCGCATTCTAAAAGAACGCTCGTCATCAGTTCTCGGCCTTGATCTCCCGGATTTACCTAAGAAACCAGCCTACAACCTTAAACACGGACAACCAACGCCGTGCTGGCCTAGCCTTCTCCGTCCCTCCATCGCAGTAACTAGAAGTACGGGAATATTAACCCGTTTCCCATCGACTACGCATTTCTGCCTCGCCTTAGGGGCCGACTAACCCTGCGTCGATTAACGTTGCGCAGGAAACCTTGGTCTTTCGGCGTGCGAGTTTTTCACTCGCATTGTCGTTACTCATGTCAGCATTCGCACTTCTGATACCTCCAGCAAGCTTCTCAACTCACCTTCACAGGCTTACAGAACGCTCCTCTACCGCTCATCCAAAGGATGAACCCGTAGCTTCGGTGTATGGTTTGAGCCCCGTTACATCTTCCGCGCAGGCCGACTCGACTAGTGAGCTATTACGCTTTCTTTAAAGGATGGCTGCTTCTAAGCCAACCTCCTAGCTGTCTAAGCCTTCCCACATCGTTTCCCACTTAACCATAACTTTGGGACCTTAGCTGACGGTCTGGGTTGTTTCCCTTTTCACGACGGACGTTAGCACCCGCCGTGTGTCTCCCGTGCTGACACTTGCTGGTATTCGGAGTTTGCATCGGTTTGGTAAGTCGGGATGACCCCCTAGCCGAAACAGTGCTCTACCCCCAGCAGTGATACACGAGGCGCTACCTAAATAGCTTTCGAGGAGAACCAGCTATCTCCGAGCTTGATTAGCCTTTCACTCCGATCCACAGGTCATCCGCTAACTTTTCAACGGTAGTCGGTTCGGTCCTCCAGTCAGTGTTACCTAACCTTCAACCTGCCCATGGATAGATCGCCCGGTTTCGGGTCTATACCCAGCGACTAAAGCGCCCTATTAAGACTCGCTTTCGCTACGCCTCCCCTATTCGGTTAAGCTCGCCACTGAATATAAGTCGCTGACCCATTATACAAAAGGTACGCAGTCACCCAACAAAGTGGGCTCCCACTGCTTGTACGCATACGGTTTCAGGTTCTATTTCACTCCCCTCTCCGGGGTTCTTTTCGCCTTTCCCTCACGGTACTGGTTCACTATCGGTCAGTCAGTAGTATTTAGCCTTGGAGGATGGTCCCCCCATGTTCAGACAAGGTTTCTCGTGCCCCGTCCTACTCGATTTCATTGATAAGAGCGTTTCGTGTACGGGGCTATCACCCACTATGGCGGCACTTTCCAGAGCCTTCCACTACACTCAAACCAACTTAAGGGCTAGTCCCCGTTCGCTCGCCACTACTTAGGGAATCTCGGTTGATTTCTTTTCCTCAGGGTACTTAGATGTTTCAGTTCCCCTGGTTCGCCTCTTGCACCTATGGATTCAGTACAAGATACCCGGCTTATGCCGGGTGGGTTCCCCCATTCAGAGATCTCTGGATCACAGTCTGTTTGCCGACTCCCCAAAGCTTTTCGCAGGCTACCACGTCTTTCATCGCCTCTGACTGCCAAGGCATCCACCGTATGCGCTTCTTCACTTGACCATATAACCCCAAGCAATCTGGTTACTGTCTCAATCGTGAAGACGACATTCGCCGAAAATTTGCGTCTTGAGAACTACAAATTTTGCCTTGATTAACGCTGTGCAGTGATACACACCGTTAGTCACTTCTATCACATATCCAAATTTTTAAAGAACGATTATTACCGGTCAAAAGACCAGAAATCAGCACTCGACAGGTAACCTACCTGAAGCGCTCATTTCTGAACTCTCTACGATCATGCTGTAATGGTGGAGCCAAGCGGGATCGAACCGCTGACCTCCTGCGTGCAAAGCAGGCGCTCTCCCAGCTGAGCTATGGCCCCGTAAGCATCTGCACCTGAATTGGTAGGTCTGGGCAGATTTGAACTGCCGACCTCACCCTTATCAGGGGTGCGCTCTAACCAACTGAGCTACAGACCTATAACAGGGTCGCCGCGTTACAGCATCGTCTTCTACAGTGAATCAAGCAATTCGTGTGGGAACTTATGAAGAAGCTGAAGTCTTCGATTAAGGAGGTGATCCAGCCGCAGGTTCCCCTACGGCTACCTTGTTACGACTTCACCCCAGTCATGAATCACTCCGTGGTAACCGTCCCCCTTGCGGTTAGACTAGCTACTTCTGGAGCAACCCACTCCCATGGTGTGACGGGCGGTGTGTACAAGGCCCGGGAACGTATTCACCGTGACATTCTGATTCACGATTACTAGCGATTCCGACTTCACGCAGTCGAGTTGCAGACTGCGATCCGGACTACGATCGGTTTTATGGGATTAGCTCCACCTCGCGGCTTGGCAACCCTTTGTACCGACCATTGTAGCACGTGTGTAGCCCTGGCCGTAAGGGCCATGATGACTTGACGTCATCCCCACCTTCCTCCGGTTTGTCACCGGCAGTCTCCTTAGAGTGCCCACCATAACGTGCTGGTAACTAAGGACAAGGGTTGCGCTCGTTACGGGACTTAACCCAACATCTCACGACACGAGCTGACGACAGCCATGCAGCACCTGTGTCTGAGCTCCCGAAGGCACCAATCCATCTCTGGAAAGTTCTCAGCATGTCAAGGCCAGGTAAGGTTCTTCGCGTTGCTTCGAATTAAACCACATGCTCCACCGCTTGTGCGGGCCCCCGTCAATTCATTTGAGTTTTAACCTTGCGGCCGTACTCCCCAGGCGGTCAACTTAATGCGTTAGCTGCGCCACTAAAATCTCAAGGATTCCAACGGCTAGTTGACATCGTTTACGGCGTGGACTACCAGGGTATCTAATCCTGTTTGCTCCCCACGCTTTCGCACCTCAGTGTCAGTATCAGTCCAGGTAGTCGCCTTCGCCACTGGTGTTCCTTCCTATATCTACGCATTTCACCGCTACACAGGAAATTCCACTACCCTCTACC
>NZ_JBJKFJ010000028.1:0-5476 GCF_050473265.1 Pseudomonas pichavaramensis | reverse complement strand
CGCCGCCCTGCGTGCCGGTGATATCGGCGGCGCCGGTCTGGACACCTTCGAGCAGGAGCCGCCGGCTGCTGACAGTGAGCTGTGGTCGCTGGGCAACCTGGTGGCTACTCCGCACGTGGGCGCCAACACCCAGGAATCGCAGGACCGCGTGGGCCTGCTGGCGGTGCAGCAGATCGTCGCGCAATGGGCTGGTGAGGCACTGGAGCCACGTTGCGTGGTCAACCGCCACCTGTTGCCAGGCACCTGAGTCAAGTCCGGGCGCCATACCTGGCGCCCGCTATCGACAAGAACAACAAAGGAAAACTACATGTCCAGATCGCCATCTTTCCTGCGTCGGGCACTGCCCGTCGCTCACCCCTCATCCTCGCAGCGAAGCCGCCTGGCGCGTGCCTTCGCCGCAGGACGCTGACGCCCGTTCGATTGCAACAAGACGGCTTTTCGCGGTAACCGGGGGCGCGCGTCCGCGCAATGCCCCGCCAACGCGCAAGGCCACCGGCCATACAGACGTTGTCACGAGGAACTGATCATGGGATTCGCCAAGAACTATCTGCTTTCCAGCCTGCTGCTGATCGGTAGCGCCGCCACCGGTATCGCCCATGCCGCCACCTGGACGGGCTACACCTATTCCGCCGTCTCCACCACTGCCGCCGTGCAGGGTATGGAGCGGATCTCCCAGCGTATCGAGCAGGACACCGGTGGTGACCTGAAGATCACCCTGCACCTGGGCAAGACCCTGCAGATTTCCTCCACCGACATCACCCAGGCCGCCGGTGACGGCATCGTCGATTTCGCCGCCGACCTGTTCTTCTCCGGCAACGTGCAGATCGCGCGCATCCTCAACCTGCCGATGCTGATCAACAATCCCGAGGAGTGGGACAAGGCTTACAAGGTCATGGAGCCCTACCTCAAGGAAGGCTTCGCCAAACAGGGCGTGACCTACCTGGGCAGCTACCGCTACCCGCAGCAGACCCTGTTCACCCGCTTCGAGCTGCACAGCCTGAATGACCTGGCCGGGCGCAAGATCCGCGTCACCTCGCCGGAGCAGGGCGCCTTCGTCGAAGCCTTCGGCGGCTCGGCCATCACCCTGACCGGCACCGACGTGCCCAGCGCGCTGGAGCGCGGCGTGATCGACGGCGTGCTGACCGCCAGCGCCGGTGGCGCGAAGAACTGGCACGAGTTCCTGCCGAACAACTACCGTCTGCCGGTCAACTACGCCTTCAGCGCGCTGATCGCCAACCAGGACTCCTACGAGGACCTGTCCGACGACACTCGCGCCAAGCTCGATGCCATCGTCAGCGACGAGATCGGCAAGATCGATCAGGGCTTCATCGAAGACGAAGAAGTGCAGAAGCAGAGCCAGGCCAAGAGCGGCATGAAGATAGCCGAGGTGGATGCCGCGACCATCGCCGCCGCTCAGGCAAAACTGGCGCCGTTCTGGCGTGAATGGGCGAAAGGCGCGGGTCCGGAGTACGAAAAGGTACTCGGCGAAGTCCTGCAAGCCCTCGGTAAGTAAGACCCGGAGCCGACGATGAGCGAAGTAGATCTGCATGCGGGCCAGCCGGTTTCGGCGGGCCGCGTATTCGACGGGGTGGCCGCGCTGGTGCGCTGGGCCACCGGCCTGGCGCTGATTGCGCTGGTCGTGATGGTGTGCGCGGAGATCGTTTCGCGCTCCTTCTTCAGCCACTCGTTGAAGGTCGTGGAAGAACTGGCGGGTTATCTCGTCGTCGGCCTCACCCTGTTCGGTGCCAGCCTCAGCCTGCGCAGCAACAGCCTGTTCCAGGTCGGTTTTGTCCTGCACGCGCTGCCGGCCGGCCTGCAGCGGGCCTTCAATGTGCTGTTCCAGCTGATCTCGCTGGGCGTCTGCGGGGTGCTGATCTGGCAGACCGCCAAGCTGGTGATGAGCTCCTATGCGCGCGGCAACGTCGCGCCCACCACGCTGATGACGCCGCTGTGGATTCCGCAGCTGCTGGTGCCGCTGGGCCTGTCGATGATCGCCATCTTCATCATCGAACACCTGATCGTCACGCTGCGCGCCAAGAGGGCTGAATGATGGATGCTGCCATCGCTTTTATCGTCCTGCTGGTGCTGATCATCGGCGGCCTGTGGGTGCAGTTCGCGGTCGGTGCCGCGGCACTGCTGTACCTGTTCCTGTTCAAGGGCGTCGCCGGCTGGAAGGCGCTCGGCCTGGTCAGCTGGGGCTCGGCCAACAGCTTTACCCTGGCGGCCATTCCGCTGTTCATCCTGATGGCCGAGATTCTTCTTGCCAGCGGCCTCAGCGGGCGTCTGTACAACGGCATCGCGCCGTTCGTGAAGCGCCTGCCCGGTGGCCTGCTGCACACCAATATTGTCGGTAGCGGCGTGTTCGCGGCCGTCGCTGGCGGCAGTGCGCCGACCGCTGCGGCGATGTCCACCGTGGCCCTGCCGGCGCTCTCCGCGCGCGGTTACAACCGGCGTCTGGTGGCCGGTTCGCTGGCGGCCGGCGGCACTCTGGGGATTCTCATCCCGCCGTCGATCACCATGATCATCTACGCCACCTTCACCGAAACCTCGATCGCCAAGCTGTTTGCTGCCGGCCTGCTGCCGGGCATCCTGCTTGGCGCCTGCTACAGCCTGTTCATCATCGTCCGTGCGCTGCTCAACAAGGACCTGGTACCGCGCGACACGCAACAGCGTTCGCTGCGTGACTACCTGCTGGCGCTGGGCGACGTGTTCCCCTTCGCCCTGCTGATCACCATGATTCTCGGCAGCATCTACAGCGGTCTGGCCACGCCGACCGAAGCCGGTGCGCTGGGCGTGGTCGGGGCGATGCTGATCTCCGCGCTGTACGGCAAGCTCAACCTGAGCATGCTGCGCTCGGCCATGTCGCGCACCCTGCTGATGAGCGGCAACGTGCTGTTCATCGTGTTCATCTCGATGATCTTCGCCTATGCCACCGCGCTGTCCGGCGTGGGTGAGCAGATGGTCGACTGGGTATCGCATGCCGGGCTGTCCAAGCTCGGCCTGCTGCTGATCCTGATGGTGGTGTTCGCCATCCTCGGCTGCTTCATGGAAGGCCTGGGCATGATTGCCATCATCGTTCCGGTGATCTTCCCGACGCTGATGGCCATGGGCGTGGACCCGATCTGGTTCGGCATCTTCGTCGTCGTGCTGGTGGAGCTGGGTCAACTGACGCCGCCGCTGGGGGTGATCCTGTTCGTGGTCGCCGGTTCGGACAAAGACACCAAGGTCGAAGACGTGGTGATGGGCGTGTTGCCGTTCTTCGGCATCATCCTGGCCTTCCTGCTGCTGCTTATCGCGTTGCCCGATATTGCCCTGTGGCTCCCCAACATGACCGCTGGAGGTTGATAGCATGGCGTTTCCCCATCCTGATCCGCTGCTGATCGAGGCCGAAGTCTTCACCAGCCTGCCGGCTGCGCTGCGCCGCCCCGGTGCGCGCTCCTACTGGGCCGACAAGAACCGTCGCGGCTCACCGGTGGACAGCTTCATCGAAGGTCCGTCGTTCGATCTGCAGGGCAACCTGTGGTTCGTCGACATCCCCTTCGGGCGCATCTTCCGCGCCTCGCCGCAGGGTGAGGTGGAGCTGATGGCCGAATACGACGGCCAGCCCAACGGCCTGAAGATCGACGCCCAGGGGCGCATCTTCATCGCCGACTTCCGCAACGGCATCATGACCCTCGACCCGGCCAGCGGTAAGGTCGAGACCGCCCTCGGCGATGCCGACACCGAAGGCTTCAAGGGCTGCAACGACCTGCACTTCGGCCCCGACGGCGCGCTGTACTTCACCGATCAGGGCCAGACCGGCCTGCAGGACCCGACGGGCCGCGTCTACCGCTGGTTTCCCGATACTGGCCGGCTCGACTGCCTGATCGACAAGGTGCCGAGCCCCAACGGCCTGGTGCTGGATACCAGCGGCCACACCCTGTACGTGGCGGTGACCCGCGCCAATGCGGTCTGGCGTCTGCCGCTGTCGCAGAGCCAGCGCGTGGTCAAGGCCGGGTTGTTCCTGCAGTTCTCCGGCGGCCGCGCCGGTCCCGATGGCCTGGCGCTGACCCGCGACAACGGCGTGGTGGTGTGCCAGACCGGTATGGGCCTGGTCTGGGTGCACGATGCGCTGGGCGTGCCGATTGCCGTGGTGCGTTCGCCCAAAGGCCTGGGCACCACCAACTGCGCCTTCGGCGGCCCGGACGGGCGCACCCTGTACATCACCGAGTCCGACTCCGGCTCGATCCTGCGCGCCGAGCTGCCGGTGGCCGGCAACCCCATGGCATCGGGCTGGGGCGTGCGTTAGCTGTCGCGCATCGATCAGCGTGGTCAAGCTGCCTGGTGGCGCTTCCCTCTTTTATGAGCGAGGTGCCGTCAGGCTGGCGCATTGGGTTGCCGGGGCTCGATAATGCTCGGTAAAACCGATGAATCGTTTATCGATGGGGAATATTTCAATGATCAAAACACGCCCTCGTCCGGCTGTCAGTGGCGTTGCTTCTGCTGACCGCGTTCTGACCGTGCTGACGGCATTTCAGGTGGGTGATGTTTCGTTGGGGCTGGTCGAACTGGCCGAGCGAACCGGTTTGAACAAGAGCACCATCATGCGCCTGACGGTCTCGCTGGAGACCTTTGGCCTGATCAATCGTATGGCTGACGGGCGCTACCAACTGGCCAGCGAAGTCATGCGCCTGAATGCGGTCTATCAGGATGCCCTCGACCTGGAGCGCCACGTCATGCCGGTGCTGCAATCGCTCACCGACGATACCGGGGAAACCGCCTCGCTCTACGTGCGTCATGGCGCCTATCGCCTGTGCCAGTATCGGGTCAACTCACCGCATCGGCTGCGCCTACACCTGCAGCCCGGCGATATGCGGCCAATGGACAACGCCGCTGGCGCCCAGGCGCTGCGTACCAGTCTCGAGAAGGCATGCACCCTTGGCGAACCGTTTTACTCGAGTGGCGTTACAGATCCGCATGCAGCGGCCATGGCGTTGCCGATTTTTGGTGCCGGTGACGAGATGGTCGGCGCGCTGATGATCTCCGGTCCAGCCAGCCGGCTGACTGCTGAGCGTGCCGGAATTCTGCATGAATCCTTCTGCAAGGCCGCTTCTACTCTGTCACGCAGTCTTGGCTGCAAGGCCGAGTTTGGCTGGGGCTGAGCGAGCGCTGTTGTCTGCCACGAGTCGGATACCAAGTCGTTATTTTTTGGAATGTCATTTTATTTAATTCCAAATGACTACATCGCGCTTCTTGAGCGATTCTGCATCGAAGGGTGATAGGTTCTGATCTAAAGCCCAATCAATTCGCGCTTTGAGTGGCTCCTATAGCAGGGGAGGCTGTGTAGGTCGTCTGGTTGCGAAATGCAATTATTGAAATGCCATTTCTTTATGTTAGTCTGCGCCCAGTTTCCGGTCGGGCCAGCCCTGCCGTTGGTGAACATAAAAGAACAAGGTACGCACCATGAATCGAAGCATCCTGGTCACAGGTCCGGCGC
>NZ_JBJKFJ010000027.1:0-15560 GCF_050473265.1 Pseudomonas pichavaramensis | reverse complement strand
ATCGTACTCTACGTGCGCAGTGTTGATGGTGATACCACGAGCTTTTTCTTCCGGAGCGCTGTCGATCTTGTCGAAGTCGACCTTGGCCGAACCGAAAACTTCGGAGCAGACGCGGGTCAGAGCAGCGGTCAGAGTGGTCTTACCGTGGTCAACGTGACCGATGGTGCCAACGTTGACGTGCGGTTTGTTACGTTCGAATTTTTCCTTAGCCACGACAGTAAACCTCTTACTTAAAGGGCGGGATTAGCCTTGTTTTTTAACCAGTGCTTCGACGATGTTCGCCGGAGCCTCTGCGTACTTGGAGAATTCCATGGAGTAGCTGGCGCGACCCTGGGACATGGAACGAACGTCGGTCGCATAACCGAACATCTCGCCCAGCGGAACCTCGGCACGGATAACCTTACCGGACACCGAATCTTCCATACCCTGGATCAGACCACGACGACGGTTCAGGTCACCCATCACGTCACCCATGTAATCCTCAGGAGTCACCACTTCCACTTGCATGATCGGCTCGAGCACCTTGCCGCCACCCTTCTGGGCCAGCTGCTTGGTCGCCATGGAGGCAGCGATCTTGAACGCCATCTCGTTGGAGTCGACGTCGTGGTAGGAACCATCGAACACGGTAGCCTTCAGGCCGATCAGCGGATAGCCGGCAACAACGCCGTTCTTCATCTGCTCTTCGATACCCTTCTGGATAGCCGGGATGTATTCCTTCGGTACCACACCACCAACGACCTCGTTAGTGAACACCAGGCCTTCAGTGATGTTGCCCTTGTCGTCCACGTCCGGAGTCGAGAAGCGAATCCAGCAGTGACCGAACTGACCGCGACCACCGGACTGACGAACGAACTTGCCTTCGATCTCGACAGCGTCCTTGGTGATGGTTTCACGGTAAGAAACCTGCGGCTTACCGATGTTGGCTTCAACGTTGAATTCGCGCTTCATGCGGTCAACGAGAATGTCCAGGTGCAGCTCACCCATACCGGAGATGATGGTCTGACCGGTTTCCTCGTCAGTCTTGACGCGGAACGACGGGTCTTCCTGAGCCAGCTTGCCCAGTGCGATACCCATCTTCTCCTGGTCAGCCTTGGTTTTCGGCTCTACAGCCACCGAAATTACCGGCTCCGGGAAGTCCATACGCTCAAGGATGATCTGCTTCTCTGGATCGCACAGGGTTTCACCAGTGGTAACGTCCTTCATGCCGATCAGAGCCGCGATGTCACCAGCGCGCACTTCTTTGATCTCTTCACGCTGGTTGGCGTGCATCTGCACCATACGACCAACGCGCTCTTTCTTGCCTTTCACGGAGTTGATGACCGACTGGCCAGACTCCAGAACGCCCGAGTAAACGCGAACGAAGGTCAGAGTACCTACGAACGGGTCGGTTGCGATCTTGAACGCCAGAGCGGAGAACGGCGCTTCATCATCAGCATGACGCTCGTCGTACTGCTCAGCAGTGATCTCTTCCTTCGGCGTATCGATCAGATCAGGGTGGATACCCTTGATCGCCGGGATCTCGGTCGGAGCCGGCAGGAAATCGATAACGGCGTCGAGAACCAGGGGAACACCCTTGTTCTTGAACGAAGAACCGCAGACAGCAGGGACGATCTCGCTCGCCAGAGTACGGGCGCGCAGACCAGCCTTGATGTCTTCGACGGACAGGTCGCCTTCTTCAAGGTACTTGTTCATCAGCTCTTCGCTGGCCTCGGCAGCAGCCTCGACCATGTTGTTACGCCACTCGTTGGCCAGGTCTACCAGCTCGGCAGGAATCTCTTCCTCTCGGTAGGTAGTGCCCTTGTCGTCATCGTTCCAGTAGATAGCCTTCATCTTGATCAGGTCGACCTGACCTTCGAAGTTATCTTCGGCACCGATGGCAATCTGGATTGGAACCGGGGTGTGACCCAGACGGTTCTTGATCTGACCGACAACGCGCAGGAAGTTGGCACCGGCACGGTCCATCTTGTTCACGTAGACGATACGTGGAACACCGTACTTGTTGGCCTGACGCCATACGGTTTCGGACTGCGGCTCAACGCCCGAAGTACCGCAGAACACAACGACAGCGCCATCGAGTACGCGCAGGGAGCGCTCTACTTCGATGGTGAAGTCAACGTGACCGGGGGTATCGATGACGTTTACGCGGTACTTGTCGTACTGACGACGAGAACCTTCCCAGAAGGTGGTGATCGCAGCAGAAGTAATGGTAATACCACGCTCCTGCTCCTGAACCATCCAGTCGGTGGTCGCGGCGCCATCATGCACCTCGCCCATCTTGTGGCTCAGGCCTGTGTAGAACAGGATCCGCTCGGTAGTGGTGGTCTTGCCCGCGTCAACGTGGGCACAGATACCAATGTTACGGTAGCGGTTAATTGCTGTATTACGAGCCATAAAGCCCTCGCAAGGTTAGTGGAGCCGGAATTAGAAGCGGTAGTGCGAGAAGGCCTTGTTGGCTTCAGCCATACGGTGCACGTCTTCACGCTTCTTGACAGCAGCGCCTTTGCCTTCAGCAGCATCCAGCAACTCACCAGCCAGACGCAGAGCCATGGACTTCTCACCACGCTTGCGCGCGTAGTCCACCAGCCAGCGCATGGCCAGAGCGTTACGACGGGACGGACGAACTTCGACCGGAACCTGGTAGGTAGCACCGCCTACACGGCGGGACTTGACTTCGACCAGCGGAGCGATGGCGTCGAGAGCTTTCTCGAAGATCTCCAGGGGATCGCTGTTCTTGCGTGCTTTGACAGTGTCCAGAGCACCGTAAACGATGCGCTCGGCCACGGCCTTCTTGCCGCTTTCCATCACGTGGTTCATGAATTTGGCGAGGATCTGGCTTCCGTATTTCGGATCGTCCAGGATCTCACGCTTGGCTGCTACACGACGTCTTGGCATTGATAAGCCCTCAAACGGTCTTCAGGTTAGCTCGGGACCAACGGACCATGCCGCGCCCGACCTTACTCTTATCGACTCAACTAAATAAAAAGGTTCAAGCGGTCTTATTTCGGACGCTTGGTACCGTACTTGGAACGACCCTGCTTACGGTCTTTGACGCCGGAGGTATCCAGCGAACCACGCACGGTGTGGTAGCGCACACCCGGAAGGTCTTTTACACGACCGCCACGGATCAGCACGACGCTGTGCTCTTGCAGGTTGTGGCCTTCACCGCCGATGTACGAAGAAACTTCGTAGCCGTTGGTCAGACGCACACGGCACACTTTACGCAGTGCCGAGTTAGGTTTTTTCGGCGTGGTGGTGTACACGCGGGTGCACACGCCACGACGCTGCGGGCAGTTCTGCAGCGCAGGCACGTCGGATTTCTCGACGATACGCTTACGCGGCTGACGTACCAGCTGGTTGATAGTTGCCATCTACTAGCTCCACTGTTGTCTTTCGACGCTCACAAATAAAGATGGCAGAGCCAAACGCCCTGCCAAATTTAGGGGTGCATGAGTCTAAAGAGACCCACGCCCCCAGTCAAGGCAAAGCCCCGCTAGCGAACTAGCGAGGCTTCGTCTCAATCTCCGCTGGAGTTCAGCGCTTCGGTCAGTGCGGCTTCCACCTCACTGGCGCTGACACGTACCGGTTTGTCGGCATCACGCTTGCGCTTGCGCTCGCTGTGATAGGCCAGACCGGTACCGGCCGGGATCAGACGACCCACGACCACGTTCTCTTTCAGACCACGCAGGTAGTCGCGCTTGCCAGTAACCGCTGCCTCGGTGAGGACGCGAGTGGTTTCCTGGAAGGAGGCCGCCGAGATGAACGACTCGGTCGACAGCGACGCCTTGGTGATACCCAGCAGTACACGGGTGTACTTGGCGATGAACTTGTCTTCCTCGGCCAGACGCTCGTTCTCGCCCAGAACCTGGGTGAGCTCCATCTGGTCGCCCTTGATGAAGGACGAATCGCCGGACTCGCTGACCTCGACCTTACGCAGCATCTGACGCAGGATGGTCTCGATGTGCTTGTCGTTGATCTTCACGCCCTGCAGACGGTAAACGTCTTGGATCTCGTTGACGATGTACTTGGCC
Source organism: Pseudomonas pichavaramensis (assembly GCF_050473265.1). NCBI lineage: Bacteria > Pseudomonadati > Pseudomonadota > Gammaproteobacteria > Pseudomonadales > Pseudomonadaceae > Pseudomonas > Pseudomonas pichavaramensis. The sequence continues at coordinate 11,532 of NZ_JBJKFJ010000027.1, read as the reverse complement.
AGCGCGCTGACACCCAGCAGACGCAGGATGTCGTGTGGATCGCTCGGACCGTCGGAGATCACTTCACCCTTGTTGACCTGTTCACCTTCGAACACGTTCAGGTGACGCCACTTCGGAATCAGCTCCTCGTACGGATCGCTGCCATCGGTCGGGGTGATGACCAGACGGCGCTTGCCTTTGGTCTCCTTGCCGAACGAGATGGTGCCGCTGATCTCTGCCAGGATCGACGCTTCCTTCGGACGACGGGCTTCGAACAGGTCGGCAACACGCGGCAGACCACCGGTGATGTCGCGAGTCTTCGAGGTTTCCTGCGGGATACGGGCGATAACGTCACCGACCGCGATCTGCGCACCATCCGCAACGCCGACCAGGGCGTTGGCAGGCAGGAAGTACTGGGCCGGTACGTCAGTACCCGGCAGCAGCAGCTCCTTGCCATTGGCATCGACCATCTTGATGGCCGGACGAATGTCCTTGCCAGCAGCCGGACGATCCTTCGGATCGAGAACCTCGATGTTGGTCAGACCGGTCAGTTCGTCGGTCTGGCGCTTGATGGTGATGCCCTCCTCCATGCCGACGAAGGTCACGATACCCTTCATTTCGGTCACGATCGGGTGGGTGTGCGGGTCCCACTTGGCGACGATGGCGCCAGCGTCGACCTTGTCGCCTTCCTTCACGGAAATCACGGCACCGTACGGCAGCTTGTAGCGCTCGCGCTCACGGCCGAACTCGTCAGCAACGGCCAGCTCACCGGAACGGGAAACCGCCACCAGATTGCCGTCGACACGCTCGACATGCTTCAGGTTGTGCAGACGGATGGCACCACCATTCTTCACCTGGACGCTGTCGGCAGCCGAGGTACGGCTTGCAGCACCACCGATGTGGAAGGTACGCATGGTCAGCTGGGTACCCGGCTCACCGATCGACTGGGCAGCGATAACACCGACCGCCTCACCAATGTTCACCTGATGACCACGAGCCAGATCGCGGCCGTAGCAGGCGGAGCAGATACCGTAGCGGGTTTCGCAGGTGATCGGCGAACGTACGACGACTTCGTCGACGCTGTTCAGCTCGATGAACTCGACCCACTTCTCGTCGATCAGGGTACCAGCCGGCACGATGATCTCGTCGCTGCCCGGCTTCGGCACGTCCTTGGCGATAACACGACCCAGTACGCGCTCACCGAGCGGCTCGACCACGTCGCCACCTTCGATGTGCGGAGTCATCAGCAGACCGTGCTCGGTGCCGCAATCGATCTCGGTCACCACCAGATCCTGGGCCACGTCGACGAGACGACGGGTCAGATAACCGGAGTTCGCGGTCTTCAGTGCGGTATCCGCCAGACCTTTACGAGCACCGTGGGTGGAGATGAAGTACTGCAGTACCGACAGACCTTCACGGAAGTTCGCCGTGATCGGCGTTTCGATGATGGAACCGTCCGGCTTGGCCATCAGACCACGCATACCGGCCAGCTGACGAATCTGGGCAGCGGAACCCCGCGCACCGGAGTCGGCCATCATGTACATGGAGTTGAAGGACTCCTGCTCGACGGTCTTGCCTTCGCGATCGACCACCGGCTCTTTCGAGAGGTTAGCCATCATCGCCTTGGAGACTTCGTCGTTGGCCTTCGACCACAGGTCGATCACCTTGTTGTACTTCTCGCCCTGGGTGACCAGGCCGGAGGCGTACTGCGATTCGATTTCCTTCACTTCCTCGGTAGCGGCGTCGATGATGCGCGCTTTTTCGTCCGGGATAACGAAGTCGTTCACGCCGATCGACACACCGGAGATGGTCGAGTAGGCGAAACCGGTGTACATCAGTTGGTCAGCGAAGATGACGGTGTCCTTCAGACCCACGGTGCGGTAGCACTGGTTGATCAGCTTGGAGATCGCCTTCTTCTTCATCGGTTGGTTGACCACGTCATAGGACAGACCGGCCGGTACAACCTGGAACAGCAGCGCGCGGCCGACGGTGGTGTCGACGATGCGGGTGTTCTTGCTGATCGAACCGTCTTTCTCTTTGACGGTTTCGTTGATACGCACTTTCACTCGGGCGTGCAGGGACGCTTCGCCAGCGCGGAACACGCGGTCGACTTCCTGCAGGTCAGCGAATACGCGACCTTCGCCCTTGGCGTTAACGGCTTCACGGGTCATGTAGTACAGACCCAGAACCACGTCCTGCGACGGCACGATGATCGGCTCGCCATTGGCGGGCGAGAGGATGTTGTTGGTCGACATCATCAGCGCGCGCGCTTCCAGCTGGGCTTCCAGCGTCAGCGGCACGTGAACGGCCATCTGGTCACCGTCGAAGTCGGCGTTGTACGCGGCGCAGACCAGCGGGTGCAGCTGGATCGCTTTACCTTCGATCAGAACCGGCTCGAACGCCTGGATACCCAGACGGTGCAGGGTCGGCGCACGGTTGAGCAGGACGGGGTGTTCGCGAATGACTTCGGCGAGAACGTCCCAAACCTCGGGCAGCTCGCGCTCGACCATCTTCTTGGCAGCCTTGATGGTGGTCGCCAGACCACGGGCTTCCAGCTTGCCGAAGATGAACGGTTTGAACAGCTCCAGCGCCATCTTCTTCGGCAGACCGCACTGGTGCAGACGCAGGGTCGGGCCTACGGTAATTACCGAACGACCGGAGTAGTCCACGCGCTTACCGAGCAGGTTCTGACGGAAGCGACCTTGCTTACCTTTGATCATGTCGGCCAGCGACTTCAGCGGACGCTTGTTCGAGCCAGTGATGGCGCGACCGCGACGGCCGTTGTCGAGCAGGGCGTCGACCGCTTCCTGCAGCATGCGCTTTTCGTTGCGCACGATGATGTCCGGCGCCGACAGATCGAGCAGGCGCTTCAGACGGTTGTTACGGTTAATCACGCGGCGATACAGATCGTTCAGATCCGAGGTCGCGAAGCGGCCACCATCCAGCGGTACCAGCGGACGCAGGTCCGGCGGCAGAACCGGCAGAACGGTCAGCACCATCCACTCCGGCAGGTTGCCGGAGTCCTTGAAGGCTTCCATCAGCTTCAGGCGCTTGGACAGCTTCTTGATCTTGGTCTCGGAGTTGGTCTGCGGAATTTCTTCGCGCAGTCGGCCGATCTCGTGATCCAGGTCGATGGCGTGCAGCAGCTCGCGCACGGCCTCGGCGCCCATACGCGCGTCGAAGTCGTCACCGAACTCTTCGAGGGCTTCGAAGTACTGCTCGTCGTTCAGCAGCTGACCCTTTTCGAGGGTGGTCATGCCCGGGTCGATCACCACGTAGCTCTCGAAATAGAGCACGCGCTCGATGTCACGCAGGGTCATGTCCATCAGCAGGCCGATACGGGACGGCAGCGACTTGAGGAACCAGATGTGGGCGACCGGCGAGGCCAGTTCGATGTGCGCCATGCGCTCACGACGAACCTTGGCCAGGGCGACTTCAACGCCGCACTTCTCACAGATCACACCGCGGTGCTTGAGGCGCTTGTACTTGCCGCACAGGCACTCGTAGTCCTTGACCGGGCCAAAGATCTTGGCGCAGAACAGGCCGTCGCGCTCTGGCTTGAAGGTACGGTAGTTGATGGTTTCCGGCTTTTTAACTTCACCGAACGACCACGAACGGATCATCTCAGGCGAGGCCAACCCGATGCGGATGGCGTCGAACTCTTCGATCTGACCCTGGTTTTTCAGCAAATTCAGTAGGTCTTTCAAGGCCTTTCCTCCTGGCGGAGCAGAGAGCGGGCTAACCGCCCCGCTCTCCTCACGTCACGTGTTATTCGGTTTCCAGATCGATGTCGATGCCGAGCGAACGGATCTCTTTGATCAGCACGTTGAAGGACTCGGGCATGCCCGGCTCCATGCGGTGATCGCCATCCACGATGTTCTTGTACATCTTGGTACGGCCGTTCACGTCGTCCGACTTCACGGTCAGCATTTCCTGCAGGGTGTAGGCGGCGCCATAGGCTTCCAGCGCCCAGACCTCCATCTCCCCGAAACGCTGACCACCGAACTGTGCCTTACCACCCAGCGGCTGCTGGGTAACCAGGCTGTAGGAACCCGTGGAACGCGCGTGCATCTTGTCGTCCACCAGGTGGTTCAGTTTCAGCATGTACATGTAGCCGACCGTGGTCGGGCGCTCGAACTGGTTACCGGTACGACCGTCGAACAGGCGCATCTGGCCGCTCTCCGGCAGATCAGCCAGCTTCAGCATGGCCTTGATCTCGGTTTCCTTGGCACCATCGAACACGGCAGTCGCCATCGGTACGCCGCCTTTCAGGTTCTTCGCCAGCTCGAGGATCTCGTTATCGGAGAACTCGTCGAGGTTTTCCTGACGACCACCGATCTCGTTGTAGATCTCGGCGAGGAACTTGCGCAGTTCGGCGATCTTGCGCTGCTCTTCGAGCATGCGGTTGATCTTCTCGCCCAGGCCCTTGGCCGCCAGGCCCAGGTGGGTTTCGAGAATCTGACCGACGTTCATACGCGACGGTACGCCCAGCGGGTTGAGGACGATGTCGACCGGCGTACCGTTGGCATCGTGCGGCATGTCTTCGACCGGCATGATCACCGAGACCACACCCTTGTTACCGTGACGACCGGCCATCTTGTCACCCGGCTGGATGCGACGGCGGATAGCCAGGTAAACCTTGACGATCTTCAGCACGCCCGGCGCCAGGTCATCGCCCTGTTGCAGCTTGCGCTTCTTGTCTTCGAACTTGTCGTCGAGCAGCTGACGGCGGTCGGAGATGTAGGCCTGGGCCTTCTCCAGCTGCTCGTTCAGCGCGTCGTCGGCCATGCGCAGTTTGAACCACTGGCCACGCTCGAGACCGTCGAGGAACTCGTCGGTGATCGCACTACCTTTCTTCATGCCAGCGCCGCCTTCGGCAATCGCGCCAACCAGAGCGGAACGCAGACGTTCGAAGGTCGCGCCTTCGACGATGCGGAACTCTTCGTTGAGGTCCTTGCGGATCTCGTCGAGCTGCTCTTTCTCGATGGCCAGGGCGCGGCTGTCGCGCTCAACGCCGTCACGGGTGAAGACCTGTACATCGATGACGGTACCTTTGGTGCCAGTCGGCACGCGCAGGGAGGTGTCCTTCACGTCGGACGCCTTCTCACCGAAGATCGCACGCAGCAGTTTCTCTTCCGGAGTCAGTTGGGTCTCGCCTTTCGGGGTGACCTTACCAACCAGGATGTCGCCCGGGCCGACTTCGGCGCCGACGTAGACGATACCGGCTTCGTCCAGCTTGTTCAGAGCAGCTTCACCGACGTTCGGGATATCCGAGGAGATCTCCTCTGGGCCGAGCTTGGTGTCACGCGCCACACAGGTCAGTTCCTGAATGTGGATGGTGGTGAAGCGGTCTTCCTGAACCACACGTTCGGACAGGCAGATGGAGTCTTCGAAGTTGAAGCCGTTCCACGGCATGAACGCAACGCGCATGTTCTGACCCAGCGCCAGTTCACCCATGTCGGTGGACGGGCCGTCAGCCATGATGTCGCCACGCGCAACCTGATCACCTTTGCTGACCAGCGGACGCTGGTTGATGCAGGTGTTCTGGTTGGAGCGGGTGTACTTGGTCAGGTTGTAGATGTCGACACCGGCTTCGCCAGTTTCGACTTCGTCATCATTGACACGAACCACGATACGGCTGGCGTCGACCGAGTCGATCACGCCACCACGACGGGCCACGACGCAGACACCGGAGTCACGGGCGACGTTGCGCTCCATGCCGGTACCGACCAGCGGCTTGTCGGCGCGCAGGGTCGGTACAGCCTGACGCTGCATGTTCGAACCCATGAGTGCACGGTTGGCGTCGTCGTGCTCGAGGAACGGAATCAGCGAGGCAGCGACGGAAACAACCTGCTTCGGCGAAACGTCCATGAGGGTGACGTCTTCCGGCGCCTTCACGGTGAATTCGTTCAGGTGACGTACGGCAACCAACTCGTCGATCAGCTGACCTTTGTCGTTCAGCGTCGCGGACGCCTGAGCGATCACGTGGTCGGCTTCTTCGATGGCGGACAGGAAAACGATCTCGTCGGTGACCTGACCTTCCTTGACCACACGGTACGGGCTTTCCAGGAAGCCGTACTGGTTGGTGCGGGCATAGGCCGCCAGGGAGTTGATCAGACCGATGTTCGGACCTTCAGGGGTCTCGATCGGGCACACACGGCCGTAGTGGGTCGGGTGTACGTCGCGGACTTCGAAGCCTGCACGCTCACGGGTCAGACCACCTGGGCCGAGTGCGGAGACGCGGCGCTTGTGGGTGATCTCGGAGAGCGGGTTGTTCTGGTCCATGAACTGCGAGAGCTGGCTGGAACCGAAGAACTCCTTCACCGCCGCTGCAACCGGCTTGGCGTTGATCAGGTCTTGCGGCATCAGGCCTTCGCTTTCGGCCATCGACAGACGCTCTTTGACCGCACGCTCAACGCGCACCAGGCCCACACGGAACTGGTTCTCGGCCATCTCGCCCACGCAACGTACGCGACGGTTACCCAGGTGGTCGATGTCATCGACGATACCTTTGCCGTTACGGATGTCGACCAGGGTCTTCAGCACCGCAACGATGTCTTCGCGGCTCAGCACGCCCGAACCTTCGATCTCGGTACGACCGATACGACGGTTGAACTTCATGCGGCCGACGGCGGACAGGTCGTAACGCTCGGCGCTGAAGAACAGGTTGTTGAACAGGGTCTCGGCAGCATCCTTGGTTGGCGGCTCGCCCGGACGCATCATGCGGTAGATCTCGACCAGCGCTTCCAGCTGATTGGTGGTGCTGTCGATCTTCAGCGTGTCGCTGATGAACGGACCACAGTCGATATCGTTGGTGTACAGCGTCTCGAAGCGCACGACCTGAGCCTTGGCCATCTTGACCAGCAGGTCGGCGGTCAGCTCGGTGTTGCACTCGGCGATGATTTCGCCGGTGGCCGGATGCACGACAGCCTTGGCAGTGGTGCGGCCAATGACGTACTCGAGCGGAACGTCCAACTCTTTGATGCCAGCCTTGTCCAGCTGGTTGATGTGACGGGCAGTGATACGACGGCCCTGCTCAACGATCACCTTGCCGTTCTGGTCCTTGATGTCCTGGACCGCCACTTCACCGCGCAGACGCTGCGGTACCAGCTCCAGGCTCAGGCCTTCGCTCTTAACGTGGTAAACGTTGGTGTCATAGAAGGCATCCAGCACCTCTTCAGTGCTGTAACCCAGCGCGCGCAGCAGAACGGACGCCGGCAGTTTGCGGCGACGGTCGATACGCACGAATACCGCGTCTTTCGGGTCGAACTCGAAGTCCAGCCAGGAACCGCGGTAAGGAATGATGCGCGCGGAGTACAGCAGCTTGCCCGAGCTGTGAGTCTTGCCACGGTCGTGGTCGAAGAACACACCTGGGGAGCGGTGCAACTGGGAAACGATCACACGCTCGGTACCGTTGATGACGAAGGTACCGTTCTCGGTCATGAGCGGGATTTCGCCCATGTACACTTCTTGCTCTTTGATGTCCTTGATCGCTTTGTTCGACGATTCTTTGTCGAAAATGATCAGACGCACCTTCACGCGCAGCGGCACGGCGAAGGTCACGCCACGCAGGACGCACTCCTTGACGTCGAACGCCGGCTCGCCCAGGCGATAGCCGACGTACTCCAGAGCGGCGTTGCCGGAGTAGCTGATGATCGGGAATACCGATTTGAAGGCCGCATGCAGGCCGATGTCACGGAACTGTTCCTTGCTCGCCCCTTGCTGCAGGAATTCGCGATAGGAATCCAGCTGGATGGCCAGGAGGTAAGGCACATCCATGACATCCGGCAACTTGCTAAAGTCCTTGCGGATACGTTTTTTCTCAGTGTATGAGTAAGCCATCAGCGTTCCCCAGCTTGGTCACCTGCTTATTTGGCCAACGCCGGCGGCGGTGACCAGAAAATCGTGCAAACCCTCGGTTTGCGGCCGCCTCTTTGGCGGGATCTTTCCTGCTCCAGGCTGACTGACGAACAGCCAACCTAGAACGGAAAAAGGCCGGTGGCAAAAGCCACCAGCCATCAGCCTTATGCGAGTCGCTCGGGCTGTAGACGCAAGGTCGTCGCTTACTTGAGCTCGACTTTGGCGCCAGCTTCTTCCAGCTTCTTCTTGGCGTCTTCAGCAGCTTCTTTGCTCAGACCTTCAGCGACAACCTGAGGAGCGGTATCGACCTTCTCCTTGGCTTCTTTCAGGCCCAGACCGGTCAGCTCGCGAACAGCCTTGATCACGTTCACTTTCTTGTCGCCAGCTTCAGCCAGGACAACGTTGAACTCGGTTTGCTCTTCAGCAGCAGCAGCAGCGCCAGCAGCCGGACCGGCAGCAACAGCAGCAGCAGCGGTAACGCCGAAGGTTTCTTCCATCGCTTTGATCAGCTCAACGATTTCCATAACGGATTTCTGGCCGATAGCTTCGATGATTTGCTCGTTAGTCAGAGACATGACTATCAATTCCTGTATTGGGGTGACGGCCTACGCGACCATCAAATTAAACGTTTGATTTCGAAAGTGCTCACGCCGCCTTAGGCAGCAGCAGCTTCTTTCTGGTCGCGAATAGCTGCCAGCGTGCGGGCGAGCTTGCTGGTGGCGCCTTGAATAACGCTCATCAGCTGCGCGATGCCCTCATCGCGAGTCGGCAGGCTTGCCAGTACGTCGATCTGGTTTGCTGCGAGGTACTTGCCCTCGAACGCAGCTGCCTTGATCTCGAACTTGTCCTGACCCTTGGCAAACTCTTTGAACAGACGAGCAGCAGCGCCCGGGTGTTCGTTGGAGAAAGCAATCAGGGTCGGGCCTTTGAACACGTCGTTGAGCACGTCGAACTGAGTGCCTTCAACGGCGCGCTTGAGCAGGGTGTTACGCACGACTTTCACGTACACACCAGCTTCGCGGGCCTCTTTACGGAGTCCGGTCATTGCGCCGACGGTCACGCCACGGGCATCAGCCACGACAGCGGACAGACCGGCTTTGGCAGCCTCGTTGACTTCAGCGACGATGGCCTTCTTGTCTTCGAGTTTAATTGCCACGGGTTTACTCCTGGTTTTTACCGTTTCGCCGAACCGGAGTTCGGCGGCGTTTTGGTGTCTGATTCGGTAACGAATCGGGAGCACCATCTGCGTAGGCCATCAGGCGAACCTGGTATTTAAAACGCGAGTCACCTACGGTCTTGGACAGCCCCCGCCAGGCAGGGACCCCAATCTTTCCAAGCTGGCAGCTTACTGGCTGCCAGCCCAATCACTTACGCGTCGAGCGAAGCCTGATCGATGATCAGACCCGGACCCATGGTGGTGCTCAGGGTCACGCGCTTGACATAGATGCCTTTCGAAGTCGACGGCTTCAGACGCTTCAGGTCAGCCAGCAGGGCTTCCACGTTCTGCTTCAGCGCAGTGGCTTCGAAGCCAACCTTGCCAACGGAGGTGTGGATGATGCCGTTCTTGTCGGTACGGAAACGCACCTGACCAGCTTTGGCATTCTTGACCGCAGTAGCGACGTCCGGAGTCACGGTGCCGACTTTCGGGTTCGGCATCAGACCGCGCGGGCCGAGAACCTGACCCAGCTGGCCAACAACGCGCATGGCGTCCGGGGAAGCGATGACCACGTCGTAGTTCAGGTCGCCGGCTTTCATTTCTGCAGCCAGGTCGTCCATGCCGACTTTGTCAGCACCGGCAGCCAGGGCTGCTTCAGCGCCCGGACCCTGGGTGAACACGGCAACGCGTACGCTCTTGCCAGTGCCGTTCGGCAGCACGGTAGCGCCACGAACAACCTGGTCGGATTTACGCGGATCTACGCCCAGGTTCACGGCAACGTCGAACGACTCGGTGAACTTGACAGCAGACAGCTCAGCCAGCAGGCCGGCCGCTTCTTCGAAGGTGTAGGCCTTGCCGGCTTCAACCTTGGCCGCGATGGCCTTTTGGCGCTTGGTCAACTTAGCCATTATACACCCTCCACGTTCAGGCCCATGCTACGAGCGGAGCCGGCGATGGTGCGCACGGCCGCATCCAGGTCAGCGGCAGTCAGATCGGCCTGCTTGGTCTTGGCGATCTCTTCCAGCTGAGCACGGGTAACGGTGCCTACTTTGACGGTGTTCGGGCGAGCGGAGCCGCTGCTCAGGCCAGCGGCCTTCTTCAGCAGTACCGAGGCCGGGGTGCTCTTGGTTTCAAAGGTGAAGCTACGGTCACTGTAAACGGTGATGATCACAGGAGTCGGCAGACCAGGTTCCATGCCCTGAGTCTTGGCGTTGAACGCCTTGCAGAATTCCATGATGTTGACACCGTGCTGACCCAGAGCCGGACCAACGGGTGGCGACGGGTTTGCCTGACCGGCTTTAACCTGCAGCTTGATATAAGCCTGAATTTTCTTAGCCATTAGCTACTCCAATTTCGGGTTCGAACGCCTGACGGCTCCCCGAGGTTACTTACGCATTTATCCCAGTGACGACAAAACCCCGCAGCCTAAGGCTGCGGGGTGAGGGATGCTTATGTCAGTTATGCCTTCTCGACCTGACTGAACTCCAGCTCGACCGGGGTAGAGCGACCGAAGATGGTCACTGCAACCTGGATGCGGCTTTTCTCGTAATTCACTTCTTCGACCACGCCGCCGAAATCGGCGAACGGGCCATCTACAACACGAACCATCTCGCCCGGCTCGAACAGAGTCTTCGGCTTGGGCTTGTCGCCATTATCGGCAACACGACGGAGAATGGCTTCAGCTTCTTTCTCGGTAATCGGTGCCGGCTTGTCGGCAGTACCACCAATGAAGCCCATGACGCGCGGCGTATCCTTGATCAAGTGCCAAGTCGCCTCGTTCATCTCCATCTGGACCAGAACATAGCCAGGGAAGAACTTGCGCTCACTCTTGCGCTTCTGACCGTTGCGCATCTCGACCACTTCTTCAGTGGGCACGAGAATTTCGCCGAATTCATCTTCCATTCCAGCGAGTTTCACGCGCTCGATCAGCGAGCGCATCACATGCTTCTCGTAACCCGAGTAAGCATGCACGACGTACCAACGCTTAGCCACGAGACACCCTTAACCAACAATCAGGGAAACAAGCCAACCGAGCAGGGAATCGAGCCCCCACAACAGCAGCGCCATTACCAGAACAACAGCGACCACGATCAATGTGGTCTGCGTAGTTTCCTGGCGGGTCGGCCAAACAACTTTACGAATCTCGACGCGAGCCTCTTTCAGAAGAACCGCGAACGCCTGGCCACGAGCAGTCTGAAACGCCAAGAAAGCAGCAGCAGCGCCCAATGCAACCAGACCCAGAACGCGATACAGAACCGGCTCAGCAGAGAAGTACTGATTACCTACGACACCCACGACAACCAGGGCAGCGACAACCAGCCACTTGACCAGATCAAAGCGAGAGTCTTTGGCTTCAGCCTTAACATTCATTCGAGAGATCCTGTGAAAGACACGCCAGATTCGTTAGAAAATGGCAGGTCAGGAGGGAATCGAACCCCCAACCTGCGGTTTTGGAGACCGCCGCTCTGCCAATTGAGCTACTGACCTAAAGCAAAATCAGGCCGACCATTATGCCGGCCTGAGAGAAACAGATCAAC
>NZ_JBJKFJ010000026.1:0-22738 GCF_050473265.1 Pseudomonas pichavaramensis | reverse complement strand
CTTCGCATAATGTATATTATGTTAAGTGAGTGCCGTTTCAGGAGTGTTGCGTTTACGAGCGTCAGTAGCCTTATGCAAGCCTTCTGCTTTCTGACGCGAGGCTTGCCAGTGTTGGTTCTTCGTCTCTAGCATCGCCGCCCTATGGCATGCATCAAGCTTCGAAATCGTTCTATCCCCAAATCGACCAAGGGTTGGCTTCTGATTGATGATCTGAGTCTTCCCAGGTTTTGGGCTGCTGTGTGGGCCGATGTCCTCAAGGCCAGCATGGGGTCCACAACTCGAGGCCATCATCTTTACGCCGTTGAGCGCTTATACCAGGCAACTGATCGGCAGTACGGATCAGGCGCTCTGGATCGAATGCTCTCCGGGCTAGACATGCCTACGCTCGAGGCTGCCCTAAGCAATTTTCTAGTAATCCTCAGAAATGACGGCAATCTGCGTGGTGTCGATAACAACCAGGCATGGGGTTCTGCGAGATCATTTGTCACCGACATCGTCAGCCACTTGAGCGCTTCGTCAGCCGGTGACTACAGCAAAATTCACGGTCGTCTCTTAAGACTTGATCGCCTCTATTCTCAGGTTTCCCCTGCGAGGCCAAAGCCTCCAGCCGCTATTCGAGCGCTACCACCTGTGGTTGTAGAAGATCTCTACGAGATTTTCTCGCCGAAATCTTTACGAAACCCATTCCGGACCAAAGCTCTTCAGTGGCGAAACTTCTTAATGTTTCTACTGATGCTGCATCTTGGACTAAGGCGCAGTGAGATTGCCATATTGCCCGCCGACGCAATTAAATCGGACTTTGACACAATTTCGGGGGAGGAAAAGTTTTGGTTAAATGTCGTTGAGAGCCCTTACGAGGATGAAGATACCCGCTTCAATGCTCCAAGCTTGAAAACAGAAAGCTCTCGGCGACAGCTACCATTAACCGCAGAAATTGTTTCAGTATCGGATATTGTTTTGGGAAATTACCGCAAAAAAGCATCTCACAGCTATTTGTTTGGATCTCAGCAAAATAAGCCCCTGTCGCTTCGTTCGATTCATCGCGTCTTTGAAGTGGCCAGCGAAAACTTATCATCTGCTGCAAAAAAAGAATTAGCCATGCGCAATAGATCAAGCGTGACAGCGCACGATCTACGACATACCTGCGCTGTATATCGGCTTGGGAGGTACGTTTCGCTCGGGGATGAGCTTGACATGGCAGCAGAGAGGCTGCGTGTATTTTTCGGATGGGCGCCCTCCTCTCCAATGCCAAGACATTATGCTCGAGCATACTTCGAGTCTGATTCCGCTGACATGTGGAACGAAACTTATGATTTGCTAGTAGGCACTCTCAGGTCGATTTTTGGTAAAGAACAATGATTCTTGCGGCATCAAATTTAAGCGGTCTAATTTCTGCGATAGCCGCAGGCCTCCCAAGTCTTCCAAGTGTAATTCGCTACTACGATGATTTTGATGAAAAGCTACACATAATACGAGACCCAGAGGCTTCTGATTCTTGGGAAATCAAATTTGACGGAGAGCGGTCTCGTTTAGACTTCTGTTCTCTTGAAACGGGCCTGAAGTTTATCTTCAAACATATTGCTGTCGATCTACTTTCGCGACTAGCTCCATCGGGTGCGACGGCTGCTTGTCAAAGTATAATTAGTAATCCTGAGCATCTGATTCAGGCGATGATTATGCGGCCCGAGGAGTTTCGAGCTCTTTGGTTTGCTGAAGTCCGTCCATATCAAACCTGGGGGTACGCTCTTAACCTGCGGACAATGGTTCACACGCTTTGCATTCTATCCATAGGACTCTGGCGTCCAGAGATGCGCCCCTATGTGAGCCAGCTGGAGTCGCCAACTCGAGATATATATAAAACCGTTCGCACAGGTGAGTGTTTTCTACCTCTGGACCACCAGTCGCTGCTAATTGATTATTTAGATGAGCTTTCCTGCGCTATCCGGAAATCCCCCGAGCGCCAATCAACTATCGATCTTAGAGATGCATGTGTTCTGGCCATTGCACACCAGTACGGGTGCAGACCAGGTCAAATTGCACGTATAAAGACAACGGATGTTCGGTGCTATGAAAATGGCACGGTGCATTTGGCGATCCCTCTTCTTAAGCAGCGAGGAAGTGAGGTCTTGCGTAGAGTTACCCGGCGGGTTAGCTCTGAGTGGGCGCCAATAATGGCCGAATATACCGCTAGGCGCACAAAAATAAACGCACCCACTAAGCTTCCCCAGGATAGCTACTTCAATTTAGCACCACAAAAACTGTCAATTATCCTGAGAGATTTGCTAGAGAAAATTACTGGCACTCGGTGGTCCCCCACAGATCTTCGCCATACCGCTGCACAGCGATTGGCAGATGCAGGTACGTCTCATATCGCATTATCCGAGTTCATGGGGCATTCCACGACATTGACGGCAAATGTCTACTTTGATGCATCTCCGAATCAGGCTCAACGTATAAACCAAGCACTTGCCATTTCAAATATCTATTCCAACGTAGCAGCGGTGGCGCGAACACGTACTATAGATAAAAGCGCCCTCCTTGGCTTGCCTCCTGATCAGCAAATCGGCGGTGCACCTCACGGAATCCCTATTGCTGGAATAGGTGGCTGTTCAGCTGGGCAATCGCTGTGTTCGAAGAACCCAGTTCTGAGCTGTTATACCTGCCGGAAGTTTTTGCCATTGTCGGACTCAACTGTGCATGAGTCAGTAGTTGAAAGTTTGAGACCAGTTGTTACTGAGTTCGCCAATGCATCTCGCCTTAATGAAGAAAGCCCAGCCTACACTCAGCTACGCAGAATGTTTCAAGCTGCACTACAAGTAGCAGAGGAAGTCCGCGCGATACATATGGATAGCGGAGCTAAATCGGAATGAACAATTTCTATCACCGGTTTGTTGAGGATGGGAAAGCGCTGGCAAATTCTCGAGGGTTGCTATGGAATTTGCCTATCGACATAAATGGAAACGTTTCAAAGGCCGCACGGTGGGACCTTGCGGCTCTTTGCGGCCTAGTCACTCCACCCAACTTCTGGCATTCGTCACTAGGTTACGATGCCAATGCTTTGGATGTGCTCAATACTTTTCGTGAAAAGAAAAATCTCGAGCAGATTGTTGCCCAGCCTCTATCGGAGCACTGGCGCGATTTTTATCAAGCGACCCTGCTCAACGAGCTTCTTGTCAAGCGAAATAAACCTGGACATGCGCTGGTAAACATAGGTCGCTCATTGAGAGTAATTGCCACCTGTGCCGAGTCCGAAGCACCGTGGGAACTGACTCCTGACTCGGTACAGCGCGCCTATAACGTGGCACTTGGAATAGGTTCGTCTGGTAAGCTGGCAGCTAATATTTCCATGGTCATTCGCACTTTGATAGATGGTTTGCATATAGCGGATCGATCACCCCTTGAAAAGTTCTGTACCCCCTATTTAGACCAACAGTCGTCCAATAGGAAGGTGGTAGACCTCAAGCGTAATAACAATACATACCGTCAAACGAGCAAGGTACGGGCTGAGCTTTCAGATCGGAAAGGAGCGGCAAAACTACCGAGTGAGAAGGCCTTTTGGGAGCTTGTTCGTATTGTCTTTACTGAACAACCCAAGACCTTCGTAGACGCCATTCGCTTCAACCAAATCAAGGTCGCCATAGCCTGCGGGTTTCGCGTTGGCGAGAATACTCTGCTTCCGGCCGACTACAAACGCTGGCACGAGTACGTAGCAACCGATGGCAGCCCAGCAGGAACCAAAGGAGGGATTTCCCGTTCTCTGGCAGTCCGGCACTTCGCTGAAAAACAAGCCGAGGATGTGGGCACGGAAGGCATTGTGCTTTTCGAAACTATACAACACGTGCCTGCCATTTTTGAGGGGCTGGTTTTAGATGCGCTCGGTGAAGCTGAAAAACTTACAAGACCACTGCGTGAAAGGCTGCGCCTCCAAGTCACCACTGCCCGTCTTCTGCCAGAATTATCCCTAGATGATTTAGTTCCAGCTTGGGATATTTATAGTCGGGTGTCTGGCTCTCTTTGGTTTGCCTCTCCCCCGCTGCCAGAGGACCTCGTAAATAAATACCGAAAAACATTCGATCCGGTGTATTTGGATGAAATGCGCGAACGGCAAATTCGCCAAGTGCCAGTTCATGGCGTATCCGCGAGCTGCATGAAGTACTTCAAAAAACTCCCCATCACAATTCGAAGGTCCGACGGCACTCCATTCGCAGGAATAATTGATTGGAAGAATGCATACATACGCGTGAGTGAAGCAGAAAATCTTATTAAAAGTAAAATGGCCTCCAAGCTGCCGGACACAACGTCGTTCCTTCAACGTGATGGAAGTTACCTGAGCCCAGCAGAATTAATGTTCTTGATGCCTATCCGAGCGCTTATCGAAGAGCGCAATGGCGGTATTTTAGATGTAAACAGATACTTTGCGATTGGTCGTGCATCGACCGCGGACTTGCAGCTCCATCTTGGTGGTGGTGCCAACAACATCTTTTCCCGCTATGGCCAGACAGACGAGGATCGTGCTCTCAAATTAAATACGCACTCACTCCGTCATCTTCAAAACGCTGAGTTATTTCGCCTTGGCGTAGCCGACACGATCATCACCAAACGCTTCAACCGCAGCAGTGTGGCTCAGAGCTATGTTTATGATCATCGCAGCCTAGCAGAGGACCTTGCGCATATTGATCTCCCGAAAGGGGCCGAATCGATGCCTCCAAGAGCGCAGGAGACCCTGCAGATGATTATGGCCAAAAAAATTCGCGGCCCTATTGTTGACGAGTTTTTAAAGATTCAGAAAGACATGGGAGATGACGAAGCTTTTTGCTATCTATCTGCGGAGGCAGATGGTCTGCATGCCACCCCGTTTGGATTCTGCGTAAATAGCTTCACGGTTGCCCCCTGTCCCAAGCACCTTGAGTGCTACGACTGCCGGCACCTGACTCGCTCAGGTATTCCTGAGGAGCAGCAAAGGCTAGAGCAATTGAAACATCGGATGATTGATGTGGTGAATGTCATTGAGACCAGTCCGCCTGAGGCCAGAAATATTGGATGGCAGAATCAACTAAAGCACGCTCAGTCTCGATTAGAAAGTTTGGAGAAAATCCTTGTCACAGCTCCTATGGAGCACCCATTCCCTGATGGCAAAGACCTCTATCGTAGCGTGGAGGATAAGCACGGAATGAGCATACTGGATGGGCCAAAAGCGTGGAGTCCAGTATGAAAATTCGGGAGCTTGAAACTATCCTCCAGCGCATGCTTAACGACAACGTTATCATCACGGCGCGCTCTGTGGTCCGGGAGCATGATTGCCCCTTTAAAAACGCCAGCGATATAACACGTCAGTGCGAGCGCAAGGCATTGCTCAACCAATACCAAGCACGTCAATCTGAACTGCGTGCTCTGGTGGAAAAGACAGACAAACAGTCTCGTACCAACCTGCAGGCGCGTGTGGCTCGTCTGACACAAGAAAACGAGGCCCTACAAGCCGAGCGCGATCTACTTATTGCATCTCATAAAGCGATGCTCCTCGCAGTCGGAGAGATGGGTGGGATGGCTGCATGGCGTAAATTTTTCCCGGTTTGGGAAGAAACCCGGCAACAGCTCGCGGCGTTGCAAGCATTACCCTGTGCGAAAATATTGCCTGCGCTAGCGCCACAAAAACCCAAATAAACCTATTGGACTGAGGGCAGGCCTCCCCTCAAGCTCCGGCACCTTGCAATTCTCATCCAGTAGTTCTTCAAAGTAGCTGATTGGAGTCAGACCACGAGTCTGCTCTGTTAGACTAGCGCTATGCCCAGATTTTGGAGAACAATGTGTTAGAGCATGCTCAAAGCTTCATACTAGCCATGGGAGTTGCCATTGGGGCGCTCCTGACAGCCTGCAAGCTTTTTGAGAACTTCGACAAGATCTTGAAAAAAGATAAGCTCCAACGAATTGCAGATGGCGTAATGCGTGTCAGCTTTCGAGTGGGCGCAAGAAAGATACTGGCAATCTGGGTCAACATAAACAACTCTCTATTCGGATATAAATTAATCTCATGGCGAGCATTCGGCGTCAGTGCTCTGCTGACGAATGTATGGGCAATGATATTTATTGGGCTGTTTAGTCTGCGTTATCCAGCATTTCGAGAGTGGTTGTGGAACATAATTACATTGAGCAGCCTGCGATGGCCTGCATTGACGACGTACGCCTCTATACTAGTGATTGAATTCTTATCTATATGCCTAACCAGGAAAATTTATAGGGCAACTCTATCCAAGGGGAATAAGTTCTTTGTTTGGGCTCTTCTTCTTGATCTTTTTGGGTCTTTCTTTTTGTATTATATAGGCCTAGCTTTCGCGAAGCTTGCCTTTCTCCATCATGCATCATTATCCCCAGCAGCCTCTCTTGCCATATGGTTAGATCCAAACAACTTAACCATGATATTGCGAGCCTTAAACGACTTCGACATATCAAGCTTTAAGCCGGATGGCCATGGTAACTTTACGTCGGAAACCCCCTTTTCAAACGAGGTTGTTTACGCATTTCCCGAGGGAATATTCTTCGTCACTAGCATTTTGACATCTATTTGGCTATGGGGGTACATTGCCGCGTATAGCCTTGCATATGTTTGTGTGCGAATTGATAAGCTGCAAATATTGCTATGGAGGTCGTTTAAGATAGAGGAGCAACCTCTGCTCGTCCTCTCCATGTTGTCAGGGTCGGTTTTCTTCTTAATTTATTTTTTGCTGGGCCTTATAGATCTTATTATCAAGATCACTCAATCCTGGTGAGCACTAGGCAGTGTAGCGCAGCCCAGTTTCGCATGGGCTCTGAATGCTACTATTTGATGAGATCCAGCCCCTGCTCCACATGCACATTAAACCCTAGCCATCATCTCTAGCTTTTACGACCTTCTTGCACTTGGAGCATCTCTGAACCAGATCCTCTGTGACTTGATAATAGTAAGGTATTGATATATTCAATCCGCAACTGACTATTGAGTCAAAAGAAAGAACCTTAGTAAAGACCGTTTCTCCATCTACAAGAACCTCCCTGTCGGCAACTAAAATGTCGCTAAGCGGTAGGTTCTCAGGATTATAAATCCTTACATCACCTGGCTGTCTCTCGTAAGCCTCGATATTATCCCCAGGCTTACCGTATGCAATGTCGATAGCCTTAATCCAGTTGATCGGTTCGGCGGCCTGGCACCAGATAATTACTTTCTCTAGCTTTTCTGGTGTGAAAATTCTGGCGTAGTCCCCATGGATTTCACAGCTTCCAAATTCTGCCAGCTTGCCAAAAACATACTCATATGAATAATCACCAGCAGTTAATGGCAACCTAAAATATTGATGAGGAAGTACTTCTTGCGTCTGCGTCTTGCTTAGCAAATTGAACACAATGTCATAAAGCTGATACAGGCAGAGCCCTTCGCGATCAGGGGAGCCGGATATTATGATGTCATCGAGGCTTTTAATATCAGAGTTATATGCGCTGGCAAATTCTTTATTTCCAAACAGGAAAAAGCCTTTGGTAAGGATGAATACCGCATTAGGTAGAACAGCCCTATCGTAAGTTCGTGCATGTGACTGAAGCTCTGCGACTATATCCGTCCAGTCCATATCGGTGTCGTAGGCAAATATGATTCCAAATCCATCACTCTGGATTTTTTCATGCTGAGAAAAATGATAGTGGCGATCGCCGCTCAATTTCCGTAGTTTCTTGAATGAGGAAATATTGTCAAAGCCATTTTTCAGTTCCTTCTTCGTCAGCTTCGACTTAACCTGAATAGCTCCGTAGCAGTATTCTACAGGTAAAACTTCGTAGACATTCTGTCGCTGCATTAGCGAAAAAGAATCTAGGGAGTTGTAGAAAAGTATATCAAGCTCGTTACTCAAATGCCCGCTGGTCGAGGCAACTCGGACGCTTGTACTCGATACAGCGTAGCGCTTGGGTAGAAGCTTATTATTCAGAAAAAACTCTCTGAGCAACACTTCCCGAATCGTACCAACGTCCCTTGGATGTTTTATATCTTTTGATGCCTCATAATCCCTCACCATTTTCCCTTGCAGGTTAATAAGCTCACGCTCCAATCCATAAAACTCTTTATCTTTAGAGCGGAGTTTATTTGCCCTCAAGGCCTGACTTGTCAGCCACTCTTTTGTGCGCGCTTCACTGTTCGCAAACTCAGCGCGAGTTTGCTTCTCTTCTGTTGTCAGCCGCTTTCTCTTTCCTGCGTTTTCTGACATATATCCCTCGATTTAAATATACGGCTCTGAGAGCTGACTCCAGGAAGCCATTGTCGTGTGGGCTTCCAAAACCCAGACGAGGCCAGGCCAGGGCAGGTCTACTATTAGAAGCGGTCAATGTCACGTTGCCTGTAGGCGGCACAGAGCATTTCAATCTCGTGATTACGCGCTATGCACTGCTCGTTGCTAGCCATATCGCGTTTCCGGTCAAGTTCCGCGGCGCGGTGCAGCATCCAGCGCCCCAGCGTATCGACACTGTTTTCTAAGCCTTCCCGCCTTACAAGGAATCGCCCAAGGCTCCGCCGCTCTCGTTCTACCCGCGTTAAGGTGCCGTCCTTATCAAAGACATAAAGCACCCACCGGGTTTTGTTGCGGCCGACATCATCACTACGTATTTGACGAGATATCTCGACTAAGAGAATTAAATTTTTATCGGTGCGACTAAGCATTTCAGAAAGAGATGCTCGACAGGCTGTTGCGCGCCAGCCATAGCCATTCCCCCCTTCTACTTCTAAGCGCCCCCATTGTGCGATCTTGATCGAGGCGTCCCCTACAGGTGGTTGCCCCAGACTACTCTCAAAATTAAAGCTCAGCGGGTTGCCTACTTCTGCATCCACGGGTCTAACGGGGATGCCTGAGGTCGCCCCGCGGCGCTCGTCGAACTGATCCCCCCGTGGATCGTTTTCGGAGGTTCGTAGCCAAGCCTCCAGCTGGAAGCCTGGCATGTTGATATCCTCGTGATATCTACCGTCTGGCAAAGCGAAATCCATACGATCTCGCGTGTTCGCGAGTGCCTGTGCGAGCGCCTGCGACGTAGTAGATGACACCAGTGCCGAATCAATATGGACGTGCTGGACGGCATCCCCCCAGCACAGCTCGAAGTCAGCAGCGACCACAAGATTGTTGGATGCGTTGATCTCAGTATCAAAGACATTGGCCAAAACGGTTTCCCCCCAGGTCTTCGCTTCGGCTTCGAGACTTTCGTTTTGCTCAGGTAGCTTCGTTGGTGCCACTCCCCAAAAACGTGGTTCTAATGGAGGAGCCGTGCGCAAATCGGTAAGCCAATAGGGCGAAATGGTTGGCAGGTTGCGCTCTATCCAAGCTTCGAGCTCATTATCTTCGCGCGAAGTGGCAAGCGGTTGCTCAACTATCAACTCCCCCACCAAGCACATCATCGAGTGCCATTCGATGTGGTAGGTCAATCGTTCAATCGTAGGACGTTCGCCTTGCCGGCGAGAGGTCAATCCATGTAAGCCTCGGACACGATCAAGCCGTGGCTCCTCAATCCAGCTCGTCACTGCATGGCTATAACCCCATTTGCCATGGACCCAATGTTCAAGCCGATCGAGAAAGACGCCCATGCGCATACCGAACAATCGTGTGACTGGTTGATACCAATACGGAATCGCGTCGGTGCTGTCGAATTGATATTGCCGCTGTCGTCGTTCTTCATTCGAGCGATGCGGAAACTGATCGCTGCGAGTTACCGGAGCCAATTGACTGCGGTTAAGCTGCTCCACGAAAACACGGTCTTCTTCGGCGAGCGTCCATGAACCCACACCATCAACAGCCAGAAGCACTGAGCGCCCAAGCTCGCGCACTATTACATGTGTTTCGCGCTGGATTGTCTCCAGGATAAGAGGTGCGTGCTTGGCGATATCCTGGGCATTTTGGATCGCGGTACGCTGCAGTACCACCATCAGCTGCTCTAGTGCGGCATAGCGATAGAAGGGAGCCCCGGCAAAGATGGACTCATCGTCGCTGGCTAGACACGCCACCAGCTTCTCCCAAGCAGGATCTTTCCCTTGATGCAGTACAAGTGCAGCGTGAGAAGCACGCCAGCGGACTCGGCGATCCATATCCCCCATCGCGGCAAACAGGCCCCGTGCAACGCTCTCGGCGACATCATGGGGCGGTACGATGTCTGTGAGGCGGATGCGCGGTGGGTGTGAGGTACGAGTTTCAATCCTGCGCAGCAGCGCGTCGAACAGTCCCGAGCGCTCCTCGGCTGGGGTCCTGGCCGCAATTAGTCCCGTTAGCGCATAGAGGAGGTCGGACGAAATGCGCTCTCCTTGTTGCTCGACTCCATCAAGTAGGAGGTTGGCCTGCAAGGCTGGTTCCAACGCACTAGCCTTAAGCGCGGCCTCCAGGGTCTCGGTCCCATTATAGTTCCAGCGAAAAAGCTGATTTAGTGCGCCCGTAATGTAGGAAGGAAAGCGTTCACGCATCCAAGATGTCACTGGTGGATAGCTTGACCAGCCTTCCAAAATCCTGGGTACAGCCTCACCAAACTCGCCGTCGTGCGCTCCTAGCTCTAGCGCAATATCGAGAAAGGGTACACGTAACGCAAGACTGCCTAGCCGCCCCGCAACTTGACAGAACTGATAAGAGCTGGGGCTTCGCTCCCCTGCCCCCTCCAACAGAGCTAGGCGTATCTCTTCCCGCGTTTGAAGAGAGGGGGATATGTCCTCGTCACTTTGATCCTCCGACTTGTAATCGCAGGCTGAGTGATCTTGAACACACAACTCTCTCCAAGCAAAAAGAGTATCCCAATACACTTTTGCATCGGCGATCGTAGCTAAAGCGTCATTACCTGCACGATCCTTGAGCATTTCGAAAACGGTGAGAAAATCATCAATTTTCCCCTCGCGGAGCCGATCTGCCAGCATCGGCTCCACGATCCAATTGGGGAGCGTGGCGCAGCCCCCAATTACATTTTTTAGATCAACAGGGCCGTCGGATGCCAGCGTCGCTAAAGCGACGCGTTGGGCAAGAGATAGTCCGAACCCACCTTCAATCACCGCGGGAAGACTATGGTCGAATGCTGTAATGCCTCGATCATGCCAGCGAGCAGCAGTGGCCAATCCCATCGGCAGATTTGCAGCAGCCATCCAGCCAACTACTTCATCCCAGGCAAAATCATCGCTAATCCCAAGTGATTCAGCGACTGCACCCGCAGCGTCTCCGAGGCGTGCGGCGAACATTGCACACTCGGTTGGGCTTCCACTAAGGCCGGTTCGTGCAATAGCACCTGCAGCTGCAAGCGCACTGCGAGCCTCGAAGTCCACTGCGCTGGTTGCACCGACCGCCTTTCCGAACAGCCATTCCGCAAGCCCGACATCAAGTGGCAGCGCAATCCGCGCGCACTCACTAAACAATCTGACTCGTTCGGAGGCAGGCAGCGGATCAACCTCTACCTCGCTAGCAATCTCTGTCAACAGCGTCAGCACCGTGTCATGCGTATGTGGTATTAGCGCGAGCGTTCTTGCTAAATCCATTGCACATTTAATGCTGTCTGCCGACCAGCGCTGCAGAGCTTTGCGCATGCTTGGAACCAGAGCAGCCACGTTGCCGCCGCCGACTCCCGCATGCACGAGGTGATTGCGCATAAGCAATGTTGCTGCATCTGAGTCCCGGCGAGCCGACTGGTCATAGCTGTGCGAGACATTAAGTGCTTTGGCAAGCCCGGACCATGCGCTAACGGGGTCGGATGCAAGTGACGCGAGGGTGACTCGTGCGGCCTCGACAAACCGCGAGAATGCCAAAACTGTTTCTGTGAGGGACTCGTTCCAATACTCCTCGGACGACTTTTCCTGACGCTGCCCTGGCCTGCGATCAGGCTTAGGGGGGACTTCACGTCGTGGCGGCAGCCATTCGGCGATGGGCACAATGACGCCAGAGAGCATCTCGCGTAGAGCATAAGCGCGCGCATGACGCGCGCCAGCCGAACGCAGTCGGTGCAAGTGGTGTGTTTCCTCCAATTCAGGCTTTGGCATTGCACGACTGAGGATTTGAACGACCAAGGGCTTGAGATCATCATATGCAATGGCTCGCTCGCAGATCAGGAGCATTGCTTCCTGCAAGCTAAGCAGTGGCGAGCTCGACAGCCCAATCTCGAACGGTGTCTTCCATCTTGCGCTCGTAGCTTGCGCTAAACGTGCGATCCCTCGGCGCATAACAGGGTCACTAATATCCGCACCGGCAAGTAATGCTGCCGCCATCAGTGGTGCCAGCCCAAGTGGGGGCCATGCACGCGCGTCGATAGCATCAAGTAGCGTTTGGAGATTACGTCCCGCGGCCCACGCCGCTAGCACGTTGAGCACCGCTTGCAGAGCCGACTTAGGTCGCCAGTCGAACAAGCGAGAAAAGGCCCCTGCCTCACCCGTCAGTGCTGCATAGGCTTGGTACTCAGCAGCTATATCGTTAGCCGAAATTTGGAAACCGTTAGAGCGCTTAACCCCATTGGATTCGCGAAGATGAGCTTGCCACCATCGGAGGTGCGTTCTCGCTGCCTCTGGGTGCGTTGGGGCCGCCTGACGAGCGAGCTCAATTCGTAGCCGCGGGCGTTTGTTCCTGTGACGTTGACCAACCATCACAAGGCGATTCGCTTCCTCCGCCGCAAACCGCACCGAGAGGTCGAGATTCTCGACCGTTAGATCCTCAAGTAACTTGGTCCGCTGAATAGCTTCGGCTGATGCAATGAGCAGACTACATGCGTTAGGGACATCAGCCGCTGTGCGGCAGCAGCGTATTGCGAGGCTAAGCTGTCGGGACCAAATGAACTGCGCTTCTAGCGGAGTGAGAACAGCTGATGGTTCCTGTTCCTGGGTGACCAGCGCATAGAGGGCGTCAAGGCGGTTGGCGGCGGCGAGTACTTCTGCCACGCCAGTAGCGGCGTATCGATCAGTGAGCCGGGCATGTAGGAGCAGATCAGCCGCGCGCTCTAGCAGTTCTTTTCCATCACTTCCAGGGCGCTCAATCACAAAAGCTTCGAAGTCTTCATCGTGGAAGGACCACCCTTCCTCGCGCTCAACGATACCTCCTACATCTACGGAGATGTCTTTGATATCTGCTGGAGCAAGCTCTGCCAATGTCGAGAGAATTCTTCCCGGCACTGGGCGGGGAAGACGGGACAGGGCATCAAGGACTTTCCAGACCTTATCAACGTTGCCGAGATGCTTACCTGCTTCACTGACCCGCTGTTCAAACAACGGATTGATACCTTCAGCCCGCGGCATCAGACGTTCTACGGCCTGCATTTCGCCGTCGCTCGGCAAACCCTTGATCGCATAGACAAGCCGGCGCGGATTACCGCCTGTGAGACTTTCAAAGGTAGTAGCAAGCGCGGGACGCCAATCGGGCTGCCACAAAGCAACGAGCTGGCGCACCTCATCTACATCAAAGCTTGGAACCTCAACGTCCTCGTAGAGACGCTTATCGCCGACCTCGTCACGACGAGCAGTCCGGCAGCTAACAACGATCCGAACGTTATCTGGCCAAGCCGACGCCTGGCTCAAGACATCCAGGAAACAGGGTTCATGCCAGTGAATCGAGCCAGTCCGTGCATTGTCGACAGCATCGAAACACAGCACTAGCTGCGCACTCGCATTACGCAGTTTCAAAACGCCCGCGGCCACCTTGACGCGGTTCCTGAATGCTTCAAAAACGTCGATGCTACCCTGGCGCCGCATCACCAGCGGCGTTCTAAGCCGCGCGGCAAGCTCATTGCCAAGCTGTGTAAAAGCCTGTTCGGGAAGGTGGCGCTTTTGATCAGAAGCCAAAAACAAGCCGCCACCATAGCAGTCGTATATGAATATCTCCGAACCTGGCGGAAGAACCGACGACAAATCGCAAATCAAGCTAGTTTTGCCACATCCACCCCCGGCATGAAGGCGCAGAGGTTTTGAGAGGGGCTCCGTCAGTTTCAAACCGAGAAAATCAATGACTTCTCGCCGTACGTAAGGCAGAGCTGGTTCGATCTGAGACGGAGCCGGGAACAGCATGCCCTTGCTACCTGCACCCAGCCAGACCGACAACACCTCTCGCGTCACTGCCGGATCATTACGACTCTCCGGAAGCATCAATGTGGCAACGCGCTTTTGCAGAAGATTGGCATCATCACGTGCATCAGCATCGGCCAAACTAGCAAGGTGCTGAATAACCTCGCTTTCCATTACCAGTCGCGAGGTCGATGCAAAGCCCGCCAAATCCCATGCTTTGAGAAAAGTAACCACTTGCCGGCCGGTCAGCCCGAGCCCTTTGGTGAGTTTTCCGAATAGCTCTTCGTCCTCTGGAGCGGGCTTGCTGCCATTTTTAATCAGCCGTGCAATGTCCTTTGCTACTGCAGTGGACAGCGGCTGATTGGTGACGATAGCGAAATCACCTTTGAACTCGACGGCTTTCAACAGCCCAGCGAGTTTACCCAGCACACTACTCAGCGGCTTGGTCTTGGCTCGCCGAGCTAGAAGCCGCGACCAGGTCCAGTTTTCCTGAGGGTTCGATGCCGAATGTTTGAGCTGTAAGTAACGATAGGTAGGGCCTTCAGGTGTGTGGCGCGTCAGGACAATGTCGGCGGCTTGGCCATGTTCGCCCAGCTCGGCATGAACGCTATCAAGTGGAGGGCCTTCGACTTTGACCGCCGTTACATCACTTTTGGCATCAAGCAGCCGCAGCATTTCCCGCGTGGCCCAAAGGACGTGGAAGTCATCACCGGCATTCGATGCAACAGCACCTAAGAAATCCCCGCTGTCTTCCACATTGACCTCTTGATGCTCGATCCTTATTTGCTCGCTTTTCAGAGTGGCGAGTACATCCCATGGCAGTCAAGATGCACGTTGCGCTGAAGCTAACTGCAGTGAGACAACACCGCGAGGTTAAACCCACAGCTTGATGGTGGACAGGCAATGCAAGGCCCCTTGTCACGCCTCAATTTGATCACCCGCTATCCAATCGAATGCTTCTCCCATAGCATCGCCAAAAAGGGGGAGGACCTATGCATATCGAAACGATCTGGATTCGAAATTTCCGGCGACTCAAGGACACCCGCATCGATCTGGCATCCGACATTTCTATCTTCGTCGGCTCCAACAACAGCGGCAAAACCTCAGCAGCACATGCCCTTCAACTGTTCACTTCTGCATCGAGAGATCGGTTTTCGCTTCACGATTTCAGCTCAGAATGCTGGGACGCCATCAACGCCTTTGGCGAGGGTGCGGAAGGGGCCGAACTGCCAACCATTTCCATCGATATTTGGCTGAATGTCCTACCTGCTGACCTTCACCGCGTCATAGACCTTCTGCCGAGCTTAGATTGGCAAGGGAGCCGAGTTGGCATTCGGGTCGAGTTCGCGGCTTCAGATGCCCCTGCGCTCAGAGCCAACTTCCAAGAGACACGAAACAGGGCACGACTGGCTCGCGCGCAGCCAGCGGGGCAGGCTCAAAATCCGGCTCAAGCAGACCCTAATCAGGCTCAGGGCGATGCTGAGTACATCCCACAGCCACGAACGCTCTGTGATTACCTTGCAGACAGCTCCGGCGACCGCCTGAAGCGGGACTTTGAGTTGCGCTACTACGTTCTCGACAGTGCACAGTTCGATGCAGATCTACGTCCAGCAGAGGGCTACACGCCTCTACGCCTGAGGCCCGACAAAGGGCGCGGCGGTAAGGATGTACTGACGAGCTTGGTCAAGGTAGATTTTCTACATGCCCAGCGCCACCTCTCCGACTCAAATGGCGGCGCTCGATCCGAAGACCTTTCTCGCTGCTTGAGTCGCTTCTATGAAAGGAACTTGGAAAAGCGCGGTGAGGACTATGACGCCCAGCAGGCGCTATCTCAGTCCGAGACTTTGCTGAACAACCATCTCGAACGTGTCTTTGGTCCGACGCTTGAGCGGTTGGCCCATCTTGGCTATCCCGGTATCAACAACCCCCGACTGCTGATCAAGACCGCTCTAAATCCAGCCACAATCTTGAGTAGCTACGAAGGTGCTCGTGTTCATTACGCTGTGGGTACTCTAGCGGGGGCAGACACGCCTGCTACGTTGCCTGACCGCTACAATGGGCTGGGGTTCAAGAACCTCATTTATATGGTTGTCGAGCTTCTCGATGTGCACGCCAGATGGTTGGACATTGAAGACAACCGCCCTCCTCTGCACTTGATTTTCATCGAGGAACCGGAAGCGCACCTGCACGCTCAACTGCAGCAAGTCTTCATCCGCAAGGTGCTGGACATTCTTGCAGTTCCCGAGGTGGACGCGCCGTATTGCACGAGCCAACTCGTCGTCTCGACACACTCTCCGCACGTGCTCTTTGAGCGCGGTTTTCAGCCGATACGGTATTTTCGACGTACAGCCGATGCAGCGGTCCAACGGTCCGAGGTTCTCAGCATGGCGGCTTTCTATGAAACAGCCAGCGATCCGAACGATCCAGCTGACCGAACAAGGGACTTTCTTGAACGCTATCTCAGACTTACACACTGTGATCTGTTCTTTGCCGATGCCGCCATCTTAGTTGAAGGAAATGTCGAACGGCTGCTAATGCCGCAGATGATCGCCAAAGTTGCACCGGGTCTTCAGTCGACCTACCTGAGCATCCTTGAGATTGGTGGCGCGTTTGGGCACCGCTTCAAAGGCCTCATCGACTTCCTGGGCCTTACGTCTCTGATAGTGACTGACATTGATAGCGTATTCCCGCCTGCTGCCGCAGATCCAGCGCTTGCGGATGGAGAGCAGCTGATCGATGAAGACAATGCAGATGCAGAGCCCTACGTTGATGAACAGGCCGAGGAAGCCGCAGAAGCCCGTCGTGGACGTAAGGCCTGCATGGTCAATGAGCCCGGCGCGCTCACATCTAATCAAACGCTGGTCAAGTGGCTTCCAGGGTGTAACTCCATTGTCGATCTGCTGGCTTCGACCGCCGACCAGCGTACCCAACCGCGTGCCGGCGCCGGCGACGCGCTTGTCCGAGTCGCTTACCAAATGCCAGTCGAAGTGAACTGGCGCGGAGCGACGACAAGAATGACAGGACGGACGTTAGAGGAAGCCTTCGCGCTGCAAAATTTGGAGTGGTGCCAGGATGCAGAACGAGCTGGCCTCGGGTTACGCATAAAGGGCTCCAACAGGCTGTCTCTGGAGGAGATCGCGCAGAAACTGCATCGCAAGGTCAAGAGCACAAACTTTCACAAAACCGACTTCGCGCTCGCACTGCTGGCCCAAGATCCTGTGGATTGGACAGTGCCAAGCTACATTGCAGAAGGCCTTCGATGGCTTGGGGAGCAAATCGATCCACAGGCGCCGGCAGCACCTCTTGCCGGCAATGCGGATGCTGCACCATGACTCGGCGCATTGGAGCGCCCGACACGCAGGCAGACTTGGATCTGCGCGCCTGCTTGGACGAACGTCCTCAACGAAGCTTCGTCATGGTCGCTGGTGCCGGCTCCGGAAAGACCACGTCGCTTGTGAAGGCACTAGCTCACCTGGGGCAGACACGCAGGGCGGAGCTAAAGCCCCGTGGACAACGGGTCGCATGCATCACTTACACCGAAGTGGCGGTCAAGGAAGTCTGGGGCGACGTGGGTAACGATGAGCTGTTCCACGTATCGACGATTCACAGCTTCTTATGGACAGTGGTGCGGCCGTTCCAAGCTAACCTGAAGAATTGGGTGATCGCACGCATCCAGGACAAGATCCTGGAAGCCCAAGAGCATCACGACAAGCCAAGAACGCGCCCAGCGACCCGTGAGCGTCTGGTCGGTGAGATCGCCCGCTATAGGCGTCAGCTTGAGGATGTAGGTCTCCGAACACACTTCTCATATGGTGCAGGCAGCGACTTCGGGCGTGGTGTCTTAGGCCATGCCGATGTGATTGCCACGGCTGTTGAGTTGATCGAGCAGAGCCAGTTGCTCCGCGATGTCATTGCAAGCCGTTATCCGGTCATCTTCGTTGACGAGAGCCAGGACACCCGTCCAGAGATCGTTGCAGCCTTTCGCCATATCGCCGAGAGCACGCCAGTCGAGTTTTGCCTGGGCTTCTTTGGTGACCCGATGCAGAAGATCTACCTAGATGGCGTCGGCACGATAGAGCCTGCTGAAGGCTGGAGTCGGATTACCAAGCCAGAGAACTTTAGATGCCCGCAGCGGGTACTGCAGGTCGTGAATGCTGTTCGCCATAACGGTGACGGATTAGTTCAGACACGCGGCAGGATGACGCGAGTGGATGATGCCGAGCGGCCTGTTGAAGGTAGTGCAAGAATCTTTTTGCTCGTAGCTGACGAGAACCGCTCTGCGAAGCTCGCGAAAGTTCGTGAATGGCTCAGGCGCGTGAACCAGGACGAGCATTGGGTAAGTACAGACCGTGATGCTGATGTTCGGGTTCTGGTGGTCGTCCACCGCATGGCAGCGATTCGACTTGGCTTTCCTAATCTGTATGCGGCGTTGAATGATCGAGCACCATCAAGCATCAAGGATGGTCTCAAAGATGGGACCACATGGCCTCTTCGGCCATTTCTGAGCTACTTGTTGCCTTTGGCAATAGCCGTACGCGATGACCGCCAGTTCGACGTGATGACGTTGTTGCGTGCCGAGTGCCCTCTATTGAACTCCGCAGGGTTGGCTGGAGCCCATGCACCGGTGCTCTTGAGGGAACTGCAGGCCTCCGTTCTAGAGCTGTCCAGACTGATCCTGGCAGGCGATGTGGCACTACGAGAAGTGGTTACCTTTGCATCGAACGCCGAATTGCTTCAGCTAGACGAGGCCTGGACGAAGTATCTCGATGCAGATCAGGAAGCACTCGCAGCGGACAGCGATCCTGAAGTACCTCACGTCACGGAATTTCTGAGCTGCCGTGTCGATGAACTGATCGGCTACAACCATTACCTTGAGGATCTGTCACCGTTCGCTACTCAACAAGGTGTCAAGGGTGCAGAATTCGAGCGTGTGCTCGTGCTGATTGATGACGAGGAAGGCCAAGGGCAGCGGCATTTTTCCTATTCAAAATACTTTGATCTGGCGCCACTGTCGGATACGGATCAAGAGAACATTGCGAACGGCAACGACAGTGTCGTTGATCGGACAAGGCGGCTCTTCTATGTGTGCTGCTCACGCGCAACCCGTGACTTAGCTGTTGTCATGTTCGTACAAGATATCGACGCAGCACGAGCAAAGATTGAAGAGGCCGGTATATTCGCGCCCGATGACATCGTGGACGAAGCTGCTCTCGAGCCCCCCTTGGATTGAGTCACCCTTCGCCGCACCGCTTAGCGCTCATGATCCATATGAGGCTGATTACGATGTCGTCGTTGCCAGTTCTGCTCGGCGACGAACTGCGCGAAACTTAACCTTTATGATCTCAGCAGGGGTTAGTCAGAGCCTGCTGCGGGCTAATCGCCCAGATGCGGATGAGCATAATGTATGGATATCGTGTATCTGGATCAGAACAAATGGATTGAACTGGCACGTGTTCATTCCGGTGCGCTGCGAACTGGCCCCTTGGCGGAATTGTATTTCCAGCTACGTGCCGCTGTGGATGCTGGCCAGGTAGTCTTCCCCCTCTCCGCGTCACATGTGCTTGAAACGTCTAAACGGAACGATCCTGCAAGCAGAGGTCATGTTGCGGCGACACAAGCGGAGTTGAGCAAAGGCGTCGCTTATCGAAGTAGAGCGAGTAGGCTTCGAGGAGAGATTTGCGTAACCATGCATCAGATCTTCGGCAGTCCACCAGTTTCTCTACCGCGGCATTGGTTTCTAGCGAGCTGCTTTCTTGAGGCGTTCGAACCACTGGACTCATTGATTTCACAATCCGAAGACGTCCAACGGGTATTGCGAATACTCACCGTCGTCTCTCCAGCTGACTTGTACATCGATTACATGACCGGTCAGGCCGATGAGATACGGCGAATGGCCCATACCCATTTTGAAAAGGGCGTATCAGAGTTGGTTGGTCGAATTGAAATTCGCCGGAAGACGCTAACCGGAGAGCGAGTTGATATACGCCGTCGAGCCTACCTCGTTCAACTCTTCAGAGATCATGAAGAGCTATTTATCCGTATCGCTGATCACCTCGGCTACTCATACGAGCGTCTGAAATCGATCGGTGCTTCAGCAGTCAAAGCTTTAGTCGAAGACGTGCCCACTCTAAATATTGAGGCTGAAATGTCAGCGCGCCTGGAAGCTGAGACGGGCCCGCTGACTACGAATGACGTTTTGGACATGCAATCGTTCTACACCGCAATTCCGTACTCGTCGCGAGTGATTGCAGAAAAGGCATCAGTTTCGCGCGCTCGACAAGCCAAACTAGACGTCAGATACCAAGTTCAACTGTCCCACTCTCTTACGGATCTTCTCAATCTCTACAGCTAGAGCTATGGCGGCATCTCATGTGGCCTGGAATCCATGCCGTTTAGTTTGCAGCTATTGGGTTAGCCTGATCCGCCCTGATCTAATCCCCTCTTTTCTCGCCCCCTAAGCCCCTGATCGACAGCCATTGGACATGAGGAAGCGTTTTACTGAAGAGCAAATCATTGGTTTCCTGCGCGAAACCGCGCAAAGAGCCCACCCCGAAATCCAAGTAACGAGAAAGCCCATGATCACCATCAGGCACGACGACGCGCCGAGCCACAGGCCTGGTGAGACCTGCGCACTTTGCACCACGCCGACTCGCTACTGGTACACCCCCAAGGGCGTGGCGGCCTGCCAAGAGTGCGCCGCGACGCACAATGCCAGCGACGTGCCGAGCAAGCTGGAATGGTTGATCGCCAACCGCGTGGATGGCCAGGCCCTGCTTCCGCTCGACTGGCACTGCAATACTGACCGCCGCGCAGAAAGCTCCGGCGCCGAAAGCTGAGCGTCAGGGTACTGCGGGAGACAACAAGGTACTTCAGCCAGCAAGCCTTCAGGCGTCTGCTGGCCCATCTTCGCGGAATGCCCCAGTGACCGCCTGGACTGCCGCGTCCCACACCCCAAGTCGTTTGAGCACCGGCATTTCCTTCGACAGCACGTTGCAAGGCGGATTGGGCGAGTTTGCCGCTGGCGCTACAGCGGGTAGAAAGCGATGATCGCTACAACTGGGCCTTGCCGACCGGGCTGTGCAAACCGATGCGCTACGTCGTGGCTGGCAGGGCAATGATGATCTCACGCTGAGCTAAACCCAGCCTTATGGAAGACCAAGGATGACCACCATATCGTCGGTAACCGGCTCCAAAGAAACCAGTCAGAAGTTGCTCAAGCTGATCAAGCAGTGCAAGTCGTTCTCGTGGGCTAGCGCGTGGTGCACGGAAAATCTGGTGTTTAAGGCGGCGATCGCCAACAAGGCGAAAATGACCCACCTGGTTATCGGTACCACGCGCTATTTCAGCGATACGAAGTGCCTGGTGGCCTGCAAAGACTTCACCCCGGCCAAGGTATTTGCTCCGGACGCCGCCCCGATGTTTCACCCGAAGGTCTACAGCTTCGACCTGGGTGATGAGCTCTGCGTCTATGTGGGTAGTGCAAACCTCACCGGCGCCGGCATGGCCCGCAACATCGAAGCCGGCGTGTTTCTGCAGGGCGGCCGAAAAGACCCTGCTCTGGTGTCGTTCCACGACTTCATCCGCCAACAGTGGGCCCGCGCCGAGTCGATCGACGACGATTTCATCCAGTCCTACGAGGCCAACAAGGCCCGGGCAAAGGACGCCTTGGAGGAGCTGAAGGCATTCACCCGCATCAGGAAGCCTTTCGTGCGAAGCGGGTCAAGTAATAACGCTGATCTCAATGGCATGAACTGGAAGCACTACGTGGCCAGCGTTCAGGCGGACAGGGCCAACGACCTGCCGGGGCGGATACAGGTGCTCTCGCAAGCCCGGCAACTGTTCGCCGACACCACCACCTTTGCTGACCTGCCCATAAACGACCAACGCCGGATCGGCGGCTTACTGCAGCGCTCTTCCGTAGAGGATCTGGATTGGGGGCTCTTCGGGCAAATGAATTCGTCTGGCCGGGCCTTCGCTGCCCTGCAAAACGAACCCGTGGCAATCTCATACGCCCTGGACCAGATACCGTTGCTGGGCCCCGTGAAGCGCCGCCACTACGAAGCATTCGTTAGCAGATTCCTACGGGTACCCGGTGCGGCGGCGACGTGGATTGGCATTGGCACGCGTCTGCTGGCGATGAAGCGGCCGGACTACTTCTTTTGCTACTGTGGCCCGAATGAACTGGGCCTAGCTGCCGCCTTCGGTACAGCCTTCTCGACCGTCACCTTGCACAACTACTGGGACCGGTTCATTGAGCCCATGCAGCTCATGCCTTGGTGGCAGGAAGAATTGCCAGAGTCCGATGAGGAACAGCAACTGTGGTACGGCCGCGCCGCATTGCTCGATGCGATCTACTACGACCCGGACAGGCGTAGCAGTGTGGCCGAAGCTCGCGCTTCCCGCCGGCGGGGCTGAGGGGTAGACGAGGCTACAGGGCGCCACTGGAAAGCGGCCCATCGCCTTATTCTTACAGTTCACCATCCTGAGACAGCGAAGGTGCTGATCGAAAATCGACAAAAAAGCCACTTCCTAAGAAGTGGCTCAGGTGTATCAAGCAAACTGAGTCGCTCCTAGTTTCGTAGACACATCCGAGCTGCTGCTTCTGGCCGAAAGCGGGCAAACCCCAAGGGAAGCAGTCTGGCTAAGATAAATCGCGCTGGATTCGCGCAAAAAGCCCTTCGAGTGACTCGCTCTTGTCTGCAGCTAAATAGCTGCTAGCAATAATTGTCAGAGGAT
>NZ_JBJKFJ010000025.1:0-27810 GCF_050473265.1 Pseudomonas pichavaramensis | reverse complement strand
CTTTTTTTGCCTGGAGTTTGTGCAGCTCTTCTTGTTGGCTGTCGCCGGTATTCTGCGAGCTGTTCGCAGCGCAGCAGAAAGTAAAAGACCCGCACTTGGCGGGTCTTTGTGTTTTCGGGCGACTCAGCGCTCGAGGTGCTGCAGCTTGTCCTTCACGCCATCCCATTCTTCGGCGTCCGCCAGGGCGTCTTTCTTCTCGGTGATGTTCGGCCAGACTTCGGCCAGGTCAGCGTTCAGCTCAATGAATTCCTGCTGATCTTCCGGCACTTCGTCTTCCGAGAAGATGGCTTGGGCCGGGCATTCCGGCTCGCACAGCGCGCAGTCAATGCACTCGTCCGGATGAATCACCAGGAAGTTCGGGCCCTCGTAGAAACAATCCACCGGGCAGACTTCCACGCAGTCGGTGTATTTGCATTTGATGCAGTTGTCGGTGACGACGAAGGTCATGTCTGATTCTCTCCTCGGGCGGCGGCCTGGGTCCTTTCTGTGAAGGGCTGTCAGGCGCTCTGTCTGGGGCCGCGGCTCAGGCTGTAAACCGGGCGGTCGTAAAATTGCGCGCGATTCTAGCAGTTTGTTGTATTAAGCGTTAGACCTGCGTCTTCCATGCATATAACAACTCCAACGCCTTGCGTGGAGTCAGATCATCCGGGTTGATCTTGTGCAATTGTTCCAGCAAGGGGTGCGGTACGCTGGCGAACAGGTCGCTTTGCATCGGAGCTTGAGGCTGTCCGGGTTCCTGGCGAGGTAAATCATGCGGCAGGCTGGTCGCTTCCAGGCGGGCCAGATGCTCACGGGCACGGCTGATTACCGTGCCTGGTACACCCGCCAGCTGTGCGACGGCCAAGCCATAGCTTTGGCTCGCAGGCCCCGGCTGGACGTGGTGGAGAAAGACAATACGCTCGTTGTGCTCGGTGGCCGAGAGATGCACGTTGGCGACCACCGGCTCGCTTTCGGGCAGTACAGTCAGCTCGAAGTAATGGGTGGCGAACAGGGTGAATGCGCGCAGATGAGCCAGGTGCTCAGCTGCCGACCAGGCCAGCGACAGGCCGTCGAAGGTGCTGGTGCCTCGGCCGACCTCGTCCATCAGCACCAGGCTGCGCTCGCTGGCGTTATGCAGGATGTTGGCGGTTTCGCTCATTTCCACCATGAAGGTGGAGCGGCCACCGGCCAGGTCATCGCTGGAGCCGATGCGGGTGAAGATGCGGTCGACCAGCGATAGTTCGCAGGCGGCGGCGGGAACGAAGCTGCCGATGTGGGCCAGCAGAACGATCAGTGCGGTCTGACGCATGTAGGTGGATTTACCGCCCATGTTCGGCCCGGTGATCACCAGCATGCGGCGTTCGTTGTCGAGGTCGAGATCGTTGGCTACGAAGGGCGTGCTCAGAACCTGTTCGACCACAGGGTGACGGCCCTGGTCGATACGCATGCAGGGTTCGTCGACGAAGCGCGGGCGGTTCAGGTCGAGATTCAGCGCACGCTCGGCCAGGTTGCTCAGTACGTCCAGCTCGGCGAGGGCTGCAGCGCTGTCCTGCAGTGGTGCCAGGTGGCCGATCAGGCGCTCCAGCAGTTCGTCGTAGAGCATCTTTTCGCGCGCCAGTGCACGGCTCTTGGCCGACAGCGCCTTGTCCTCGAACTCCTTCAGCTCGGGGGTGATAAAGCGCTCGGCGCCCTTGAGCGTCTGCCGGCGGATATAGTCGGCCGGGGCCGACTCGGCCTGCTTGGTCGGCAGTTCGATGAAGTAGCCGTGTACACGGTTGTAGCCTACTTTGAGGTTGGCTAGGCCGGTGCGGGCTTTCTCGCGCGCTTCCAGATCCATGAGGAACTGACCGGCGTTCTCGCTCATCGCCTGCAGTTCGTCCAGCTCGGCGTCGTAGCCAGTCTTCAGCACGCCGCCGTCACGGATGACCGCCGGCGGATTGTCGATGATGGCGCGGGCCAGCAGGTCGGCCAGCTCTGGGTAAGTGGCGATGGTGGTAGCCAGTTGTTGCAGGTGCTGCGTGTCCAGCGTCGCCATCGCCTGCTGTAGCTCGGGCAGTGCGGCAAGGGCATCACGCAGGCGAGCGAGGTCACGGGGGCGGGCGTTACGTAGGCCGATACGGGCGAGGATGCGCTCCAGATCGCCGATTTCCTTGAGTTGCGGCTGCAGGGTTTCGAAGCGATAGCCATCGAGCAGGCAGGCGATGGCGTTCTGGCGTGCTTCCAATACCGCGCGATCGCGTAGCGGGCGGTTCAGCCAACGACCCAGCAGGCGGCTGGCCATGGCGGTCTGGCAGCGGTCCATCACCGATTGCAGGGTGTTATCGCGGCCGCCGGAGAGGTTGATGTCCAACTCCAGATTGCGGCGGCTGGCACCGTCGAGGATCACGGTGTCGTCCAGGCGCTCGTGGCGCAGGCTACGCAGATGGGGCAGGGCAGTACGTTGGGTTTCCTTGGCATACGCCAGCAGGCAGCCCGCGGCGCCGATGGCCAGAGTCAGATTCTCGCAGCCAAAGCCTTTCAGGTCCTGGGTCGCGAATTGCTGGCACAGACTCTTGAAGGCGCTGTCGCGGTCGAAATCCCAGGGGGCGCGGCGCCGTGAGCCTTTGCGCTTCTCAGCTGGCAGGCCCTGTGGCCAGTCATCGGGGATCAGCAGCTCGGCGGGGTTCAGGCGCTCCAGTTCGGCGAGCAGATTTTCCCAGCCCTGGATTTCCTGCACGGTGAAGCGGCCGCTGGTGATGTCGAGTACGGCCAGGCCGAACAGGCGCTCATCGCCGAGCACGGCGGCCAGGAGGTTGTCGCGATGCTCGTCGAGCAGCGCTTCGTCGCTGATGGTGCCGGGGGTGATGATGCGTACCACCTGACGCTCCACCGGCCCCTTGCTGGTGGCCGGGTCACCGATCTGTTCGCAGATCACCACCGACTCGCCCAGCTTGACCAGCTTGGCCAGGTAGCCCTCGACCGAGTGGAAGGGAATGCCGCACATTGGAATCGACTGGCCGGCCGACTGACCGCGCGCGGTCAGGGTGATGTCGAGCAACTTGGCGGCTTTCTTCGCGTCTTCGTAGAAAATCTCGTAGAAGTCACCCATGCGATAGAACATCAGCTGGTCCGGGTGCTGGTTCTTCAGCTTCCAATATTGCTGCATCATCGGGGTATGGGCGGAGAGATCGGTCATGCCGGGCCTTACGTTCGGTGGGTGTGACGAAACGGGCAAGTTTCCCATACTTCGCCAGTCACGTGGACCCCGAATCGTAGGCGAGATCGGCCACTGCTGCAGGGTGGCGAAATGGCTTGCGAGTGCGGTTTCCACTCTCTGCTCAAGATGTGTAGGGTGGCTGCTCATTCAGGAGGAGGCGGGCGTGGATAGAATCACTCAACTGGCCGAACAGCTTGGCGAGGCGCTGAAGGCGCGAGACGCCCAGGTCAGCACTGCAGAGTCCTGTACGGGAGGCGGAATCGCCGAAGCGATCACCCGTGTCCCCGGTAGTTCGCTCTGGTTCGAGGCCGGCTACGTAACCTATTCCAACGCGCAGAAAACCAAGCAGCTGGATGTATGCGCCGAGCTGTTCGACAGTGTCGGGGCTGTCAGCCAAGAGGTTGTTGAAGCCATGGTACGAGGCGCGCAAGGGCACAGCGGAGCGCGTTATGCGGTTGCTGTCAGTGGTGTGGCTGGCCCCGGTGGTGGTTCGGCAGAGAAACCCGTGGGAACGGTATGGCTGGCCTGGGGTGACGGTGAGCGGCTTTGCAGTGTGCGCAAACAATTCACCGGCGACCGTGAGCAGGTGCGCCGACAAACGGTCGAGGCCGCGCTGGCGGGGCTTATCAGCCTGTTGACCGAGGAAAATCCATTCCCGGGGTAGGCGCACGACTTGCCCTGTGGAATAATACTGGCTACTTATACAGTTGTTGGTGGCCTGCCGGCCCTCTTGAACATGCGAGGATAGAATGGACGAGAACAAGAAGCGTGCCTTGGCGGCTGCCCTGGGCCAGATCGAGAAGCAGTTTGGCAAGGGCGCGGTCATGCGCATGGGCGATCATGAGCGCCAGGCGATCCCGGCCATTTCCACCGGCTCTCTGGGGTTGGATATCGCGCTGGGCATTGGCGGTCTGCCAAAAGGCCGTATCGTCGAAATCTACGGTCCGGAGTCCTCCGGTAAGACCACGCTGACCCTCTCGGTGATTGCCGAAGCGCAGAAGCTGGGCGCGACCTGCGCCTTCGTCGACGCCGAGCATGCGCTGGATCCGGATTACGCCGGCAAGCTGGGTGTCAACGTCGATGATCTGCTGGTGTCGCAGCCCGATACTGGCGAGCAGGCGCTGGAAATTACCGACATGCTGGTGCGCTCCAATGCCATCGACGTGATCATCGTCGACTCCGTCGCGGCGCTGGTGCCCAAGGCGGAAATCGAGGGCGAGATGGGCGACATGCACGTCGGTCTGCAGGCTCGTCTGATGAGCCAGGCGCTGCGCAAAATCACCGGTAACATCAAGAACGCCAACTGCCTGGTGATCTTCATCAACCAGATTCGTATGAAGATCGGTGTCATGTTCGGTAGCCCAGAGACGACTACCGGTGGTAACGCACTGAAGTTCTATTCTTCGGTTCGTCTGGACATCCGTCGCACTGGCGCGGTGAAGGAAGGCGAAGAGGTTGTCGGCAGCGAAACCCGAGTGAAGATCGTCAAGAACAAGGTCGCTCCGCCGTTCCGTCAGGCCGAGTTCCAGATTCTCTATGGCAAGGGTATCTACCGTAACGGCGAGATCATCGATCTCGGCGTGCAGCAGGGGCTGGTGGAAAAATCGGGTGCCTGGTACAGCTACCAAGGCAACAAGATTGGCCAGGGCAAGGCCAATGCGGCCAAGTACCTGGAGGACAACAAGGAAGTGGCTCGCGAGATCGAAGGGCTGATTCGCCAGAAATTGCTGCTCAGCACTGCTCCGGCCAAAGCCTCCGCTGATGATCTGGCGGACGCAGAAGTCGACTTCTAAGCCGCAAGCATGGCCGCTATTCTGGACAACCCGCTCGCTGTCAGGCGAGCGGCCATGGATTTGCTAGCCCGGCGTGAACATGGGCGTGTCGAACTGACGCGTAAGCTGCGCAAACGGGGCGCTCCGGACGAACTGATAGAAGCGGCCCTGCTGCGTTTGTCTGAAGAGGGCCTGCTGTCGGAAGCGCGCTACCTGGAAAGCTTCGTTGCCTACCGGGCGCGCGCTGGGTATGGGCCGCAGCGTATCCGCGAAGAGCTGGGGCAGCGAGGGCTTGAGCGCAGTGACGTCGAGCATGCCCTGCGTGAAAGTGCTATTGACTGGTTCGAGTCGCTACGTGAAACCTGGCAGCGCAAGTTCGCAGGTCGGCTTCCAGCAGATGCTCGCGAGCGCGCCAAGCAAGGTCGTTTTCTTGCCTATCGCGGTTACCCGCTGGATATGATCGGACGCCTGCTCCGCGGCGCTGATGAATAGACAGCTGCGTTTATTCGATTGCCAATTGGCGCAGGTAGTCCAGGACGTTCGGGGCGCCGGCCAAGCGTAGCCCTTCACCCAATGCGGTGGCGTCCTGATGCTCTTTGGGCAGTAGCAGAAATTCCGGTCTTCCGGCTTTCTTCAGCAGAGAAAGTCGCGCGTAGGGGATGCCGTTGTCCAGTAACAAGCCCATGAAGCTCGGATCACTCCAGGCTTCTTCAGGCATGGCGAGCACGTGATAGCGGCTTTGCAGGTTGTCCAGACCTGGTTCGTGCAAGCGGTAGCGAGTCAGGTTGGCCGGTAGCAACACTTCCAGGCCTCTTCGGCGCGCGTAGGCGATCGCGCTGGCGAAGGCTTCTCCCTGTATTTCACCTGCCCAGAACGTACGCGCCCGCCAGTTGGCCTGCAGTAGGTCGACTGGCTCTCCGCTCATGAACCGAGGCAATGGCTGGCTCATGGCTTTGAGGAAGTCTTTGTAGCTGATGATGCGAACCTGTTTGCAATGCTCGCTTGCTGCGTAATCTTCGAAGGTGCTGAAGCCAGGCGTGGGCGTTGTACAGGCAAAACCATCGACCAGGCGGAGGTCGAATGACTGAACTTGCTGCGTATGCGCTTCCACCACTTGGGTCAGCGCTGAATGGGCCAGTGCCTTGTCCTCTTGTACCGGTCCGGAGAGGGCGCCGCGAGGGAGGTTGAGCAGCTGTTGCAGCTGTGGTCCTTCATGCCAGCAAATGCTGTCTGTAGCAGGGAGGAGCGCTTTGAACGGCAGGCGCAATGCGCTCGCTTTGGCAAATATCTGCCGGGAGCCGCGACCTACCAGCCCCAGACGTTGTGCCAGGGCGGTCAAGCGGCTACCGAGAGTAGATGGTTCGGGCAGGCTCATGGCCGAGAGGTCGCTCCTGACGCGTCTACAGCAGTGTGGCAGACACAGGTGGCTATTGCCCATACAGCGTAGCGTGGCGTTTGAGCGCCTGTGGCTGCGTAGGTCTGTGGCAAAATAGCCGCATTCATTTGCGAGGGTGCCTCCATGCCCAGCTTGGTGCTGGATATTGCGTTATCAGCCGAACGATTGCAGGCCATCTACCGAGGCCAGGCTAACCGCATTATGGCGCAAAGCCGCGATGGGCGCCGGGTTAGTTTACCGGCTCATCACCTGCGGCCTTATCTGACCCGCGCCGGGATCTATGGTTCTTTCGTGCTGGAGTTCAGTGCGTCTGGCGAGCTGCTGAGCTTACGCCCATTGGACTGATCTGGCGCTCTTGCCTCGCGCCGACGACGCCCGCCCGGCTATAATCGCCGGCCTGCCAACCTTTCATTTGCCGAGCTAAGTCTGCCCATGTACTCACTGGCCCGCGAGCTGTTGTTCAAACTGTCCCCGGAAACTTCCCATGAGCTCTCCATCGACCTGATTGGCGCTGGTGGTCGGCTTGGGCTCAATGGCCTGCTGACCAAGGCTCCGGCCAGTTTACCGGTAAGCGTGATGGGCCTGCAGTTCGCCAATCCGGTCGGACTGGCGGCGGGGCTGGACAAGAATGGTGATGCCATCGATGGCTTTGCACAGCTGGGATTTGGTTTCGTCGAGATCGGCACCGTCACTCCACGGCCACAGCCGGGTAATCCCAAACCTCGTCTGTTCCGTTTGCCAGAGGCCGAGGCGGTGATCAACCGCATGGGTTTCAATAATCATGGCGTCGATCATCTGCTTGAACGGGTCAAGGCAGCGAAGTTCAAGGGAGTGCTGGGCATCAATATCGGCAAGAACTTCGATACGCCGGTCGAGCGGGCGGTGGATGACTACCTGGCCTGCCTGGACAAGGTGTATGCCCATGCCAGCTACGTCACGGTCAATGTCAGTTCGCCCAATACACCCGGTCTGCGTAGCCTGCAGTTCGGTGATTCACTCAAGGAGTTGCTCGAAGCGCTACGCCGCCGTCAGGAAGACCTGGCCCAGGAGCATGGCAAGCGCGTACCGCTGGCGATCAAGATCGCCCCTGACATGAGCGATGAAGAAACTGCATTGGTTGCAGCTGCGCTGCTTGGTGCGGATATGGATGCGGTGATCGCGACCAACACCACCCTCAGCCGTGAAGGCGTCGAGGGGTTGGCCCACGGCGACGAAGCCGGCGGTCTTTCCGGTGCGCCGGTGCGGGACAAGAGCACGCATATCGTCAAGGTACTGGCTGGTGAGTTGTCCGGCCGTCTGCCGATCATTGCCGTGGGCGGTATTACCGAGGGTAGGCATGCAGCTGAGAAGATCGCGGCGGGAGCCAGCCTGGTGCAGATATACTCGGGCTTCATCTACAAGGGCCCAGCGTTGATTCGTGAATCGGTGGATGCGATTGCCGCGCTGCGCAAATAAATAGGGCTCCCGAAGGAGCCCCTGGGCTTGCGCCCGCCGCCCGGATGGGGTCGGCATGGTGAAGTCGGGTGTGATCCTGATCAGCCGACAGCGTGAAGTTCGTTGAGTCGATGAATACCGGCCGCGCCGGTCAGCCCATCCCAGTTGTCGCCACGGCCCTCACGCCAGCCGTTGAGCCAGGCTTGACGTACCGAAGGCAGGGTAAAGGGGCAAAGTTCGCGGGATTTACCATTGATGCCGTATTGATAGCCGCGCAAGAAAGCTCTTTCTAACGGATCACGCTTAAGTCTTCTCATAGG
The DNA here is from genome assembly GCF_050473265.1 of Pseudomonas pichavaramensis. Taxonomy (NCBI): domain Bacteria; kingdom Pseudomonadati; phylum Pseudomonadota; class Gammaproteobacteria; order Pseudomonadales; family Pseudomonadaceae; genus Pseudomonas; species Pseudomonas pichavaramensis. The sequence continues at coordinate 19,713 of NZ_JBJKFJ010000025.1, read as the reverse complement.
GTGTTGCCCTCACTGTTGACTGTTATGTCCCGTTGGCCTTGTGGCAAGGCCGGGCAGAAAATTTCTGCCTGCGAAAGTTCGCTGCCGGCGTGGCGAACTTTCTGTGCCCTTGCCGTTGCAGCCAGGGCCTTAGGTAGTGTTCTAACGAATGCGCCGAGGCCTGTGAATGATCGATTTGTCATAAGGGCGTAACCTTATTGAGGGTGACGCCATAAGCAGCCTGGTGATGCATCCAGGCGCATTCGGCCAAGCGCCGCGGGGCCTGGCTGAGCGCTGGGCTGCTTGCAAAGTGCTAGTGCGAATGAGAGCGCTTGCTTATTCCGACGAAGGGTCGCTGTGCGACGTTTTGTCACTTATTTTTGAGTCGAGGTGCGCCGCCGCACTTCCCGGATTGCCATAGGCAGTAGGACATCATGTCTGATCGTTACGAAATCGTGCTCACCTGCCCCAAGGGGCTCGAAGGTCTGTTGCTGGAAGAAGCCAGCGCACTGGGACTGGAGGAGGTGCGCGAACAGACAGCCGCCGTACGCGGTTTCGCCGAACTGGAGGTCGCCTACCGCTTGTGCCTGTGGTCGCGCCTGGCCAATCGCGTATTGCTGGTGCTGTCGCGCTTTGCCATGAACAACGCCGAGCGGTTGTATGAGGGCGTCAAGGCAGTGGACTGGCGTGATCACCTGGAGCCGGCGGGTAGTCTGGCAGTGGAGTTCAGTGGCCAAGGTTCGGGAATCGACAACACCCACTTCGGTGCACTCAAGGTCAAGGATGCGATTGTCGATCGCTTACGCACCACGAGTGGCGAGCGGCCTAGCATCGACAAGCTCAACCCTGACCTGCGTGTGCATCTGCGCCTGGATCGTGGCGAGGCAGTGCTGTCGCTCGACCTTTCCGGGCACAGCTTGCATCAGCGTGGTTACCGCCTGCAGCAGGGCGCCGCGCCGCTCAAGGAAAACCTTGCAGCTGCGGTGCTGATCCGCGCCGGTTGGCCACGTATCGCTGCCGAGGGCGGTGCCCTGGCTGACCCTATGTGCGGCGTGGGTACCTTCCTGGTGGAAGCTGCGCTGATGGCGGCGGATGTCGCTCCTAACCTCAAGCGTGAGCGCTGGGGCTTCTCCAACTGGCTCGGTCATGTGCCGGCGTTGTGGAAGAAGCTGCACGCCGAGGCCGAGCAACGCGCGGCCGCTGGCCTGGCCAAACCACCGCTGTGGATTCGCGGCTATGAAGCCGACCCGCGACTGATTCAGCCGGGGCGCAACAACGTTGAACGGGCAGGTCTGTCCGATTGGGTGAAGATCTATCAGGGCGAGCTGGCCAACTTCGAGCCGCGCCCGGATCAGAATCAGAAGGGCCTGGTGATCAGCAACCCGCCATACGGCGAGCGACTGGGCGATGAAGCCAGCCTGCTGTACCTCTACCAGAATCTCGGCGAGCGTCTGCGCCAGGCCTGCCTGGGCTGGGAGGCAGCGGTGTTCACCGGGGCACCGGAGCTGGGCAAGCGCATGGGCCTGCGCAGCCACAAGCAGTACGCCTTCTGGAACGGCGCACTGGCCTGCAAGCTGCTGCTGATCAAGGTGCAGACCGAGCAGTTCGTGACAGGCGAGCGTCGTGTAAAAACGGTCGACGAGCCCGAGCAGGAGGTGCCGCAACAAGCGCGCCTGTCCGAAGGCGGGCAGATGTTCGCCAACCGTCTGCAGAAGAACCTCAAACAGCTCGGCAAGTGGGCGCGCCGTGAAGGTGTCGAGTGCTATCGGCTTTACGATGCGGACATGCCCGAGTATGCGCTGGCGGTCGACCTGTACCGCGACTGGGTGCATGTGCAGGAGTATGCGGCGCCGCGCTCGGTCGACCCGGAGAAGGCGCAGGCGCGTCTGCTCGATGCGCTGGCGGCGATTCCCCAGGCGCTGAGCGTGGCGCAGAACCGCGTGGTGATCAAGCGCCGCGAGCGCCAGGCCGGCACCAAGCAGTATCAGCGTCAGGCGGCTCAGGGCCAGTTCATGGAAGTGAACGAGGGCGGGGTCAAGCTGCTGGTCAACCTCACCGATTACCTGGATACCGGGCTGTTCCTCGATCACCGCCCGCTGCGCATGCGCATTCAACGCGAGGCGGCCGGCAAGCGTTTTCTCAATCTGTTCTGCTACACCGCCACGGCCACTGTGCATGCGGCCAAGGGCGGAGCTCGGAGTACCACCAGTGTCGACCTGTCGAAAACCTATCTGGACTGGGCGCGGCGCAACCTGTCGCTAAACGGTTTTTCCGACAAACAGCGGCTTGAGCAGGGCGATGTGATGGCCTGGCTGAGCGCTGATCGGGGTGAGTACGACCTGATCTTCATCGATCCGCCGACCTTCTCTAACTCCAAGCGCATGGAAGGGGTGTTCGATGTGCAACGCGACCACGTCGAGTTGCTCGACCAGGCCATGGCGCGCCTGGCGCGCGGTGGTGTGCTGTATTTCTCCAACAACTTCCGCAAGTTCCAGTTGGACGAAAGCCTGGTGGCGCGCTACCAGGTCGAAGAGATCAGCGCGCAGACGCTGGATCCGGATTTTGCGCGCAATGCCAAGATCCACCGCGCCTGGCGGTTCACTGCATGTTGATTCCCTTGGCTAAGGTAGTCCGGGGCTAGGCCCCGGATTGCATTCGGCCGCGGAGCGCTCAGCGCTTGGGTTGCTGGTAAGTATCGAGCAGCACCTGATCGAGAATCGAGGTCGCCCCCCAGGGTTTCGGATCGTTGAGGATGGCCACCACGGCCCAATCTTGCCCGTTGCTGTCACGGCTATAGCCGGCGATGGCGCGCACGTTGTTAAGCGTGCCGGTCTTGATGTGCGCCTCGCCTGCCAGTGGCGTACGCTGCAGGCGTCTGCGCATGGTGCCGTCCATGGCCACCAGTGGCATGGAACTGCGGAACTCGGCGGAGTATGGGCTGCGCCACGCGGCCTGGAGAATCAGGGCCATTTCTCTTGCACTGATGCGTTCCGCGCGTGACAAACCAGAACCATTCTCCAGCACCAAGTGCGGGGCTGTGATGCCCTTGCGTGCCAGCCAGTCACGAATCACGCGCTGTGCAGCCATGGCGTCGTCTTTGTCTGCCTCTGTGCGGAATTGCGCGCCAATGCTGAGGAACAGCTGTCGGGCCATGGTGTTGTTGCTGTACTTGTTGATGTCGCGAACGATTTCCACCACATCCGGTGAGAATGCCCGGACCAAAAGGTGCGCATCTTCGGGCAGTGGCGCGAGGCGATCCTTGCCGAGAATCTTGCCGCCCAGCTCCTGCCAGATACTGCGTACCGCACCGGCGGTGTAGCTTGGGTGATCGAGTAGCGACAGGTAGGTCTGTGCGCTACAGCCCTCAGCCAGTTGGCCGCTGACAATCAGCGTGGTGCCGTCGTACTCCTGTACCGCGTTGTAACGGACATCCGGCCAGGCCGGGCATTTGGAGGCCTTGAGCAGGCGAACCTGGTTATCGATACGAACGGCGGCAATTGGCGGATCCATGGCGATCTGCACCTTGCCGTCTTCAGCGCGGGTGATGAAGCGTTGTGCCTTGAGGTTGACCAGTAGCGAGTCTGGTTTGACCAGGAAGGGTTTGTTGCTGTCGCCACCATCATCGTTGAATGCCGGCAGCTGTGGCGCGACGAAGAAGCTGCGGTCGAGGACCAGATCGCCCTGAACCTGGCGCACGCCGTTGATGCGCAGATCGCGCAGCAGCAGCCAGAGCTTCTCCATGTTGAGTTTCGGGTCACCGCCGCCTTTGAGATAGAGATTGCCATGCAGTACTCCATCCTTGACCGGGCCGTCGGCGTAAAACTCGGTTTTCCACTGGTGGTTGGGGCCAAGCAGCTCCAGTGCTGCAAAGGTGGTCACCAGCTTCATCGTGGAGGCTGGGTTGACCGAGACATCGGCATTGAATTGCAGGCCACCGCTCTGGCCGGCCAGAGGCACGGTCATCACTGACAGAGATTGGTCGGAAATTTTGTTGGCCTTCAGAGCCTGTTCAACCTTGGCTGGCAGGGCGCCGTTGGCGGCGTGGCAGGAGAGGGCAAGAGGAATTAACACGGCGCTGAGCGCCAATTGACGAAACCGCTGGATCATAGTGGAAACCTTGCGCGCTCGGGCGCTTACAACAGGGGCTGGGCAGACAGGACAAGTCGAGATTAAGGACTGTCTGCCCGATAGAAAAGTTGCTTCTCATTATGCCGCATGGCGTCTTCGCCGCGAGCGATAACGCTGCCGATCTGCTAGAGTGCCGCGCGTTATCACCTTTGAGGATTGTTTCATGGCGACCAACCGTTCCCGCCGTCTGCGCAAGAAGCTCTGTGTCGATGAATTTCAGGAGCTGGGCTTCGAGCTGACCCTGAACTTCAAGGCCGACCTGAACGACCAGACTCTCGACGATTTCGTCGATCAGTTCCTCGACCAGGCCATCGCCGGCAATGGTCTGGACTACGTCGGTGGCGAGGACTACGGCCTCGTGTGCCTGGCCAAGCGTGGTTCTGTGAGCGAAGAACAGCGCGCTGCCGTCGAGGCCTGGCTGAAAGGTCGTGACGAGCTGGAAAACTTCGAAATCAGCCCGCTGCTGGACGTCTGGTATCCGGAAAAGCCGATCAACCAGGCTTGATCGGGATTCGGCGCCGGGGTCTCCGGCGCCGGTCATGATGTAGGGCGTGCTGTGCGCACCGAGCTTCGGCAGCAAGTCGAACCGCTGGTGCGCACAGCGAACCCTACGGGATTCCCGCTTTTTCCAGTAATGCCTTCTCATCGACCTCATCGAGCTGCTGTGCTTGCATGAAGCGTTCGGCGTAGCGCCTGTAAACCCCGCTGCGAACGAACAGCCCGAAGAGCTCTGGGTCGATATGCGCCCCCTTGCACATGCCGGCCATGATGTTCAGCGCCTCTGACAGGGTTTTGCCCTTCTTGTAGGGGCGATCGACCGCGGTCAGTGCCTCGAAAATATCGGCAATCGCCATCATCCTCGCCGGTAGGCTCATCTGTTCGCGTGTCAGGCGTTTGGGGTAGCCCGTTCCATCCATTTTCTCGTGGTGTCCACCCGCAATATCCGCGACGTTCTGCAGATGTTTGGGGAACGGCAGGCGATCGAGCATCAGGATGGTCTGCACGATGTGGTGGTTGATGATGTAGCGCTCTTCGTCAGTCAGGGTGCCCCGGGCGATGCTCAGGTTGTGCAGTTCACCGCGGTTGAACTTGTATTGCGGCACCTCCAGCTTGAAGCCCCATGGGTTGTCCGGAGCGATCAACTCCTGCAGCGGGCGTTCGATCAGATGCTCGGGGCGATCAGCCAGCAAGGGCTCTTCAACAGGCAGCGGCTCGGGAGGGAAACCCTGTAGGCGCTTGGCTTCTTCCCAGGATACGCCCAGGCGGTTGTCCAGCGTACGTAGCCAGCGCCGCCGGGCGATCTGTCTGAGGCGAGCCTGATCTGCCTCGGCCATGCCTTCGCCGCCCAGATTGATACGGGCTATGAAGGCAAATTCGTCGTCCAGATCTTGCAGCGACTGATCGCGCAGAACCGCCAGCGCTGCCTCCTCGCCACCCTCGCTAAGGCCGCGCCAGTAGGCGATCCAGGCATCGCGTTTGAGCACCTCGAAGCGCATGCGTACTTCATGAATACGGTCGTACAGGGTTTCCAGTTTGGTCGCCTTGTCCACGACGTATTCCGGTGTGGTGACCTTGCCGCAGTCATGCAGCCAGGCGGCGATATGCAGTGCCTCCCATTCCTCTTCGCTTGGGTTGTAGTCACGAAATTCGGGCGCATCGCTGTCAGCCGCGGCACGTGCCAGCATCAGGGTGATTTCCGGTACGCGTTGGCAATGTCCGCCGGTATAAGGGCTTTTGGCGTCGATGGCGCCGGCGATCAGCTGGATGAAGGCGTCGAGCAGTTGCTTCTGCCTGGCCAGCAGGCGCTGGCTCTCGATGCACAGGGCAGCGCTGCCGGATACGGCATCGACGAAGGCAACACGGTCCGGACTGAGCATGCTTTCGCTGTTTTCCCCGGTGTCGCGTTGCAGCAACACCAGCACGCCGACCGTATCGCCCTGGCGGTTATGTAAACCAGCCGCGATGAGGTGCAGGCGCGGGCTGTCCATTGCCGCAAGCAGTTTCTGGAAGCTGCCGGCCTGATCGAAACCGACGGACGTAGCCACACTATCGCCGCCACGAGCCGGGCGTTGCAGCCAACTGGGCAGGCTCGGATCGTCATGGGGCAGGCCGCCGATATTCAGCTCGCTCAGGCTGCGACTCTGGCCATCGATGACCAGCCCTTGGGGCTCCAGGCGACCACTGTCGTTGTCGAGCAGATAGAGCAGTCCACCCTGTGCGTCGCTGATCGAGACGGTGGCGTCCATTACGCGCTTGATCAGCGCTTCGAAATGGGTTTCGGCGGAGAGGCTGGCGGCAATGTCGAGGAAGCTCGACAGCGTGTCCTTCATGCTGCCCATCGAAACCGCCAGTTGGTCGACCTCCAGGATGGGAGAGCGGCCGCTGGCCGGGAAGGCGAAGTCGAAGCGGCGTATGGCTTTGGCTTCCTGAACCAGGCTGCGCAGAGGTTTGACCACCAGAAGTGAGGTGAGCCAGCCCAGTGGCAGGCAGAGCAACAGGGTGGTCAAGGTGATCAGCGCACCTTGCCAGCGAATCCGATAGGCATCTGCCAGTAATTCCCGTTCCGGTACTAACAGGGCCAGATGCAGGCCTTGCGGGCCTCCTTCCTGAATATGACGATGAGCCATGGCCCAGCGTTGCTTGGCCAGTTCCACGATGCCGTTGTCCTGTTCCGTGAGCTTGCCGGTCAGCAGCTCGCCGAGCGCCGGGTTGAGTTCGCTGACCATGACGCGCGACGCTTTACCGTCAACCTCCCTCAGCAGGCGGCTGCTATCGGGATAGGCAACGGCTTGACCCGCACTGTCAGCAAGCACGACTTCGCTGTTGGGGGTAACGCGATGCTTGGCCAGTGTGGCCGACAGATCGTTGAGGGTCAGGTCGGCGCCAAGCACCGTCGTCAGCCCGGTGCGCCTGGCCAGCGTCGTGCCAATCTCCTGAGTGGAGAAGAACAGGTACGGCGCGGTGGTGATCTGCCCTCCGCCAGCTCGGGCGCGAATGAACCACTCTCGTTGACGTGGATCGTAGGATTCGCTGAGATTCTGGCGCCTGCTCAACTGGTTCAGCGAGCCGTCATAGAACAGGTAATCGCTGGCCGTTCCGCTGCTGCTGCGGTCGATGGCCCAGACCTGATAGGCGGCGTTTTCCGGGGCATCGAAGCGGCTTTTGAGCATTTCGCTACGTAGCGGGCGGACCATGAAGAAGTCGCCGTCCTCATAGCCCAGATAGATTGACGCGAGCTTGGGGTTGTCACGCAGCGCCTGGACGAAGAGGGGTAGCAACTCCAGGCGCTCATCGAGCTCATCCGCCTGGGTGGCGGGATGCAGTGCAAGCAGGCTGAGCATGTGGCGAATGGGGCGATAGGTATTGTCCAGATCCTTCTCGACGTCCTGCTGGATGCGTTCGAACAGCGTTGTGCTGCTGGAGAAGATCAGCTGGCTGGTCTGTTGATAATTGAACAGACCCAGCACCACGCCGGTAAACAGCAGTAGCAGGGTGAATAGAACGCTGATATGCACATGCAGAGGGAAACGGCGTCTACGGGGTGCTGCTGTATTGAGCATCGCACTTCACTCCTTGTGGGCGCTGCAGGCTCACTCAGCATAGTGAAACCCTGGAAGTTCTGCCGAGCGCTCTAGGACGGTTTTTTTAGCGACAGCGGCGTTGTCTCCGATTTGCTCAGATGGGTACGCAGACCATGGCTCAGCAGGGCCACAGCCAGGGCCAGGGCAACGCCGATCAGCGCGTTGAGCAGGCGCACCTCTGCCAGATGCCAGTCCTTCGCCAGACTCTCGGTCAACAGCACGAAGCACAGGCTGGTTTGCAGGACGAACAGGCCGTAGTGGTTGGCCTGCAGGGCTCTGCTCAGAAAAACCAGAAAGAGCAGCGTGGCGACCATCATGGGTGGGCTTTGCAGGCTGTGACCGAAGGCGATCAGCAGCCCGGCGGCGGCGAGGCTGGCCAGACTGGCCTGAAGGGCCCGCACCAGACTGCCCTGAAACTCCAACTGCAGGGTGGTGATGACGGTCAATGTCAGCCAGTAGCCGCGCGACAGGCCAGCCAGATTGACCAGCAGCCCTGATGCGGAGAAGGCAAGCATGCAGGCCAGCGCGTGCAGCCGCCATTGCTGGCGTGGCAGGCGCAGGGCATGGCGCTTGAGGACTTTCAGAACGCTGATCAGGCGCGGCATGTAGGGCCACATGCGCAGGCCGTGTACGCCCCGTAGACCGAATGCCAGGAGCATGACCCAAAGGCCGCCGAGGATGAACAGCATGGCCACCGCGTAGGGATTGTGCAGGTTGCCGACACCGAACTGGCCCTGCCCGAGACAAAGACAGATGCACAAGCCGATGCCCAGTTTGCCGGCTTCGCTGCCGAAGCGCTGCAGCCAGGCCAGGAGCAGGCCAAAGAGGGCGAAAATGCCCAGGCTGATCAGCGGATGCGTAGCCGCCCAGAAGCCCAACCCGGCACTGCAGGCGCCAAGTACGGTGAGCAACAGCATGCGCAGCATGCCGAAACGATGCAGGGGATTGGCCTGGGCTGCCTGGAAGGCTCCCGCTGTAGCCCAGAGAAAACCTGTGTGGGAGGTAAACAGGCCCAATAGCAGGGGCAGCGCGCAGCCCATTCCGGCGACGATGGCCGGCCCCCATGCCGGCGGGCCGGCATGCCAGGTAAAGCTGCTGCGGATCAGGTTCTTCATGAAATTGCTGAGCGTCCGGTCATTTCTCTCGCCATTTCCGTAGCGTAGCTGTCGGTCATGCCCGCGATGAAATCGATCACCCGCATGAACGAGCGATACAGCGGCCAGCCTGGCTCCGGGGCGTAATAGCTGAGCAGGTCGAGGATGCGCCGATGTTTGAACGACAGCGGGCGCCCGCTGTGCAGTTCCAGCGCGGCTCCGCAGAACGCATTGAGGAGAATCTCCAGGGTGGTGTAGGCGCCAATTTCATGCAACGTCTTGCGCTTGTCGTGGAAGATCTTTTCCCGAGCCAGCGACTTGGCGCTCTGCACGCAATGTTTGGCTGCGCCGTGCATGTGTTCGACCAGGTCGCCTTGCAGGCGTCCGGCAAGCAGATCCTGTTGCTGTTCGACGAAGGCACTGGCAGCCGCGTTGGTCAGGTGCTCGATGGCCTTGCCACGCAGGATAGCCAGCTTGCGCCGACGCGAGTCCCTCGGGCCCAGCTGGCGATAGGTTTCCGGCAGGTCATCACCGACCAGGTCCAGCAGTAGTGCTTCGACTTCGGCATAGTCGAGCAGCTCCATTTCCACGCCGTCTTCCAGGTCGATCAGGCCGTAGCAGATGTCATCCGCGGCCTCCATCAGATAGACCAGCGGGTGGCGCGCCCAGCGTTGGGCTTCCAGCTGCGGGAGTTCCAGCTTCGCCGCGATCTGTTCGAGCAGAGGCAGTTCGCTCTGATAGCAGCCGAACTTGTGCTTCTTGTAGCCCAGTGCCTCGGCGTGGCGTGCTGTCCAGGGATACTTCAGGTAACTGCCAAGCGTGGCGTAGGTCAGCCGGGTTCCGCCGTCGAACTGGTGGTATTCCAGCTGAGTGAGCACGCGAAACCCTTGGGCGTTGCCCTCGAAATTGAGGAAATCGCCGCGTTCGGCATCCGTCATCGCATCCAGCCAGCCGCGCGCGGATGCCTGTTGAAACCAGTGGCGGATCGCGTCTTCACCGGAGTGGCCGAAGGGTGGGTTGCCAATGTCGTGCGCCAGGCAGGCCGACTGCACGACCATGCCCAGATCGCTTGGCGTACACCAATCAGGGAGCGTCTCGCGCAGCATCTCGCCAACGCGCATGGCTAGCGAACGGCCGACGCAACTGACTTCCAGCGAATGGGTCAGGCGGGTATGGATATGGTCGTTGCTTGTAACCGGGTGCACCTGTGTCTTGCGGCCCAGGCGGCGGAAGGCACCCGAAAAAATGATGCGGTCGTGGTCTTTGTGGAAGGGGCTGCGCCCGAGCTCGTCGGAGCTGGGGGCGGGTTTACCGAGACGTTCGCGGGTGAGTAGGGTATGCCAATCCAAGGCCGATCCTCGCCAGGTTGATCCGGCCTTCTAGCTTGGGTGTTCGTGCGGGCTCCTGCAAGTGCGCGGCGGCTAAAGCCCGGCGGCGTCGATATCCACCAGTAACAGGCGCCGGCCGTTATCGATGAACTGGCCGGCGGTCAGGCAGTACTGGTTGCTGGTGGCATCGCGATAGGTGGTGGACAGCGTCAGACGGCGTTCCTCCCAGCCTTCGGCCAGTAACTGATAGAAGTACGGACGCCACGACCAGTTGTGCCCCATATAGCGGTCATCGGCGCGCCAGGACTGCTGACGCCATTCCAGGTTCGGCGTGAGCTGCGTGCCATGGCGGTCGCACTGGTAAATGCGCAGCAGCCATGGGTAGCTGTCCGGAGCCTTCAGGCTGCTGGCAGGGGCGCCGCTTTCCGCCCATTGCTTCAGCTCGTTCATCAGCTCGGCCAGTTGCTGGCGCAGGTTGACCAGGCGCGCCCGCTCGGCCAGTTTCTGTTGCACGTAGCTGTCGCGCAGACGGGCGAAGCGGCCGACGAAAGCATCGCTGGCGAACAGCTCCTCTTCCGGGCGGGCGAAGAGAAAACCCTGTACGTAACGCGCACCGCATTCCAGCGCAAAGTTCAGCTCGGCCTCGGTCTCCACCCCCTCGGCGATGATCCAGCAGCCGGTCTTTTCCGCCATTTGCGCGAGGGCCTTGACCACCTCGCCGCTGGGGCCTCCACGGGCGGCCTCCTGGAACAGACGCATGTCCAGCTTGAGAATGTCTGGCTGTAGCGCGAGGACGCGGTCGAGCTGCGAGTAGCCAGCACCGAAGTCGTCGATGGCGATGCGTGCACCGGCTTCGCGGTAACGTGAGACCACATCCGGCAGACGCTGGCTGGCGCCGCCCAGTTCGGTGATTTCGAAGACGATACGCGTTGGATCGATGCCGCTGCGCTGTAACTGAATCAGGCTCGGTAGCGGTTGTGCCGGGCGCAGGCGACTGATCCAGCGAGGGGAGATATTGAGGCTGAGGAACCAATCCGCCGGGGCCTGATGAAAACGCAGCAGTGCATCCTCTCGAACCTGGCGATCGAGTCGACGCAGCGCTGCAGGCGGCGTTTTCGGGTCGGAGAAAAGCGGGCCCGCCGAGTGCATCTGGCCGTCGGCGTCACGTAAGCGAGCCAGTGCCTCGACGCCTGCAATACGGCCCGTGGCAGTGTCGATGAAGGGCTGGAAGACGGCGAAAGGCAGTCCGTCGATCACCTGGGTGTCCTTAGCGTCAGCGGTTGAGCCACCGAGTGGTGGGAGATTGCTCAACCAAGCAAGATCGCGGCCAGCTCAGAACCGTGCCTGTCTGGTGGCCGCGCAGCTGAATTCCTACCGGCGCCGCAGGAGTGGGGCAACGATCAGCGCCAGGCGCAGCCAACGGCGCCAGCCGTGCTTGCCCCCCATCAGTCCTGCCAGCGCCAATGCTCCACCCGTGAGCAAAAATGGTGCGTTGCCGGTGCGCAGGCGTTGTCCGTATTCACGCACTTGCTGCAGGGGCTGGCTGATCTGCAGCACTTCATGACGCAGTTCCTGGCGGTGCATCTCCAGGCGCATGCGCAGTACGGCCTTGCGCAGTTGGCGGCGCGAGGCGCCTGCGGGCAGGTTAGGCGTGGTCATGACAGCAGTTGCTCGCGATCACGTTGCAATTCCTCAAGGCTGGCGCTGAAGGGTGGTTCTGCATTGCGCAGGCTGAGCAGCAGCCAGGTGGCGCAACCAAGCAGACCCAGGCCATAGAAGAGGCAGAGACCTATGGCGACCTCCAGGCGATGACTGTCCCAGTAAATAATCAGCAACAGGGCAGATAGACCGATCAGCAGCAGCAGGGCGAATGCCAAGCACAACCCGCCCAGCATCAACGACCGCAGGGCCTGGTTGCGTTGGTCTTCAAGCTCGTGGGCCAGCAGCGCCACGTGGCCTTGCAGCAAGCCCAGCAGCGCTGCACCCAGGCGACGTGGCGATGGCCCGGTGGGCATGGGCGCTGTCAACGGCGGCTGATCAGCAGGCCAAGCACCAGGCCGATCGCGGCCGACAGACCCAATGCCTGCCACGGGTGCTTGTGTACGTAATCCTCGGTGGCATCGACAGCGACCTTGCCTTGCTCACGCACGCTGGCTTCGGCCTTGTGCAGGGTGTCGCGGGCTCGGCCCAGACTGTTGCGGATATCGTCGCGCAGCACCTCGGCTTGTTCGCCGGCGAGACTGGCGGAGTGTTGCAGGAGCTTTTCGGTGTCGCTGACCAAAGCCTGGAATTCATCCAGCAGTGCGTCCTTGGTGCTAGGCGTGGCGGCTTTGCGTGGCATAGAGCAGTCCTCTGCATGGGGTATGTAAGGTTTACGAGTCTTCTGCGGCGCGAGGGTTCCGCAAGGATAGTCGGTAAATCATGAGATTGGCGTTTGGTACAGCGATTGCTACTTGTCGGTGCGCGAAGGTTGCCGGCTGCTCTCAGGTGGGGCGTTTTCGGTTCGGCTCAGGATGGCTGATTTTGCGCATAACTATTTGATTAACAAGAACTAAGTGTCTTTCGGTGAGCATTGGGTGGGGCCATTTTGGGGCCGCCTCTCAGCACTCTTCGAGGGCGCGCCTGACAGCGTGGCTGCATTGTGGTGCGTCTTTTTTGAGTTGTGCCACTGTTTGGTGCCTTTTCTTCTGCCTCTGGAGTTTTCTTGCTCGATGGAAAACATCAATAGTGCCGTGGCCACGCTGATCCACGGTTCCAATACTCTGTTCATCCTGCTGGGTGCAATCATGGTTCTGGCCATGCATGCCGGCTTCGCCTTTCTCGAGGTGGGGACGGTACGGCAGAAGAATCAGGTCAATGCACTGTCCAAAATCCTCTCGGATTTCGCCATATCGGCTTTGGCCTACTTCTTCATCGGCTACTGGATTGCCTATGGCATCACCTTCCTCGAGCCAGCCGCAGTGCTCACCGAGAATCATGGTTATGGCCTGGTGAAGTTCTTCTTCCTGCTGACTTTCGCTGCCGCCATTCCCGCGATCATCTCCGGTGGCATCGCCGAGCGCGCCAAGTTCGGTCCGCAGCTATGCGCCACGGCGCTGATCGTCGCGTTCGTCTACCCCTTCTTCGAGGGCATGATCTGGAACGGCAACTACGGTCTGCAGGGCTGGCTGGAAGGGCGCTTCGGCGCTGGCTTCCATGACTTTGCCGGGTCGGTGGTGGTCCATGCTGTCGGCGGCTGGCTGGCGTTCGGCGCGGTGACGCTGCTGGGGCGCCGCAACGGCCGCTATCGCGATGGCAAGCTGGTCGCGATGGCGCCGTCGAACATCCCGTTCCTGGCCTTGGGCTCGTGGATTCTGATCATCGGCTGGTTCGGCTTCAATGTGATGAGCGCGCAGACGCTCGAAGGTGTCAGCGGGCTGGTGGCGGTCAACTCGCTGATGGCCATGGTTGGTGGCACCGTCGCCGCGCTGCTGGTCGGACGTAACGACCCGGGCTTTCTGCATAACGGCCCCTTGGCCGGTCTGGTGGCCGTCTGTGCCGGCTCGGACCTGATGCATCCGGTGGGCGCCCTGGCCACGGGTGCCATCGCTGGTGCTCTGTTCGTCTGGGCATTCACCGCGACGCAGGTGAAATGGAAGATCGACGACGTACTCGGTGTATGGCCGCTGCATGGCCTGTGCGGGGTATGGGGCGGGATTGCCTGCGGCATCTTCGGCCTCGAAGCCCTTGGCGGCCTGGGCGGGGTGAGCCTGGCCAGCCAGCTGATCGGTACCGCGCTGGGCGTCATAGTAGCCCTGGTTGGCGGTTTTCTGGTGTATGGCGTGCTCAAGGCATCCTTGGGTATCCGCCTGAGCCAGGAAGAGGAGTACAACGGCGCCGACCTGTCGATTCACAAGATCGGTGCGGTCAGCCAGGACTGAGTACGCGGCTCGGATCCAGGCATTAAAAAACCGGGCAACCGCCCGGTTTTTTAATTGCTTGTCTTCACTGGCTCAGTCGCGGCGGCCTTCGACCGGTTTGCCGTCGACCGTACCTTCCTTGAGCATGATCTGGTATTCCTTGCCGTCGGTTTCCACCTGATGCAGGCGAACCAGCAGGTGGCCCCAGTCCTTGGCAAACCACAGCACGGTCTTGCGGCTGCTTTGCGTCGGATCGCGGACGCGCTCGACCTTGATCGCATCGATCAGGCCGGCTTTGGTACGCACCACTTCCTCGCCGAGTACGCGGAAGTCGTAGGTCTCGATCTCGTCACCGTCGACCACTTGGTAGCTCGCGCTTTTCTTGCCGGCGGCGACGTCCTGCTGCAGGGCGATCTGGTAGGTCGACTTGTCCAGCAGGCCGCGATTGAGCGGGAAGGTGACGGCATCGCCACGATCGTTGCCAATGACTTGCTTCTGCTCCCAGTCGAAATCCTGCTCGACCTTTTTACCCTTGCCTAGGCCGCTGCGGTTGAGGCGGTAGGTCAGGGGCATGAGGGTCTGGTTGTCGACCCGGAAGGTGCTCTCTTCGGTCAGGCCGGCAACCAGCATCGAGGCTTCGAAATTGAGGGTCCAGTTGCCATCAGACTCTTGCTTGAGGCTGCGTTCGGCACTGCCGCTGACGGGCAACTGCTTCCAGTCCGCAGTGTAGCTGGCGGAGAAAGGCAGAAGGTCTTCGGCAAGGGCGGGCAGGCTGAGCAAAGTCAGAGCGAACAGCAGGGCACGACGCATAGAGTCTCCTAGGTTCGGATCAGGTGGCCGCCGGCAGGCAGCGGCTTGCCGTCCAGCATTGCGCCTTGAGCGCCAAGACGCAAGCGGCCTTCGGCAAACCAGCGAACCGCCAGCGGGTAGATCGTATGTTCCTGCTGGTGTACGCGATGGGCCAGGCTTTCGGCGGTGTCGTCCGGCGCAACCGGCAGCACTGCTTGTACGACCAGAGGGCCACCATCGAGTTCCTCGGTGACGAAGTGGACAGTGCAGCCGTGCTCTGCGTCCCCGGCTTCCAATGCGCGCTGATGGGTGTGCAGGCCCTTGTGTCTGGGCAGCAGCGAGGGATGAATGTTCAGCAGTCGACCGCTGTAATGCTGGACGAAGCCAGGGGTGAGGATGCGCATGAAGCCGGCCAGTACCACCAGCTCGGGCTGGTGGGCGTCGATGGCCCGGATCAGCGCCGCATCGAAGGCTTCACGGCCATCGAACTGCTTGTGATCGAGCAGTTCGGTGGCGATGCCAGCCTGTTTGGCGCGTTCCAGGCCATAGGCATCGGCACGGTTGCAGACTACCGCAGCGATGCGAGCCGGGTTGCCGTCGTGGGCGATGCTGTCGATCAAGGCCTGCAGATTACTGCCCGAACCGGAGATCAGGACGACGACATTACAGGGCATTAGTGGGCTTTCAGGTTGTTCAGCTGAACCTGGGCCGCGCCTTCTGCCGCTGCGTTGATCTGGCCGATGACCCACGGCGCTTCGCCGCTGGCGCGCAGGCTGCTGAGGGCCGCTTCGACCTGATCCTGGGCCACGCAGATGACCATGCCGACGCCGCAGTTGAGTACACGGTGCATTTCGTGCTCGTCGACGTTGCCTTTTTCCTGCAGCCAGTCGAACACCGCCGGACGCTCCCAGCTGGCCACGTCGATCACTGCCTGGGCGTCTTGCGGCAGCACGCGAGGGATGTTGTCCAGCAGACCGCCGCCGGTGATGTGGGCCATGGCCTTGACCGCGCCGGTTTCCTTGATCAGCTTGAGCAGCGGCTTGACGTAGATGCGCGTTGGCGCCATCAGCAGCTCGGTCAGCGGCTTGACATTCAATTGGACTTGCTCGATATCGGCGCCGGAGACTTCGATGATTTTGCGGATCAGCGAGTAGCCATTGGAGTGCGGGCCGGAGGAGGGCAGGGCGATCAGGGCGTCGCCAGTGGCGACCTTGGAGCCGTCGATGATTTCGCTCTTTTCCACCACGCCGACGCAGAAACCGGCCAGGTCGTAGTCTTCGCCTTCGTACATTCCCGGCATTTCGGCGGTTTCACCACCGACCAGCGAACAACCGGCCAGTTCACAACCGGCACCGATGCCTGTGACCACGGTAGCGGCCACGTCGACGTTGAGCTTGCCGGTGGCGTAGTAGTCGAGGAAGAACAACGGCTCAGCGCCGCAGACCACCAGATCGTTGACACACATGGCGACCAGATCCTGGCCGATGCTGTCGTGTTTGTTCAGGTTGAGCGCCAGGCGCAGCTTGGTGCCTACGCCATCGGTACCGGAGACCAGTACCGGTTGCTTGTAGCCGGCCGGGATCTCGCACAGGGCGCCGAAGCCACCCAGGCCACCCATGACTTCCGGACGGGCAGTGCGCTTGGCCACGCCTTTGATGCGTTCGACCAGGGCTTCACCGGCATCGATGTCGACGCCTGCGTCCTTGTAGCTGATGGAAGGTTGCTTGCTCATAGATCCGGGCCTTTGGATGGGGAGTTCGTGTAGGCGCCGACTGGGCGCAGGCTCATGCAGGAGCCCGGCGCGCTTAGCGGCTGGCGAAGGCGCGCGATTTTATCAGGCTTGCCCGGTAGCGGCCACTCGCGTGCATGCGCTTTGTCGCCGGGTTTGCCTCCGGTTGCCGGGGCACTAGCGGCTGTTTAAGGTATAGGCCCTGCGCACGCCCCTGTGCGATGTTCATTTAGCGAGAGTTCGCCATGCGTCTGTCTGTCCGCCTGCTTTTCATCTGTCTCATGTGCCTGGGCCTGCAGGCCCAGGCCGCTCCGGTTGCTGAGCTGTACCAGGTTCGTGAGACCGTTGCCGACCAAGCGCCGGAAAACCGCGACGCCGCCATGCAGCAAGCGCTGCAGACGCTGGTGCAGCGCCTGACCGGCGACGCCAAGGCTCTGCAAGGCGCCGGTCTGGAGGGGCTGCGCAAAGACCCGCAGCAAATCGTCAGTCGCTATGGCTATGAAGGCGATGCACTGGTGGTCGAGTTCGACCCGGCCAGTACCGACCGGGAGTTGCGTCAGGCGGGCCTGGCGCTATGGGGCAGCAACCGTCCGGCGATTCTGACCTGGTGGCTCGCCGAGTCGGCCGAAGGCAGTCAGTTGATCGGTGAGAGCCAGGGAGCGGCTGCGATGCTGCGCGCGGCTGCTCAGCATCGTGGGTTGCCCTTGCGCCTGCCGTTGGCCGATCTGAGTGAGCAGGTGCTGGCGACGGGCGACGTGCTGATGGCCAATGATCCGCAGGCACTGCGCGAGGCTTCCGAACGTTACGCTGCCGATGCCTTGCTGACCGTGCAGGCTACCGAGAGCGCTGGCACCTGGCAGGCAACCTGGCGCTTATGGCCGGGGGATGAGCGCGAGCAGGGCAAGACCGAGGCTGCTGATCAGGCAGCATTGGCCGATGCCGTGATGCTGGCTGTCAATGAGCGCCTGGCGCCGCGTTTTCTGATCAAGCCGGGCTCTGCGAAGAGTCTGACAGTGGTGATCGAAGGGGCGGATCTTGAGCGTTTCGCAGCGCTTGAGCGCTTGCTCGAGCCTTTCGCCGCGCGTCTGGTGGATGTTGATGGTCAGCGTTTGACTTATCAGGTCAGCGCCAGCGCCGAACAACTGCGCGCGCAATTGGCTCTGGGGCACCTGCAGGAAGTGGACGAGCCGCTCGATGCCAGTGAGTCGGCTGAGCCTGCCAATGAGGCGGGCAGCGAAGCACCGCAAGTGATGCCGCGCACCGACTCGTTGCGTTTCCGTTGGTAGACTACCCGGCGAGCTGACCTGTGCAGCCCGGTAACGCGGCGCCGGGCGCCCTTTCGCATCGAGGACGCGAGCATGACCGATTCCACTCGTTGGCTATGGATGGCTGGGCTGTTTTTGCTCGGCTGGCTGTTGTACTTGCTGCACCCGATCCTTTCACCTTTCCTGATCGGCATTCTGCTGGCCTACCTTGGTGATCCGCTGGTTGATCGCCTGGAACGTCATCGCCTATCGCGAACCGGTGGCGTGGTGGTGGTATTCACCCTGTTTTCACTGGTACTGCTGATCCTGTTGCTGGTCTTGGTGCCGATGCTGGGGCGGCAGCTGGTGCGTCTGTATCAATTGGCACCGCAGATGCTCGACTGGCTGCATAGTACGGCTCTGCCGTGGTCGCAATCCCATCTGGGCTTGCAGGATGATCTGCTGCAGGTCGATCAGCTCAAGCAGGTTTTCACCGACAACCTCGGCAAGACCACCGATGTGCTCAAGGTCGTGCTGGCCCAGGCCACTTCCTCGAGCCTGGCGCTGTTGGCGTGGCTGGGCAACCTGCTGCTGATTCCTGTGGTGAGCTTCTACCTGATGCGCGACTGGGATCTGCTGGTCGAGCGCATGCGTCGCCTGTTGCCGCGTCAGCGCGAAGGTCTGGTGGTGAAGCTGGCCAGTGATTGCCATGAGGTACTCGGTGCATTTTTGCGTGGGCAGCTACTGGTGATGCTGGCGCTGAGCGTCATTTACGCCACAGGGCTGATGCTGGTCGGTCTGGAGTTGGGACTGCTGATCGGTGTGTTGGCCGGGTTGGCCAGCATCGTGCCCTACATGGGGTTTATCGTCGGCATCGGTGCCGCGCTTACCGCAGCGCTGTTCCAGTTCGGCCTCGACCCCTATCCCCTCTTGGGCATTGGTGTGGTGTTCATGATCGGCCAGATGCTCGAAGGCATGGTGTTGACACCCATGCTGGTGGGGGACCGCATCGGCCTGCATCCGGTCGCGGTGATCTTCGCAATTCTCGCTGGCGGTCAGCTATTTGGCTTCACCGGAGTGCTGCTGGCGCTGCCAGTCGCTGCGGTGATCATGGTTTTGCTGCGCCATGCTCATGATTTATATAAACTTTCCGGTCTTTACGGTGAATCGGCGCCAAGTGACTGATTTATAAGGATTTTATTTTTGTTCGGTCAGCTAGAGTCGAAAAAACGTCGAAGACCCTAGCGCGCTGCGCTTGCTAGCCGACATTTCAGCGGGAACAGACTGCGCTAGTTCCCCCTGAAATGTCGCCCTCAGTAGGCGCGCGCAGCGCAGGCACAATGCGCAAAAACAACACGTCTTCTAAATCGACTTGATATTCAAACCCTTCTAAAATAGGAACCCATGGCTCCTGGCTAAGCAAGAACCGAGGAAGCACGGGCCCATCTTTAGCCGGGACGACAATGCCGACCACCTTTGCAGGCCGAGTATCTATGTCTCCGTCTTCATAGCAGCACAGGCGCATAACAATCCACTGGCCAAGCAGCCCCATAGCTTGTTCCAGGGTAGGCCTTAGGATATTCATCGGCGGACCCCTTTATCACGCAGGTAGTCCCTTACTGCTTGCCGAATGAGAACCGCCACGGACTCCCCCTCGTGCTCACCTAAACGCCGAAGATGATCCAGATCATCGGCCCCTATCTTGAAGCTAAAAAGCACACTCTTAACGTCCCTTGGTACAGGCGGAATGGCTTTCTCTCCAGAGAGGAACGCTTCAGCCTCTCGCTTGGCCGGAAGAGCAAACGACGCAGATGGCTTACCTGTTCCGCCGCCGCTTGGTACCGGAAGTGGCTGCTTGCGAGAAACATTAACCCAAAGGGCGGACAGAATTTCCGGCGTAGAGTACTGGAGGATGGCCTTAGCCTGATGCTTGGGCACGCCT
>NZ_JBJKFJ010000024.1:0-40789 GCF_050473265.1 Pseudomonas pichavaramensis | reverse complement strand
GACCAAGGACTACCACTGTTTCGTTCAATCTGGATCGCTGAGACAAGTGTCCTCAGAAAGCGACGCATTTCATGACTAGGAGAGACTGAAGCTTCGATGGCCCCATCCCGCACAGAACGTAGCGCTTGTATCAACGTTGGGCGCTGCGCCTTGGCACTAGCCTGGGTAAAGGCGCTCCACTCGACCGTGTTCCAGAACCACAATGGGATTTGGAGCGGCTCCACTCCAGCATCAGTGTCGGGCTCAACCGCAAAAACTCTTACCTTGCTCATATCACGAAAGGTGTTGGCGTACTCGCCATTCGGATCAAGCACAATGAACCGAGCATTGGGATCACGCCCACCTGAAGCCTTTCGTGCAGCATCCATAGACCATCGAATCAACCCAGCTACAGAGCATGACTTACCGCTGCCGGTATTTCCCAGCACGGCTAGATGGCGACCAAATAGGCGATCTGGGTCAATACAAACATCGGCATTCGCCGCCAATGGACTCACGCCGATCTTCACATGACGGTTTTCACCAGACTCAACAATCGAGCGAAGCTGATTTTGCGTCGGCAGAAGTACCGGATCGCCTACGGTAGGGTAAGCCTCTACTCCACGGCGAAAGGTGTAACGCTCCTTGCCATCTCGCTGACCCTCGTATTCCAGGCACCCTAGAGGGTTCAGGCTCATCTTGCGCAGCGGGTAAGGCAAATCAACGAGTCCGAAATCCTGCATGCCTTTACGCTTTGGATACTGCGAGCGCTCAACAGTGATCCACTCTACCTGCGCCACCAAGTACCCCTCATCACTGGGCACCAACACGTAGCCATTGATCCGAGGGAAAGGTCGAGGTGTGCCTGTGTTTAATGCCACTGCATCGGGCGCTTCAATATCCAGCAGGACTTTGATTTCGTCAGGAGAGACAAAATCGATACTGCCGATACGCAGAGAGTCGGCATAAGCAAGGGGAGACATGCTCATATCAAATCACTCACATCGTCATCGGCTTTAGCTTTCCCAGCTCCGGTATCTGGGCGTGGCTCAGTGCCGAAACGCTGCTTGAGCAACTCACTCATGCGGAATGTAGTTTTGTCGATTGCCGCTTTGGGCAAGTATGTTTCGGTCAGCGTTTTCAAATCCGACAACGCAGGCCCAACCATCAAACTAATCTGCGATGGGCGTCCCAGCTCCTCATAGGTTTTCATGATGCGTCCCAACGGATCGTCATAAGAAATGATCACCAGATGAGTAGAAGGAATCGTCAGCATGTCGCGGATGACCCGATTGATGTGCTCATCTCCAAAGCTATAGCCATAAGTGACCAATGTGCTGTTCGGACGGCACACAGCCGCGGCCAAATCGCGAAAAAGCTCAACATAGGGATAGTCTGACGTCTCCCTATCCTTAGCTGAATTGGGATAGATCATCAGCTTGTGCGTACTGGCACCGCCGAGACCTGGAGCCTTTAGATAGGGAAGCACCTCTTCTGCGCCGAAGGGAAGGCCAATACGGCGAATGTCTCCACCAACTTGAACCCAGTCCACCGAACCATGCAGCTTGGTGAAACGAGCCACCCCCTCTAAATAGCGAGGTTCGCCTCGTATGCCTGGTGGGTTGTAGTGCATATCCAGATCCAACCGTGATGAGCGGAAGATCGGCATCAGATTGCCTAGGAAACGATCCAGCAGATGTAAACCAGCAAACTCGGCACCAGCCTCAATCAATCGGTCGTAATTGGTGGTGAAGATATTCAGACGATCACGCACACCTGAGCGACTAGCAAAACTCATCAAAAATGTAACTAGGTGATTGAATGCCTGCTCACGGGTGGACTCATCCGCAGAGGCTATCCCGGTTTCGCTCAGAAGAATGGATTTAGAGAATGCCTCTAGGGTGGCATCCAGATCCGCAGCTAGCTTTTCGACCTCTTCCGCCTTCCCCAAGATTTCGAGGCCGCGTAGTAGCTCATTAGCGACTCGGAGTTGGTCTTCGAGGTTCCCTTTTTTGCGACCTGACCTCTCAGCAGCCTCCTCAGCAGCCTTATTTATCTCTGCCTGGTGGTTGGAAAAAGCCACAGCCCCCATACCTGCGGCCCCTGTTCCGGCAGCTAGATAATGAACCGCGTGAGTTAAGCCAGATCCTGCGAGGAGGGATAGATGCTCCGACTGAAAAAGAGACGTCAGCCAAGGTTCGATTCGGCTACGCAGTTCCTTAGTACCGAAGTCTTGGTCAGCAGAAGCTACCCAACTAGGTGCCTCCTCCCCCTCATCTATCGATATCTTGAATCTACCTTCCTCAACGGGCTCAAACTTGAACGGCTGGTGATCGTCTCTAACCTTGATGATATTCAGCGCCACAGAAACTACTCCCTTGTCTTAATGATGGGCACTTACTCGGTAAACCTACGCCACAGCCGTCGCCCGTATTCTCATCAGCACATCCACAATCCTGGTCACCGTCGCATCTGGGAATATCCCTATTGGGCCTTGCGCGTTCATATCGGTGAAAGGTGACTCGAACAGCCGCGCAGGCTCCATCACCCCTGTCTGCGTCAGCTCCTGGATGATCAGCTCAATGAACTCAATCTGGTTCGGGGTAGCTGTGCTGCCATACCAGCAGGGTAGATAGGATTGCGGATAGGTTGGCCTAGAATACGGGCCTTTGACTCCGCCAGCAGCTGCTCTTCATCAAGACGCTGGATGAACAGCAAATACGTTATCTGCTCCATTACTTCCAAGGGGTTGGCGATGCCCCCTGACCAGAAAGCGTTCCAGATGGCGTCGATCTGGCTACGTATTTCACCGGTCAGCATGCGTACGACTCCTTATGGAAACAGGCAGACCACCCTCAGGTTGGGTCTGCCTTAAATAAGGTGATGGTACCTGAGCCCCTGTTCAGGCTGAACTGATAACTCGGTCAAAGAAGCTCATAAGCAAAAACCCCTGGCAGCGATGCTACCAAGGGCTTTAGTGTGGCCATTTAACTTTGGCCGAACCGCTAAACTTTGACCGAAATGGCAAATAACTTTGCCCACCTACAACAACGTATCAGAAGTCCAGGTTCGACACCGCCAGGGCGTTGGACTCGATGAAGTCGCGGCGCGGCTCCACGGCATCGCCCATCAGGGTGTTGAAGATCTGGTCGGCGGCGATGGCGTCTTCGATGGTCACCTTGAGCATACGGCGCACTTCCGGGTCCATGGTGGTTTCCCACAGTTGATCCGGATTCATCTCGCCAAGACCTTTGTATCGCTGCACGCTGTGGCGCTTGGTGCTTTCGGTCATCAGCCAGTCCAGGGCTTCCTTGAAGGTATTGACCGGCTTCTTGCGCTCACCACGCTGCACATAGGCGCCTTCTTCCAACAGGTTGTTCAGTTGGTCGCCCAGCGTGGTGACGGTCTTGTAGTCATTGCTGGCGAAGAAGTCGCGGTTGAAGGTGATGTAGCTGGACAGACCATGCGCTTTGACCTCGACCTCAGGCAGCCAGACGTGGCGCTCGTGGTCTTCACGCAGGCTGATGGTGTAGGTCTGACCGGACTTCTCAGTGGCCTTCAGACGCGCGCTGAAGCGCTCCAGCCAGGCTTGCATGCCGGCGTGGTCGGCCAGTTGCTCGAGGCCGATGCTCGGCAGGTAGACGAAGTGCTCGGTGATGTCCTTGGGATAGACGCGCGACAGGCGATCCAGGGTTTTCATCACGCGGCGGTATTCGCCGACCAGTTTCTCCAGCGCGCCGCCGGACAGGCCCGGGGCGTTCTCGTTGACGTGCAGGCTGGCGTCTTCCAGGGCCGACTGGGTCATGTACTCGTCCATGGCCTCGTCGTCCTTGATGTACTGCTCCTGCTTGCCGCGCTTGACCTTGTACAGCGGCGGCTGAGCGATGTAGACGTAGCCACGCTCGATCAGCTCGGGCAACTGACGGAAGAAGAAGGTCAGCAGCAGGGTACGGATGTGCGAACCGTCGACGTCAGCATCGGTCATGATGATGATGTTGTGGTAACGCAGCTTGTCGATGTTGTATTCCTCGCGCCCGATGCCACAGCCGAGTGCGGTGATCAGGGTGCCGACCTCCTGGGAGGAGAGCATCTTGTCGAAGCGCGCCTTCTCGACGTTGAGGATCTTGCCCTTGAGCGGCAGGATCGCCTGGGTCCTGCGGTTACGGCCCTGCTTGGCAGAACCGCCCGCGGAGTCACCCTCCACTATGTAGAGTTCGGACAGCGCCGGGTCTTTTTCCTGGCAGTCGGCCAGTTTGCCGGGCAGGCCGGCGATATCCAGGGCGCCTTTGCGGCGGGTCATTTCACGCGCCTTGCGCGCCGCTTCACGGGCACGGGCAGCGTCGATCATCTTGCCGACTACGGCCTTGGCTTCGTTGGGGTTTTCCAGCAGGAAGTCGGCGAAGTACTTGCCCATTTCCTGTTCGACTGCGGTTTTCACCTCGCTGGAAACCAGCTTGTCCTTGGTCTGCGAGCTGAATTTCGGATCCGGCACCTTGACCGAGATGATCGCGGTGAGGCCTTCACGAGCATCGTCACCGGTGGTACTGACCTTGAACTTCTTGGCCAGACCTTCCTGCTCGATGTAGTTGTTCAGGTGACGGGTGAGGGCAGAGCGGAAGCCTGCCAGGTGAGTACCACCGTCACGCTGCGGGATGTTGTTGGTGAAGCAGAGGATGTTCTCGTTGAAGCTGTCGTTCCACTGCAGGGCGACTTCCACACCAACGCCGTCTTCTTCACGCTGGATGTTGAAGTGGAACACCTGGTTGACCACGGTCTTGTTGGTATTGAGGAACTCGACGAAGGCCTTCAGACCACCTTCGTACTTGAACAGCTCTTCCTTGCCCGCGCGCTCGTCGCGCAGCAGGATGCCCACACCGGAGTTGAGGAAGGACAGTTCGCGCAGACGCTTGGCCAGGATGTCCCAGCTGAAGTGAATGTTGGCGAAGGTCTCTTCGGAGGGCTTGAAGTGGATCTGCGTACCAGTGCCATCGGTGTCGCCGACAGCGGCCAGCGGCGCCTGCGGCACACCGTGCACGTAGGTCTGCTCCCAGATCTTGCCGCTACGGCGAATGGTCAGCACCAGTTCCTTGGAGAGTGCGTTAACCACCGAGACACCCACGCCGTGCAGGCCGCCGGATACCTTGTAGCTGTTGTCGTCGAACTTACCACCGGCGTGCAGCACGGTCATGATGACCTCGGCCGCAGAGACGCCTTCTTCCTTGTGCATGTCGACCGGTATACCACGGCCGTTGTCACGCACGCTGATCGACTCATCCGGGTGGATGGTGATGGTAATTTCGCTGCAGTAGCCTGCCAGCGCCTCGTCGATCGAGTTGTCGACCACCTCGAACACCATGTGGTGCAGACCACTGCCATCGTCCGTGTCACCGATGTACATCCCGGGACGTTTGCGTACGGCGTCCAGTCCTTTCAGCACCTTGATGCTGGAGGAGTCGTACGTTTGGTTCTCGCTCATGCCTTCACTCCCGATGGTCTTGGGTCTGGGTGATACGACCATGTTCCACGTGGAACATGGCTACCGGCGTATCCGTCTGCCAGCCTTCCCTCAACAATTCATGATCTACACAGGTGATGAACACCTGGCAGCGCAAATCTTCCAGCAGCCGGCACAATGCCTGGCGATGCTGTTCATCCAGCTCCGACGGTAAGTCGTCCACCAGATAGATACATTGGCCGCGCTTGGCTTCGTTGACCAAGTGGCCCTGGGCAATGCGCAACGCGCACACCACGAGTTTCTGTTGTCCCCGCGACAGGATTTCTGCCGCGTTATGCCCCGCCAGGCGCAGACGCAAATCAGCACGCTGTGGCCCAGCCTGAGTGTGCCCGAGTTGCTGATCACGGAAGAGGGAGGAGGTGAGCACTTCACTCAGTTCTCGATCCTTGTCCCAACCGCGGTAGTAACTCAGGGTCAAACCATCCAGCTGCAACAGCTCGGCAAGCGTCGTTTCGAATACCGGTTTCAGCGCCTGAATATAGGCCCTGCGGTAAGCATCTATCTCATCGCTTGCACTGCACAATTCGCGGTCCCATGCGGCCTGCGAAGCACCGTCAAGTGTACCATGGCGTAGCCATGAGTTCCGCTGCCTAAGGGCCTTCTGCAGCCGTTGCCAGGCACCGAGAAAACGATGTTCCACGTGGAACACGCCCCAGTCGAGGAACTGTCGACGAATCTTCGGCGCTCCCTCCAGCAGACGAAAGCTGTCCGGATTGATCAACTGCAATGGCAGTAGATCAGCCAACTGAGATGCGCTGCGCGCATTCTGCCCATCGATACGAATCTGCAGTTCGCCCTGGCGATCACGCGAGATCCCCAGATTACTGGCGCCGCCTTCGGCCAGTTGCACCTGGCCAAAGATGGTACAGGCGGGCTGCTCGTAATGAATGACGGGTTGCAAGCGTGTGCTGCGGAAGGAACGGGCGAGGCCGAGCAGATGGATGGCCTCCAGCACGCTGGTCTTGCCGCTGCCGTTGGCGCCGTGAAGGATGTTGATGCGGGGGGAGGGGGAGAGGGTCACCGGGTGCAGATTGCGCACCGCGGTGACCATGATGCGGCTGAGGGACATTAAAGCCTTAGAGCCTCATAGGCATGACGACATATGCCGAATCGTCGTTGTCGGCTTCCTGCAACAAGGCGCTGCTGTTGGAGTCGGACAGAATCAGGCGAACCTGCTCGGTGCCCATCACGCCCAACACGTCCAGCAGGTAGCTGACGTTGAAACCGATTTCCAGGTTGCCACCGTTGTAGTCGACAACGATTTCTTCCTCGGCCTCTTCCTGCTCCGGGTTGTTGGCCTGGATTTTCAGCAGACCGGAAGCCAGGGTCAGGCGGATACCGCGGTACTTTTCGTTAGAGAGAATGGCGGTGCGGCTGAAGGCTTCACGCAGGCCCTGACGATCCGCCAGCACCAGCTTGTCACCGCCACGCGGCAGTACACGCTCGTAATCCGGGAACTTGCCGTCCACCAGCTTGGAGGTGAAGGTGAATTCACCGGTGTTGGCGCGAATGTGGTGCTGACCCAGCACGATGGCAACTTCGGCATCCTGCTCAGTGAGCAGACGCGCCAGTTCCAGAATACCTTTGCGCGGTACGATGACCTGATGCTTGCCGTCCTGTTGGATGCTGGCTTCCATCGAGCACATGGCCAGACGGTGACCGTCGGTAGCCACTGCGCGCAGCAGGCCGCTTTGTACTTCCAGCAGCATGCCGTTGAGGTAGTAGCGCACGTCCTGCTGGGCCATGGCGAAGCTGGTGCGTTCGATCAGGCGGCGCAGCTTGGCTTGCGGCAGGTTGAAGGTCAGCGAACCCGGGCCTTCCTCGACGGTGGGGAAGTCGTTGGCCGGCAGCGTCGACAGGGTGAAGCGGCTACGGCCAGCTTTGACCAACAGCTTCTGGTCGTCGACACGGATGTCGATCAGCGCATCGCTCGGCAAGCTCTTGCAGATATCCATCAGCTTGCGCGCCGGCACGGTGATTTCACCCGGCTCAGCAGCATCTTCCAGCATCACGCGGCCGACCAGCTCGACCTCGAGATCGGTACCGGTGAGCGACAGTTGCTGGCCTTCGACAACCAGCAGCACGTTGGACAGAACCGGCAGCGTCTGGCGTCGTTCCACGACACCGGCGACCAGTTGCAGGGGTTTCAACAGGGCTTCGCGTTGAATGGTGAAATGCATGGTCTAGTCCCTTGCCTCGTGGAGCTGCGAATCAGGTAGTCAGGGTACGCAGCAGGTTCTTGTAGTCCTCGCGGATGTCCGCGTCGGATCCTCTAAGTTCAGCAATCTTACGGCAAGCGTGCAACACCGTGGTGTGATCACGACCGCCGAAGGCCACACCGATTTCCGGCAGGCTGTGATTGGTCAATTCCTTCGACAGAGCCATGGCAACCTGCCGCGGTCTGGCAATCGAGCGCGAGCGGCGTTTGGACAGCAGATCGGTGATCTTGATCTTGTAGTACTCGGCCGTGGTGCGCTGAATGTTGTCGATGCTGACCAGCTTGTCCTGCAGGGCGAGCAGGTCTTTGAGCGACTCACGAATCAGTTCGATGGTGATGTCGCGACCCATGAAGTGTGAGTGCGCGATAACCCGCTTCAGCGCGCCTTCGAGCTCGCGCACGTTGGAGCGAATACGCTGGGCGATGAAGAACGCGGCGTCGTGTGGTAGATCGACTTTGGCCTGGTCGGCCTTCTTCATCAGAATCGCCACACGGGTTTCCAGTTCCGGCGGCTCGACCGCAACGGTCAGGCCCCAGCCGAAACGCGACTTCAAACGCTCTTCGAGACCTTCGATCTCTTTCGGGTAGCGATCGCTGGTGAGAATCACCTGCTGACCACCCTCGAGCAATGCGTTGAAGGTGTGGAAGAATTCCTCCTGGGAGCGTTCCTTCTTGGCGAAAAACTGGATGTCATCGATCAGCAGCGCGTCCACCGAGCGGTAGAAGCGCTTGAATTCGTTGATCGCGTTGAGCTGCAACGCCTTGACCATATCGGCGACGAAACGCTCGGAGTGCAGGTACACCACCTTGGCGTTAGGGTTCTTCGCCAGCAGGTGGTTGCCTACCGCATGCATCAGGTGCGTCTTACCCAGGCCCACTCCGCCATAAAGGAACAGCGGGTTGTAGCCATGCTTGGGATTGTCCGCGACCTGCCAGGCAGCGGCACGCGCCAACTGGTTCGACTTGCCCTCGACGAAGTTGTCGAAGGTGAAGGTACGATTGAGGTAGCTGGTGTGCTTCAGGCCGCCTTCGACCTGTACGGTGCGCTCGGTACGCGGTGCCACAGCGGGTGTCGGCGGTTGCGGCGCGGAGCCGGCCATGGAATCGAAGCTGGCACGCGAGGGTTCTTCCTGCACCGGAGGCGGAGCAGGCTTGCTGACCGCAGGCGCCGCCTGTACCTGAGCAGCGCGCGCTGCTGCGGCAGGCGGAGGCGCAGTCGGTGCAACTCGCGCAGTCGCGGCACGCTTGCTTCCTATTAATAAGGAAAGCGCAGGCACCAGACCACCCGCTCGCTCACCGAGCAACTCGAGCAAGCGACTCAGGTATTTCTCGTTGACCCAGTCCAGCACGAAACGGTTGGGTGCATAGACACGCAGTTCGTCGCCTTCGGCTTCGACCTGCAGAGGACGTATCCAGGTGTTGAATTGCTGGGCGGGCAATTCATCGCGCAGAAGCTCGACGCATTGCTGCCATAGTTCCACTGACACTGACTATCCCCTATCCAGGCGGCGTGCAAAAAACAGCTGCCATTGTAACGGCCCACGTTTGAGTTATCCACATAGCAGTACGAAGATGGCCAAGTAAAATCAACGCCTTACTTGCATTCACCAGACTGATCTTTGCGGCCATGAACCTTGTGGATAAGCACGCCTGAGCGTTCTGCAAAAGCCTGGGGACGAACGCACGGATAACCTGGCTGTGGGTAAAAGCACTTATTATCCTCAAGCTACACCCAGCGACTGCACAACTGGATCACCTGTTTCGGACAGCGTTATCATTGCCTTCAACACAGCAGTGGCAAGGCATCGACAGGGTTTTCCACAGAGAGGCGGGTGCCCAATCATTACATAAAGAGAAAAAGAGCTTTAAACCCTTTCCTTCTCTTTATTCTTATCTGGCGAATAAGGTTGGTTGGAAATTGACCTATCGTGCGGCTTTCTCTAGAATTGCCGGTCTCTTTAAACCGGGGTCATTCCGACCCTAGTCGATCACCCAGGTAACGCACCATGAAACGCACTTTCCAACCCAGCACTATCAAGCGCGCTCGCACCCACGGTTTCCGTGCTCGTATGGCCACCAAGAACGGCCGTCAAGTCCTGTCGCGTCGTCGCGCCAAGGGCCGCAAGCGTCTGACTGTCTAATTCATCCAGACAGGTGGTGAGTCGAGGCTTCGGCCGGGAAAAGCGACTGCTGACTCCCCGGCAATTCAAGGCAGTCTTCGACTCCCCAAGCGGTAAAGCTCCGGGCAAAAGTGTCCTGTTGCTAGCGCGAGACAACCAGCTTGATCATTCCCGTCTAGGTCTGGTGATCGGCAAGAAGAGCGTCAAGCTCGCAGTCGAGCGCAACCGCATCAAGCGTCAAATCCGCGAATCCTTCAGGCTCAATCAGGAAACCCTGGTTGGCTGGGATATCGTGGTGGTCGCCCGTAAAGGGCTAGGCGATCTGGAGAACAACGAGCTCGCTCAGCAGTTCGGCAAACTCTGGAAACGCCTGGCCCGCAACCGGCCCAGTCGCGACGCAGAATCTTCTCCCGGGACAAGCGACAATCCCCATGCGTAAAGCGGCCCTAGCCTGTATCCAGGTTTATCGCTACGCCATTAGCCCGCTGATGGCCAGCCATTGCCGTTTCTACCCCAGCTGTTCCTGCTATGCCTACGAAGCCATTGATCAACATGGCTTCCTGCGTGGTGGCTGGTTGGCAGCTCGCCGCCTCGGACGTTGCCATCCGTGGAATCCCGGTGGCTTCGATCCGGTTCCACCCGTTAAAAAATCCCGTTCTCCTTCGATGGCCGAATAATCATGGATATCCAACGCTCGATCCTGATCGTCGCCCTGGCAGTCGTGTCCTACCTCATGGTCCTGCAATGGAACGAGGACTATGGCCAGGCTGCCCTGCCAGCCGAGGTAAGTACCTCGAACGCTGCGACGCCCAACCTGCCTGATGCGCTTGATGCATCTGCCAACAATAGCGGTGATGACGTTCCCACTGCCGTGGCAGCAGCCCCCTCTGCAGAAGCAGTACCCACTACTGCAGCAGCCAGCGACGAGTTGATTCGCGTCAAGACCGACGTACTTGACCTCGCCATCGACCCGCGTGGCGGTGACGTGGTGCAGCTGCGCCTGACTCAGTACCCGCGCCGTCAGGATCGCCCGGACGTTCCCTTCCAGCTGTTCGACAACGGCGGTGAACGCACCTACCTGGCTCAGAGCGGCCTGATCGGTCAGAACGCGCCGGACAAATCCAGCGGTCGCGCTCTGTGGAGCAGCGAGAAGCAGAGCTACGAACTGGCCGAAGGCCAGGACAGCTTGGTGGTGGACCTGACCTACAGCGAAGGCGGTATCAACTACATCAAGCGCTTCAGCTTCAAACGCGGCCTCAATGCCGAGTGCAGTGCCCGCGAACAGCAACTGAAGAAGCCAGGCTGTATCGATCCATCGGCCTACCAGGTCGACGTGCGTTACCTGATCGACAACCAGAGCGGTCAGACCTGGACCGGCAGCCTCTACGGTCAGCTCAAGCGCGACAGCAGCGGTGACCCGTCCTCGACTACCGCCACCGGTACCGCTACCTACCTGGGTGCCGCTGTATGGACTCCGGACGAGCCGTACAAGAAGCTGTCGATGAAAGATCTCGACAAGCAGGCTGAGAAAAACCGGGAAGGCAATGCCAAAGCCTGGTTCGAAGAGAACGTACAAGGTGGTTGGGTAGCCTGGCTGCAACACTACTTCGTAACAGCCTGGGTACCTGCGAAAGATAGCAACAACCAGATCGAAACCCGCAAGGACAGCCAAGGCAACTACATCATCCGTTTCAGAAGCCCGGCTGTTGAAGTGGCTGCTGGTGGCAAAGGCGATACCGGTGCTGTGCTGTATGCAGGCCCGAAACTGCAGGAACATCTGGGCACCCTGTCGCCAGGCCTTGAGCTGACCGTCGACTACGGCATCCTGTGGTTCCTGGCTCAGCCGATCTTCTGGCTGCTGGAGGTTATCCACGGCCTGCTCGGCAACTGGGGTTGGTCGATCATCGTACTGACCATCATCATCAAGCTGATCTTCTTCCCGCTGTCGGCTGCCAGCTATCGCTCCATGGCCCGCATGCGCGCTGTATCGCCGAAGCTGCAGGCGCTGAAGGAACAGTTCGGTGACGATCGCCAGAAGATGTCCCAGGCGATGATGGAGCTGTACAAGAAAGAGAAGATCAATCCGCTGGGCGGCTGCTTGCCGATCCTGGTGCAGATGCCGGTATTCCTCGCCCTGTACTGGGTGCTGCTGGAATCCGTGGAAATGCGTCAGGCGCCGTGGATGTTCTGGATCACCGACCTGTCGATCAAGGATCCGTTCTTCATCCTGCCGATCATCATGGGCGCCACCATGTTCATCCAGCAGCAGCTAAACCCGACGCCGCCGGACCCCATGCAGGCCCGCGTGATGAAGCTGATGCCGATCATCTTCACCTTCTTCTTCCTGTGGTTCCCGGCTGGTCTGGTGCTGTACTGGGTGGTCAACAACTGCCTGTCCATCGCCCAGCAGTGGTACATTACCCGCCGGATCGAAGCAGCAGCGAAACCGGCTAACGCCTGATTCGCCAAGGCTTCCAAGCATCAAGCAAACGCCCCATGATTGGGGCGTTTTGCTATCCAAGATATAAGCGGGCGCCGTTCGCGCCCTGCCAACCACGAGTGAACGCCATGAACCACGCCCGAGACACCATCGCTGCCGTAGCCACCGCACAGGGCCGTGGTGGGGTCGGTATCGTGCGCGTATCGGGCCCACTGGCCAGCCGGCTTGCCAGCGACATCTGTCAGCGGCAGCTGAAACCGCGTTTTGCCCATCACGGGCCATTCCATGGTGAAGATCAACTGACCCTGGATGAAGGCCTGGCCATCTACTTCCCTGGACCCAACTCGTTCACCGGAGAGGACGTGCTGGAGCTGCAAGGCCACGGCGGCCCCGTGGTACTCGATCTGCTCCTGCGCCGCTGCATCGAACTGGGCGCACGCCTGGCCCGCCCAGGCGAGTTCAGCGAGCGAGCCTTTCTCAACGACAAACTCGACCTGGCCCAGGCCGAAGCCATCGCCGACCTGATCGAAGCCAGCTCCGAGCAGGCCGCGCGCAATGCCCTGCGCTCGCTGCAGGGCGAGTTTTCCAAACGCGTGCATGCACTGACTGAAGCGCTGATACAACTGCGTATCTACGTCGAGGCTGCCATCGACTTCCCTGAAGAAGAAATCGACTTCCTCGCCGATGGCCATGTGCTCAATCAGCTCGACGGCGTGCGTGCCGACTTATCAACAGTGTTGCGCGAAGCCGGCCAGGGCGCATTGCTGCGCGAGGGGATGACCGTGGTCATCGCTGGCCGACCCAATGCCGGAAAATCCAGCCTGCTCAACGCCCTCGCCGGGCGTGAAGCGGCCATCGTCACCGATATCGCCGGCACCACCCGCGATGTATTGCGCGAACATATCCACATCGACGGCATGCCGCTGCACGTGGTCGATACCGCCGGCCTGCGTGATACCGATGATCAGGTCGAACGCATCGGCGTAGAACGCGCGCTCAAGGCCATCGGCGAGGCGGATCGGGTACTGCTGGTGGTGGACTCCACTGCACCGGAAGCTGCCGATCCCTTCGCCCTGTGGCCGGAGTTCCTCGAACATCGCCCCGATCCGGCACGGGTCACCCTGATCCGCAACAAGGCCGACCTGTCTGGCGAAGCGGTAGCCTTGAAAACCAGCGCCGACGGTCACGTCACCCTCAGCCTCTCGGCCAAATCCGCAGAAGGCCTCGATCTGCTACGTGAGCACCTGAAAGCCTGCATGGGTTATCAACAGACCGCGGAGAGCGGCTTCAGCGCCCGCCGCCGCCACCTGGAAGCGCTGCATCAAGCCGAGCAGTTTCTCGAGCACGGGCGCAATCAGCTGACCCTGATGGGCGCCGGCGAACTGCTCGCCGAAGACCTGCGCATGGCCCAGCAAGCCCTGGGCGAAATCACCGGCGCCTTCAGCAGCGATGATTTGCTGGGGCGAATCTTCTCCAGCTTCTGTATTGGTAAGTGATCCGCTCACTGAGTCCACACGCAGCCTAACCGGCATCGCAACGATGCCGGTCCCTCTACGTGCTGATCCACAGCTCGTTACCTTGCCAGTACGTATATCTGTAGTCGTTGTGTCAAACCTGTCGCGGCTAAAGCCGCTCCTACGCAAGGGCGCGGTGATGCGCGGCCCGGATTGCATCCGGGCTACGAGCAATGCACAGGCGCCTGTGGGAGGCGCTTTAGCGGCGAGCTCTTGTTGGGTACCGCAACCCCTCGACCTGCAGGAACAGGTCCAGACAAACACCGCTGATCGCGGCTGAAGCCGCTCCTACAGCAACCCGGCAATGAGCCAGGCGACGCTATTTTCCACGTTTTTTGAGTTATTCAGGCCGGAATAAACCCTGTGGAAAACCGCCCCTGAACCTTGCCGATAACCCTATGACAAAGCTGGGCGTAACCACCCCTGTGGGTAACAGGCCTTTCCATCCACAAGGGTTCAGCAGCTTGCCCAGCGCAAACCCGCAGGAACGACACAGCCTTATCATTCGCTGCACAGCTTGCAATACGTGGTCTGTAGCTTGTTATCCACAGAAAAGGCTGGCTCTATACATAAACATAAAAAACAAGCTTTATAAAAATTCTCTCTTTCTATTCTTTATAAGCCTGAACGTATTTCTCACCGGGTAGGGGCGATCAGGTAACGAGGATCTTGCGTCAGGTCAGAGCTAACCGGTTGGCTATTTTTTGTGCAGAAGGCTTCATTCAAGAGGCTGAAGTCCCTATACTTGCCGCCTTTCTCGCTTTCCAATCAAAAGCCCCCTTTCTCAACAGGCACGAGGTGCGTGGTGGATTTCCCTTCCCGTTTTGACGTGATCGTGATCGGTGGCGGTCATGCCGGTACCGAGGCAGCTCTGGCTGCAGCACGCATGGGCGTGAAGACCCTGCTGCTCACCCACAATGTCGAGACCCTTGGCCAGATGAGCTGCAACCCGGCCATTGGCGGGATCGGCAAGAGCCATCTGGTCAAGGAAATCGATGCCCTTGGCGGGGCCATGGCCACCGCTACCGACAAAGGCGGCATTCAGTTCCGCATTCTCAACAGCCGCAAGGGCCCGGCCGTTCGCGCTAC
The DNA here is from genome assembly GCF_050473265.1 of Pseudomonas pichavaramensis. Taxonomy (NCBI): domain Bacteria; kingdom Pseudomonadati; phylum Pseudomonadota; class Gammaproteobacteria; order Pseudomonadales; family Pseudomonadaceae; genus Pseudomonas; species Pseudomonas pichavaramensis. Next base: position 25,914 of record NZ_JBJKFJ010000024.1, on the reverse strand, counting down.
CCGTGCGCAGGCTGATCGCATCCTGTACAAGGCGGCGGTGCGCGAGATTCTTGAGAACCAGACCAACCTGTGGATTTTTCAACAGGCAGCCGATGACCTGATTGTGGAAAACGCTCAGGTCAAAGGCGTGGTTACCCAGATGGGCCTCAGGTTCCATGCGGACTCTGTGGTGTTGACCACAGGCACCTTTCTCGGTGGACTTATCCACATCGGCATGCAGAACTACTCCGGCGGTCGTGCAGGTGACCCGCCCTCGATCGCCCTGGCACACCGTTTACGCGAGCTGCCGTTACGCGTTGGTCGCCTGAAGACCGGAACTCCGCCGCGTATCGATGGCCGCAGTGTGGATTTCTCGGTGATGACCGAACAGCCGGGGGATACGCCGACGCCGCTGATGTCTTTCCTCGGCAAGCGTGAGGATCAGCCACAGCAGATCAGTTGCTGGATCACGCATACCAACGCGCGTACCCACGAGATCATCGCCGCCAACCTCGACCGCTCGCCGATGTACTCGGGGATGATCGAAGGCGTTGGCCCGCGCTACTGCCCGTCGATCGAAGACAAGATCCATCGCTTCGCCGACAAGGACAGCCATCAGGTATTCATCGAGCCGGAAGGCCTGACCACCCATGAGCTGTACCCCAACGGCATTTCCACCTCGCTGCCGTTCGACGTGCAGCTGCAGGTGGTGCGCAGCATTCGCGGCATGGAAAACGCGCACATCATGCGTCCGGGTTATGCCATCGAGTACGACTACTTCGACCCGCGTGACCTGAAGTACAGCCTGGAGACCAAGGTGATCGGCGGGCTGTTCTTCGCCGGCCAGATCAACGGCACCACCGGTTACGAAGAAGCCGGGGCCCAGGGCCTGCTCGCCGGCTGCAACGCCGCGCTGCGCGCGCAGGGCAAAGAGGCCTGGTGCCCGCGCCGTGATGAAGCCTACATCGGCGTGCTGGTCGATGACCTGATCACCCTCGGTACCCAGGAGCCGTACCGCATGTTCACTTCACGCGCCGAATATCGGTTGATCCTGCGTGAAGACAACGCCGACTTGCGCCTGACCGAGAAAGGTCGCGAGCTGGGCCTGGTCGACGATGAGCGCTGGGCCATCTTCGAGGCCAAGCGCGAGGGCATCGTGCAGGAAGAGCAGCGGCTGAAGAACACCTGGGTGCGTCCTGGCACGCCTCAGGGCGATGCTATCGCTGTGCGTTTCGGTACCCCCCTGGCACACGAATACAACCTGCTCAATCTGTTGGCGCGTCCGGAGATCGACTACGCCACCCTGGCCGAATTGACTGAAGCTCCGGTTGTGGATAATCAGGTGGCCGAGCAGGTCGAGATCAAGACCAAGTACGCCGGCTACATCGACAGGCAGCAGGACGAGATCGCCAAGTTGCGGGCCAGCGAGGACACCAAGTTGCCGGATGATCTGGACTACAGCGCCATCTCCGGTTTGTCCAAGGAAATCCAGTTCAAGCTGGGCAACACCCGCCCGGCCACCCTCGGCCAGGCCGGCCGTATCCCCGGCGTGACGCCGGCGGCTATTTCCCTGCTGCTGATTCATCTGAAAAAGCGCAGCGCCGGCCAGAAGCTGGAGCAGACTGCCTGATGTCGGTTACCCAGCGTCATGCCGAAGAATTGATCCAGGGCGCGCGCGAGCTTGGCGTCGAGCTCAGCGCACTGCAGCAGGAACAACTGCTCGCCTACCTGGGCCTGTTGATCAAATGGAACAAGGCCTACAACCTCACGGCCGTGCGCGACCCCGACGAAATGGTTTCGCGTCATCTGCTCGACAGCCTGTCGGTCGTGCCCTTCGTTGCCGAGCGTGGGGATAACTGGCTGGATGTCGGCAGCGGCGGCGGCATGCCCGGTATTCCACTGGCAATCATGTTCCCCGAGCGACGTTTCACCCTGCTCGATTCCAACGGCAAGAAGACCCGCTTTCTGGTCCAGGTGAAACTGGAGCTGAAACTCGCCAACCTCGAAGTTGTCCACAGCCGGGTCGAAACCTATCGTCCCGAGCAGCCGTTCGACGGCATCAGCTCGCGGGCTTTCAGTAGCCTGCAGGACTTCAGCGACTGGACACGTCACCTCGGCAGCACCGACACCCACTGGTTGGCGATGAAGGGCGTACACCCGGATGACGAGCTGCAGGCGCTGCCGGCGGACTTCTGTCTCAGCGCCACGCACGTGCTGAAGGTTCCCGGTTGCCAAGGCCAGCGCCATCTGTTGATACTGCGTCGCTCGGTCTAAGGGGGAAGGAAGATGGCCAAGGTATTCGCGATCGCCAATCAGAAAGGCGGCGTGGGCAAAACCACGACGTGCATCAACCTGGCTGCTTCTCTGGTGGCGACCAAGCGCCGCGTGCTGCTGATCGACCTCGACCCGCAGGGCAACGCGACCATGGGCAGCGGTATCGACAAGCACGCCCTCGAGCATTCGATCTACGACGTGCTGATCGGAGAGTGCGACCTCAGTGAGGCGATGCAGTTTTCCGAGCACGGCGGCTATCAGCTGTTGCCGGCCAACCGCGACCTGACGGCCGCCGAAGTCGCGCTGCTGGAAATGAAAATGAAGGAAAGCCGCCTGCGCTATGCCTTGGCGCCGATCCGCGAGAACTACGATTACATCCTCATCGACTGCCCGCCGTCGCTGAACATGCTGACCATCAATGCTTTGGTCGCCGCCGACGGCGTGATCATCCCCATGCAGTGCGAGTACTACGCCTTGGAAGGCCTGTCCGATCTGGTCAACAGCATCCAGCGCATCGGCCAGCTGCTCAATCCCAAGCTGCAGATCGAAGGCCTGCTGCGTACCATGTACGACCCGCGCATCAGCCTGACCAACGATGTCAGTGCTCAGCTCAAGGAGCATTTCGGCGACAAGTTGTACGACGCCGTGATCCCGCGCAACGTGCGCCTGGCCGAAGCGCCGAGCTTCGGCATGCCGGCGCTGGTCTACGACAAACAATCCCGTGGAGCCATCGCCTACCTGGCCTTGGCCGGCGAGCTGGTGCGCCGTCAGCGCGCCGCCGCGAAAACCGCTACCGCTTAAGGAACATCTGCATGGCTGCGAAGAAACGAGGTCTGGGTCGAGGTCTGGACGCACTGCTCGGCGGCAACACCGTCGGCGCACTGCAGGAAGAGGCCGCTCAGGTCGACAGTCGCGAGCTGCAGTATGTGCCGCTGGAACTGATCCAGCGTGGCAAGTATCAGCCGCGCCGAGACATGGATCAGACCGCGCTGGAAGAACTGGCCGCCTCGATTCGTGCCCAGGGCGTGATGCAACCGATCGTCCTGCGCCCGATTGGTGAGGGCCGTTTCGAGATCGTTGCCGGTGAGCGGCGCTGGCGAGCCAGTCAGCTCGCCGGTCAGGACAAGATCCCGGCCATGGTCCGCGAACTGGCGGACGAAGCCGCCATCGCCATGGCGCTGATCGAGAACATCCAGCGCGAAGACCTCAACCCGATCGAGGAAGCCGTCGCCCTGCAGCGCCTGCAGCAGGAATTCGAGCTGACCCAGCAGCAGGTCGCCGATGCCGTCGGCAAATCACGCGTCACCATCACCAACCTGTTGCGCCTGATCGCATTGCCCGATGAGATCAAGACGTTGCTCTCGCATGGCGACCTGGAAATGGGTCATGCCCGTGCGCTGCTCGGTTTGCCCCTCGAACAGCAGGTCGAAGCTGCGCGACACGTTGTCGCACGCGGCCTTACCGTGCGCCAGACCGAAGCGCTGGTACGCCAGTGGCTGAGCGCCAAACCGGCACCGGCCAAAGCCAAGGCAGATCCGGACATCAGTCGCCTGGAGCAGCGCCTGGCAGAGCGCCTGGGCTCGCCTGTGCAGATAAAGCACGGGTCCAAGGGCAAGGGCCAGCTGGTCATCCGCTACAACTCTCTCGACGAATTGCAGGGCGTGCTTGCTCACATCCGCTGAAACAATTCGCCACACCTGACCATGTAGCGCATGGTCGGAAATCACTACCGGACAGTTGAATGGGGGGAACTCGCCCCCTATACTCTGCGCGCAATTTTGTTGGCACTTTTTATGCCAATTCATTGAGTTAAAGCGGTCGATAGTCGAGGTACATCAGTTGATGGAACGCCGCATGCCGAAGCGCCTGCCCTTCCATCGTCTACCGGTTTTTCCGGTGCTGGTGGCACAACTCGTCGTATTGCTGCTCGCTGCTGCGGCGGCCTGGCAATGGCGAGGCGACGTGGCGGGATATTCGGCGCTATTGGGGGGCATGATTGCCTGGCTGCCGAATGTGTATTTTGCCCACAAGGCGTTTCGCTTCAGCGGGGCGCGGGCTGCTAGGGAAATCGTCCGTTCTTTTTATGCGGGCGAAGCGGGAAAACTGATTCTGACGTTCGTGCTGTTTGCACTGACGTTTGCGGGCGTGAAACCTCTGGAGGCACCGATGTTGTTCGGTGTCTACCTGCTGACCCTGATGGTCAGCTGGTTCGCCCCGCTGCTGATAACGAAATTTTCAAGACCTTAAAGCGTTCGAGGCAAATAATGGCAGCAGAAACCGCTTCGGGTTACATCCAGCACCACCTCACCAACCTGACCTATGGTCAGCACCCGGTGAACGGCTGGAGTTTCGCCCACACCGCACAGGAAGCCAAAGAAATGGGCTTCTGGGCCTTCCACGTAGACACCCTGGCGGTGTCGGTGGTTCTCGGCCTGATCTTCATCGTCCTGTTCCGCCTGGCGGCGCGCAAGGCTACCTCGGACCAGCCGAGCGGCCTGCAGAACTTCGTCGAGGTTCTGGTCGAGTTCGTGGATGGCAGCGTCAAGGACACCTTCCACGGGCGTAACCCGCTGATCGCCCCGCTGGCCCTGACCATCTTCGTCTGGGTCTTCCTGATGAACTTCATGGACCTGGTGCCGGTTGACTGGCTGCCCATGCTGGCTGCCACCATCGTTGGTGATCCGCACCTGTACTTCCGCGTGGTACCGACCACCGACCCGAACGCCACTCTGGGCCTGGCCCTGTCGGTGTTCGCCCTGATCCTGTTCTACAGCGTCAAGGTCAAGGGTATTGGCGGTTTCCTCGGCGAGCTGACCATGCACCCGTTCAGCTCCAAGAACATGGCTGTCCAGATCGTGCTGATCCCGGTGAACTTCCTGCTGGAATTCGTCACCCTGATCGCCAAGCCGGTTTCCCTGGCGCTGCGACTGTTCGGCAACCTGTATGCCGGCGAACTGATCTTCATCCTGATCGCCATCATGTTCAGCGGCGGCATGCTGCTGGGCTCGCTGGGTGGTGTGCTGCAGCTGGCCTGGGCCATCTTCCACATCCTGATCATCGTGCTGCAGGCATTCATCTTCATGATGCTGACCATCGTCTACCTGTCGATGGCGCACGAAGACAGTCACTAAGGCTGTCAGTGAAGTTCCTCGGCACCGCTCAGGCGGTGCCGGCCAGGACAAACCCTCAATGCCTGCGTGCATGAGGGGTGTTGTAAAGAAACGATTTCGCTTTACCGCTTCAACAAAAACCTTAACCAATACGACTGTAAGTCGGGAGGAAAAATGGAAACTGTAGTTGGTTTGACCGCTATCGCCGTTGCACTGCTGATCGGCCTGGGTGCCCTGGGTACCGCCATCGGTTTCGGTCTGCTGGGTGGCAAATTCCTGGAAGGCGCTGCGCGTCAGCCGGAAATGGTCCCGATGCTGCAAGTTAAAATGTTCATCGTCGCCGGTCTGCTCGACGCCGTGACCATGATCGGTGTTGGTATCGCACTGTTCTTCACCTTCGCGAACCCCTTCGTTGGTCAAATCGCAGGCTAATTCACTCGTTTTCGAGTGAATTGGTGTGACGGACAACGAACGAGCGAGGTGTTGGCGTGAACATTAATGCAACCCTGATAGGCCAGTCCGTTGCCTTCTTCATCTTCGTGCTGTTCTGCATGAAGTTCGTATGGCCTCCGGTCATTGCGGCTCTGCAGGAACGTCAGAAGAAGATCGCAGACGGCTTGGACGCTGCCAACCGCGCGGCTCGTGATCTGGAGCTGGCCCACGAGAAAGTGGCCCAGCAACTTCGCGAAGCCAAAGGTCAGGCTGCGGAAATCATCGAGCAAGCCAATAAGCGTGCAGCTCAGATCGTCGACGAAGCCCGTGATCAGGCTCGTGTCGAAGCTGACCGCGTGAAGGCTCAGGCTCAGGCCGAGATCGAACAGGAAATCAACGGCATCAAAGACGCCCTGCGCGCCCAAGTGGGTGGCCTGGCAGTCAGCGGTGCGGAGAAGATCCTGGGCGCATCCATCGACCAAAACGCGCATGCGGAGCTGGTTAACAAACTGGCAGCCGAAATTTAAGCGAGGGCGCGATCATGGCAGAACTGACCACGCTGGCCCGACCTTACGCTAAGGCTGCCTTCGAGCACGCACAGGCTCACCAGCAACTGGCCAATTGGTCAGCCATGCTCGGCCTGGCTGCGGCGGTGTCGCTCGACGACACCATGCAGCGCGTGCTCAAGGCCCCGCGTCTGACGAGTACAGAAAAGGCCACCACCTTCAACGAGGTGTGTGGTGAAAAGTTCGACGCCGAGGCACAGAACTTCATTCGCGTTATCGCTGAGAACGATCGTCTGGCCTTGTTGCCGGATATCTTCGCCCTGTTCGAGCTGTACAAGGCCGAACAAGAGAAGTCGATCGACGTGGATGTCACCAGTGCCTTCGCATTGAGCGATGAACAGCAAGACAAACTCGCCAAGGTTCTCAGTGCACGGCTCGGCCGAGAAGTGCGTCTGCACGCCGCGGAAGATGCCACCCTGATCGGTGGTGTACTGATCCGCGCCGGCGACCTGGTAATCGATGGCTCTGTTCGCGGCAAGCTCGCGAAACTGGCCGAAGCATTGAAATCTTGAGTTTGAAGGGGCAGCAGAGCTATGCAGCAACTCAATCCTTCCGAAATTAGTGAAATCATCAAGGGGCGCATCGAGAAACTCGACGTCGCCTCCCAAGCCCGCAACGAAGGCACCGTCGTCTCCGTTTCCGACGGTATCGTGCGTATCTACGGTCTGGCCGACGTCATGTACGGCGAAATGATCGAGTTCCCGGGCGGTGTCTACGGTATGGCGCTGAACCTGGAGCAAGACTCCGTCGGTGCCGTTGTGCTGGGTGCTTACACCAGCCTGGCCGAAGGCATGAGCGCCAAGTGCACTGGCCGCATTCTGGAAGTCCCGGTTGGTCCGGAACTGCTGGGTCGCGTTGTCGACGCACTGGGTAACCCGATTGATGGCAAAGGCCCGATCGAAGCCAAGGAAACCGACGCTGTTGAGAAGGTCGCTCCTGGCGTGATCTGGCGTAAGTCGGTCGACCAGCCGGTACAGACCGGTTACAAGTCGGTCGATGCCATGATCCCGGTAGGCCGTGGCCAGCGCGAGCTGATCATCGGTGACCGTCAGATCGGTAAGACTGCCATGGCAGTCGACGCCATCATCAACCAGAAGAACAGCGGCATCCGCTGCGTTTACGTCGCCGTTGGTCAGAAGCAATCGACCATCGCCAACGTGGTGCGCAAGCTGGAAGAAGCTGGTGCTCTGGCCAACACCATCGTGGTTGCCGCTTCGGCCTCCGAGTCGGCTGCCCTGCAGTTCCTGGCTCCGTACGCCGGTTGCACCATGGGCGAGTACTTCCGCGACCGCGGTGAAGACGCCCTGATCGTATACGATGACCTGTCCAAGCAGGCCGTTGCCTACCGTCAGATCTCCCTGCTGCTGCGCCGTCCGCCGGGCCGCGAAGCTTACCCGGGTGACGTGTTCTATCTCCACAGCCGTCTGCTGGAGCGCGCTTCCCGCGTTTCCGAAGAGTACGTCGAGAAGTTCACCAATGGCGCCGTGACTGGCAAGACCGGTTCCCTGACCGCTCTGCCGATCATCGAAACCCAGGCCGGTGACGTTTCCGCGTTCGTTCCGACCAACGTGATCTCGATCACCGACGGTCAGATCTTCCTGGAATCGGCCATGTTCAACGCAGGTATCCGTCCGGCCGTCAACGCCGGTATCTCGGTATCCCGCGTGGGTGGCGCCGCTCAGACCAAGATCATCAAGAAGCTGTCCGGTGGTATCCGTACCGCTCTGGCTCAGTACCGTGAACTGGCTGCATTCGCCCAGTTCGCTTCTGACCTGGACGAAGCCACCCGTAAGCAACTCGAGCATGGTCAGCGCGTAACCGAGCTGATGAAGCAGAAGCAATACGCGCCGATGTCGATCGCCGACATGTCCGTATCGCTGTACGCTGCCGAGCGCGGCTTCCTGACCGACGTGGAAGTGGAAAAAGTTGGCGCCTTCGAAGCATCCCTGCTGGGTTACTTCAACCGTGAGCTGGCCGATCTGATGGCCAAGATCAACGTGAAAGGTGACTTCAACGACGAAATCGACGCGGGCATCAAGGCCGGTATCGAGAAGTTCAAGGCCACTCAAACCTGGTAAGCCGCAGCGGGCGTCGCAAGACGCCCGCCTGCTAACCCGATAGGTGTTAAATGGCAGGCGCAAAAGAGATTCGCAGCAAGATTGCGAGCATCAAAAGCACGCAGAAGATCACCAGCGCCATGGAGAAGGTGGCGGTCAGCAAAATGCGCAGGGCTCAACAGCGCATGGCAGCTAGCCGTCCCTATGCGGAGCGTATCCGCCAGGTGATTGGTCATCTGGCCAACGCCAACCCGGAGTACCGCCATCCCTTCATGATCGAGCGCCCTGTAAAGCGTGCCGGTTATGTGGTGGTGAGCAGTGACCGTGGTCTGTGCGGTGGCTTGAATACCAACCTGTTCAAGGCCCTGGTCAAGGACATGGCTAAAGATCGCGAGCAAGGCGTGGAGATCGATCTCTGCGTGATTGGCTCCAAGGGTGCGGCATTCTTCCGCAACTTTGGTGGCAATGTCGTTGCTGCGATCAGCCACCTCGGTGAGCAGCCGTCGATCAATGACCTGATCGGTAGTGTCAAGGTCATGCTCGATGCCTACCTCGAGGGTCGTATCGACCGTCTGTCCGTGGTCTCGAACAAGTTCATCAATACCATGACGCAGAAGCCTACAGTGGAGCAGTTGGTTCCCCTGGTGGCCGATCCGGATCAAGAGCTCAAGCATCACTGGGACTATCTGTACGAGCCCGATGCTAAAGAGCTTCTCGACGGCCTGATGGTTCGCTATGTCGAATCGCAGGTGTACCAGGCAGTAGTCGAGAACAGTGCAGCCGAACAGGCTGCGCGGATGATTGCAATGAAGAACGCCACCGATAACGCTGGCGATCTGATCAAAGGCCTGCAGCTGATCTACAACAAGGCGCGTCAGGCAGCGATCACCCAAGAGATTTCGGAAATCGTCGGCGGCGCTGCCGCGGTTTAAGAACGGTTCAAATATTCAGAGGAACCAAAGATGAGTAGCGGACGTATCGTTCAAATCATCGGCGCCGTTATCGACGTGGAATTCCCGCGTGATCAGGTGCCGGCAGTCTATGAGGCGCTGAAAGTAATTGGCGCCGAAACCACTCTGGAAGTTCAGCAACAGCTGGGCGACGGCGTGGTCCGTACCATTGCGATGGGTTCGACCGAAGGCCTCAAGCGCGGTCTGGACATCACTCGTACCAACAAGGCCATCTCGGTACCGGTCGGTAAAGCGACCCTGGGCCGTATCATGGACGTGCTGGGCAACCCGATCGACGAAGCTGGCCCGATCGGCGAAGAAGAGCAGTGGGAAATCCACCGCCCTGCTCCGTCGTACGCTGAGCAAGCTGGCGGCAACGATCTGCTGGAAACCGGTATCAAGGTAATCGACCTGGTCTGCCCGTTCGCCAAAGGCGGTAAGGTCGGCCTGTTCGGTGGTGCCGGCGTCGGCAAGACCGTAAACATGATGGAACTGATCCGTAACATCGCCATGGAACACAGCGGTTACTCCGTGTTCGCGGGTGTGGGTGAGCGTACTCGTGAGGGTAACGACTTCTACCACGAGATGAAGGACTCCAACGTTCTCGACAAGGTAGCCCTGGTCTACGGTCAGATGAACGAGCCACCAGGCAACCGTCTGCGCGTAGCGCTGACCGGCCTGACCATGGCCGAGAAGTTCCGTGACGAAGGTCGTGACGTTCTGCTGTTCGTCGACAACATCTATCGTTACACCCTGGCCGGTACCGAAGTATCCGCACTGCTCGGCCGTATGCCGTCGGCAGTAGGTTACCAGCCGACCCTGGCTGAAGAGATGGGCGTTCTGCAAGAGCGCATCACCTCCACCAAGAAAGGCTCGATCACCTCGGTACAGGCCGTATACGTACCTGCGGACGACCTGACCGACCCGAGCCCGGCGACCACCTTCGCCCACTTGGACGCCACCGTCGTACTGTCGCGTGACATCGCTTCCCTGGGTATCTACCCGGCCGTTGACCCGCTGGACTCCACCAGCCGTCAGCTGGATCCGAACGTCATCGGCAACGAGCACTACGAGACCGCTCGTGGCGTTCAGTACGTGCTGCAGCGTTACAAAGAGCTGAAGGACATCATCGCGATTCTGGGTATGGACGAACTGTCCGAAGCCGACAAGCAGCTGGTATCCCGTGCTCGTAAGATCCAGCGCTTCCTGTCCCAGCCGTTCTTCGTGGCCGAAGTCTTCACCGGTTCGCCGGGCAAGTACGTGTCCCTGAAGGACACCATCGCTGGCTTCAGCGGCATTCTCAAAGGCGACTACGACCACCTGCCGGAACAAGCGTTCTACATGGTTGGTGGCATCGACGAAGCCATCGAGAAAGCGAAGAAACTGTAATCACCCCATGCGCCTGGCAACGGGCGCATCAGGTTGTGGGTAACCAAGTTGTCCACAGCCTGTAATGCGAGGCAAGCGTATGGCTATGACAGTCCATTGCGATATCGTCAGCGCGGAAGGCGAGATTTTCTCCGGCCTGGTCGAGATGGTGATTGCGCACGGCAACCTGGGTGATCTGGGTATCGCTCCGGGCCACGCGCCGCTGATCACTGACCTGAAACCGGGTCCGATCCGCCTGATCAAGCAGGGTGGCGAAGCCGAGGTGTTCTACATCTCCGGTGGTTTCCTCGAAGTGCAGCCGAGCATGGTCAAGGTTCTCGCCGACACCGTGCAACGTGCCGCCGATATCGATGAAGCTGCTGCTCAGGAGGCCCTCAAGGCCGCCGAGAAAGCGCTGAGCGAACAGGGTTCTGAGTTCAACTACAGTTCCGCTGCTGCTCACCTGGCCGAAGTCGCAGCTCAGCTGCGCACCGTCCAGCAACTGCGCAAGAAGTTCGGCGGCTGAGGCCTCCCACTTCAATCGTTGTGAGAGAAAGGGTAGCTTTGGCTACCCTTTTTCTTTATCTGTCGTTTGACTTTCTACGGGGCAGTGCAAGCCCGTAGCCGCCAAGGAATCGCTCTTCATGTCGCTCGATATCGTTATCCTCGCCGCGGGTCAGGGCACTCGCATGCGTTCTGCTCTGCCCAAGGTGCTGCACCCGGTCGCCGGTAAATCCATGCTCGGGCATGTCGTGGACACCGCACGAAGCTTGCAACCGCAGAGTATTCAGGTGGTGATCGGCCATGGTGCGGAGAAGGTGCGCGAACGACTCCAGGCCGATGATCTGAGCTTCGTGATTCAGGCCGAGCAACTGGGGACCGGTCACGCGGTAGCCCAGGCGTTGCCGAAGCTGAGCGCCGAGCGGGTGCTGATTCTCTACGGCGACGTGCCGCTGATCGAAACGGCCACTCTTGAGCGCCTGCTGGCCTTGGTCAGTGACAAGCAGCTGGGCTTGCTGACGGTAGAACTGGCGGACCCTACCGGTTATGGACGCATCGTGCGTGACTCCAGCGGTGCGGTGCAGGCGATCGTCGAACACAAGGATGCCAGCGAGGCGCAGCGTGCCATCCGCGAAGGCAATACCGGCATCCTCGCCGTGCCAGGCCAGCGCTTGGCCGAATGGCTGGGGCGATTGTCCAACAGCAACGCGCAGGGCGAGTACTACCTCACCGACGTGATCGCCATGGCCGTGGCCGATGGCCTGGTAGTGGCCACCGCAGGTGCTGCCGACGAGATGGAAGTGCTGGGCGCCAATGATCGTATCCAGCTCGCGCAGCTTGAGCGTCACTATCAGCAGCGCGCGGCGCGGCGTCTGATGACTCAGGGCGTCACGCTGCGTGACCCGGCGCGCTTCGATCTGCGTGGTGAGGTCAGCGTGGGCCGCGACGTGCTGATCGACGTAAACGTCATTCTCGAGGGGCAGGTGACCATCGAAGATGACGTACAGATCGGTGCCAACTGCGTGATCAAGGACTCGGTGTTGCGCAAGGGCGCCATCGTCAAGGCCAACAGCCATCTGGAAGGTGCCGAGGTCGGCGAGGGTGCCGATTGCGGGCCGTTCGCGCGCCTGCGTCCGGGCAGCAAACTGGGCGCCAAGGCTCATGTGGGCAACTTCGTCGAACTGAAGAACGCGGTGCTGGGCGAGGGCGCCAAGGCCGGCCACCTGAGCTACCTCGGCGATGCCGAGATCGGCGCGCGGACCAACATCGGCGCCGGCACCATCACCTGCAACTACGACGGTGCCAACAAGTCTCGCACGGTGATGGGCGAGGATGTGTTCATCGGCTCCAACAGCTCGCTGGTGGCTCCGGTCAATCTCGGCGATCGCTCGACTACCGGCGCCGGCTCGGTGATCACCAGTGATGTGCCGGCCGATACCCTGGCGGTGGGCCGCGCCAAGCAGCGCAATATCGAAGGATGGAAGCGGCCGACCAAGAAGTGAATCAATCTCCGCCCAGGATAGTGCGCAGCGACATTCTGGGCTGTTGATAACTTCACTCGGCAAGGAGCGTTGGTGTGTTTGGTGTTACGGACTACCCGGCCTTCGTGGCCGCATTCATCATCCTGCTGATCATTCCGGGGCCGGGCAATCTGGCCTTGATTCTCTCTACCGGCAAGGGCGGTATCCGCGGCGGTCTGGCCGCCACCTGTGGGGTGATTCTCGGCGACCAGGTATTGATGTGGCTGGCAGTGGCCGGCGTGGCGGCGCTGCTCAAGGCCACGCCGAGTGCCTTTCACCTGGTGCAGTGGCTAGGCGCCGGCTACCTGATCTGGCTCGGCCTGCGCATGTTGCTGGCCAAGCCGGGGGCGGCACCGACCCTGCAGATTCGTCCGCATCATTATCTGTGGCAGACCCTGCTGATAACGGTGTTCAACCCCAAGGCCATTGTCTTCTATATGGCCTTCTTCCCGCTGTTCATCGATCCGCTGCAGCATCAGGGGCTGATCACTTTTGGCTTCATGGCACTGACCGTGATGCTGCTGACCTTCGCCTACGGCCTGTCGATGGTGCTTTTGTGCCACTTCCTCGCTGAACGCATGCGCGCCAACCCACGTATCGCCTGGGGTCTGGAGAAGCTGGCGGGCATGTGCCTGGTGGGGTTCGGGGTAAAGCTGACGCTGAACTGATCGACGGCAGCTTGCGAAGCTTGCGACCTTATGTTTTGATTCGCGCCATTATCTTTCGAATCGAAACTTAGCGAATGTCGAAGCGCAACACACCGCAACGTCGTCACACCATTCTCGCTCTGCTTGCCGAGCAGGGGGAGGTGTCGGTGGACGCGTTGGCGCAGCACTTCGCGACCAGCGAGGTGACCATTCGCAAGGACCTCGCCGCACTGGAGAAGAACGGCTTGCTTCTGCGTCGCTATGGTGGCGCCGTACCCATGCCGCAGGAACTGATCGGTGACGGTGCGCAGCCAGTCTCGCCGCACAAGCAGGCCATCGCTCGTGCAGGCGTGGCGCGCATCCGCGAGCACGCGCGAATCATCATCGACAGCGGCACCACCACGGCGGCGATGATCCCCCAGCTCGGCTACAAGCCGGGGCTGGTGGTGATGACCAACTCGCTGAACGTGGCCAATGCGCTGCGTGAGCTCGAGCATGAGCCAGTACTGTTGATGACTGGCGGCACCTGGGACCCGCACTCGGAATCCTTCCAGGGCCAGGTCGCCGAGCAGGTGCTGCGTTCCTACGACTTCGACCAGCTGTTCATCGGTGCCGATGGCATCGACCTGGAGCGTGGCACCACCACCTTCAACGAGCTGCTGGGCCTGTCCCAGGTCATGGCCGAAGTCGCGCGAGAAGTGATCGTCATGGTCGAGAGCGACAAGATCGGCCGGCGTATTCCCAATCTGGAACTGCCCTGGGGCAGTGTCCATACCCTGATTACCGATGACCGTCTGGAGCAACAGGCGGCCGAGCAACTTCGAGCGCGGGGCATCCAGCTGATCCTTGCGCCACTGCACGACTGAGGACAGAAACATGTGTGGAATCGTAGGTGCCATCGCTGAACGCAGTATCACCCCCGTTCTGGTTGAAGGACTCAAGCGCCTGGAATACCGCGGCTACGACAGTGCCGGTGTGGCGCTGCTGACCGAGCAGGGGCTGCTCGACCGTCGCCGTCGGGTCGGCAAGGTCAGCGAACTGCAGGCCGCCCTGCAGGATGAGCCGCTGCTTGGCCACCTGGGTATCGCTCACACCCGTTGGGCCACCCACGGCGCGCCCAGCGAGCGCAATGCGCACCCTCACTTCTCCGGTAACGAACTGGCGGTGGTGCACAACGGCATCATCGAGAACCACGAAGCGCTGCGTGAGCGCCTCAAGGGCCTCGGCTACGTGTTCACCTCGGATACCGATACCGAGACCATCGTCCACCTGCTCGACCACAAGCTGCAGCAACTGGGTGATCTGACCGCTGCGCTCAAGGCCGCCATTCCCGAGCTGCATGGCGCCTATGGTTTGGCTGTGATCAGCGCCAAGCAGCCGGATCGCCTGCTCGCTGCACGTAGCGGCAGCCCGTTGGTGATCGGTCTGGGCCTGGGCGAAAACTTCCTCGCCTCCGACCAGCTGGCCCTGCGTCAGGTCACCGACCGTTTCATGTACCTGGAAGAAGGTGATATCGCCGAGATCCGTCGCGATCAGGTACAGATCTGGGATGCAGCCGGCCAACCGGTGCAACGCGAGACCGTGCAGTACCACGAAGGCGCCGAAGCTGCCGACAAGGGCGAATACCGCCACTTCATGCTCAAGGAGATCCACGAGCAACCCAAAGTCGTGCAGCGCACCCTGGAAGGCCGTCTGGGCAGTGATCACGTGCTGGTACAGGCCTTCGGCCCGCAGGCTGCCGAGCTGTTCGCCAAGGTCAGGAACGTGCAGATCGTCGCCTGCGGTACCAGCTACCACGCCGGCATGGTCGCCCGTTACTGGCTGGAAGAACTGGCCGGGATTCCCTGCCAGATCGAGGTCGCCAGCGAGTTCCGTTATCGCAAGGTCGCGGTGCAACCTGACACCCTGTTCGTCAGCGTGTCGCAGTCCGGGGAGACCGCCGACACCCTGGCCGCGCTGCGCAACGCCAAGGAGAAAGCGCCGGGGCAGGGCGGTTATCTGGCCAGCCTGGTGATCTGCAACGTCGGCACCAGCTCGCTGGTACGCGAATCCGACCTGTGCCTGCTGACCCAGGCCGGCCCGGAAATCGGCGTCGCCTCGACCAAGGCCTTCACCACCCAACTGGTCGGCCTGATGCTGCTGACCCTGGCCCTAGGACAGGTGCACGGTACCCTGGACAAGACGCTGACTGCCGAACTGGTGGAAGAGCTGCGTCGCCTGCCGACCCGACTCGGCGAAGCGCTGGCGATGGACAAGACCGTAGAGAAAATCTCCGAGCTGTTCGCCGAGAAGCACCACAGCCTGTTCCTCGGCCGTGGCGCACAGTACCCGGTGGCCATGGAAGGGGCGCTCAAGCTCAAGGAAATTTCCTACATCCACGCCGAAGCCTATCCGGCTGGCGAGCTCAAGCACGGCCCGCTGGCCCTGGTCGACGCCGACATGCCGGTGGTCACCGTGGCGCCGAACAACGAGCTGCTGGAGAAGCTCAAGTCCAACCTGCAGGAAGTGCGTGCACGCGGCGGCGAGCTGATCGTCTTCGCCGACCAGCAGGCTGGCATGAGCGATGGCGAGGGCACCCATGTAGTGGCCATGCCGCATATCCATGACCTGCTGGCGCCGATCCTCTACACCGTGCCGTTGCAGCTGCTGTCCTACTACGTCGCTGTACTCAAGGGTACCGACGTCGATCAGCCGCGCAATCTGGCCAAGAGCGTGACCGTGGAATAAAGCCGCTCTCAACGCCTCGGCAGTGATGTTTAGGAATGAAGTCGGTTATTAAGCAATGAAGTCGGTTCGATCACGGAACGATCGAACCTGGCCCCCTCGTTCATCTCATAGTGTTTTTCTATGCTCTGCTTGCAGCCCGATGAAGCTTTGAACTCATTTTATTCAAGGCTCGTATTTTTCTTGCAGAATCCTAAGGCAAAGTACTTGGATTCCTTATTTGGGGTGTCTACTAACTTTACCCACTGGACCCCATCTAAAGCCAGAATATTTACTTATGAAATTGGCTGGGGTGGTCACAAAGCATTTAATTTTCTTCTTAATAGGCATACTACTTATCATCGCTATGAGTTCTCTGTAGATAGATTTGGTTGCTATGATCAGTACATATACTGGAAGAAAAGCCACTTTGGTTTTGCGGAATATATAGGTCTCGATCCCGTGAGATTCTGTCCTCTTTGCGTAAGAGAGGATTATGAAAACCTAGGTTTTATTTACTGGCGTAGAAATCACCAGGCGAGGGATGTGACAGTCTGTGGTACGCATAATCTAGAGCTTTTTGAGTCGTGCGGGGGGTGTTCAAGGCTCTATGAGACAAAGAATAATTATCTCGATATTCAATGGGTTGGGTGCGAGTGTGGATTTGATTTTTTGCAGGTCGAAGCCAAGCCTAATCATGATCCAGGAGCTTTGAGGCTTGCGAGATTTCTGGATGATTTATATAGGTGCGAATTCCAGATTTATAAGCGAGATAGATACAGAGTAATTGATCATCAGATTAATAAAATAGGGCTTAGGACTGCGGCCGATTACTATGACTATCTAGGCGCGCTGCTAAGGCCAAAATTGCTCAGTGAGCTATTTAGAAAAATAGAAAGAAATAAAGAGTCTGGGGCAAGCAATTTGTTTTCGAGAGAATACGAATACATGGCGAGCCTGTTTTGTAGTTTTGATGAAATGTCCCTAGCACTGGATGAAATAGGCGCAGAGAAGTACCCTATCAGCAAGTCCTGTTATCATGCTACATATTAGGAAGGACCATAGTGGTAGGCTACGCCGGATTGCTATCGCCTACCGGAGCAGCTTAAATAGTTGGTACCTGGACATTTGCAGGTGCGTCAGGATAGAAAGCTTCAAACTTGTCATGTGGGAAAAGTGACCGAATTTTATACACCGCATTGGCGAGGAATTGTGTCTTCTCCACATCGGCGTAGTCTCCACTGTATCTGCCCGAGAAGAAGTTGACCTCCCAGTATCCGCTCTTGGGCTTGATTTCTCCCGCAATCCGGGCAGCCTGCATACCTGTCATACTGGGATGGCCGAGCTCCTCAGGCGCCGGAATGTCTTCGGCGATGAAAAGCACACCATCCTTTCCAATTGCCCAGATAAGCTTGCTCTTAGAGGCTGGGTCGTTGGCAGCCGCATCAGCCACCCTTTGATAGGCCTCATGAACCTCAACCAAACGGATCTGCTGAGGATCCCAGAACTTCTTCGCGGTCGGGTTGGTACCCTTCCCGTTACGCGCAACCTCGTTTTCCTTAATGTGGTTGGGCGCACGCAACGTACCATACATGCTGTTGAGATGGCTTTCATAGTCATCTCGGCGCTGCTTGACGGCTCTGGTGAATGCTGGGAAGAAGTGCTGGTCATCTAGGCCGGCGACTTGACTCTCCTGACCAATGAATCCGGCCAACATCGCATCTGCATAAATCGGGTCAAGAATGTAAATACCCGAAACCGCGTTGCCCAATGGAATATCGGTGGCATCCAAAAACACCCGGAAGGCAGGCTCTGAATTCCAGTAGACGTCAATTTGCCACTGCAGGCGTGCCAGGTTGCCAGTCAAGAAACCGAGCTTCTCCTTCCTCCAGCGAATCATCCGCTCTTCATCGAGGGTGTACGTACCTAGGACGTCACCGATGTTTCGATTTGTGCGGTGCTGGCGAACATCGTCCCGAGCTCGAGCAATCGACGCCAGTTTTACCTCGTAATCGACCGCAGGAACATCGATGCCGAGCATAGGGCAGATTTCATCCTTCAAGTATCCAATAACTTGGTCACGGATCCGCTCTGCTGTGCCGTGAGCGAATTTGAAATCGATGCGTGTCTTTCTATCTGCCGGGATGATCGAGATGTCTGGAACGATGATCTCATGCGGCTTTACCCACGTGGTTGCATCAGCCTCACGGATGGACATTGCTAGCCCCCAGCGACCTTTTGCGGCGTCAGGAGTAGCCGTTCCGAGATAGTCTTCAACCATGACGATTTCTGACCGTGCGTAAGGGCCAAGGCGGTCATCATGCACGTATACCCACTTTGAAGCATCTCGGAAGTCGTAACCCAGAGCAGTGATTGCATGTCCGGCTTTTACATGCTCTCCAGACTCATTGGGCTCCACGCCATATACTGTACCGGTCAAAATGACAGGCAGGTCGCTATCGATATGAGCAATGAGGTAGTCCCGGAAGGACTCCTGGGTTGATTGCTCGAGGTTAGTGTTGTGATAGCGCAGCCCCTCAACATCCAGCGTTCGCTGAATTTGCTTGTTGGTCAGCTCTTTGTTCGGGAAACCATTACTGGAGCCATCCACAAAATTCAAAGCAGCGGTGGTGATCTCGCTGCAAGACTTGATGTCCTTGACCCCTCGGCCTGGCAAGCTATGCAGCGCCGTCCAAATGGCAGTTGTGGCACAAGCTGCGACAACCTTGTCCTGCTCTTGGAAGGCAATGGAATTGATCGTAAGTTTGATGCCGAAGAGGTTCACATCGTAGGGTTTATCGATTTTTTTCTTGCCCTCACCTCGGTCACCACTTACACGCAGGCATGTTTTACCCACGAATGTCCGAGTGAGAGGCTTGATCACCATGAAGCCGAGGTAGTGGGACTGCAGTTGCTCTACAGTCCTCACTGCGTTCTCATCGTCGTCATCGGCCAACACCACACCTGCATCTCCAGCAAGCAAGGCATCAAGCCGCTTGTGAGTCAGATCGCAGTTGAAGAAGTGAAGCCGAGCGCATTTGTAGCCATCGTTGCCGAAGCGCCCCAGATAAAAGCGTGAGTAGTCTTCAAGGAAATCGCGGTCAATGTACTCATGCTCGAGCAGGATGCTCCCTACTGTCTTCTTATCCTTCGGAATCTCGGGCATGAAGGATTTCAGATAGTTGTAGATGTACGTGATCTGAGGTTTATCGAAAATGTCAGCATGATCGTAGCCATAAGGCTCATGAATCAAAGCTGCCAGCGTCGCTTCCTCGAAGCTGGTGATGAGATATGGAGTCATTATGATCGCGCAAAAAAAAGCAGCCCATAAGGCTGCTTTTGAATGAAGAGATGGGTTAAAGGCTGCAGGTCTTGGCCAGCAGAGACGCAGTGACTTCTTGTTTAGCGAATTCACGTGCCAGACGGTTGTTGGTGTCGGCCATGCGATCACGAGCCGCCTTCAGGCTGGCTTCATGAGAACCGTTGCGCCTACGGGTCTCTTCGATCATACGCTCCAGAGTCATAGCTCCATCCTCTAAGAATATTGATTCCAAGGTGCATCAGCGAATCCAAATGCGCGACCACTGAACCCATTGGACAGCAACATCGTACAGACGCGCTTGCGGCTGCGGCGCGGATTATTGAATCCGATCGCCAAGCTCCACAAGCAGTACCCTTCGTTAGCCGACAAGTGGCATTACGACTGTAGTTCAGAGCGAGCGAAAGCTCCAAGGTTCACGAACATACAGCCTCAGGATCTGCCAAACGGTAGCGCCGTCACAGTTCTGCTCTTCCCAAGCAAGGCTGGACGCATCTCCCGCTAGGAGGCACTGAAACGCCAAAACCTCCATCACAGAGGTGCCCTAGCTAGGCAAAAATCATTGGATAAATCGAGTATGGCACAAGGCAATCATACACTTAAAGTGTAATTTGCCATCTCTTTTGCACCATTACGGTGCGAAAGTGATGGTGTTCTGCCTCTGCAACGCTACGAGCCAGCGTGGTGGCGACCCACTTGGAGGGAGAAGAAAGAGTGGGGAGTTTGTTGAAAGGCCCCCTTCCTCCAGCACGGGCCCCTCCTTATATAGATACGTCTCTGGTCGTTGCCAGGGATCAGAACCCGAGCCATTTCTTGAGCTTGCCGATAAAAGACGGTACCTCGGTCTGCTCCCGGGCCTGTGGTGCCGGCTCACGAACCACGTGCTGCTCCGACCTGCTCGATTGCGCTCGTGCTTTCGCTTCGGCATCACGCTTGCGCCCGGCATTGATCGCCGCCTGGGACATGCCGCCGGCCCACTCAATGCGGCCAGATCGCACCCAGTAATGAGAGCGGCACTTGAATGACCAGTTGCCTATAGAAGGCTTGAGCGAGACCGTTTCCCCATCGAATGACATCTGCCAATCGGTTGGTGAGAACGGGGTGATCACCTTGTTGCCGCAACCACAGGCGCACAGGTGTGCTGCAGTTGCGAACTCCATTGCTAAGTACAGCTCACCGGGCTCCAGCTTCTGCGGAAAGCTCTCAACGAATTGAGGGACAAGTCTCTTGATGGTCATGGGCGCTCCTCACTGTTGCCCATATCGTTAAGGTTGGTCGAGTAGGTGAAGTGGTCAGCCTGGACTTGGTCAACGTAGAACCCACAGAGACGTTTCCAGGTGCCAACTGCGAGTACCGCGTTGAGTGCATTCAAGTCGGCGATCTGAATGTTCGAGCGATAGGCATCTTCTGCAGAGTTCTCGGTGAGCGGCATGGTGCGATTTGCGTGCTCATGATGCCCGGGCGTGAGAGTCGTTACGCGGCACATCCCCCAGACCTGTTGCGTATCCCCCACTAGGTGTACACCCATGCCGACATCAAGAAGCGAGGTTCGCGTACCTCGAAGTGCTTTCACCACCAAGTCCCGCACGGTAGCGTTATCGACACTGAGGAACACGTAGTCGAAGGTCCCCAGTCCAGCGACATTTCCAGCAGTGATCATGCACGGATGGGCATTGATGTTGCGGTGCATCTCCCCATACTTTTCCTTCAGATACTCGACCTTTTTCATTCCCCGTTGAAGGTCGGTGAAGGAAACAGCACCGGGGTAGCGAAACGCATTGTGCTGCTGGAGCACATCTCCATCGTATAGATGGATCTCCGCCACTGGCGTTTTGGCTACCTGATCCAAGATGTATGCTCCGGTACCGCCTAGCCCAACCACTGCGACCTTCAGCCCCTTGAACCTCGCGGTGGGTGCTCCGATACCGGCGCGTGCCGACGCAGTGTCGGTGTAAGCGAAAACCGTATCCTCCGCATCGGATCGGAATGGTGCAAAGGTCTTGGCAGTGATGTCGTTGTCTATCGCCTGAGCCTGGCCACTCAGAATCGAAACGTAGATCGAGACCTTCTCGTAGTAATCGGCATAGTTACCCGCCTTGGGCTTGGCCGAGAAATAGTGGTTCACGACCAAATCTGGCAGAAGCTGATTAGTACTGCTGCTGTTGATGATTTGTTCAAGGGGGCGCCCCTGCGAATCGCAAGGGAGGTCACCAATGAAATGTGCCGTATGGTCGCTCGGACTGACCGCTACATCAGCGGTCAGATTGAGCGCCATCACCAACACGCCTTTGCACACCTGGCGCTGAGCGTTCACGTAGGGCACATCCCGAACCAAGAGATAACCTTCTTTGGTCTCCAGGTTGTACCCCTCGTTACGCAGGCGCAGGAGGTGAGGACTACGACTTATCAGTTGGTGTGACATTGAAGTGCATCCCCTTCTTGATACGGACGTGTTGGCCATCGACCAGATTGGTCATGGAGTTACCATCGTGGCCTTTCGCAAACGTAACGGTGAACTGAGCGTTCGGATCCGGTACCGCTTCCGGGTAGGCCAGCCGCACCACTTCCCAGTAAGTGAGGTTGCGCGAGTGGACGAGCACAGGTTGTGTGTTCACGAACACCTTGATGTTGATTTCCACCGCGGCGAAGTGCTCGACGCCAGGTCGGGCCAAATCGAAGAGATCGCGGTCTTCAATCAGCTCATCGTCATCACCTGGGATGACCAAGAGAATGTCGTATTTCTGAGCGTCCACACCGGCTAGTTTCTTCAGGGTGCGACCAGAGATGCGCTGGGCACCCCAGTCCTGAGCCCGTCCATCGATGAAGAAACGGAAGGTGCGGTCGCTTTTGAACGCCAGGAACTTCTCGATGCCAGCCTGGCGTAGGTCAGTGGTCTCACCGGGGCTAAGCAGCTCCAAATGCCCGTTGGTGAGCACCTGGAACAGCAGGTACTCGTCAACCGGGCGGAGCTCAGCCGCCTCCAACACCTGTTGCCCGGTCGGAACAGGATCCGCGATCACCAGGGGCCGATACTCCAGCGCATCATTACCGAGCTGGATTTTGTAAGGGCCGTGGTCACGCACCTCGCGGCCCGCCAAGACGGCGGCAGCCACGTCCTCAACCTCGAAATCGTTCAATTGACTCATGTGTGAATCCTCGTATCTGAACAAAATGGGTTGTTGCCTAAGCAGGCAACACCGCCGCCTTTAAAAAACGACCCAAAGGTCGTTGCCCAGCCAGACAACAGTGGACTTCAAAAAAAAGCCGCTTATCATGGATCATGAATCGCGAGCTGTTGTCTGGATAGGCAACAGACTACTCCCGCCCGTTCGGGCAATGCAAGAGGTTGGAGAAAAAAATGGATTTGGCCGGGTTCATCGCTGCCATGCGTGAACGGAAGGAGCTGAGTTTTCGTGAATTAGAGAGACGTGCAGGCGACTTGGATCACGCATACATTTGGAGGTTGGAGAAGGGAGATCGAGCAGCACCCTCTGAGGAAGTCGTCGACCGCCTGAGTCATGCGCTCGAGTTGGATGAGCGCGAAATAGAAGTGTTCAAGCTGCTGGCCAAGTCGGTCACGGTTGAGGATTCCCTCTACCGCCTAATGGTCTCTCGGGTGGACATCCCATGGATGGATTTTGAGGACGTTGCAACAATGAGCTTCCGAGGTGAGCGCCCCAACACCGAGGATGCCTGGCTCAAGCGGATCGAACTTATTCAACAAATGTAACGACGAGGAGCTTCATGGACGAAAACGTCGTGATCTCACGGGCTAGAAAGCTTCTGCAGGACACCGGCATCAAGTCGGCACCCGTGGATGTTGAGGCGCTTGCGCTTCACTTAGGGTTCAAGGTTTCGCGTAAGGAGCTACCCGACGGTGAAGCAGGTAGCACCTTTGAAAGGCGTGGCCAGAAGCACATTCTGGTCAACGAAAAGGACGGCGTCGTTCGACAGCGTTTTACGATCCTTCATGAGATTGCACACCACGTCCTTGAGCTTCCGTCTAAGCACGGCGAGAAGGTGCCTGGTGACGAGCTCGAGCGCTTCACGGGGCGTCACCCGGAAGAGGTCTCATGTGACCTTTTTGCCGCCGAGTGCTTAGTTCCGTGGGCAATGATCCGGCCGTTTACTGAGGAACGGGAATTCTCCTTGGAAAGTCTTGCAGAGCTTGCTGATCACTTCCAGGCCTCCCGCTCCTGCATCGCGTCCAAGTTCGTGCAGGCTGCTGAAGGCCATCTAGCTTTCGTTGTTGCGGAAGATGGCGTGGTCAAATACTCGATAGGCTCGAAAGCCTTACGCGATGCCAGGGTGTGGATCACTAAGGGGATTTCGCTTCCCCAGCACTCAGCCGCAGCCAAGGCGCACAGAACCGGCATCAGCGGCCTACATGAGGCGGATATCGAAGGGACTGATTGGAGTACCAGTGATGATGCTCGGCGCTTCGCCTGTTACGAACAAGCCACCTACCACGCCCCAACTAGGCAGACCCAGTCGATCTTGAATTTCGAAGAGCTCGATCCTCGCCCTGTGTCGAACGGCTATCGTGCGAGAAATGACGATGATGACCTTCTGGAAGAGCTTGATGGTCGGCCGGGCTGGTCTAAGTATCGGTAGTGGCCTTAGAAGAATTAAAAAGCGAACCATGGTGCCATAGGCTCCGCTTACCTAGCGCCTCCCAAGGGAGTCCAACGGAACGTCCTAGGTCTAGGGGCGAAAGCCCCGGCATAGGTGTTGCGCCTATCCACCTGCGCAACGTTCGCTCGCACTCTCTTCGCAGGCATTTTCTCGTTCGTGTTGCTGGTCTTGGGAGCCCCTCTGAACTGGCGTCATTGTGTAGCTGTCAGCGCGAAGGAGCAGCGCGAGGGTAACCAGGATGGCAAGGCGTAGAAGGTGCAGGGCTCTGTACATAGAAAGCTCGAAGTCGATGAGATCGACCTCCTATTTATGAGCTTTTCATTTTCAAAACCACTCAACTTGGTGCTTTTGCTCGCCCCTATGAATAGGCCTAGGCACCCCAGCGCTAGTGGAAGGTATGCCGGCAGAGTGGTGACTCTGCCGGCGCGCGCCGTCACAGCAGCCCGTAGTCGGCCTCGTCTAGATCCTCGTCACGCCAGCTGTCGTCGGCTCCGGCCGAGCCGCTAGCGTCAAGGAATACCAGTCCAGCGCGACCGGCTTTGCCGTAGACAAGTCGCCCGCGGCAATTCATGACGTGTCCGTTGTACATGCGATCGCCTTCGGGGTCGTACTCGCCTTCCATGACCCCATCGGCCTCGATTATCCATTCGTCAATCGCTGCCCACAGATCCGCAGTTGGCAGGCACTCATCGGCCATGTAGGGCTCGTCGGTGTATGAGGCGTTGCTTTCTGCCATTGCACCGGCGACGTCGTCATCGCTATAGATCACTTCGGCTAGTGCCTGCCGGGCATGCGAATCATAGAAATCGCTCAGGCCGACATACACGCTCACGCCCTTGGCGCTGGCTTTGATAGCGTCGATGCAGGCAGCGACCACCATCGAACTGAGGCTGAGCTCTGTGACGCGTGTTTCACCCATCGCCTTGTTGAGCACGAGGATCTCGGCATCTTCGAGGTAGTAGGTGCGGTTTGTGTCCGCTTCTTCCGTTGCGAGTGCTGCATAGGTGCGGTACCCCAGCAGCGCGGCAATGACCTCGATGAGGTGGGAGCGTTGGACGGAAAGGCCTTGAGTTGCAAGAGCCTTAGAGGCCGCATAGGCGGCAGGAGATGCGTAGTTACTCATCTGGGGACTCCGTTGCTGTTCATGCGCGCTGGACCTTTTGTCACTGTCGAACAGCCGGTACCCCGGATGGTTGAGAGCGAGGATGTTGCGGGTACTGCAAGTGCCTGTTTCAAGCTGTCCAGAACTTAGGCGGGCGCCTAGTCAGGGACGCTACGCCTGAAGGTTTACTGCTGCAACAGTCTTGATCGCAACCGGACGAATGGGCCTGGCTGCCCCGACCATTCGCGAGAGAATTTTTTGCATCTGTGTCGAGTGATTGGATGGCTGGCGTAAGCGCTTACTCGCGGCTTGGTAGTAGCCATGCTGCTAGTGATTGCTGTCGATCATCTGTGCCAACAACGCCAGCATCGCCAGCAGCTGTAAGGGATGTCGAAACAGAAGCCACAGGAAAAACCACATCAGGAATATGATGTTGAATGCCCAGAACAACAGTTCAGCGGATGGATTCATGGGGGCGAGCCTCCTTTTAGATCTCATGGCTTTACCTCTAATAGCCCCCGCCTAGTGAACAATTTGGTGGGTTTCGCCCAAATTTTTCTAAACCCGACCTGAACGGCGCCTCACCGAGTACCTCTCTGACATCGAGTTTTCTGCTGCGAGCCACCTGCTTCGGATTGGATGGCCGCAGCTAAAGGCCGTCAGGAGCTGCAGGCTAAGGGCCCTTAGCGGTTCTATAACCCGAGAATCAGCTGAACCAGCTTCTTTGTGCGTGAGTAGCGTTCCTTGGCAT
>NZ_JBJKFJ010000023.1:0-41725 GCF_050473265.1 Pseudomonas pichavaramensis | reverse complement strand
GCTCAACCACCACCCTCTCGACCGGCGCGCATTCTACACGCCAGATCCAGCTTTGCAACCCCTCTTTTAAACTTAACTTATTGATTAACAAGAAGTTTTTGAAGAGCTTCATCGCTGAAGTGGCGCGCATTCTACATCCAGCAGAATGCGCGTCAAGCTTTTATTGCAACTTTCTTACGACTTTCGCCCAAAGCGATACCGGCCTGCTGCAACAGCTTCGCGATGACACTGAAGCGCATCAACAGTAGTGCGCTGCCAATGAGTGCATATGCCAACCACTCCCCCAGGTCCGCACGGACCACCCAGAGCATATGCAACAGCGCCAGCAGCAGAATGCCGTAAACCATACGATGCAGCGCCTTCCATTTGCGCCCCAGCTTTCTGATGCTGAAACGATTGGAAGTCATGGCCAATACCAGTAACCCGACAAACGCCAGCGCGCCGACGATGATGTACGGACGCTCATAAAGATCGCGCAGCACCAATTCAAGACGCAGCCCGGCAATGAATAGCACGTATCCCGAAAGATGCAGCACGACATAGGCAAAGCACCACAAGCCCAGCTGCCGCCGCACGGCGATCCATCCCCCCCAGCGACTGAGCTGTTGTAAGGGCGTCATGGCCAGAGTGATCAGCAGCAGGATCAGAGCACCCAGCCCCAGATTGTCTACCAGCACCTTGCCGGGGTCTGGCCCGAGCATGCCGAACAATGCCAGATACAACCAATACAGAGGCGCAGCAGAGGCAGCCATGAACACACCAATACGCCAGAGTCGATAGCGCATCAGTAGAACCTCGCCAAATCCATCCCGGCATAGAGCTCGGCCACTTCGTCATAACCGTTGAACATCCGGGTATCGATCACGTTCGGACTGAACAGCCCACTGGGCAGCCGTCGCTCGGTGGCCTGCGACCAGCGCGGGTGATCGACCTGCGGATTGACGTTGGCATAGAAGCCGTACTCGTTCGGCGCGATGCGCTCCCAGGTTGTCTTGGGCGCCTCGTCGACCAAGCTGATGCGCACGATCGACTTGATACTCTTGAAGCCATATTTCCAGGGCACCACCAGACGTAAAGGCGCGCCGTTCTGATTGGGCAAGACCCGCCCATACATGCCAACGGCCATGAAGGCCAGCGGATGCATGGCTTCATCCAGACGCAACCCTTCAACATAGGGCCAGTCGATCAAGGAAAAACCCGAGCGCTGTCCCGGCATATGCTCAGGGTCCACGAGGGTCTCGAAACGCACGTAGCGCGCAGCAGAAGTCGGCTCGACCTGCTTGAGCAGGTCAGCCAGCGGGAAGCCTAACCAGGGAATGACCATGGACCACGCCTCGACACAGCGCAGTCGGTAGACACGTTCTTCAAACGCATGAGGTTTGATCAGGTCCTCGATGGCATAGCGTCCAGGCTTGCCCACCTCACCGTCGACCATCACCGTCCAGGGCTCGACCTGCAACTTACCTGCATTGGCTGCCGGATCGCCCTTGCCGGTGCCGAACTCATAGAAGTTGTTGTAGTGGGTCGCATCCTTGAAGGGCGTGATGCTCTCCCCTTCGACCGTTATCGCTTGCCAGCGTGTAGCCGCCAGCTTTTCGTCGAACCAGCGGGGAGCCTTCGCCGGCTCAACATCGGCATAGACGCCCTGAGACTCGGCACTTGCCCAGCCCGGCATGGCTGCCATGGCCGCCAGCGCCAACGAGCTCTGCATCAGCTTGCGACGGGAAAGATAGACGGACTCGGGCGTGACTTCGGACTCGAGAGCCCGAGAGGAAGAAGGAACTCGGATGAGCATGACAACCCCGCGACTACAGTTCGAGAAACGAACTGTAGACCACGGAGTGGAAGAGAAATTACAGCGTCAGACAGATTTGCGACGACGCAACTGCAACAGGTACTGGATCGGCCCGGACACCGCATAGGCGAGGAAGATCAACAGCAGGATACGCGGCGGGTCGCTGAACACCACGGCGAATACCAGAACCACGGCCAGAATGGCCACGAACGGTACGCGACCTTTCAGGTCGAGGTCCTTGAAGCTGTAGTACTTGATGTTGCTGACCATCAGGCAGCCGGCAGCAGCCACCAACAACGCAACAGCGAAGGACATGTTCGAGCCCTTGATGCCGAAATCGCTGAATGCCCAGACAGTACCTGCAACGACACCCGCGGCAGCCGGGCTGGCCAGACCAATGAAGTAGCGTTTGTCGACGCTGCCGATCTGCGTATTGAAGCGCGCCAGGCGCAGCGCGGCGCCCGCGACATAGATGAAGGCGACCATCCAGCCAACCTTACCCAAACTCCCCAGCGCCCACTCGAACGCCAGCAGCGCAGGAGCCACACCAAAAGCGACCATGTCCGAGAGCGAGTCGTATTCGGCGCCGAAAGCGCTTTGCGTGTTGGTCAGCCGCGCGACACGGCCATCCAGGCTATCGAGCACCATGGCGACAAACACCGTGGCGGCAGCAACGTAGAAGTTGCCGTTCATAGCGTTGATGATGGAATAGAAACCGGCGAACAGGTTTGCCGTGGTGAACAGATTGGGCAGCAGATAGATGCCACGGTGGCGCACCTTACGCCCCTCGGCGTCCTGCCCTTCCTCAATGTGCTCGTCGATCGGCAGCAGGCTTTCCAAATTGTCGCCAGCCGGCTTTTGATCCTCGGGACCTTCACTCATGAACAGCACCTTGCAACGGGTTTGACTGATTTCGACAGGGGCGACTGAACTCAGTTCGCCACCTACGCGAGCAGGCTTTATACCAGAAGCCTCGCCACAGAACGAAAAAACGCGGCATAAAGCCGCGTTCTTTCGCACATCGCAGACCTTAGTTCTTGGTCTTGTCGACGATCTTGTTGGCAGCGATCCACGGCATCATCCCGCGCAGTTGCTCACCGATCACTTCGATACCGTGCGCAGCGTTGTTACGACGCTTGGCAGTCATCGACGGGTAGCCAGTGGCGCCTTCGCTGATGAACATCTTGGCGTACTCGCCGTCCTGAATGCGCTTCAGGGCGTTGCGCATGGCCTGACGGGACTCGGCGTTGATCACTTCCGGGCCGGTCACGTACTCGCCGTACTCAGCGTTGTTGGAGATCGAGTAGTTCATGTTGGCGATGCCGCCTTCGTACATGAGGTCAACGATCAGCTTCAGCTCGTGCAGGCACTCGAAATAGGCCATTTCCGGCGCGTAGCCAGCTTCGACCAGCGTTTCGAAACCAGCTTTGACCAGCTCGACGGTACCGCCGCACAGTACGGCCTGCTCGCCGAACAGGTCGGTTTCAGTCTCGTCCTTGAAGGTGGTTTCGATGATGCCGGTACGGCCACCGCCAACGCCCGAAGCGTAGGACAGAGCGACGTTCTTGGCGTTGCCGGAAGCGTCCTGATAAACAGCGATCAGGTCAGGGATGCCGCCGCCCTTGACGAACTCGGTGCGTACGGTGTGACCCGGAGCCTTCGGCGCGATCATGATCACATCGAGGTCGGCACGCGGTACAACCTGGTTGTAGTGGATGGCGAAGCCGTGGGAGAAGGCCAGGGTAGCACCCTGCTTGATGTTCGGCTCGATCTCGTTCTTGTACAGCTGACCCTGGAACTCGTCCGGGGTCAGGATCATGACCAGGTCAGCAGCGGCAACGGCGCTGGCCACGTCAGTCACTTTCAGGCCGTGGGCTTCAGCCTTGGCAACGGTAGCGGAGCCTTTGCGCAGACCGATGGTGACGTCGACACCGGAATCTTTCAGGTTGCAGGCCTGAGCGTGCCCCTGGGAGCCGTAACCGATGATGGCGACTTTCTTGCCCTGGATGATGGAAAGGTCGCAATCTTTGTCGTAATAAACTTTCATGTTCTTGGCTCTTCTGAATCGAAAGGGATGGGTGCGAGCACCGCGACAGAGGCACCTTAGGTGATCTTTCCCATTGCGTAAAATGATATATTTGCAACACAACGTGCCGATATATGAAACACAAATGGACAGTCACTGCCTCGCGCTTTTTCTCTCCCTCGCGGACAACCTGCACTTCGGCAAGACCAGCCGCGAGCAGCATGTCAGCCCCTCCGCGCTCAGCCGCAGCATCAAGCAGCTGGAAGAAGAAGTGGGCGCTGCACTGTTCGTACGCGACAACCGCTCCGTGCGCCTGACGCGTGAGGGACAACAATTTCGCGAATATGCCAGTGACGTGATGAGTGGCTGGCAGGCCATCCGCCAGACGTTCATGCAGGACCAGCAAAGCCTGCACGGTGAGCTTTCCCTATATTGCTCGGTCACGGCGAGCTACAGCTTTCTCTATGACATCCTCAGCAGCTTCCGCCAGGACTACCCACGTATCGAGATGAAACTGCATACCGGCGACCCGGCGAAAGCAGTCGAACGGGTACAGCAGGGGCTCGAAGATCTTGCCATCGGCGCCCGCCCGAACAACTTGCCAGCCGGCGTCGTCTTTCAATCGATCACCCGCTCCGAACTGCGCTTCATCGGCCCACAATCTCCGCAACTGCTGAGCGACGAGCAGCTCAGACAGCCCACAGCAGAAAACTGGAAAGACGTGCCGATGATTCTTTCTGAGGAAGGGTTGGCGCGAACACGCACTGATCGTTGGCTGAAAAGCCACAACATCAAGCCGCGCATCTACGCCCAGGTGAGCGGCAACGAGGCCATCGTCAGCATGGTCAGCCTGGGATTCGGTATCGGCGTGGCGCCACAGATCGTCCTCGACAACAGCCCGCTGGCGGCACGCATACGCATCTATGATATTCAGCCGCCGCTGACTGCGTATGACATCGGCCTGTTCGCCCTGGAAAAGCGCCTCAAGGATCCGCTGATCGCAGCGTTCTGGAACCGGCAGCGGTAGCGTCACCACGGCCTTCCTCAAATGACAGGCAATAAAAAGCCCCGCTCCTGGCGTAATGCTGTTCACATAAGAAGTGGTCGTACGCGATAGTCCCCTCGCCCCTTTGGGGAGAGGGTTAGGGAGAGGGGAAACTGGCAGTTTTGCGGCCTTTTCAGCCCTCTCCCCCTGCCCCTCTCCCATAAATGGGAGAGGGGAGCCAACGTCTGTAACCTTAAATGAACAGCATTACGCTCCTGGCGGGGCTTTTCATCGACACGTCACTCAGATACTCAGCACCTTGTCACCGCGCGAGATGCCGGTAACGCCACTGCGTACAGTTTCCAGAATCGACGCAGTGCCGATAGCCTGGAGGAAGCTGTCCAGCTTGTCGCTGGTACCACTCAGCTGAACGGTGTAGACGCTGCTGGTCACGTCCACGATCTGGCCGCGGAAGATGTCGGTGGTGCGCTTGACCTCGGCGCGCTGGGCGCCCGTGGCCTTGATCTTGACCAACATCAGTTCGCGCTCGATGTGAGCACTTTCCGACAGGTTGACCAGCTTGACCACCTCGACCAGCTTGTTGAGGTTCTTGGTGATCTGCTCAATCACCTCATCATGACCGACGGTAGTGAGGGTCAGACGCGACAGCGTCGGATCCTCGGTCGGCGCAACGGTGAGGCTCTCGATGTTGTAGTTACGCTGAGAGAACAGACCGACCACACGGGACAGTGCGCCCGGTTCGTTTTCCAGCAACAGGGAAATGATATGTCGCATCTTAGGTCCGCTCCGTCTTGCTCAGCCACATGTCACGCATCGCACCGTCTCTGATCTGCATCGGATAGACGTGCTCACTGGAGTCGACTGCAATGTCGAGGAACACCAGGCGATCCTTCATGGCGAAGGCTTCTTCCAGACCGGACTTGAGATCCTTGAGCTGAGTGATGCGCATACCGACGTGGCCATAGGCTTCAGCCAGTTTGACGAAGTCAGGCAGCGACTCCATGTAGGAATGCGAATAGCGGCTGTTGTATTGCATGTCCTGCCATTGGCGAACCATGCCCAACGCACCATTGTTCAGGTTGACGATCTTCACCGGCAGGTCGTACTGCAGGCAGGTCGACAATTCCTGAATGTTCATCTGAATGCTGCCTTCACCGGTCACGCAAGCCACGTCGGCTTCCGGGAAGTTCAGCTTGATGCCCATCGCGGCAGGAAAACCGAAGCCCATGGTGCCCAGACCACCGGAGTTGATCCAGCGATTGGGCTTGTTGAAGCGGTAATACTGCGCAGCGAACATCTGGTGCTGACCCACATCGGAGGTGACGAAAGCATCGCCCTTGGTCACTTCGCACAGAGTCTCGATTACGGTCTGCGGCTTGATGATCGAACCGTCGCCCTCGTTGTAGGGGAACAGACGACCGCTACCACGCCACTCATCGATCTGCTTCCACCAGCTGGCAACGGTGTCCTTGTTCGGGGTTTCACCGATTTCCTTGAGGATGGCGACCATCTCGGTCAGCACGCTGTCCACCGGACCGACGATTGGGATGTCTGCCTTGATGGTCTTGGAGATCGACGCCGGATCGATATCGATATGGATGATCTTGGCGTTCGGGCAGAACTTGGCCGCACCGTTGATCACACGATCATCGAAACGCGCACCCACAGCCAGGATCACGTCGGCGTGATGCATGGCGAGGTTGGCTGTGTAGCTGCCGTGCATGCCGAGCATGCCGAGGAACTGGCGATCGGTGCCCGGATAGCCACCGAGGCCCATCAGGGTATTGGTCACCGGCAGGTTGAGCATCTGTGCCAGCTCGGTCAGTGGTGCAGAAGCGCCACCCATGATCACACCACCGCCGGAGTACATGACCGGACGCTTGGCTGCCAGCAGCATCTCGGCTGCCTTGCGGATCTGCCCGGAGTGGCCACGCACGGCCGGGCTGTAAGAGCGCAGCTTGACCTTCTTCGGATAGACGTATTCAAACTTCTGGGTCGGATCGCCCATATCCTTGGGAATATCCACGACTACAGGACCCGGACGACCGGATTCGGCGAGATAGAACGCCTTCTTCAGGGTCTCGGGAATTTCCGAAGGATGCTTGATGATGAAGCTGTGTTTCACGATAGGCCGGGAGATACCGACCATGTCGGTTTCCTGGAAAGCGTCGGTACCCACCATGGCGCTCGGCACCTGGCCGGAGATCACCACCATCGGGATCGAATCCATGTAGGCAGTGGCGATGCCGGTAATGGCATTGGTCGCGCCTGGACCGGAAGTCACCAGCACCACACCGGCTTTGCCAGTGGCACGGGCATAACCGTCAGCCATGTGAGTCGCGGCCTGTTCGTGACGCACCAGAATATGAGTCACTTCCGGTTCTTTGAACAGGGCATCGTAGATATGCAGGAGAGCACCGCCAGGGTACCCATAGATGTGCTTAACGCCTTCGTCACGCAGGAAGCGGACGACCATTTCAGCGCCAGATAAAAGCTCCACGTTGTTCACCTCTTGAACGCCAGTGTGCCACCCACCAACGGGTAGCCCTAAGTAGGTTCTTACTGTCAGCAGACATGCACGATGGTGATCGTGGATTCGGAACATCAGCTTGACGAGTAACGGAGCAGCCCATGGTCTTGCGGGGCTGGCCCTCCCAGCGCGAGGTAACGCGTTGCGGGTGTCACGGTTCGGCGCGGGTAGCGCCTCTTTACCCCGAGCTGAAGGACGCTTGCGGCGGACTCCACTACGGGGGAAGGCTGGATTGTTCGGGTTCGGCGTGGGCAAGTCAAGAGATGCTTGACCTATTATTCAAACTGCTGCTGTGACGCAGCGCAGGATGAAGATCCCTGGCTTTTGGTTATAGTAACCAGCAGCACCGCAGCCCTAGATAAAGGAAACAGCATGCGCCACATGATTCTAACTGGCAGTTTGCTGCTCGCTCTGAGCACATCGGCCATGGCCAGCCAGATCTACAAATGGGTGGATGACAACGGCGTGACCCACTTCGGCGCACAACCGCCTCAGGGGCAGCAGTCCACAACCATCAACACGTCTGCACCACCGCCTACCTCCACGCCGAGCATGCCTGCACCGGCTGCCGATGAGCAGCCTGATCCGGAACAGGAAGCGATCGACAAGAAGGTCAAGGACCAGGTCGCGCAGCAAGAGGCCGAACGCAAGCAGTACTGCGAGAGCGCTCGTACCAATCTGGCCCAGCTGGAAAACAATCCGCGAGTACGAGTCGAGAGCGAGGGTGAAATGCGGCGCATCGGCGAAGATGAGCGTCAGGAACGCATCACCGAGCTGAAGAAATCCATCTCGGAAAACTGCAAGTAACATTAAATGCGCACGCCCTCAGGGCGTGCGCGTCAACAACCGATCGAACTCGCCAAGCAACTCCAGCAGACGACGCGCAACGCCTGGCTGCTCGCGATAGACCATCTCGGCCATCGGCTGAATCCCCGACACCGACGGCAAGGCCGCACCGGTTTCCAGCAACTGCTTCATCCTTGGCAGAAAAATCCACTGCAGCCACTGCTCGAATGCCAGTGTATCGACACAGAATGGCTCCTGACTGGCCAGCGCCTCGTCGCTAGGCGCCGATTCCTGCCACCAACCCAGAACACGCAGCTCACGCTCGATCAGCAGCAGGTGCTCGGCCAACTCACTTACACGAACCTCCATCAGAGGTTGACCCGAGCACGTTCACGCGCTTGCGCGGCGCCAGCAGAGTCGCCCTGACGCTCACGCGCCTGAGCGATCAGATTCCACAAGCTGGCCTGCAGGGCAGGACGGCCGCTGGCATAGGTCAGGCCGCGGCGGGCGAACTGTTCAGCCTGGGCAGCATCACCTTGAGCCAGGCGAACCTCTGCCAGACGATAGAGCACCTGCGGTTCACGCGGGGCAATACGCTGGGCACGCTCCAAGCTGGAAGCCGCGCCATTGAGATCGCCCCCCCCCTGCTGTTGCTGAGCAGTGGTCAGCAGAGCCAGGACAGGGCCATCCAGTTGCTCGTCCGCCGCCAGGCCGCCGCCACTGGGAATACCGCTGGGCATTTGAGGGGCCGAACTGTCGAAGCCGCCTTGAACCGGAGCCGATGGCTGATTGATCATCGGTTGATCAAATGTCAGCCCGCCGCTGGACGTCATTGGCTGCTCACCGGTCTGCAACGGCGACGAAGTGGCACCTTGCGGGACCATCACCACCACCCCGGAGTCTTCTTCGACACGCTGCGGAGTAGGTGCCGAAGCGGTATTCGAATACGAGTCGTCACCGCCAGACGACAGCGGAGCGCCGGCATCGATAACGGGAATCGAGCCTCGCGGTACCGTGCTGCAACCACTGAGCACCGCTGTTGCCAGCATCGTGGCAAGCCACTTCTTGTTCACATCCAATCCTCTTGAGGTAACACCGGATCACCCGATCCAGCTGTCAATCCAACCAGCCTCGCACCCAGTCCATAACGGACTCGACCGGCGCCTGAATCCCGCACGCCGAGCCTGGAGCGGGCTCACTGCCACGAATATAAGGCATCTGCACGGCATTCGGGCATCCCGAAGCCGAGCCCAGTCCGGTTTGGCGATCCACCCAGGCCTGAGTCACGTTGTCCGGCATGGGCATGTCGAGCGGCAGCGGGTCTGCCTTACGCATGAAGCCTGTCCACACCTGTAGCGCGCCGGTCGCACCGGTCAAAGGTGTCGGCCCGTTATCGTCACGCCCAAGCCAGACCACCGAAAGTAGGTCCTGGCTGAAGCCGGCGAACCAGCTGTCGCGTGAATCGTTACTGGTACCGGTCTTGCCGGCCAGGTTCAGGGAGCTGGGCAGTTGGCTGTAGACCGAACGACCGGTGCCCTCACGCATGGTGCGCTGCATGGCGTTTTGCACCAGATAAATGGCCCCGGGATCGAAACGCTGCTGAATCTTGAACGGGTAACGCCCCAGCGGCTCACCATCAGCGGTAAGCACACTGCGAATACCACGCAGCGGCGTATTGAAGCCACCATTGGCCAGGGTCTGATACATCCCGGCCACCTCCATCGGCGTCAACGCCCCCGCGCCGAGAAGCATTGACGGATACGCCGGCCACTTGCGCTCGACGCCCAGTCGCTCGAGGGTCTTGAGCACGTTGGGCACACCGATCTCCAGGCCAAGCTTGGCCGTGGACAGGTTGTACGAGTGCGCCAACCCCTGATACAGATAGATGGTGCCGTGCGCCTTGCGATCGTAGTTCTGCGGCGTCCATACCTGACCGTCCTGGCCTTTGATGGAGAAGGGTTCGTCCTCCAGCCAACTGGTCAGGGTGTACTGGCTCGGGCGCTCCAGCGCCGAAAGGTAGATGGCTGGCTTGATCAGCGAGCCAATCGGCCGCACGGCATCCAGTGCCCGGTTGAACCCAGCGAAGCGTGGCTGTCGGCTACCGATCAGTGCCTGCACCTCTCCCGTCTCCGGGTTGGTCACCACCATGCCGGCCTGCACCTGCTCAACGCCCTTGCGCCCGGCCAAACGCTTCAACGTTTCGGAAAGCGCCTCCTCGGCCTTGAGCTGCAGGATCGGATCGAAACTGGTGAAGATACGCAGCCCCTCCTCGGTCAGATCCTGCTCCCGGTAGTCCTCTCGCAGCTGGCGTTTGACCAGGTCAAGGAACGCCGGGAAGGAGCTATCGGCCATGCTGCCGCGAGATGAGACCCCCAATGGCTTCTGTTTGGCGGCCGCCGCTTCCTCGGCGGTGATGGTGCCCTGCTCGGCGAGCAAGTCGAGCACCAGGTTGCGCCGGGTCATGGCCCGCTCGGGGTTGCGCCGTGGATTGTAGTAAGTCGGCCCCTTGACCATCCCCACCAGCAGTGCCACCTGCTCCAGCTTCAGCTCGGAAACCGGCTGACTGAAAAAATACTGACTGGCGAGACCGAAACCGTGCACCGCGCGCTGCCCGTCCTGACCGAGAAACACCTCGTTCATGTAGGCTTCGAGAATCTCGCGCTTGTCGTAATGCAGTTCGAGCAGTACGGCCATCATCGCTTCGGTGGCCTTGCGCACCAGCGTCCGCTCATTGGTGAGGTAGAAGTTCTTCACCAACTGCTGGGTCAGCGTACTACCGCCCTGTACCAAACGCCCGGAGGTCGCGTTGATCCACAGCGCACGGGCGATGCCCTTAGGCGATACGCCGAAGTGATCGAAATAATCACGATCCTCCACCGCCACCAGCGCATCGATCAGATAAGCCGGAACCTGATCCAGCTTGATCAGGATACGGTCCTCCTGGTGCGCAGGATAAAGACCACCAATCAGCAGTGGCTCCAACCGCGCAACCGCCAGATCACCACCGTTAGCCTTATTCAGGCCAGCGACATAATCACCGGAGAAGCGCACGCGCACACGCTGCGCCGGTTCGGCGCCCTCGTAGAACTGAAAACCACGGCTGTGCAACTCGATATTGTTGCCTGCGACCGAAACCGCACCAGGTCCTTCGACCACATTCTCGCGACGGTAGCCCAGCGCATCGAGCTCTCGCAGGAAGTCGTCCTTGGCAAGTTTCTGCCCGACGAAAAGCTCCAGCGGCCTGGCGTAAACCTTCGCAGGTACCGTCCAGCGCTTGCCGGAAAATTTTTCCTGCACCACGGCATCCAGATAAACAGCAAAGCCGGCGAGGATCACCAGGCCGACCAGGCTAAGCTTCAGCCCCCAGGCGAGCCAGGGGCGCAAGGCTGAAGGACGGGATTTTTTCTTTGAGCGGGGGGAACGTTTTCGAGTCATGGCGGGATTATACGCACTTTGAATTGGGGCCAGCAGCGCCGCCCGGATGGTTTGCAGAGCAGCTCACAGCGGCCATAATGCCCAGCTCGAACAGCGTCTAGAACAAGGATCGAACGTGAGCCAAGCCCTGATTGCCGCATTGCAGAACCCGGCCCTGTATCCGCATCCCGTGGAAGGGTTTCAGGTGATTGAGACCCACATTTCCTGGGTTTTGCTCACTGGTACCTATGCCTACAAGATCAAAAAACCGGTCAACTTCGGCTTTCTCGATTTTACCGAGCTCGACGCCCGCCGACACTTCTGCGAAGAAGAGCTGCGACTCAACCAGCGCCTGACCCAGGATCTTTATCTGGACGTACTGCCGATCGGTGGTAGTGAAGACGCCCCGAGCCTCGATGGCAGCACACCGGCCATCGAATATGCGCTGAAAATGCGCCAGTTCCCTCAGGAGCAGCTACTCAGCGCGATCCAGGCGCGTGGCGAACTGGGTGACGCTCATATCGATGCACTGGCCGAGCAGATCGCCAGATTCCACCTCGAGGCGCCCAAAGTTGCTCAGCAGCATCCTCTGGGCACTGCCGAGGCGGTTATGGCCCCCGTGCAGCAGAACTTCGAGCAGATTCGCCCGATGCTCAACGACCAGGCGGACCTGCAGCAACTCGACGCGCTCGAGGGCTGGGCGCAGTCCAGCTATGAGCGACTGCAACCGCTGCTGAGCGAGCGCAAAGCGCAAGGCTTCATCCGTGAATGCCATGGCGATATTCACTTGGGCAATGCGGCTCAGATCGACGGCCGCGTGGTGCTGTTCGACTGCATCGAATTCAACGAACCCTTCCGCCTGACTGACGTGACAGCGGATATTGCCTTCCTGGCCATGGACCTCGAGGACCGCGGCCTCAAGTGCCTGGCACGACGCTTCGTCAGTGGCTGGCTGGAACACACCGGCGACTATGCCGCGTTGCAATTGCTGAATTTCTACAAGGCCTATCGCGCCATGGTTCGCGGCAAGGTGGCGCTGTTCCGCCTGGGACAGGAGCAGAACCCCGTGCAACGCGCGGTCATTCTCCGCCAATACCGGGGCTATGCGGCACTGGCCGAGAGCTACAGCGCCATTCCCTCGCCTTTCCTGGCGATCACCCATGGTGTGTCAGCCGTGGGCAAAAGCCATGTAGCCATGCGCCTGGTCGAGGCCCTGGGTACCGTTCGCCTGCGCTCCGACATCGAGCGCAAACGCCTGTTCGGCGAACAGAGCGCTGAGGCCAAGGACAAACTGGCCGCAGGTATCTACACCGACGATGCCAGCCAGGCGACCTACGAGCGCCTGCACCAGCTGGCCCGTCAGGCACTACAAGCCGGCTTTCCGGTGGTAATCGACGCCACTTATCTGAAAGCAGCGCAACGCCAGGCCGCCAGCGAAGTTGCAGAGGAAACAGGCGCTCCGTTCCTGATTCTCGACTGTGACGCACCAGAAGCCGTGATCGCCAGTTGGCTGGAACAGCGCCAGAGCGAGGGCAAGGACCCTTCCGATGCGACGCTGGACGTGATCAAGGCTCAGCAAGCCAGTCGCGAACCGCTCAGCGAAGAAGAGCAGAGCCACAGCAAGCACGTCGACACCCATGACAGCGCCAGCCTGGACAGCCTGATCGAACGTATCCGCCAACGCCTGCCGGGCATCTGAGCCCATCACAAGTTGGTCTGCAGCTGCCGGGCAAAGCCCGGCAGGGCTTCTATACTGCCGGTGAAACAATCACCGGTATCCGCCATGAGCCAGCCGCGCCAGCTTGATCATCCGCTTTACCACCTCCTGCACAATGACGACGTGCAAGGCTTCAACGCGCAGAAGCCCAAAGGCGTGGAGGTCGACCTGTCGGGCGGAGACTTCCGCGGGCTGGATTTACGCAATCTGGATACCGAAGCCGTCAATTTCACCGACGCCTATTTTCGCGGAGCCGATCTTCGCGGCCTGGACTTGCGCAATGCCAAGATAGAAGGCGCAAGCTTGGCACACGCGCAGATATCCGGTGCCTACTTCCCTGTCGAACTGACCGCGGACGAAATTCTCATGTCAGTGAACTTCGGCACCCGCTTGCGCTATCGCACCAAGTAATGGCGCGGATACAGCGACGTAAAAACACCAAGGCAATAGGCCGCTACACTCTGTAGCAGGCACGCCAACGTGATTTTCAGCCGCACGCATGGAGGCCCAATGAACGACGAACTGCAACATCTGAAGAACCTAGGCAAAACATCAGCCCAATGGCTGCATGCAGTAGGCATACACAGCGCCAACGACCTTCGTCGCTATGGCGCCGTCGGCGCCTACCGGGCAGTCAGAGCCAGAGGTTTCCGGGCCTCCAGGGTGTTGCTGTACGCCATCGAAGGCGCCCTGCTCGACGTGCACTGGAACGAACTGCCTCCTGCGCACAAGGCCGAACTGAACGGCAAACTGGACGAAGTCCAAAGCGACAACAAGAGCTAGCTCACAACACTGGCGCAAGATGATTTACTCGAACGCTCACGCAGCCTATTGTTTCAGGGACCTTCGTGCGGACAGCCAGCACAGCCAGTTCAAGGAATTATGGTTATGTATTTACTCGGGGAGCAACCGGCCTACGCCGACCAGTTGATCAATCGTCTGCAAAGCATCCCCACTCAGTTGCTGGAAGGGCTGCAACCTGCTGGCGAGCCTCTGCGATTGGAGCGGATCGACGACCTGGCGCAGGCTCTGCCTGGCAACCAGCTGTTCATCATCGAAAGCGGTCTGCTCCATGCGGTGGTAGATGAACGGCCACTGTTCTATCTGCAGGAAGGTGATCTGGTCGGATTGCGCCAAGGCATCGACCTGCCGAGCTGCCGTTACAACAGCGAAGAACCCATCAGCCTGATTCCCTACTCGCGCAGCCAGGTGTTCCAGCATATTCATGCCGATGAACAGCGCCAGGAACAGTTCATCCAGTACCTGATCGGTCACACTGCCCTGCTTTCCGATGCACTGGCACGCCTGAAGCAACCGGAGATTCGCCCAGCCACCGGCTTCCAGCATTTCGCTGCCGGCGAGGAGCTGATCCACCAGGGTGATGAGGCCGACCATGTGTTCATCATCATCGAAGGCCACGCCGAAGCCTTTGTGGATGGACAGAAAGTCGGTGACGTGCAGAAAGACGAGATCTTCGGCGCCATGGCGGTATTCACCCGCGAGAAGCGCAGCGCCACGGTCGTCGCCAGCGAGCCCTGCACAGTCATGGTGATCCCCAAGGAGCAATTTCTCAGCCTGATGCAGAGCAACCCGCGCATTGCCCACAGCCTCATCGAGAGCATGGCGCGCCGCATCGATCTGCTGAACAAGGAAGTTACCCAGC
Organism: Pseudomonas pichavaramensis; assembly: GCF_050473265.1. Classification (NCBI taxonomy): domain Bacteria; kingdom Pseudomonadati; phylum Pseudomonadota; class Gammaproteobacteria; order Pseudomonadales; family Pseudomonadaceae; genus Pseudomonas; species Pseudomonas pichavaramensis. The sequence continues at coordinate 26,788 of NZ_JBJKFJ010000023.1, read as the reverse complement.
TGCGCCTGCCTGGAGAGTCCTGATCTCCCCTGATAACGAAAAACCCGGCTAGATGCCGGGTTTTTCGCTTTTGCGAGCCCCTCAAAAAAATTCAGGAATGCGCTCAAAAAGCGTTGACTTGATAATGAGAACGGTTATTATTATCTCAACTGGTCGCGAGATCAGCCGATAAGCTAAAGAGACCATTCAGTCGGACTCTTCAGATTATCTCCTCATCAGGCTAATCACGGTTATTGACCCGGCTCTTTGCCGGGTCTTTTTTTGTGTGGCCTACCATCTCTGGTGGCCACCCTTCGGGTCGGCGGCGGAGCCGACGTCAAAAATCGCTCCCGGCGATTTTTTGCCTTCTCGACACCCTGGAAACGCCATGAGAAAAATTCTCAAAAAGGCGTTGACGACGTAATGAGAATTGTTATTATTACACCATCTGATCGCGAGATCAGTCGATAAGCTAAAGAGACCATTCAGTCGGACTCTTCAGATTATCTCCTCATCAGGCTAATCACGGTTATTAACCCGGCTCTTTGCCGGGTTTTTTTTGTGCTGTGCCGCCCCAGATTTCTGGGCAAAACACGTATAGCCGCCTCAGTCGTCGACCTGCGCCAACCAGTCCGGCAAGTTGAAATGCAGGCTGATACGCGAGATCAAGCCGTCACGAACTTCGAAGAACGCCCCTACACGCAGTTCGTAGCGCTGCCCGCACGCCTCTGGAAGGCCCTCGTCGGTCGCCAGGTACTCTCCAACCACGCGATACTCGCAAGCGGCATGGCTACCCTGCGGCTCAACCAAAATCACCAGTTGCTCGAACGTTTCGCGGTAGCAGTGCAAATGCCGCTCGAGATAGCCCGCAAATGCTGCACGTCCATGTTCGGCAAACCCCTGGTTGGGCTCCAGCACCAGATCATCACTGACCAGGGCCAGACAACCACGAATGTCCCGATCATTGAGGGCGGTGAAATATCGTTGCAGCAGGTCGCGAACATCGGTGGGCATGGCGCAGCATCCAGATCGGCAAAGCGCCGAGAATACCCCGCCAGCAGCGCAAGAAAGGCGCCTAGGGTCGCAGTTTGGCGCAGTGATCCTGCTCTGGCTGCGCGGCAGTGAACCAGACGTAGTCCGCCATCGAGGCCTCCACTTCACGCCCGACCTCGGCCAGGATCAGTACAACGTTGCCCTCTCCAGCATCAAGGTCTGCCAGATGCAGCGGCACTCCCAGGTCCTTGCGTACATGAAAGGCTCCCGCCAGCAACAGGCTCGGTTGCGCCGCCGCCAGCAGTGCCTCGGCCATACGCCGATCACGCTGTTGCTGGACGGAAAGCATTGCCGGGATCTGGCTGTCCGGCAGCAAGCCGCAGTGCGACTCGCGGATATCACCCAGCAACTTCTCCCGCACAATCGCAGCGGTGGACGCGCGTCCCTGCAACAGCGGACGCTGCCGGTAGATCTGCATGACCTCGTCACGATCCAGATTGGCCGCCAGTAACGGATAAGGCTGGCGCAACTGATACTGAACCAGCGCACCGTACATCGACCAATCCCAACCCGGTTGCCAGGCCAGCGCCTGGATAGCATCGACAGGTGGCTGACCGGCCCGCGCCTCTTCCTGTGCCCGCTCGACCCTGGCCTGCTGGTCAGGACTGATCATCTCCATCAGCAAACTGCCCTGCGGACGTTGGGCAGACAGCTCACGTGACAACCACAGCTGCAGGGCATGGTGATCCGGATTGTCGTGCTGCTCGCCCACCAATACCCGCGACGCTGCCGACAGGCGTTTGACCAACTGCTCAGGGGAGATAGCTTCACCGCTGTGCAGGTCGACTATCAGTCCCAGGTCGGCATAATCACGGCCCTCGGGCGCGATAGGACCAGGTGGTGGCAACACACCTCGTGATTGGCAAGCAACCAGCAAGGACAGGCAGCAGAGCAACAACATTCGCATGGAGAGGTCCTGAATCAAATCAACGCGCCACGATCAGCGGATGGCCGCGCTCCGGGTGCCGCTGAATCAACACATCGAGGCCGAACACTGCGCGCAACGGGTCGGCCTGTAGTACGTCTTCGGGACTGCCGAAGCCGTGGGGGCGTCCATCCTGCAGCAGCAAAATACGATCACAGTAGCGCGCCGCCAGGTTCAGGTCATGCAGGATGACCAGTACCGCCGCACCCTGGCTGGCAAAATCGCGGACCGCCTGCAAGGTGGTGTGCTGATGCAACGGGTCCAGTGCCGAAGTCGGCTCGTCGAGCAGTAACACCTGCCCTTCCCCGCCGGGCCATAGCTGCGCAAGCACCCGCGCCAGGTGCACGCGCTGACGCTCACCACCGGACAGCGCCAGATAGCTGCGCCCTTGCAGATGCTCGGCGTCAGCGGCACGCAGTGCCATGCTGACGATCTCGGCGTCACGTACACGCCCACTGGCATGCGGCAGGCGCCCCATACCGACCACCGCCTCCACCGGAAAGGCGAAACCAAGCGTCGAGCTCTGCGGCAAGACAGCCAGACGACGCGCCCGCTCTCGCCCCTCCCAGTCATTCAACATTCGCGCGTCGAGGCTCACCCGCCCCTCGTTCGGCTCGAGCTCGCCGCACAGGGCGCCGAGCAAGGTGCTCTTGCCTGCCCCGTTGGGGCCAAGCACACCCAGCACTTCGCCTGGCTGGAGCGCCAGCTCGATATCCGCCAACACGGTCTTGCCGCCTCGGCGCACGCTTAGGTTTTCTGCGCGTAACATCAGGCTCGCCCTCGTACCAGCAGATAAAGGAAGAACGGTGCACCGATCAGGGCAGTAACGATACCGATCGGCAATTCCGCCGGCGCCAGCAGCAGACGCGCCAGCAGATCGGCCAGCAGCAGCAAGCTGCCCCCAGCCAGCAAGGACGCCGGCAGCAGTACGCGATGATCGGGCCCCACCAGCAGGCGCATAAGATGCGGCACCACCAACCCGATGAAACCGATCAGGCCCGCCGCCGCCACCGCAGCGCCGACACCCAGAGCGGTGCACAGGACCAGCTCCAGCTTGATACGCTCGACATCGAAGCCCAGATGACGCGCCTCTGACTCCCCCAGCAGCAGCGCATTGAGCGCCGAGGCGCGCCGTGGCAGCCAGACTGCGATGCCCAACGTGACCAGCAGCAAGGGCCACAATCGCGGATAGCTGGCGCCGTTCAGGCTACCGAGGTTCCAGAAGGTCAGGCTGCGCAGGGTCGCGTCGTCGGCCAGATAGGTGAGCAGCCCGACACCGGCGCCGGACATGGCCGTCAACGCCACACCGGCCAGAAGCATGGTCGCGACGTTGGTCTGCCCCTCGCGGCGACCGAAACGGTACACCACAGCGGTCACGATCAGCCCCCCGGTGAATGCGCAGATCGACAACAAATAAGGCGCGATAGCCGCTGGCAGGCCACCGATCATGCTGCCACCGACGATGGCGATGGCGGCGCCCAGCGCGGCTCCGCCAGCGACACCGACCAGGCCCGGATCAGCCAGCGGATTGCGAAAGAGCCCCTGCATGGCCACACCGGACAGCGCCAGCACGATGCCCACACACAGCCCGAGGAGACTACGCGGCAGACGAATCTGGCCAAGAATCAGCTCGGCCTGTTGCAGACCGTCAGCATTGACAGGTAGCCCCAGCAAGCGCAGTGCGGCCAGCAAGGTATCAGACAACGGCAGGCTGACAGGCCCCAGGGCCAGAGACAGCCAGAACGAAAGCAATAGAAGAACGCCCATTGCCAGCAGCAATGGGCGGGGACGAAAAACTGGGTTCATCGGTCGAGTTCGGCCGTCAGAGCTGGCTCGGAAGGATAGAACGCTGCCGACAACTCGGCCAGCCCCTCTGGCAGGCGTGGACCCAGACCGCCTACCAGCAACGTCGGGTCGAGGCTCAGCAGTCGGCCATCACGCGCAGCGCTGGTCTGCTGCAACACCGGGTTCTGACTCAGCAATGCCTGGCGCGCCTCTTCACCTTGCAGACTACGATCGGCAAAAATCACTACCTGCGGGTCCATAGCCAACAGTGCTTCGTTGGAAATCGGCTTGTAGCCGCTGTGCTCGGTGCGGCTTTCACCGCCCGCCTGCTCGATCATCCACACCGCCAGGCTGCCCTCACCTGCCGCCATGACGCTGCTACCAGCATGCCCCAACAGCATCAGCACACGCGGCGCCGGGTGCCGCTCACGCGCGCTGGCGACCCACTGCGCCTGATTTCGCAAAGCCTGCCGATAGGCCGCCATTTCCTCACGCGCCTGTTCCGCTGTGCCGAGCAACTCGCCCAGGCGCAGTACATTGGCTTCTAGCACGTCCAGTTCGGGTTTGGCCGAAAGGTTCTCGACACGGATACCGGCAGCCTTGATCTGCTCAACCACTGGCGGCGGTCCCATTTCCTCGCTACCGATCAGAATATCCGGACGCAGCGACAACACCCCTTCCGCCGAGAGCGCACGCTGGTAACCAATACTGGGCAATTGGCGCAGCGATTGGGGGTGCAAGCTGGTGGTATCGACACCGACCAGCTTGCGCTCGCCGCCCAGGCGCACCACCCACTCGCTGAGCGAGCCGCCGGAGCTGACCCAGCGCTGCGGCAGGTCGGCAGCGGCGATGAGAGGACTGAACAGTAGCGCGCCACACAGTGGCAGGATCCGCTTCAAATACATCTCAAGCCTCCAGTACGGCAATGGATTCGACCAGCTCGCGCCAGTCATCACGCTCGGCCATGCCCGGTTTGCGCGCGCCGAACAACTGAACGACCAACTCACCGTCTGCATCGAAAGCCTCAAGGCTGGTGATCACCCCATCCACACTCGGCTTGCGAACCCGCCATAGCTCGACCACGCCGGTGGTTCGCAAATGCAGGTTGAATTCGGCATCGAGCACATTGAACCAGGTGTCCATCCAGCGCAGGTTACTCACCGGCCCGGTGTGAATCTGGATGCAATGGCGGTTACCGACGAACACCATGATCGGCACCTCGCGCTGCGCGGCCGCCTCCATCAACCGGGGCAGTTCGGCAGTGGCCAGCGGCTCGGCCCACTCATGGCCGGCCAGACGTAAAGCCTGAGTACGGGCCACCTCGTGGCGCTTGAGCATGGCGAAGAAGTGGTGCGTGTCCTTCAGCTGAGCCCAGTCAGTGCGCAGCGCAGCGGCATCGACCTGGCTGTCGGCGCGCGGCGCCTGGCGCTCCGCCAGGGGCTGCAAATCCAGTTCAGCGCTTTGCGCCTCGTCACGGAAGCGCTCGACCAGCGGCGCCCAAGCCGCCTCCTCGCTACGCTCGGTCAGGTAGACCTTGTGTACCGCAACGCCCTGGCGGTCGAAGATCTGGATGCTGCGCTGCACACCACGCTCGCGGTTCTCGGCAATGGCGAATGCACTGGCCCACTGGCTCAAGAACAGCCGCAGGTCGATGTCGGCAGAGACCACCAGCCCCATTGCGCCATTGGCACTGACCGAGACCTCACGATAGAGCCCTTTGCGCTCGTGCACGCAGTGTTCGTTGCGGGTCAGGGCCATGATGTAACCCAGATCGCCCAGCCCCGGTAGCAGCTGCGCCCAGTCAGTGCGCAAGCGTACGGCATCCACGCCGAGGCGGCTCGCTGTGAGCTCGACTTCACTGACGCCCAACTCGGCTGCCGCATCGCGGGCACGCAGACGCGGCTGCTCGATACGCAGGTTCTGCCAGGTTTGATAAAGGTTGGAAGCCGGCAAGACGGCGGGATTCACGTTATTCATCGGGACAACTCCTCTCACGGCAAGACGTGCCCACTGTTTCGGAACAGCAGTGCAAAGACACCAAACGATAATCTACCTGAGAATTATTTGCATCAGATAAATAATCTGGTTAACGTCTTGCGCCGTCGCCAACCAGGCAGTCGCAGAACTGCCAAGCATGCCCGGAGTCATCACCATGTCCCTTCACCCGCCCTACCGCCGCCGTCCATGGCTGGCGTTGTTGATGCTGTTTCCATCGCTAACCCTGGCCAACACGCCGGCCGAACTACCCGATGTCGAAGTCACCGCCAACGCGCTCAAGCAGTCATTGCCAACCACCACCAAGACCGATGCAGATACGCTCGAGCGTCGCCAGATACGCAGCTTCGATGACTTGTCGCGGCGCGCTGAGCCTGGCCTGAACTACAACCGCAACAACAACAGCATCAACATCCGCGGCCTGGACCGCGACCGCGTCCTGACCACCATCGACGGCATTCGCATGCCCTGGCTGAATGATGCAGTACGCGAGGTAAATGGTGGTCTGGACAGCATCGACTTTCAGAGCCTGTCCGCGATCGACGTGGTCCGCGGCGCCAACTCCAGTCAGGTCGGTTCAGGGGCTCTGGGTGGCGCGCTGCAACTGCGCACGCTGAGCCCGGATGATCTTCTGGGGGAAGGGGACGAATTCGCCACCCTGGTGAAGAGCGACTATGACAGCGCAGATCAGAGCTGGGGGCTGAACGCTGCACTGGCGGGCCGATTCAACGACACCTCATGGCTACTCCAGGCTGGTGGCCGTCAAGGGCATGAACTCGAAAACCAGGGTAACGGTAATGTACTCGGTACCCAGCGTACCGCCGCCAACCCCAGCGATACCGATCAACACAGCTTGCTGCTGAAGATCCAGCAGAAACTGTCTGCCAACCATCGCATCGGCATGACCGCCGAGCTGTTCGAACGCATCGAAGACATAGACAGCCGCATCAACCAGGGCACGGCCAACTACCCCCGACACTATGACAGCCGCGAAACCAACGAACGCAAGCGGCTTTCGTTCGACCATCAATACCGCGCCGAGAATGGCAACAACCTGCTGGACTGGGCAGACACCGTGGTCTACTGGCAGAAGCTCTACCGGGAAGACGAAGTCGATGCGACTCGGGCAGGAACCCTGGCCGGCCCCTTCGGCCGTAGCAATGAAATTGAAAAGACCCAGTACGGCGTGAACACCAGCCTGGGCAAGCAACTGGGCCAGCACAACCTGACGCTGGGCGCCGAGTGGAGCCGCGTTGAAGCCGAGCAGTACAGTGGCGGTTACGATGCCTGCCCCGCCGTGCTGATACCGCCCTTTCCGCCACAGCCAGGCAGCACACCCGCTGGCATCTACTTCGCCTGCGTCAACCTGCATACCAATCAGGCCGAGATGCCGAAAACGCCGGGCACACTCTATGGCCTCTACCTGAAAGACGACATCGCCCTCAGCGATACCCTGACCCTCACGCCCGGCTTGCGTTACGACCGCTATGAGTACAAACCCAAGAGCGGCACCAGTGGCTACGTACTCGCCGGCGACAGCGCGATGCTCGCCGAGAACAAGGACTCCAAGTGGTCCGGCAGCCTGCTGCTGACCTGGCAGGCGCACCCGCTGGCGACCCTCTATGCGCAGTGGGCGCAAGGCTTCAAGGCTCCGGACGTCAACGAGCTGTACAGCACCTTCACCAACTCTGGCATGGGTTACGCGCGTGTAGGCAATCCCAACCTCAAGCCGGAGCAAAGCACCGGTTACGAAGTGGGCGCGCGCCTGGGCGACGACCACCTGGGAGGCTCCATCAGCCTGTTCGACAACCACTACAAGAACTTCATCGACAGCATCACCGCCAATGAAGCGGACTATGGTTTCCAGCCCGGCGAATTCCCGACCTTCTTCGAAGTGATGGAAAACCGCGACAAGGTGCGCATCTACGGCGCCGAGGGCAGCGCGCACTGGCAATTCATGCCGTCCTGGCAGCTCTGGTCTTCTATTGCCTGGGCTGTGGGCAAGGATCGCCAAACCAATCAGCACCTGAACTCGGTAGCTCCACTGACCGGCACCCTTGGCCTCAGTTACACCGAGCAGCGCTACGGCGCAGATCTGATGCTGACCGCTGCACGCAGTCGCAACAAGGTCGAGAACGACGGCGACTTCAAGGCGCCGGGTTACGCCGTAGTCGACCTGACCGGCTACTGGCAACCGGCTGTACTGGATGGCGTCAAACTGCAGGCAGGCCTGTTCAACCTGTTCGACAAGAAGTACTGGAACGCGATCAATGTCCCCAGCACGGGTGGCCGAACCGCAGCACAACCCGTTGACTACTACAGCGAACCAGGACGCAACTTCCGCGTATCGGCATCCTGGCAATTCTGAGTTCCACTTGGCGCATGGATGCGCCCTCCTCTTTCCTGCGGGATAATCGGCCTCGTTGACGGCGCCACGCGCCACCTTCCGCCCATGGCAGAAGGACACACACGAGAGAACACGATGATTCGCCTATGCGCCCCACACGAACTGGCTGAAGGTCAGAGCCGGGGCTTTCTGATCGACCAACTGAATCTGCTCGCCATCCGCCGCGACGGCCAGGTGCATGCCTATCTCAACCGCTGCCCACACCGCGGCATAGCCCTGGAGTGGCAGAAGGACGACTTTCTCGATGACAGCGGCAGCCTGATTCGCTGCGCCACCCATGGCGCGCTGTTTCTGATCGAAAACGGTGAATGCGTGGCCGGGCCTTGCGAAGGCCAGGCGCTGCAGACGCTGGAATGCAAGGAAGACGCAAACGGAATCTGGATCGCACCCTAGGGGGCGCTGCTCCCAAAGCAGAAGCCGGTGCGCACAGCGCACCCTACGCCAGAACGTCCAGCCGACGAACCAAGGCGATGCCCTCAGGCGTGAGTTCGGCGCCGTAAGCCAGCACTTCGACACCAGCCGCCTTGGCCTCACGCAGGCCGGCGGCGTAGGTCGGGTCGATTTCCTCGGCAGCCCGCACTGCAGTGATGCCGGAAAGATTCACGCAGTACAGTTGCACGGTGCGCACACCAACACGCGCCAGCGCTGCCAACTCACGCAGGTGCTTGGCGCCTCGCTGCGTCACGGCATCGGGAAAAGCGGCCACGTCGCTACCAGCGAAGCCCAGGGTGACACTCTTGACCTCGACGAAGGTCGGCCCGTCGGGGTAGTCCAGGCGAAAGTCGGCGCGGCTGTTCTCCACCCCATAGGGCACCTCGCGCTTGAGCGCGGTGAAGCCGTTCAACTCGCTGATCAGCCCGGCGCGTAGCGCCTCCTCCACCAGAGCATTGGCCCGCGCAGTGTTGATACAGGCCAACCGCCCCTGCGGCGTTTCGCTGATTTCCCAGCTACCCGGCAGCTTGCGCTTGGGGTCGTTGCTGCGACTGAACCACACCCGGCAGCCTTCGCTCATGCAGTTGAGCATCGACCCCGTGTTGGCGCAGTGGATGGTCAGCTTCTCGCCGCTGGCGGTCTCGATATCAGCAAGAAAGCGCTTGTAGCGGCGCAGCAAGCGCCCTTCTTCCAGGGGCGGATCAAAGCGCATCGGGCTTCCAGCTCTTCAGGCCACGGGCAATACGTTCGACAGCCTGCTGCAGGCGCTCGACGTTCTGCGTATAAGCGAAACGCACATGATGCCCCGCCTGGTGGCGACCAAAATCCAGCCCTGGGGTGAACGCCACATGCTCGGTTTCGATGAAGTGGCGGCAGAAGGCGAAGGCATCACCGCCGAAGGCGCTGATGTCTGCATATAGATAGAAGGCGCCTTCAGGCTCGACGGCGATACCGAACCCCAGCTCACGCAGTGCCGGCAACAGGTAGTCGCGGCGACGCTGGAATTCGTGGCGGCGTTCTTCGAGGATGGCCAGGGTGTCCGGCTCGAAGCAGGCCAGCGCCGCATGCTGAGCCATGCTCGGTGCGCTGATATAAAGGTTCTGCGCCAGCTTCTCCAGCTCCGGCACCGCGGCTTCGGGTGCCACCAGCCAACCCAGGCGCCAGCCGGTCATGCCGAAATATTTGGAGAAACTATTGAGCACGAAGGCGTCATCATCCACCTCCAGCACACTCGGCGCATCACAGCCATAGGTCAGGCCATGGTAAATCTCGTCCACCACCAGATGGCCGCCACGCTGCTTCAGGCAGGTCGCCAGCGCCGCCAGCTCATCTTTGAGCAGCAGCGTCCCGGTCGGGTTGGCTGGCGAAGCGACCAGCGCGCCGACACTGCCAGCGTCCCAGTGCCGCTCGACCAGTTGCGGGGTGAGCTGATAACGCACCTCCGGACCAACCGGCACCAGTTGCGCAGCACCTTCGACCAAGCGCAGGAAGTGGCGGTTGCATGGGTAGCCAGGGTCGGCCAGCAGCCAGTGCTTGCCGGGATCGACCAGCAGGCTGGCGGCCAGCAGCAGCGCACCGGAGCCGCCCGGCGTGATGAGGATGCGCTGTGGATCGACATTGAGCCGGTAACGTTCGGCGTAGAAACCAGCAATCGCTTCGCGTAGCTGCGGCAAACCGCGAGCCGCGGTGTATCGGGTGTGCCCGGCAGCCAACGCGGCCTGACCGGCGCGGATGATCGGCTCGGCGGTGGTGAAATCCGGCTCACCGATCTCCAGATGAATGACGTCGTGACCGGCGGCCTGCAGCTCGTTGGCACGCGCCAGCAGAGCCATGACATGGAAGGGTTCGATGGCGCGACTGCGCCCGCTATAGAGCTGAGCCATGGATCTGTCTTCCCGATTGCGAGGCGCGGATTCTAGCAGGGCCGCCTCAGACAACGGCAAGGGCGCCAAAGCGCCGCTACGCTTGCCAGTCAGTCCCGCGCAGATTTCGTTCACACCCCGGACAAAGCAGAGACAACCGGGAGTAGCGCGCCCCGATTCGATCTGGTAAGTTCGCCGGCTTGCAGTCGCAGGGCCGGAAAACCGTCTGGCAATGGAATAACCTGCGCGATGGATTCGAAAGAGTGAGAGGCGTCATCCATGCCCACAAAAGAAAAAGCCAAAAGCACCAGCCAGCTGATTCGTGGTTTCGAGCCCTATCAAGAGAAGAAAGGCGAGGAATACATGAGCGAGCCGATGCGCGCTCACTTCACCAGCATCCTCAATAAGTGGAAGCTGGAGCTGATGCAGGAAGTCGATCGTACCGTGCACCACATGCAGGACGAAGCGGCCAACTTCCCCGATCCGGCGGATCGCGCCAGCCAGGAAGAAGAGTTCAGCCTGGAACTGCGTGCCCGTGATCGCGAGCGCAAGCTGATCAAGAAGATCGACGAAACCTTGCAGCTGATCGAAGACGAAGACTACGGCTGGTGCGACTCCTGTGGCGTCGAAATCGGCATTCGCCGTCTGGAAGCCCGCCCCACCGCTACCCTGTGCATCGATTGCAAAACGCTGGCGGAAATCAAGGAAAAACAGATCGGTTCCTGATCTGACGACGGGGCGCTTAGGCGCCCCGCTCTGTTTCTGCACTTCCATCCTGACGCTGCGCTCGCTAGCCTCGCCGCGATGAACACTTCCTATATCGGCCGTTTCGCGCCCACGCCCAGCGGCTACCTGCACTTCGGCTCGCTGGTCGCCGCCCTCGCCTCCTATCTCGACGCCCGTGCCGTTGGCGGCCGCTGGCTGCTGCGCATGGAAGACCTAGACCCGCCCCGCGAGGTCCCCGGCGCTCAGGACGCGATCCTGCGCACCCTGGAGAACTACGGCTTCGAATGGGATGGCGAGCTGGTGCGCCAGAGCGAGCGCCATGCCCACTACGCCGAGCTGATCAGCCGCCTGTTCAGCCAGGGCCTGGCCTACGCCTGCACCTGCTCGCGCAAGCAGCTCGAAGGCCATGCCGGCATTTACCCCGGCTTCTGCCGCAATGCCTGTCACCCCGACCAGAACGCCGCTATCCGCTTGCGCGTACCCGAGCTGGAGTATCACTTCATCGACCGTGTACAAGGTGAATTCCGCCAGCACCTGGGGCGTGAAGTGGGCGATTTCGTCATTCGCCGCCGCGATGGCCTGTTCGCCTATCAGCTCGCCGTGGTGCTGGACGACGCCTGGCAGGGTGTTACCGATGTGGTGCGCGGCGCCGACCTGCTCGACTCGACACCGCGCCAACTCTACCTGCAGGAGTTGCTAGGGCTGGCGCAACCGCGTTACCTGCACGTGCCACTGATCATCCAGCCGGATGGCCACAAATTGGGCAAGAGCTACCGCTCACCACCCTTGCCCGCCGATCAAGCCGGGCCTTTGTTGCTGCGCGCCCTGCGCGCGCTGGGCCAACAGCCACCTGACGAGCTGCAGGGCGCAGCCCCTGCCGAGCTGCTGGCATGGGGCATCGCCCATTGGGACGCCAGCCGCATCGCACGCAGCCGCACACTGGCCGAAGCGCAATTGAAGTAGGTGTGCCCCGGCGAGGGTGCGCCCTACGTACTCCGGCTCAAGTTGGTGGCTTGCAACGCGCCGCTTCCTTTACCATCGCCGCATCTTTCGACGAGATGCCACATGTATATCTACCGACTGGTTCTGATCCTGGTTGTAGGGATCTACCTGTTCTCACCGGCCATCATGGACTGGTGGATCGACCCCAATGGCGCCTGGTACCGCCCGTACCTGCTGTGGCTGATCCTGATCGTCGTGACCTTCATTCTTCAGAGCCAACGCGATGCTGACGAGCTTTAGCCTGAGCGAACTGATCCTGATCAGCGCCGGCTACCTGCTGGTGCTGTTCGGCGTGGCCTGGGTCAGCGAACACGGCCTGATCCCGCGCTGGATCATTCGCCACCCGCTGACCTACACCCTGTCGCTGGGCGTCTATGCCAGCGCCTGGGCCTTTTATGGCACGGTGGGCCTGGCCTATCAGTACGGCTACGGCTTCCTGGCCAGTTATCTGGGCGTCTCCGGTGCCTTCCTGCTCGCCCCGGTGCTGCTCTATCCAATTCTGCGTATTACCCGCACCTACCAGCTGTCATCGCTGGCCGACCTGTTTGCCTTCCGCTTTCGCAGCACCTGGGCCGGCGTGCTGACCACCCTGTTCATGCTGATCGGCGTATTGCCGCTGCTGGCCCTGCAAATCCAGGCAGTGGCCGACTCCATCGGCATCCTCAGTCGTGAGCCCCTGCAGGAGAAGGTAGCGCTGAGTTACTGCGGGCTGATCATTCTGTTCACCATCCTCTTCGGCGCCCGCCATATCGCCACCCGGGAAAAACATGAAGGGCTGGTGTTCGCCATCGCCTTCGAATCGCTGGTCAAGTTGACGGCTCTGGGGGTGATCGGCTGGTACGCCCTCTACCAGGTGTTCGGTGGCCCGCACGAGCTGGAGCTGTGGCTGGTACAGAACCAGGCGGCGCTTTCCACGCTGCACACCCCGCTGCAGGAAGGCCCCTGGCGCACCCTGCTGCTGGTGTTCTTCGCATCAGCCATCGTCATGCCGCACATGTACCATATGACCTTCACCGAGAATCTCAACCCGCGCGCGATGGTCAGCGCCAGCTGGGGGTTGCCGCTGTTCCTGCTGTTGATGAGCCTGGCCGTGCCCCTGATACTGTGGGCCGGTTTGAAACTGGGCGCGACCACCAACCCGGAATACTTCACCCTCGGCCTGGGCATCGCGGTGAACAGCGAGGCGCTGGCCCTGCTCGCGTATGTCGGCGGGCTGTCGGCCTCCAGCGGGCTGATCATCGTTTCCACCCTGGCGTTGTCAGGCATGGCGCTCAACCACCTAGTGCTGCCGCTGTATCAGCCACCGGCTGAGGGCAACATCTATCGCTGGCTGAAATGGACACGCCGCGCGCTGATCGCTTTCATCATCATGGCCGGCTATGGCTTCTATCTGCTGCTCGGCGCGCAGCAGGACCTGGCCAACCTCGGCATCGTCGCCTTCGTCGCCACTCTGCAGTTCCTCCCGGGCGTGCTCTCGGTGCTGTACTGGCAGACCGCCAACCGTCGCGGCTTCCTCGCCGGCTTGCTGGCCGGTATCTGCGTCTGGGCGCTGACCATGCTCCTGCCTTTGTTGGGCAATCTGGAAGGCTTCTACCTGCCGCTGTTCAACGTCATTTATGTGCTCGACGATGCCAGCTGGCACCTGGCCGCAATCGCCTCGCTGGCCGCCAACGTGCTGGTGTTCACTCTGGTGTCGCTGTTCACCGAAGCCAGCCCCGAGGAAAAGAGCGCCGCCGAAGCCTGTGCCGTGGACAACGTACGCCGCCCGCAACGCCGCGAACTGGTCGCCGCGACCCCACAGGAGTTCGCCGCGCAACTGGCCAAGCCGCTGGGCGCCAAGACCGCCCAGCGCGAAGTGGAGCAAGCGCTGCGTGACCTGCATCTACCTTTCGACGAAAGCCGCCCCTACGCCCTGCGCCGTTTGCGCGACCGCATCGAGGCCAACCTGTCCGGCCTGATGGGCCCCAGCGTGGCGCAGGACATCGTCGAGACCTTCCTGCCCTACAAGTCTGGCAGTGAAGGTTACGTCACCGAGGACATCCACTTCATCGAGAGCCGCCTGGAAGACTACCAGTCGCGCCTCACTGGCCTCGCCGCCGAACTCGACGCCCTGCGCCGCTACCACCGCCAGACCCTGCAGGAACTGCCGATGGGCGTGTGCTCGCTGGCCAAGGACCAGGAAATCCTGATGTGGAACCGCGCCATGGAGGAGCTCACCGAGATTCCCGCCCAGCGCATCGTCGGCTCGCGTCTCAGCGCCCTGGCCGAACCCTGGCACAGCCTCCTGCAGGACTTCATCGAGCGCCCGGACCAGCACCTGCACAAACAACACCTGGCCGTGGACGGGCAGATCCGCTGGCTGAACCTGCACAAGGCCGCCATCGACGAACCCCTGGCCCCCGGTAACAGTGGCCTGGTGCTGCTGGTCGAGGACCAGACCGAAACCCAGATGCTGGAAGACAAGCTGGTGCACTCCGAGCGCCTGGCCTCTATCGGTCGCCTGGCCGCCGGGGTCGCACATGAGATCGGCAACCCCATCACCGGCATCGCCTGCCTGGCGCAAAACCTGCGCGAAGAGCGCGAAAACGATGGCGAGCTGACGGAGATCAGCGGGCAGATACTGGAACAGACCAAGCGCGTCTCGCGCATCGTCCAGTCGCTGATGAGCTTTGCCCACTCCGGCAGTCACCAACGCAGCGACGAGCCGGTATGCCTGGCCGACGTGGCGCAGGACGCCATCGGCCTGCTGTCGCTAAACAAGCGCAACTTCGATATCCAGTTCTACAACCTTTGCGACCCGGAGCACTGGGCCGAGGGCGACCCGCAACGTCTGGCTCAGGTACTGATCAACCTGCTGTCCAACGCGCGTGACGCTTCACCGCCCGGCGGCGCGATCCGCGTGCGCAGCGAAGCCAGCGAACATACCGTCGACCTGATCGTCGAGGATGAAGGCAGCGGAATTCCCAAGGCGATCATCGACCGTCTGTTCGAGCCTTTTTTCACCACCAAGGACCCCGGAGAAGGGACCGGACTGGGCCTCGCACTGGTCTATTCGATCGTGGAAGAGCATTATGGACAAATAACAATCGACAGCCCGGCCGACCCCGAGCGCCAACTGGGCACTCGAATCCGGGTCACTCTGCCAAGGCATGTCGAGGCGACGTCCGTAGCGATGTAAACAGCGAAAGCAGGTGCTGACCGCACCTCCGTGACCGCCGAGAGAACGAATTGATGCCACATATTCTTATCGTCGAAGACGAAACCATTATCCGCTCTGCCTTGCGCCGCCTGCTCGAACGTAACCAGTACCAGGTCAGTGAAGCCGGCTCGGTACAAGAGGCCCAGGAACGCTACAGCATTCCCGGCTTCGACCTGATCGTCAGCGACCTGCGCCTGCCTGGTGCTCCCGGCACCGAACTGATCAAGCTGGCCGAAGGCACCCCGGTGCTGATCATGACCAGTTACGCCAGCCTGCGCTCGGCGGTGGACTCGATGAAGATGGGCGCTGTCGATTACATCGCCAAACCATTCGACCACGACGAAATGCTGCAGGCCGTCGCCCGCATCCTGCGCGACCGCCAGGAAGCCAAAAGCGCACCAACGCCATCAGCCGCCAGCAGTGCACGCAGTGGCGCTGCGGAAAAGGCAGCAGAAAACGCCAACGGCGAGATCGGCATCATCGGCTCCTGCGCCGCCATGCAGGATCTCTACAGCAAAATTCGCAAGGTCGCCCCCACCGACTCCAACGTGCTGGTGCAGGGTGAGTCCGGCACCGGCAAGGAGCTGGTCGCCCGTGCCCTGCACAACCTGTCCAAACGTGCCAAGGCGCCACTGATTTCGGTGAACTGCGCGGCGATTCCGGAAACACTGATCGAGTCCGAGCTGTTCGGCCACGAGAAGGGGGCGTTCACTGGCGCCAGCGCTGGACGCGCCGGCCTGGTGGAAGCCGCCGACGGCGGCACGCTGTTTCTCGACGAGATTGGCGAACTGCCGCTGGAAGCCCAGGCGCGTCTGCTGCGCGTGTTGCAGGAAGGCGAGATTCGCCGGGTTGGCTCGGTGCAATCGCAAAAGGTCGACGTGCGCCTGATCGCCGCCACCCACCGAGACCTGAAGACCCTGGCCAAGACCGGCCAATTCCGTGAAGACCTTTACTACCGCCTGCACGTGATCGCCCTCAAGCTGCCAGCGTTGCGCGAGCGTGGTAGCGATGTGATCGAGATCGCCCAGGCCTTCCTGGTGCGCCAGTACACACGCATGGGCCGCGACCCATTGCGTTTTGCCCATGACGCCGAGCAGGCGATCCGTCATTACCCCTGGCCGGGTAACGTGCGCGAACTGGAGAACGCCATCGAGCGCGCGGTGATTCTCTGCGAAGGGTCGGAAATTTCTGCCGACCTGCTGGGCATCGATATCGAACTGGATGATCTGGAAGACGAGGACTTCGGCCTGCCGGCAGCCTCCGGGCAGAGCAGCGGCAACAGTCACGAGCCGACCGAGGACCTGTCACTAGAAGACTACTTCCAGCATTTCGTTCTCGAGCATCAGGACCACATGACCGAGACCGAGCTGGCACGCAAGCTGGGCATCAGCCGTAAATGCCTGTGGGAGCGTCGTCAGCGCCTGGGCATTCCTCGCCGCAAATCGGGTGTGACCAGCGGCCCTTGACGCGGCGGTAACGGTGACAAACGCTCCGCACACTGGTTCCACAAGTTGTTACCGTTTCAATATCTCGTAACAAAGGCCGGGTCTATCGGTAACGAAAACCCGGCTTTTTTCTCCCTCACCCGACACCTCGAATAGCCGTAACCCCTTGTTTTACAAGGAATCTCAAAAGTTGGCACGGCAACTGCTTTATCTCTAGCACAACAACAATAACAAGCAATGCCCTACACAATAAGAACAAGACGTAACGACTCCAGAACAACAAAAACAATAAGGTACGGAGGCGCAGCTAACTGATTCTTTTGGAGAGGAGTTGCCGCGGGGGTATCCCCAGCGACCAGACCGAGAACAACAAAACTGTCTTCAGGCAGCACCCGAACTGGTTGGTTAATGGCAACATCAGCGTCCAAAGAAATCCGTTTGCTATTGGCTCCCCTCTTTAGGGAGCACCCGGTAAGCCACGGCAAGCCGGGAAGGGTCGACAACAAAAACAACAGGCCCTCAATAACAATAAAAACAGAGCACGCACCAACTTGGGGGGGAGCTTCGGCTCCCCCAGTAGCTTCCAGTCCCCGGATCCCCGGCCTGCCTCCCTTCTACACACCTTCTCCCGACACGATGCTAGAATCCGCAGCAATCATGCGGTCATCGTTTCGCATGCCGTTGAAAAACGTTGCCGCCAAAGGCAGCACGAGGCAAGAACACCCGAGAGAGCAGAATTTACAGGTTGTAAATCAGCGTCTCGTGGCTGAGTTCGACGCCACGCTGCCCATGCCGCCAGTTGTTCAACAGCACGTGAGGCTGACCGGCCACTTATCCAAACAGTGCCTCCCATGCTGAAAAAGCTGTTCACCTCTTTCCGCTCACCTCTGCGCCGTGCCCCCCGCCCACGCAGCACGCCCGAAGTGCTGAGCAGCCGCCAACATCCACTCAAGCGCAACGAGATCAGTCGCCACGCCATCAGTGTGGTCGAGCGCCTGCAGAAAGCCGGCTATCAGGCCTATCTGGTCGGTGGCTGCGTACGCGATCTGCTGCTGGATATCGACCCCAAGGACTTCGACGTGGCCACCAGCGCCACCCCGGAGCAGGTGCGCGCCGAGTTCCGCAACGCACGGGTGATTGGTCGCCGCTTCAAGCTGGTCCACGTGCACTTCGGTCGCGAAATCATCGAGGTTGCCACCTTCCGCGCCAATCACCCGCAGGGTGAGGACGAAGGCGACAGCAACCAGTCCGCCCGTCACGAGAGCGGTCGCATCCTGCGCGACAACGTCTACGGCACGCTGGAGGACGACGCTCAGCGCCGCGACTTCACCATCAACGCGCTGTACTACGATCCGACTCAGGAACACATCCTCGATTACGCCCGCGGCATGCATGACGTACGTAACCACCAGGTGCGTCTGATCGGCGACCCTGAGCAACGTTATCTGGAGGACCCGGTGCGCATGCTGCGTGCAGTGCGCTTCGCCGCCAAGCTCGATTTCGACATCGAGAAACACAGCGCCGCACCGATTCGCCGCCTCGCACCGATGCTGCGTGACATCCCGGCGGCTCGCCTGTTCGATGAGGTCCTCAAGCTGTTCCTCGCCGGCTATGCCGAATACACCTTCGACCTGCTGCTCGAACACAACCTGTTCGCCCAGCTGTTTCCGGCCAGTGGCGAAGCGCTCAAGCACAATCCCGAGTACACCGAGAAGCTGATCCGCCAGGCGCTGATCAACACCGACGACCGCATCCATGACGGCAAGTCGGTGACCCCGGCCTTCCTCTTCGCCGCCCTGCTCTGGCCCGCGCTACCGGCGCGGGTGCTGCAACTGCAGGACAAAGGCATGCCGCCGATTCCGGCCATGCAGGAAGCTGCCCACACGCTGATCGCCGAGCAGTGCCAGCGTATTGCCGTGCCCAAACGCTTCACCATCCCGATTCGCGAAATCTGGGACATGCAGGAGCGTCTGCCACGCCGCAGCGGCAAGCGCGCCGACCTGCTGTTGGAGAATCCGCGTTTCCGCGCCGGTTATGACTTCCTCCTGCTGCGCGAACTGGCTGGCGAGAATACCGGTGGCCTGGGCGACTGGTGGACGGACTACCAGGAAGCCAACGACAGTCAGCGTCGACAGATGATTCGCGACCTCGCGGGCAAAGGCGAAAGCACCACTAGCGCACCGCGCAAACGCCGCCGTAACAACAATCGCCGCAAGCGCAGCAGCGAAAGCGGCGGCGAATGATGGAGCGGGTCTACATCGGCCTCGGCAGCAACCTGGCCGAGCCGCTGCAGCAGCTGCGCGCGGCGCTCGATGCCATCGCCCAGCTGCCGCACAGCAGGCTGCAGGCGCACTCCTCGTTCTATATCAGCGACCCACTCGGCCCTGCCGATCAGCCGCGCTACGTCAATGCGGTCGCAGCGCTGGACACCGAGCTGCAGCCCTGGGCCCTGCTCGACGGCCTGCAACGCATCGAGCAGGAGC
This sequence comes from Pseudomonas pichavaramensis, assembly GCF_050473265.1. Lineage (NCBI taxonomy): Bacteria > Pseudomonadati > Pseudomonadota > Gammaproteobacteria > Pseudomonadales > Pseudomonadaceae > Pseudomonas > Pseudomonas pichavaramensis. Next base: position 7,495 of record NZ_JBJKFJ010000023.1, on the reverse strand, counting down.
AAGGCCGCGTGCGCAAGGCCGAGCGCTGGGGGCCGCGCACGCTGGACCTGGATGTGCTGCTGTTCGGCGAGCGGCTGATCGCCGACGAGCGCCTGACCGTGCCGCACTATCACATGCATGCGCGCGCGTTCGTGCTCTACCCGCTCGCCGAACTTGCCGCCGATCTGCAACTGCCGGACGGCCGCAGCCTGCGTGCACTACTCGACGCCTGCCCCTTCGAGGGGCTGGAGCGTCTGCCCGGGTAACCCGGCAAGCTTCTGTGGGAGGGGCCTCTGCCGCGACCCGCAAAGCTCGCCGCTGAAGCGCCTCCCACAGGGCAGCCCTCCACACAACCGAACATGCCCGGTAACGCCAGTAACAGAGCGGTAACACCTGCAATTGACTTCGTGCCCCCCCATCAGGACTATAGGCGTCCCGTCGCCCCGCGCCGGACGCACCTTTGATGCCAATCCAGGCCGGATTGCAGCCAGATAGAAGCGGTATACCGAGCCTGAGCGAGGACCTTTGAAATGCCTGACGTTACCCTGACCACACTGCAGAGCCTCAAGCAGAACGGCGAAAAGATCGCCATGCTGACCTGCTACGACGCCACCTTTGCTCACGCGGCCAGCCAGGCCGGCGTTGACGTGCTGCTGGTCGGCGACTCACTGGGTATGGTTCTGCAGGGCCACGACAGCACCCTGCCGGTTAACATCGAGGACATGGCGTATCACACGGCAAGCGTCAAACGCGGTAACCAGGGCGCGCTGATCATCACCGACCTGCCCTTCATGGCCTACGCCACGATCGAGCAGACGCTGCTCAACAGCGCCAGACTCATGCAGGCCGGCGCGCACATGGTCAAGCTGGAAGGCGCTGGCTGGCTGGCCGAGCCGATCCGTCTGCTGGCCGAGCGCGGCGTGCCGGTGTGCGCGCATCTGGGCCTGACCCCGCAGGCGGTCAACATCCTCGGCGGTTACAAGGTGCAGGGCCGCCAGGAAGCCCAGGCGCGGCAGATGCGAGCCGATGCCATGGCACTGGAGCAGGCTGGCGCCGCCATGCTGCTGCTCGAATGCGTGCCGAGCGAGCTGGCCGCCGAGATCACCCAAGCGGTGAAAATTCCGGTGATCGGCATTGGCGCAGGTGTCGCCACCGATGGCCAGGTGCTGGTCCAGCACGACATGCTCGGGTTGTCACTATCAGGCCGTGCGCCCAAGTTCGTGCGCAACTTCATGGAAGGCCAAAGCAGCATTCAGGGCGCTTTCGCGGCTTACGTGCAAGCGGTCAAGGACGGCAACTTCCCCGCTGCCGAGCATGGTTTCTCCGCATGAACACGGTAAAAACCCTGCGCGAGCTGCGCGCCGTGATTGCTCAGGCCCGCGCCGAGGGCAAGCAGATCGGCTTCGTTCCGACCATGGGCAACCTGCACGCAGGCCATGTCTCACTGGTGGAGACCGCTGCCCAGCGCGCCGACTTCGTGGTCGCCAGCATCTTCGTCAACCCGCTGCAGTTTGGCGCCGGAGAGGACCTGGACACTTACCCACGCACGCTGGCCGCCGACCAGGAGAAGCTGCTGGCCGCAGGCTGCCACCTGTTGTTCCATCCTGATGTCAGCGAGATCTATCCGCACGGCATGGGCGACCAGACCCGCGTCAGCGTTCCCGTGGTTTCCGAAGGCCTCTGCGGCGCCAGCCGACCAGGGCACTTCGAAGGCGTCGCCACCGTCGTGACCAAGCTGTTCAACATGGTGCAGCCAGATCTGGCCGTGTTCGGCGAGAAGGACTACCAGCAACTGGCGGTGATCCGTGCGCTGGTGCAGGATCTGAACATGCCGATCCAGATCATCGGCGTAGCGACTCGACGTGCCGAAGACGGCCTCGCCCTGTCCTCGCGCAACGGCTACCTCAGCGCCGAACAGCGCAGCATTGCCCCAAGCCTGTATCGCGGCCTGCAAGCCGTCGCCGAACAGCTGCAACGCGGCGCTCGCGATTATTCACGACTGGTCGATGAGGCTCAGGCTCGGCAACGCGAAGCCGGTTTAACTCCCGACTACCTGGAAATCCGTAACGCGCTGACCCTGCGCCCTGCGCAGCTCGACGACCGTCACCTGGTAGTGCTTACTGCCGCACATTTGGGTAACACCCGCCTGATCGACAATCTACTGGTTGAACTGCCCGCGCAGTAGCTGTCTCCAAAGACAGCCGGTTACACTCTCAAAGGCCCGGATCGATCCGGGCCTTTTGCTTTAGCGGATCAGGAGCTCCGATGGCCTATTACCAGCAGCCTCACGATGTCACCACTCTGCCCGCCTGGCAGGCCCTGCAGCAGCACCGCGCCGAAATGGCCGGGTTCAGCATGCGCGAGGCATTCGCCGCCGATGCACGGCGCTTTCAGCGCTTCTCGCTCGACAGTTGCGGCTTGCTGCTGGATTACTCGAAAAACCTGATCGACGAACGCAGCCTCGAACTGCTGATACAACTGGCCGAGCAGGCTGGCCTGCATGAGTCCATCAGCAACCTGTTCGATGGCGAGCACGTCAATGCCTCCGAAGGCCGCGCGGCCCTGCATACGGCACTGCGCAGCCCGGTGGGTCACTGTCAGGTGGTCGACGGCACGGACATCATCCCTGAGGTGCACCGCGTTCTGAATCAGGTCACCGAGCTGGTCAGCCGTATTCATAGCGGCTTGTGGCGTGGCTACAGCGAGAAGCCGATCAAGGAAGTGGTCAACATCGGTATCGGCGGTTCCTTCCTCGGCCCGCAGCTGGTTTCCGAAGCCTTGCGCCCGTTCACCCAGCGCGGCGTGCGCTGCCATTACCTGGCCAATATCGACGGCAGCGAGTTCCGCGAACTGACTGCCCGCCTCGACCCGGAAACCACTCTGTTCATCGTCTCCAGCAAATCCTTCGGCACCCTGGAAACCCTGAAGAACACCCTGGCCGCACGCGACTGGTACCTGGCCATGGGCGGCCCGGAAGAAGAGCTGCACCGCCACTTCATCGCGGTGACCAGCAACCGTGCGGCGGCCATCGAGTTCGGCATCGGCGAAGAGAACATCTTCCCCATGTGGGACTGGGTCGGCGGCCGCTACTCGCTGTGGTCGGCCATCGGCCTGCCCATCGCCCTGGCCATCGGCGTGTCCAACTTCAAGGAACTGCTGGCCGGCGCCTACGCCATGGACCAGCATTTCACCCAGGCGCCGCTGGCCGAGAACATGCCGGTACTGATGGCCCTGCTGGGCATCTGGTACAGCAACTTCTGGGGCGCACAGAGTCACGCCATCCTGCCCTACGACCATTACCTGCGTAACTTCACCAAGCACCTGCAGCAATTGGACATGGAGTCCAACGGCAAGAGTGTGCGCCAGGACGGCAGCCCGCTGGACATCGCCACCGGTCCGATCATCTGGGGCGGCGTGGGCTGCAACGGCCAGCACGCCTACCACCAGCTGCTGCACCAGGGCCGCCTGCTGGTGCCGGCGGACTTCATCGTCCCGGTCAACAGCTACAACCCGCTGTCCGATCATCATCAGTGGCTGTTCGCCAACTGTTTGTCCCAGGCACAGGCGCTGATGCAGGGCAAAAACCGCGAAGAGGCCGAAGCCGAACTGCGCGGCAAGGGCATGAGCGAGGAAGACGTGCAGCGCCTCGCACCGCACAAGGTCATCCCCGGCAACCGTCCGAGCAACATCCTGGTGATGAACCGCATCGCGCCATTCGAACTGGGCGCGCTGGTGGCGCTGTATGAGCACAAGGTGTTCGTGCAGAGCGCCATCTGGGGCATCAACGCCTTCGACCAGTGGGGCGTGGAGCTGGGCAAGGAAATGGGCAAGGACGTCTATCAGCGCCTGACCGGCCAGCTCGACAACAATGCCGCAGATGCTTCGACCCAGGGCCTGATCGCCCACTTCCGCGAGCGCCATCGCGGCTGACCCACCAATAACACTGTCCGGCGCCACTGCCGGGCAGTGTTACCGCCACTCATCGAACATCGCCCCTTGAAGCCGGCATCGGCTTGGGTGCACCCTTGTGCTTGTTGCGGACAAACAATTACAAGGACCCCGCCATGTTCGAGATCACCCGTCACCCCGTGGCCGACGCGGTGCGCCAGCGTGCACACCTGGATAACGACGCCTACCTGCGCCAGTACCGGCAGTCGGTCGAACAACCCGATGCCTTCTGGGCCGAGCAGGCCAAGGCCTTTCTGCACTGGTTCAAACCCTGGGACCAGGTCCACGACAGCGACCTGAAACAGGGCCGTGCCGAATGGTTCAAGGGCGGCCAGCTCAACGTCGCCTACAACTGCATCGATCGCCATCTGCAGCAACGTGGCGAACAGGTCGCCATCATCTGGGAAGGCGACAACCCCGCCGAATCCGCACACATCACCTATAACAAGCTGCACCACAACGTCAGTCGTCTGGCCAACGTGCTGAAAAGCCGTGGCGTGAAAAAAGGCGACCGGGTGTGCATCTACATGCCAATGATTCCCGAGGCCGCCTACGCCATGCTCGCCTGCGCGCGTATTGGCGCCGTGCACTCGGTGGTGTTCGGCGGTTTCTCCCCCGACGCACTGCGCGACCGCATCCTCGATGCTGATTGCCGCACCGTGATCACCGCCGATGAAGGCGTACGTGGTGGCAAGTACATCCCCCTGAAAGCCAACGTCGACAAGGCCCTGCAAAGCTGTCCGAATGTCTCCAGCGTGGTGGTGGTCGAGCGCACCCAAGGCGAGGTCGACTGGGTGGAAAGCCGTGACATCTGGTATCACCAGGCACTCAAGGAAGTCGATGCCGACTGTCCGGCCGAACCGATGGACGCCGAGGATCCGCTATTCATCCTCTACACCTCGGGCTCGACCGGCAAACCCAAGGGCGTGTTGCACACCACTGGCGGCTATCTGCTCGGCGCCGCGATGACCCACAAGTACGTGTTCGACTACCACGAAGGCGATATCTACTGGTGCACCGCCGATGTCGGCTGGGTCACCGGGCACAGCTACATCGTCTACGGCCCGTTGGCCAATGCCGCGACCACCCTGATGTTCGAAGGCGTGCCCAACTACCCGGACGCTTCGCGCTTCTGGCAGGTGATCGACAAGCACCGGGTCAACACCTTCTACACCGCACCCACCGCTCTGCGTGCGCTGATGCGTGAAGGCGAAGCGGCAGTGAAAGGCACCTCTCGGGAAAGCCTGCGCCTGCTCGGCACCGTCGGCGAACCCATCAACCCGGAAGCCTGGGAGTGGTACTTCCACGTGGTCGGCGACATGCGCTGCCCGATCGTCGACACCTGGTGGCAGACCGAGACCGGCTCGATCCTGATCACCCCGCTGCCGGGCGCCACCGACCTCAAGCCGGGCTCGGCGACCCGTCCGTTCTTCGGCGTACAACCGGTGCTGCTCGACGAGCAAGGCAAGGAAATCGACGGTCCCGGCAGCGGCGTGCTGGCCATCAAAGCCAGCTGGCCGAGCCAGATCCGCAGTGTCTACGGCGACCACCAGCGCATGATCGACACCTACTTCAAGCCCTACCCCGGCTACTACTTCACCGGCGACGGCGCCCGTCGCGACGAGGATGGCTACTACTGGATCACCGGTCGCGTCGATGACGTGATCAACGTCTCCGGCCACCGCATCGGCACCGCCGAGGTGGAAAGCGCACTGGTACTGCACGATGCCGTGGCCGAAGCCGCCGTGGTCGGCTACCCGCACGACGTAAAGGGTCAGGGCATCTATGCCTACGTCACCCTGATGAGCGGCCAGGAGCCGTCCGAGGACCTGAAGAAAGACCTGCTGAGCCTTGTCGGCAAGGAGATCGGCAGCTTCGCCAAGCCGGAGCTGATCCAGTGGGCACCAGGCCTGCCCAAGACCCGTTCGGGCAAGATCATGCGACGCATCCTGCGCAAGATCGCCTGCAACGAACTGGAGAACATGGGCGACACCTCGACCCTGGCTGACCCCAGCGTGGTCGACAGCCTGATGGAGCAACGGCTCAACCGCTGACGCTTGGCCCCGGCCCGAAAGGTCCGGGGCCATCTTGTCGTATGCCAGCCAAGCGCCGAAAATGCGCGCCATGGAAAGCCTACGTCGTCAGATCGAAAAACAGGTGCACAGCCTCACCGGCGCCTCGCTGGGCGTGCTCGACCTCGACCAGCCACGCGGCGATGCCGGCCTGTTCGGCCCGCAGTCGATGGTCTGGGAGGTGCATGCCGACTTCACCGCGATGATGGTCGGCGGCATTTCCGCCCTGCTCCTGCAGATGCTGCACCCGCTAGCCCTGGCCGGCGTCTGGGATCACTCCACCTTCCGCCAGGACATGATCGGCCGACTGCGCCGCACCAGCCTGTTCATCGCCGCTACCAGCTACGGCGGCCTGCACGACGCCGAGCAACTGATCGACAAGGTACGCACCATTCACCTGCAGGTGGTCGGCAACGCAGCGGACGGCCGACCCTATGCCGCCAGCGATCCGGCGCTACTGACCTGGGTACACGTCTCCGAGGTCAGCCAGTTCCTTGGCGGCTACCTGCGCTACGTCAATCCGCACCTGGCGCCGGCCGAACAGGACCGCTACTACCGCGAGGTGGCGCTGATCGCCGAGCGCCTAGGCGCACAGGACGTGCCCAAATCGGCCCAGGCCATCGCCGACTACCTGCAACGTATGCGCCCGCAGCTGCTCTGCGATGAACGTACCCGCGAAGTGGTACGGCTGCTGTATAGCGCCCCGATGCCCAGCATCCTGGCCAAGCCCTTCGGCAAGCTGATGATGCAAGCCGGCATCGACCTGCTACCCGACTGGGCCAGCGATATGCTTGGCGAACAGCAGCCCGCCTGGCGCCGCCCACTGATCCGCGCCAGCGTAGGACGCACCGCCACTGTTCTGCGCTGGGCCGTACGCAACAGCGCCGCGCAGCGTGCCCGAAGGCGTCTGGCGCATTAGGTGCGAGGCCAACGCGCGCAGCGGAGAAGCAGGGAAACGTAGCCCGTATGCAATCCGGGATAACTATCTCTCGACCTCCCCGGACTGTATCCGGGCTGCGTCAGACTGCTGCGGAAGCCGCCCGTTTTCTTGATAAACTGTCGGCCTTCCTTTCTCCGAGATGCCGCGCATGCCCGCTCTTGATCAGGCGCTGCGCGCCGCACTCACCGCCCGTGAAAGCCTGCTGTCCGAGCTGCAGACGCAAGGCACCGACTGTTACCGTCTGTTCCACGGCAGTCAGGAAGGTGTGCCAGGCCTGACCGTCGACCGCTACGGCCCGCAGTTGCTGGTACAAAGCTTTCACCAGCCGTTGCCTGCAGAAGACCTGCAAGGCGTAGCCAGCATCGTCGAAAAGCATCTTGGCCAAACGCTGCTGCTGGTCTACAACGACCGCTCCAAAGGCAACTCGCGTATCGACCGCGACCCGACACTGTTCCAGCCCACGGAAGCGGCACTGGAGGATCTGGTCGGCCAGGAATGGGGCCTCAATTACCGGGTACGCGGCCGCCACGCAGGGCAGGACCCACTGCTTTTTCTT
>NZ_JBJKFJ010000022.1:0-42928 GCF_050473265.1 Pseudomonas pichavaramensis | reverse complement strand
ACCCGCTCATCAGAGCGGGTTTTTCGTAGCGGGAAAGCGGCTTAGACCGACTTCTCCAGCTCCGGAACGGCTTCGAACAGATCCGCAACCAGGCCGTAGTCAGCCACCTGGAAGATCGGCGCCTCTTCGTCCTTGTTGATCGCCACGATCACCTTGGAATCCTTCATACCGGCCAGGTGCTGGATCGCGCCGGAAATACCGACCGCGATGTACAGCTGCGGCGCGACGATCTTGCCGGTCTGGCCGACCTGCATGTCGTTCGGTACGAAACCGGCATCGACAGCAGCGCGCGAGGCACCCACGGCAGCGCCCAGCTTGTCGGCCAGCGCGTACAGGTGCTTGAAGTTGTCGCCATTGCCCATGCCACGGCCGCCGGAAACGACGATCTTGGCAGCGGTCAGCTCCGGACGGTCGGACTTGGCCAGTTCTTCGCCAACGAAGGCGGACTTGCCGGCGTCGGCCGGGCCGGACACTGCTTCAACGGCAGCGCTGCCGCCTTCAGCAGCGGCGGCATCGAAACCGGTGCTACGCACGGTGATGACCTTGATCGCCGCCGAGGACTGCACGGTAGCGATGGCGTTACCGGCGTAGATCGGACGCTTGAAGGTATCGGCGCTTTCAACGGCGATGATCTCGGAGATCTGATCGACATCCAGAGCAGCGGCAACGCGCGGCAGGATGTTCTTGCCGTTGCTGGTGGCGGCAGCCAGGATGTGGCTGTAGCCCTTGCCCAACTCGGCTACCAGCGGCGCGACGTTTTCCGGCAGTTGGTGCTCGTAGGCGGCGTTGTCGGCGACCAGAACCTTACTTACGCCAGCGATCTTGGCAGCGGCTTCGGCAGCAGCGCCAGCGTTGGCGCCGGCAACCAGTACGTGAATGTCACCACCGATCTTCTGCGCAGCGGCAACGGTGTTCAGGGTAGCGGCAGCCAGAGCGGCATTGGTGTGTTCAGCGATAACCAGGATAGTCATTTAGATTACCTTCGCCTCGTTCTTCAGTTTCTCGACCAGTTCAGCCACGGACTTGACCTTGATGCCAGCGCTGCGAGCAGCCGGCGCTTCGACTTTCAGGGTCTTGACGGTGGAGGCGGTGGAAACGCCCAGCGCGTCCGGAGTCAGGGTCTCCAGCGGCTTCTTCTTGGCCTTCATGATGTTCGGCAGCGACGCGTAACGCGGCTCGTTCAGGCGCAGGTCGGTAGTCACAATCGCCGGCAGATTCAGCGCAACGGTCTGCAGACCGCCATCGATCTCACGGGTGACGTTGACCTTGTCGCCAGCCACTTCGACCTTGGAGGCGAAGGTACCCTGGCCGAAGCCAGTCAGCGCACCGAGCATCTGGCCGGTCTGGTTGTTGTCGCTGTCGATGGCCTGCTTGCCCATGATCACCAGTTGCGGCTGCTCCTTGTCGACCACTGCCTTGAGCAGCTTGGCCACGGCCAGGGAGTTCAGCTCGTCATTGGATTCGACCAACACGGCACGGTCAGCGCCGAGGGCCAGCGCGGTGCGCAGTTGCTCCTGGGCGGTGGCCGGGCCAATGGTGACGACGACGATTTCACTCGCCACGCCCTTCTCCTTGAGGCGTACGGCTTCTTCCACGGCGATTTCGCAGAAGGGGTTCATGGACATCTTGACGTTGGCGAGGTCGACGCCGCTGTTGTCCGCCTTGACGCGAACCTTGACGTTGTAGTCAACCACTCGTTTGACAGCTACAAGAACCTTCATGGATTCCTCGTTACTCTCCGGTGAATAAGAATGTCGCCCAGGCGAGCCAGGCCGGTGATGCAAAATAGGCCGCAACCAACCTTTCAGCTCAGACGGCGAGCGCAAAACCGCTCGTATCTTGACCCCGCGGCCTGGCTCGGTCAATACAGCGAACTGGCCGGTCATCCGCGATGTAGTAGGATTCTAACAGGCCTACAGAAAATTCAAACAAACGTTTGTATTGGCCCGATGGGAGGGTGTAGATATAATGCGCACGCCGCACTCAGGGATCGAGTTGCGCCCTCCAACATAAAACATCGAAGAGCCTTGAGTAGGAGATAGCCTGTGGAACGCGAATTTATGGAGTTCGACGTCGTCATCGTCGGCGCCGGCCCGTCCGGTCTGTCCGCCGCCTGCCGACTGAAACAGAAAGCCGCTGAAGCGGGCCAGGAGATCAGCGTCTGCGTGGTCGAGAAAGGCTCCGAAGTCGGTGCTCACATCCTCTCCGGTGCCGTATTCGAACCGCGCGCCCTGAACGAGCTGTTCCCCAACTGGAAAGAACTCGGCGCTCCGCTGAACACTCCGGTCAAGCGCGATGACATCTATCTGCTGCGCGACGCCGACAAGGCTACCCGAATTCCTGACTTCTTTGTGCCAAAAACCATGCACAACGAAGGCAATTACATCATTTCTCTCGGCAACCTGTGCCGCTGGCTGGCTCAACAGGCAGAAAACCTGGGCGTCGAGATCTACCCAGGCTTCGCTGCACAGGAAGCGCTGATCGACGACAGCGGCGTGGTCCGCGGCATCGTCACTGGCGATCTGGGCGTTGATCGCGAAGGCAATCCCAAGGAAGGCTACTACACCCCCGGCATGGAGCTGCGCGCCAAGTACACCCTGTTCGCCGAAGGCTGCCGTGGCCATATCGGCAAACAGCTGATCAAGAAGTACAACCTCGACAGCGAAGCCGATGCTCAGCATTACGGCATCGGCATCAAGGAAATCTGGGACATCGATCCGGCCAAGCACGATCAAGGCCTGGTGGTGCACACCGCCGGCTGGCCGATGGACATCATGGGTACCGAGAACACCGGGGGCTCCTTCCTCTATCACCTGGAAAACAACCAGGTCGTAGTCGGCCTGATCATCGACCTGTCCTACGCCAACCCGCACCTGTCGCCGTTCGATGAGTTCCAGCGCTACAAGCACCACCCGGTGATCGCCCAGTATCTGGAAGGCGGCAAGCGCGTGGCCTATGGTGCCCGCGCCATCTGCAAGGGCGGCATCAACTCGCTGCCGAAGATGGTCTTCCCCGGCGGCGCGCTGATCGGCTGCGACCTCGGCACCCTGAACTTCGCCAAGATCAAGGGCAGCCACACCGCGATGAAATCCGGCATGCTCGCTGCCGACGCCATCGCCGAAGCACTGGCTGCTGGCCGTGAGGGCGGCGACGAGCTGAACAACTACGTCGATGGCTTCAAGGCCAGCTGGCTCTACGACGAACTGTTCCGTAGCCGCAACTTCGGCGCAGCCATCCACAAGTACGGCGCCATCGTCGGCGGCGGCATCAACTGGCTGGATCAGAACATCTTCGGCGGCAAGGCACCCTTCACCCTGCACGACAACAAGCCGGATTACGCCTGCCTGAAGCCGGCTGCCGAGTGTGCGAAGATCGCCTACCCGAAGCCGGACGGCAAACTGAGCTTCGACAAGCTTTCCTCGGTGTTCCTCTCCAACACCAACCACGAAGAAGAACAGCCCTGCCACCTCAAGCTGGCCGACCCGAGCATCCCGCTGGCGAAGAACCTGCCGGTGTACGACGAACCGGCGCAGCGCTACTGCCCGGCCGGCGTGTATGAAGTGGTGACACAGGAAGACGGCGAGAAGAAGTTCCAGATCAACGCGCAGAACTGCGTGCACTGCAAGACCTGCGACATCAAGGACCCGGCACAGAACATCAACTGGGTGGCACCGGAAGGCACCGGCGGCCCGAACTACCCCAACATGTAAGTCGTGCCGGTATGAAAAAGGCTCCTTCGGGAGCCTTTTTCGTTTCTGTCGCGCTTCTGCCGACGCTGCAGGCACTCAGTCCTGGTAGATCATCTTGCGGCTCATACCGCCATCGATGACGAACTCCTGCCCGGTGATGAAACCAGCAGCATCCGACAGCAACCAGGCGATCTGCGCCGCGACATCCTCGACCGTCCCGACTCGCCCGACCGGGTGCTGAGCATGATCGAACACCGACAAGGGCTCCAGGCGCTGCTTAGATGGATCACGTGCATCGATCCAGCCCGGGCTGACGCAGTTGACTCGCACCTCAGGCCCCAGGCTGATCGCCAGCGCATGAGTGAGCGCGACCAAACCACCTTTGCTGGCGGCATAGGCCTCGCTATCGGCTTCGGATTGACTGGCACGAGTCGAGGCGACATTGACGATGGCGCCGCGATGCCCACGCAGATAAGGCGCGCAGTGCTTGGCCAACAACATGGCGCCCGTCAGATTCACCGCCAACATTCGGTTCCAGCGCTTGAGATCGAGCGATTCCAGCGGCGGCGTGTGCGGATCGGCAATGGCAGCATTGCAAACCAGCGCATCGAGTCGGCCGAACTGGCCCAGCACCTCGGCAACACCGACTCCCACCTGCTCCTCCTTGGCCACGTCCATGGCCACGAACCAGGCGTTGTCACCCAAGGCACGCGCCACTCGAGAACCGCGTTCGCGGTCGATATCGGCGAGCACCACTTGCCAGCCCTCGGTGATCAACCAGGCGCTGATACCCAGGCCAATGCCACGTGCAGCGCCAGTGACCAGTGCGACACGCCCGTTATTGGGCGTATCGTCGCTCCCCCACTCCAGCATGCTCAGACTGCGGCCAGGCCGCGCACCAAGTCAGCCTTGAGGTCTTCCAGCGCCTCCAAGCCCACGGCAAGACGGATCAGGCTGTCACGGATACCGGCATTGGCGCGCTCCTGCGGCGTCAAGCGGCCGTGGGAAGTGGTCGCCGGGTGAGCGATGGTGGTCTTGGTGTCACCCAGGTTGGTGGTAATGGAAACGACCCGCGTGGCATCGATCACCTTCCAGGCGGCGTCACGCCCCCCCTTGACCTCGAAGCTGACCACCGCGCCGAAAGCGCTCTGCTGCTTCTTCGCCAGTTCGTGCTGCGGATGGCTGGGCAGGCCAGCGTAGTAGACACGCTCGACCTGCGGCTGTTGCTCCAGCCACAAGGCCAACTGCAGCGCGCTTTCGCTCTGCGCGCGCATGCGAATGCGCAGGGTTTCCAGGCCCTTGATGAACAGCCAGGCATTGAACGGGCTCAGCGTCGGACCAGCGGTACGCAGGAAACCCACTACTTCCTTCATATGCTCGCTACGCCCGGCCACCACGCCGCCCATGCCACGACCCTGGCCGTCGATGTATTTGGTCGCAGAGTGCATGACGATATCCGCACCCAGCTTCAGCGGCTGCTGCAAAGCTGGCGTGCAGAAGCAGTTGTCCACCGCCAGCAGCGCGCCGCGTGCATGGGCGATCTCGGCCAGCGCGGCGATATCCACCAGCTCGGCCAGCGGGTTGGAGGGCGACTCGACGAACAGCAGTTTGGTGTTCGGCTTGAACGCCGCCTGCCAGGCATCCAAATCGGCCAGCGGCACGTAATCGACCTCGACCCCGAAGCGCTTGAGGTACTTCTCGAACAGACTGATGGTCGAGCCGAACACGCTGCGCGACACCAGCACGTGATCACCGCCGCTGCACAGACTCATGACGATGGCCAGAATCGCCGACATGCCGGAGGCCGTTGCCACCGCCTGCTCGGCCCCCTCCAGCGCAGCGATACGCTCCTCGAAGGTGCGTACGGTCGGGTTGGTATAGCGCGAATAGACGTTGCCCGGCACTTCACCGGCGAAGCGCGCAGCAGCATCGGCAGCGGTGCGAAATACATAGCTGGAGGTGAGGAACAGCGCCTCACCATGCTCGCCCTCAGGCGAGCGACGCTGACCGGCGCGCACCGCCAGGGTATCGAAGCCTACGTCATCGAGGTCACTATCGAGTCGCCCAGCTTCCCATTCCAGTGTCATCTCTCTACCTCACGAACAAGTAGCCCGGATGCAATCCGGGACCTTCAGTGTGACATCCCCCCGGATTGCATCCGGGCTACAGGCGAAGGGCAGGCGTCCCCTGCCCCGTGCATCAATTGTTGTGCAGATCGATGATCGCACTGACCGCTTGCGACTTGGCCTTGCTGGCGTCGTTACGCGCCTGCTCGATGCGGTTGAGGTAGGCCTCGTCGACATCGCCGGTCACGTACTTGCCATCGAAGACCGCGCAGTCGAAGTTGTCGATCTTGATCTTCTTGCTACCGCTGACCGCTTCGATCAGATCCTGCAGGTCCTGATAGATCAGCCAGTCGGCGCCGATCAGTTCGCCAACCTGCTCGGTGGTGCGGCCATGGGCGATCAGCTCATGGGCGCTGGGCATGTCGATACCATAGACGTTCGGGTAGCGCACCGCTGGTGCTGCCGAGCAGAAATAGACGTTCTTCGCTCCGGCCTCGCGCGCCATCTGGATGATCTGCTTGCAGGTGGTGCCACGGACAATGGAGTCGTCCACCAGCATCACGTTCTTGCCGCGGAACTCCAGCTCGATGGCGTTGAGTTTCTGCCGCACGGATTTCTTGCGCGCCGCCTGGCCGGGCATGATGAAGGTGCGGCCTATGTAGCGGTTCTTGACGAAGCCTTCGCGGAACTTCACGCCCAGGTGATTGGCCAGTTCCAGCGCTGCAGTGCGGCTGGTATCGGGAATCGGGATGACCACATCGATGTCATGATCCGGACGCTCGCGGAGGATCTTGTCGGCCAGCTTCTCGCCCATGCGCAGGCGCGCCTTGTACACCGAGATGCCGTCCATGATCGAGTCCGGACGCGCCAGGTAGACGTGTTCGAAGATGCAAGGCGCGTAACTCGGGTTCTGTGCGCACTGACGGGTGAACAACTGGCCGTCTTCGGTGATGTACACCGCTTCGCCCGGTGCCAGGTCACGAATCAGGGTAAAGCCGAGCACGTCCAGCGCCACGCTTTCCGAGGCGATCATGTATTCGACGCCGTCGTCAGTGTGACGCTGGCCGAAAACGATCGGGCGGATGCCGTTGGGATCACGGAAACCGACGATGCCGTAACCAGTGATCATCGCCACCACCGCATAGCCACCTACGCAGCGCTCGTGCACGTGAGTGACGGCAGCGAATACGTCTTCCTCGGTCGGCTGCAGCTTGCCGCGCTGGGCCAGCTCGTGAGCGAACACGTTGAGCAACACCTCCGAATCGGAGTTGGTGTTCACGTGACGCAAGTCGGACTCGTAGATTTCCTTGGCCAGTTGCTCGACGTTGGTCAGGTTGCCGTTGTGCGCCAGGGTGATGCCGTAGGGCGAGTTGACGTAGAACGGCTGCGCCTCGGCCGAACTGGAACTGCCCGCAGTCGGGTAGCGCACGTGGCCGATACCCATGTCGCCGACCAGGCGCTGCATGTGGCGCTGCTGGAACACGTCGCGCACCAGGCCGTTGTCCTTGCGCAGGAACAGGCGACCATCATGGCTGGTCACGATGCCGGCAGCGTCCTGGCCGCGATGCTGAAGGACGGTTAGCGCGTCATACAGCGCCTGATTGACGTTCGACTTGCCGACGATACCGACGATGCCACACATGTGCCACGACCCCTGCTAGATAGTTCAGGCTAATTCAGTGGCCAGCGCAGCGGTTGCCGCATTGGCCACTCTTTTAAAGCAGATCGGCTGGGTGAGCCGATCCGCCGGAAAACCACTGACCGGACCACCCCAATATGAGGTTCTTCGACCAGTCGGCGACCATCAGAAAATGCGGCACCAGTTGCGACTGCTGCCACCATTCGTCCTGCTCTACCGGCGCCAGGCTGATCAGCCCCACCAGCAGTACCACCAGCAAGCCACCCCGTGCGGCACCGAATACCATACCGAGAAAACGGTCGGTACCGGACAGGCCAGTCACGCGAATCAGCTCACCGATGAGAAAATTGACCAGAGCGCCTACCAGCAAGGTGGCGATGAAGAGAATGGCACAGGCGGCAATCACCCGTGCCGAAGGCGTTTCGATGAACTCGACGAGGTGCTGGGCCAGCGCGCCACCGAACATCCAGGCAACGATGCCCGCGACGATCCAGGTCAGCAGCGACAGAGCTTCCTTGACGAAGCCGCGCTTCAGGCTGATCAAACTCGAGATGGCGATGACGGCGATGATCGCCCAATCGACCCAGGTGAATACCACGGTGCGGCCTACCAGCGGAAAAGGCGAAGCATTTTACCAGAGCCCGGCGCATCGGGTAACCGGGCAATGAAAAGTCCCGTGTTCAACCAGCCTCTGGCTGAAAACGCACCACGAAACCACTGAGCTTGTGCTGGCGATTGAGCTGATCACGCAGGCGCTCGGCCTCAGCACGCTCAATCAATGGGCCGACGAAAACTCGATTCATCCCTTCAAAGGTGCGCAGGTAAGCGTTATAGCCCTGGCTACGCAGGGTTTTCTGCAGGGTTTCTGCGCCAGAGCGACTGGAAAGACTGGCCAACTGCACCGACCAACTGATCGGCAGGTTGTTGGCATCCAGGCGCGCATCGGACTTGGGCTGAGTCGATGTAGCCACCGGCTCGGACTTGGCAGGCTCGGGCTTCTTCGCCTCAACGGCAGGAACTTTGACCGGCTCAGGCTGCTCCTGCACCTCGACCACCTGAGGCGCCTCGTCTTCCAGAGGAATGGGCTCCTGCGGCAACGCCTCAGGCTCGACCACATCCGCCGGCTGCACGATGATCTCTGCCACCTCCGGCGCTTGCGGCATCTCCGGCGCATCTACCACCACGCGGCGCATCTCGTCCTCGCGCGACAGCAGCATCGGCAGGAAAATCACTGCCAGCGCCACCAGCACCAGAGCACCGACCATGCGCTGCTTGAGCCCCTTGTCCAGCATTGCCATCCCCCAATCCCCTTATCAAGCCGGGCGGGCCAGCCAATCCAGGGCCTCGGCCACGCAGAAAAACGATCCGAACAACAGAATCTCGTCACCTTCAGCCGCCTGCTCGCATTGCGCATCGAGTGCCGCATGCACGTCCGCGTACTGCTCCACTGCGGCGCCCTGCCGCTGCAGGTGCTCAGCAAGCTCCTGCGCTGGACGCGAGCGTGAAGTGGCGAGCGGCGCCACAGCCCAGCCAGCGACCTGATCGAGCAACGGCGCCACGACGCCGGTCAGGTCCTTGTCGGCCAGCAAACCAAATACCGCCCAGCGCTTGCCCCGCGGCGGACGGCTTTCCAGGCGCTGCGCCAGATACTCGGCAGCATGCGGATTATGCCCAACATCGAGCAACAGCGTGAGTGTCTTGCCACGCCAGTTCAGCGTGCGACGGTCCAGCCGTCCGGTCACTCGCGTAGCCAACAGGGACTGCACGATCTGCTCGTGACTCCAGGGGAACGGCAGAAGCGCATAGGCCTGCAGTGCCAGAGCAGCATTCTCCATCGGCAAGTCAAGCAGCGGCAATTGCTCCAGGCGCAGTACCTGGCCCTGCGCATCGAGGCCATACCACGACCACGTCTGCTTGCTCACACTCAGGTCGTAATCGCGCCCGCGCAGAAAGAGCGGCGCATCCAGGTTCAGCACCTGTTCCAACAAGGGCTGCGGTGGGTCGAGGTCGCCACAGAGGGCGGGCTTACCCGCACGCATGATGCCGGCCTTCTCGAAAGCCACCGATTCGCGGGTATCCCCCAGCCAATCGGCATGATCGAGACCGATGCTGGTAATCAACGCCAGATCGGCATCGATCAGGTTGACTGCGTCCAGGCGACCACCGAGCCCGACCTCGAGCACCACGGCATCGAGCTGGGCACGCTCGAACAACCAGAAGGCTGCCAGCGTCCCCACTTCAAAGTAGGTCAAGGAAATTTCGCCACGCGCCGCCTCAACCGCTGCGAAGGCCTGACACAGCTCAGCATCGCTGGCCTCGCGCCCTTGCAGCACGACCCGCTCGTTGTAGCGCAGCAGATGCGGCGAACTGTAACCCCCCACCTTCTGCCCCTGCCCGGTCAGCAGGCTGGCGAGAAAGGCGCAGGTGGAACCCTTGCCGTTGGTACCGGTGACGGTGATCACCAATGGCGCGGGCTTGCCCAGGCCGAGCCGCCGCGCCACCTCGCGCGAGCGATCCAGGCCCATGTCGATGGCCGAGGGATGCAACTGCTCGAGGTAGGCGAGCCACTCGCCCAGGCTACGTTCGATCATGCAGTGGCCGGCAGCGCGACCGGAGACGGACGATTCATCAACTGCGCCAGCAGGCGCGCCAGACGCGGACGCAGTTCGTTACGCGAAATGATCATGTCGATAGCGCCATGCTCCAGCAGGAACTCGCTGCGCTGGAAGCCTTCTGGCAGCTTCTCGCGCACGGTCTGCTCGATCACGCGCGGGCCGGCGAAGCCGATCAGCGCCTTGGGTTCAGCGACGATGACGTCACCGAGCATGGCCAGGCTGGCGGAAACGCCGCCGTAGACCGGGTCGGTCAGTACGGAGATGAACGGCAGACCTTCCTCACGCAGACGCGCCAGCGCCGCGGAAGTCTTGGCCATCTGCATCAGCGAAATCAGCGCCTCCTGCATGCGCGCGCCGCCAGAAGCGGAGAAGCACACCAGTGGGCAGCGTTTTTCCAGGGCGTAATTGGCCGCCTGGACGAAGCGCTCACCGACGATGGCGCCCATCGAGCCGCCCATGAAGGAGAACTCAAAGGCACACACGGCAATCGGCATACCTTCCAGAGTGCCGCTCATGGAGATCAGCGCATCTTTCTCGCCGGTCTGCTTCTGTGCGCCGGCCAGGCGATCCTTGTACTTCTTGCTGTCACGGAATTTCAGGCGATCGACCGGCTCCAGATCGGCACCGAGCTCCTCACGACCATCAGCATCGAGGAACAGATCAATGCGCGCACGTGCACCGATACGCATGTGGTGGTTGCACTTGGGGCAGACGTCCAGGGTCTTTTCCAGCTCAGGACGGTAAAGCACGGCATCACAGGACGGACACTTGTGCCACAGCCCCTCGGGCACAGAGCTCTTCTTCACCTCGGAACGCATGATCGAGGGAATGAGTTTGTCTACCAACCAGTTGCTCATGCTGTCTTATCTCCATAACCGTTGGTTCGGATGAACGCCTCATCGTGAAGCGCCCACCTCCAGCAATTCTTTTCTGCCGCAGCGAACAGCCCACAAAACGGGCCATGGCGGCGTAACAGGCTAATTGACGGCCCCGCCGCTACTGCCGTCACATTGAGCAGCATCGACTGCCTGTATGAATGCACGAATCTTGCCTGCATCCTTTATGCCTTTGCTCGCCTCGACGCCGCCACTGACATCCACGGCAAAGGGACGAACCTGGCCAATCGCCTGCGCCACATTGCTCGCATCGAGACCGCCGGCCAGGATAATCGGCTTGGCGGCCGCCTCTGGCACCAGTGACCAGTCGAACGCGGCGCCGGTTCCGCCCGGCACGCCCTCCACAAAGGTATCGAGCAGGATGCCACGCGCACCAGCGTAGGGCGCCATCAATGCACCAACGTCTTCGCCCGGACGCACACGCAGGGCCTTGATGTAAGGGCGAGCATAGCCTTCACAATCCTCGGGCGACTCATCGCCGTGAAATTGCAGCAGGTCCAGCGGCACCTGCGCGAGCAAAGCCTGCAACTGTGCGCGCGGCATGTTGACGAACAACCCGACGCTGGTCACGAACGGCGGCAAGGCCTGCACGATTGCTATCGCCTGCTCGACACTGACCGCGCGCGGGCTCTTGGCATAGAACACCAGACCAATGGCGTCAGCCCCGGCTGCGACCGCCGCCAGCGCGTCTTCCACTCGGGTTATGCCGCAAATCTTGCTGCGCACGCGCATCCGCTTACACCTCTTGGCTATCGAACGGCGGATGTTAGCAAAGGCTAGCGCGCCCGCACATCCGCCAGGCCCGAGAGAAAATGCGGGCCAAGATAGCGCGCCGGCAACTCGAACTCCTGCGGGTATTCCACCTCGATCAGGTACAGGCCGAAAGGATGCGCGGTCACCCCGCCCGTGCGCCGCTCGGCACGGGCCAGCACTTCTGCCGCCCACTCCACCGGCCGCTCCCCTGCTCCGATCGCCATCAGCACGCCGGCGATGTTACGCACCATATGATGAAGAAAGGCGTTGGCGCGGATATCCAGCACGATGAAACATCCATGCTCGATGACCTCAAGGTGATGCACGGTCTTGACCGGCGACTTGGCCTGACAGCGCGTGGCGCGAAACGCACTGAAATCATGGGTGCCGACCAGCACTCGCGAGGCTTCTCGCATACGCGCCACGTCCAGCGGGCGGTGATTCCAGGTCACCTCTTCGGCCATGTGCGCCGGGCGAATCGGGTCGTTGTAGATCACGTAACGGTAACGTCGCGCCATGGCGCTGAAGCGCGCATGGAAATGCCTCGGCATCACCTTGGCCCAGGTCACACTGATGTCCTTGGGCAGGTTCAGGTTGGCGCCCATGATCCAGGCTTGCAGCGGCCGCTCGACAGCGGTATCGAAATGCACCACCTGACCGCTGGCATGCACCGAGGCATCGGTGCGACCCGCGCAGTGAATGGTCACCGGCGCACCACCTGCCACCTTGGACAGCGCATCCTCCAGACAGCCTTGGATGGAGGCGACCTTGCCGCTCTGGCGTTGGAAACCGCGATAGCGCGCGCCCTTGTATTCGAGGCCCAGGGCGACTCTGGAAAAGCCAGCGGCCGCCATTTCGGCGGCCGCTACAGGTACTGCATCAGACATGGATTCGATCAAACCAACTTGGCAATCATCTCGCGCGCTTCCTGTTGCTGAGCTTCGCTACCTTCGGCAACGACCTCGTCGAGGATGTCACGTGCGCCTTCACTATCGCCCATGTCGATGTAAGCGCGAGCCAGGTCGAGCTTGGTCGCAGTCTCGTCGGTGCCGGAGAGGAAGTCGAAGTCATCGTCACCATCCAGATCAGCGGAGAGAGCGTCGACAGACACTGCTGGCGCCTCTTGCGGGTCATCGAGATCGGTGGTCAGCTGATCCAGCTCGGCGGTCACTTCGTCCAGCTGCGCCGCGAAGCTATCGGCTTCGACCGCAGGCTGAGCAGGAGCCTCGTCGTCGAGGGACAGGTCGAAGTCTGCCGGCAGATCCAGATCGGCAGCAGGCGTTTCACCCGGCAGATCGAGGCCCAGGTCCGCCAGTTCGTCGGCTGGCTGAACAGCTGGCGCCTCGTCATCCAGACTCAGCAGGAAGTCGTCAGCCTCATCCGCAACAGCCGGCGCAGGCTCATCCAGGCCCAGACTGAAGTCGGACAGATCGTCGGCAGGCTGCGACAGCTCAACCTTGTCGTCGTCCAGAGCCAGGTCGAAGCCCAGGTCATCATCGGTGGAAGCCGCCGGCGCAGCCGGCTCGTCGACCAGACCGAAATCCAGATCGTCATCCAGCGAGAGCGCAGTGTCTTCGGCCTTGGCAGACTGAATGTCATTGCCCAGGTCGGACTCAAGATCATCGAGACTCAGGTCGAAGGCGTCGTCGAGGTCGTCACCAGCGGCGGCAGGCGTTTCGTTGCTGGGCTCGTCCAGGCTGAGGTCATCGAGACTGAACTCACCGATATCATCTGCGGAGGACGCAGCTGCAACTACGCCCGCACCGGCAAAGGCGGCGATTGCGGGGTACTTGGCCTTGAGCTGCTCCGCCTCGGCATTGATCCCGCCGATTTCGCGCAACTCATTGTCCTGACGGGCAAAGCCTTCGCGATCACCCAGTTCGGCGTAGACCTCCATCAGCTTCAAACGCAGATCAGCCCGATGCGGCTCGTCATTGATCGCATTCTGCAGCAACTCTGCAGCCTGGTTGAAACGACCATAGGCGATGTAGATATCCGCCTCACCCAGCGCGTCGCCAGTCTGTGCAGAAACGCGCTCCTCGGCGCCAACCGGAGCAACAGCATCGACAGGCTCGTCCGCAAGACCCGCGAAAGTGTCTTCCGGCATGTCGAGGTCAGAGGCAAAGGCCTGATCCTGAGCCAGCTCGTCATCCAGCTCTTCATGCTGCTCAGCTTCCTTCATGGCATTGCGACGCGACAGCGCCATCAGCCCAACCAGCAATAGCAGCAGCGCACCACCACCCGCCAACCCCAGGGTCATCGGGTTACTCATCAGGTCATCGAGAAAACTCTGCGGAGCCGGTGCGGGAGCTGGTGCCGGTGCAGCTGGTTTGGTTTCTTCGACAGGCGTGGCTGGAGCAGCCGGTTCAACGGCAGCAGCCGGCTCGCTGGCCGGCTGTTCGTTGGCGGCGGCGCTGTCATCGACAGGCGCCTCCGGTTCCTCAGAATAGTTGTAGTCGGTCGCCGCCTCCTCAGGCGGCGAAACGGGAGGTGCTGCAGCCTCCGACGCTGGCGGCACGACCTCAGGCTCGGCAGCCGGCGCTTCCGGCTCCTGAGCGTTTTCGGTTGTTTCTGGTACAGGCGTCTCTGCTGGCGTCGCGGCCATGTCGGCTTGCAACTTCGCCAGCTGGCTGTCTTTGAGCTCGATCAGACGCTGCAGCTTGTCCAGCTGACTCTGCAGATCCCCTACCCGGCTTTGCAACTCGCTATTTTCACGGCGAGTCGAGTCGAGACTTTCCTGAGTCACCGCCAATTTGTCAGCAAGGGCCTTGCTGTCGGCAGAACCGGTATCACTGCCGCGAGTGGATTGCCCTGCATCAGCAGCAACGAGTTTCAGGCTGTCGCCGCTTTCTGCAGTAGAAGGAGCAGCGCCTGCCTCGGTGCGACGCGTGGCATCCAGCTGACGCGAAGCGACAGCGCGGCCCTCACGCCAGGCGGCATTCTGCTCGGCAACCTGAGCAACCGCTTCGGCATTGCTGCGGCGACGGACCTGCTGCTCGTCCGGCAGACGCAGCACCTGACCGCTTTTCATGCGGTTGATGTTGCCGCCGATGAACGCGTCAGGGTTCAAATCCTGAATCGCCAACATGGTTTGATTGACCGAACCACCACCGACTCGCTGAGCAATCTCCCAGAGGGTGTCGTTGGCAGTCGTCTTGTATTCATTACCGGAAATCGCTTGCGAGGCAGGCGCCGGAGCACTCGGGCGCGGAGCGCTGGCAGGCGCCGAAGCGGAAGCAGCAGGTGCGGTTGCAGGACGCGGCGCGGCAGCAGCAGCCGGCAAACGCGGCGCGGCGGCCACAGCGGTTTGTGGCGAGTAAAGCGGCGGATCCAGCAGCAGCGTGTACTCACGCAGCAAGCGACCGTTCGGCCAAAGAACTTCTACCAGGAAGTTGAGATAGGGTTCGCGTACCGCCTTGCTCGAAGTGACGCGAATCACGCTCTTGCCATTGGGCTTGAGCACAGGCGTGAACTTCAGATCGGTCAGGAAGTACTCACGATCGACGCCTGCCTTGACGAAATCTTCAGGAGACGCGAGGTTGGGAAGCACTTCATTGGAGGCCAGATCGCGCACCTCCAACAGTTCGATTTCCGCTACCAACGGCTGATTCAACGAGGATTGCAGGGTGACTTCACCCAACCCCAGCGCATGCGCCATACCGGAAGACAGCGCAGAAGCCGCTGCGATTGCCAGCACTAGTTTGCGAACCCGAACCATAGCGTTATCCCTTGTTTTATCTTTTTCTCGGCATGCGAGAGGGTCTTGGTTATTGCTGCCTGCCTCCGCTCCAGGAGCGGCTCCCCATTCAGCAATTAACTCAGCCAGTATTGCCAAGCTAGAAAGATTCTTCAAATTTCTAGGTAAGTATCTTTTACAGATAGTGTTTTATCAATAACTCAGCTATCTGCACAGCATTCAAGGCCGCGCCTTTTCTCACATTATCAGACGCAATCCACAAATTGAGTTGCCGTGGATCACTCACTCCACGACGAATACGCCCGATGTAGACCAGATCCTGGCCAACCGCATCACCCACTGCCGTCGGATAGTCGCCCGCCTCGATCAACTCGATCCCCTCAGCCTCCTCGAGCAAACGCTGCGCCGCTGCGACATCGACATCCGTTTGCCCATGGATGGCGAGAGCCAGACTGTCCCCGAAGAAAACCGGCGCCAGGGCGCAGGTTGCCCCCACCGCCAGACCGGGCAAGCCCGACAATTGCTGCAGTTCAGCCGCCAGACGCTTTTCCAGCTCGGCGTGCCCCTGCTCATCCACGGCACCGACCTGAGCCAGCATATTGAAAGCCACCTGACGATCCACCGTACGCGTTTCCAGCGGACGGGCATTGAGCAACTCGGCGGTCTGCCGCGCCAGTTCCTGGACGCCGCTACGACCCAGCGTGGATATGGCCAGCATGGCGCTCACCTGCACCTGACTTGGCTGAAGCAAGGGCTTTAGCGCAGCCAGCACCAGCGCGCAGGCAGTGGCGGACGGCGTCGGCACACTGACTCGCCAAGGAGCAGCCAGAGCAGCAGCACCTTCGAGCCCAAGCTCTGGAAGCACACAGGGCGCCAGATCCAGCGGCAATGCGGAGCTGAGATCGATCAACGAACAGCCAGCGGCAATCGCGCGCTCGTGCCAGGCACGTGTCACCTCTGCCCCAGCAGCGAAGAAGGCCAGTTGAACCTGAGCGAAATCGAATGCCTCGAGCGACCTGACCCGCAGCTGACGACCGCGAAATGAAAGGCTTTGCCCAGCAGACTCGCTACTTGCCAGAAGATGCAGTTCCTTGACCGGAAACTCGCGCTCCTCGAGCAATTCGACCAGCGCTTCACCGACGTTGCCGGTGGCACCAATCAAAGCAATGTTGATGGATTCGCTCATGGCTCGACCCAAAATACAGAAGGAGCGGCACTTTAACCGCGGCCCTACAGCCCCGCAACCTGGCCCTGAAAACAACAAAGCCCCGCTACCAGGGTAGCGGGGCTTCGTTTTAAGCACATGACAATGCTGCGCTTAACGCTCCAGCAGGATGCGCAGCATGCGGCGCAGCGGTTCGGCCGCGCCCCACAGCAGTTGGTCACCCACGGTGAAGGCACCGAGGTACTGCGAGCCCATGTTGAGCTTGCGCAGACGACCGACCGGTACGCTCAGGGTGCCGGTCACGGCAGTCGGGCCGAGCTCGCGAATGGAATCTTCGCGGTGGTTCGGCACCAGCTTGACCCAGGGGTTGTGCTGGCTGATCAGGCCTTCGATGTCGGCCATCGGCACATCCTTGTTCAGCTTGATGGTCAGCGCCTGGCTGTGGCAGCGCATGGCGCCGATGCGCACGCAGATGCCGTCGACCGGGATCGGGCTCTTGAAGCGGCCGAGGATCTTGTTGGTCTCGGCCTGGGCCTTCCACTCTTCGCGGCTCTGGCCGTTGGGCAGTTCCTTGTCGATGTACGGAATCAAACTGCCGGCCAGCGGCATGCCGAAGTTGTCCACCGGGAAGGCATCGCTGCGCATGGCCTCGGCGACCTTGCGGTCGATGTCGAGGATGGCGCTGGCCGGGTCGGCCAGCTCATCGGCCACGGCGCCGTTGATTGCACCCATCTGCTTGATCAGCTCGCGCATGTTCTGCGCGCCGGCACCGGAGGCCGCCTGATAGGTCATGGCGCTCATCCACTCGACCAGGCCGGCTTCGTACAGACCGCCCAGCGCCATCAGCATCAGGCTGACGGTGCAGTTGCCGCCGATGTAGTTCTTGCTGCCGGCGTCCAGCGCCTGATCGATCACCTTGCGGTTGACCGGATCGAGCACGATCACCGAGCTGTCGTCCATGCGCAGGCTGGAGGCAGCATCGATCCAGTAACCCTGCCAGCCGGCTTCACGCAGCTTGGGGAACACTTCGTTGGTGTAGTCGCCGCCCTGGCAGGTCAGGATCACGTCCAGACCCTTGAGCTCGTCGATGCTGTAGGCATCTTTCAGCGGGGCAATGTCCTTGCCAATCGCCGGCCCCTGGCCGCCGACATTGGAAGTGGTGAAGAACACCGGTTCGATCAGGTCGAAGTCCCGCTCCTCCAGCATGCGCTGCATGAGCACGGAACCGACCATGCCACGCCAACCGATCAGACCTACACGTTTCATAACGACTACACCTATATAAACAGCCCGCCAGACCTACCCTGGCGAAACCGGAAAGATTACAGACTACGCAGCGCCTCGACTACTGCATCACCCATGGCGGCAGTACCGACTTTGGTCTTGCCTTCGGACCAGATGTCACCGGTACGCAGCCCCTGATCCAGCACCAGACTCACGGCCTTCTCGATGGCATCGGCGGCTTCGACCTGAGCGAAGCTGTAACGCAGCATCATCGACACCGAGAGAATGGTCGCCAACGGGTTGGCGATGCCCTGCCCGGCGATGTCCGGCGCCGAACCGTGGCACGGCTCGTACATGCCCTTGTTGCTGGCGTCCAAGGATGCCGACGGCAGCATGCCAATGGAACCGGTAAGCATGGAGGCTTCGTCGGACAAAATGTCACCAAACATGTTGTCGGTCACCATCACATCGAACTGCTTGGGCGCACGCACCAGCTGCATGGCGGCGTTGTCGACATACATGTGGCTCAGCTCGACCTGCGGGTAATCCTTGGCCACTTCCTCGACCACCGCGCGCCACAGCTGGCTGGAAGCCAGCACGTTGGCCTTGTCCACCGAGCACAGCTTCTTGCCACGCACCATGGCCATGTCGAAACCGACCTTGGCGATGCGGCGGATTTCGCTCTCACTGTACGGCAGGGTGTCGTAGGCCATGCGCTCGCCGTTCTCCAGCACCTTGCTCTCGCGCGGCTGGCCGAAGTAGATGCCACCGGTCAGCTCACGGACGATGAGGATGTCCAGGCCGGCGACGATTTCCGGCTTGAGGCTGGAGGCCTCGGCCAGTTGCGGGTACAGCAGCGCCGGACGCAGATTGCCAAACAGGCCCAGTTGCGAACGGATCTTCAGCAGGCCGCGCTCCGGACGGATGGCCGGGTCGATGGTGTCCCACTTCGGGCCGCCCACGGCGCCAAGCAGAATGGCATCGGCCGCGCGAGCGCGGTCCAGGGTTTCGTCAGCCAGCGGCACGCCGTAACGGTCGATGGCCGCACCACCGAGGTCATCGAAGCTCAGCTCGAAGCCCAGGCTGTACTTGTCATTCGCCAGGTTCAGCACCTTGACCGCTTCAGCCATGATCTCCGGACCGATACCATCACCCGGGAGAACCAGAATCTGTTTGCTCATCACTCGATATCCTTGGAAAGATTGACCGTCGCCCCGTGGCAACGGCAAGCATTAACGTTCGGCGCGGATCACCAGCACATCGGTGCTGAACGAGCCATCCGCGGCGATTTCGAAATAGTCCCGCACTTCTTCGCCCTGCGCCTGCTGCAGGGCACGAATGGCCTCGCGCAGCAGCGGCGGCGTGCGCATGCGCTCGACCCACGAGGCGAACTCCAGGCGCAAGCGCTGGCGCCGGCTAGCGGTCACTACCAGCCCCGCCTCGCCCAGCTGCCGCGCCCACTCGGCCGGCGAATAATCGCGCACATGACTGGTGTCACGCAGCAATTCGACCGCCTGCAGGTGGCTGTCGAGCAGCGGCACACCGGGCGCCACCACATCGACGAAAGCCGCCTCACCGCCCGCTTTGAGCACCCGCCGCACCTCGCGCAGGGCCAGGCCCAGATCGCGCCAGTGGTGCGCCGAATAGCGGCTGACCACCAGATCGAAACTGCCATCGGCAAATGGCAGCTGCTCGGCCGCACCCTGCTCGGTGCGCAGATTGTTCAGGCCGCGCTCGGCGGCCGCCGCCGACACCACCTCAAGCATCTGCGCCGACAGGTCATAGGCCACCACCTCGGCCGCCAGCGGCGCCAGGTTGAAGGCCACATGCCCGGCACCGCAACCCAGATCGAGCACACGCGCCTGCGGCCGCGCGGCCAGCAGGCCACGCAGCTCGGCAAATTCGGCGCCCTGGGCATGCACGGCACTGCTCAGGTAGGCCTGAGCCTGCTCGCCAAACTGGCGCTGGACGACGTCGAGGTGGTTTTCAGCGGTCATTTCAATACATCACTTGATCGCGCCGAACAACCACGGGCTGCTCTGCTGGTAGCCGACTTCGAAGGCCTTGATCGCATCCTGATCCTGCAGAGTCAGGCCGATATCGTCGAGACCGTTGAGCAGGCAGTGCTTGCGGAAGGCATCCACTTCGAAGCGGTACTGCACGCCGTCGGGACGGGTCACGGTCTGAGCCTCGAGGTCGACGGTCAGCTGGTAACCCTCGGTAGCCTCGGCCTGTTCGAACAGGGCATCGACTTCCTCGTCAGCCAGCACGATCGGCAGCAGGCCGTTCTTGAAGCTGTTGTTGAAGAAGATGTCAGCGAAGCTCGGCGCGATCACGGCACGGAAACCGTACTCGTCCAGCGCCCACGGCGCGTGCTCACGGGACGAACCGCAACCGAAGTTCTCACGGGCCAGCAGCACGCTGGCACCCTGGTAGCGCGGAAAGTTGAGCACGAAGTCCTTGTTGATCGGCCGCTTGGAGTTGTCCTGATTCGGTTGACCGACATCCAGGTAACGCCACTCGTCGAACAGGTTGGGGCCGAAGCCGGTGCGTTTGATCGACTTGAGGAACTGCTTGGGAATGATCTGATCGGTGTCGACGTTGGCACGATCGAGCGGGCAGACCAAGCCAGTGTGCTGGGTGAATGCTTTCATCATCTAACTCCTCAGGCCTGGATCAGTTCGCGAACATCGATGAAGCGACCGGTCACCGCAGCGGCAGCCGCCATGGCCGGGCTGACCAGGTGGGTACGACCACCGGCGCCCTGGCGACCTTCGAAGTTGCGGTTGGAGGTCGAGGCGCAATGCTCGCCGCTGCCCAGTTTGTCCGGGTTCATCGCCAGGCACATGGAGCAGCCTGGTTCACGCCATTCGAAACCGGCCTCGATGAAGATCTTGTCCAGTCCTTCGGCCTCGGCCTGCGCCTTGACCAGACCGGAGCCCGGCACCACCAGCGCCTGTTTGACGGTCGCGGCAACCTTGCGGCCCTTGGCCACTTCAGCCGCCGCACGCAGGTCTTCGATCCGCGAGTTGGTGCAGGAGCCGATGAACACGCGATCCAGCTGAATATCAGTGATCGGCTGGTTGGCTGCCAGGCCCATGTACTTCAACGCGCGACTGATCGAATCCTTCTTCACCGGGTCGGCTTCGACGGCCGGGTCCGGCACGTTCTGGTCCACGGCCAGAACCATCTCCGGCGAAGTACCCCAGCTGACCTGCGGTTTGATGTCTTCGGCCTTCAACTCGACCACGGTGTCGAACACGGCATCCGCGTCGGACACCAGGCCCTGCCACTGCGCCACGGCCTTGTCCCAGTCGCCGCCTTTCGGCGCGAACGGGCGATCCTTGACGTAGGCGATAGTCTTCTCATCCACCGCGACCAGGCCCACGCGGGCACCCGCTTCGATGGACATGTTGCAGATGGTCATACGACCTTCCAGCGACAGATCACGAATCGCGCTGCCGGCGAACTCCAGGGCATGGCCGTTGCCACCTGCAGTGCCGATCTTGCCGATCACGGCCAGCACGATGTCCTTGGCGGTGACGCCGAACGGCAGCTTGCCTTCGACGCGCACTTGCATGTTCTTCATCTTTTTCGCCACCAGGCACTGGGTGGCGAGCACGTGCTCGACCTCGGAGGTGCCGATACCGTGGGCCAGCGCACCGAAGGCGCCATGAGTGGAGGTGTGCGAGTCGCCACAGACCACGGTCATGCCCGGCAGGGTAGCGCCCTGCTCCGGGCCGACGACGTGGACGATGCCCTGACGGACGTCGTTCATCTTGAACTCGAGGATGCCGAAATCATCGCAGTTCTCGTCGAGAGTCTTGACCTGAATGCGCGAGACTTCATCGGCAATGGCGTCCAGACCACCCTGGCGCTCGACCTTGGTGGTCGGCACGTTGTGGTCCGGGGTGGCGATGTTGGCGTCGATGCGCCACGGCTTGCGCCCGGCCAGGCGCAGCCCTTCGAAAGCCTGCGGCGAGGTCACTTCGTGGAGGATGTGACGATCGATATAGATCAGCGAGGAACCGTCGTCGCGACGTTTCACTTCGTGCATTTCCCAGAGCTTGTCGTAGAGCGTCTTGCCGGCCATCAGCGTTACCTCATCAGCGTGTTTCTATGCCTGGGCGAAAATGGCCCTTCGGCTTATGGGGAGAATGCTATTGCCGGGCACGAAATAACTCAAATTCATATTTTTTATTCAAAGGATTCCGCAACGGAATGTATGCTCTGCGCCAGCATTCATCTCCTGGAGCGCCTCATGGATCTGGCCAACCTCAATGCCTTCATAGCCATCGCCGAGACCGGCAGTTTCTCCGAAGCCGGCGAGCGCCTGCATCTGACCCAACCAGCCGTGAGCAAACGCATTGCCGGTCTTGAGCAACAGCTCGGCGTACGCCTGTTCGACCGCCTCGGCCGCGAGATCGGCCTGACCCAGGCCGGCCGTGCCCTGCTGCCACGCGCTTACCAGATCCTCAACGTCCTGGACGACACGCGACGGGCGCTGACCAATCTGTCCGGCGAGGTCAGCGGTCGTCTGACCCTGGCTACCAGCCACCATATCGGCCTGCATCGCCTGCCCCCGCTGCTGCGTGCCTTTACCCGTGCGCACCCGCAGGTGGCGCTGGACATCCAGTTCCTCGATTCGGAAGTGGCCTATGAAGAAGTGCTGCATGGCCGCGCAGAGCTGGCTGTCATCACCCTCGCCCCGGAAACCCGTGAGCCGATCCGCGCGGTGGCCGTCTGGGATGATCCGCTGGACTTCGTCGCTGCGCCGGAACATCCGTTGGCACGCAGCCATGCCGTCAGCCTGGCCGACGTGGCGCAACACCCCGCAGTTTTCCCGGGCGGCAACACCTTCACCCATCACATCGTGCAACGCCTGTTCGAGGCTCAAGGCCACACACCCAACATCGCCATGAGCACCAATTACCTGGAAACCATCAAGATGATGGTCTCCATCGGCCTGGCCTGGAGCGTTCTGCCGCGCACCATGCTCGACGATCAGGTTGCGCGCCTGCCGCTGCCCGGCATCCAGCTCACACGACAACTGGGCTACATCCTGCATACCGAGCGCACGCTGTCGAACGCAGCGCGGGCTTTCATGGACCTGCTCGATAGCCAACGCGACGACCTTGCATAGGTCACCTACCTGCGTCTAACGTGGCGGCATAATGATAATAAAGTGACTGCATGCTTCTAACGCCCGCCACGCGCATCGCGCACACCGGAGGAAGGTACGGCCATGGCCAGATCGACTGACCAGACCCCGCCCCTGCCGCACATACCGGCGATGGACCCCGCCGAGTTCGAACAAACCTGGCAGGACGCACAGCGTCTGCTGGCCGCACTCAATGGTGCTCACCTCGGCACCTGGTACTGGGACATTGGCAGCGGCCAGGTGAACTGGTCTCGCGGAGCACAGGCACTGTTCGGCCTCGATCCCAACCGCCCGGTGACCCGCGAACTGAACTACATCGAGCTGATCCCCGAGGAGGAGCGCGCCGAAGTGCTGGCGACCTTCAATACCATCCTCAAGGGCGAACAGATCCCCAGAGCGTTGCGTCATCGTATCCGCTGGCCCGATGGCAGCCTGCACTGGCTGGAGATTACCGGCAGCCTGCAATATGAGGCCGATGGGCGCCCACGCATGTTCGGCGTCATCCGCGATATCAGCGCACAGCAGGAGCGCGCCGAGGCCTTGCAGGCATCGAAGGAGCGCTTCGCCAGCCTGTTCCGCCTGAGCCCTGACATCATGATGCTGGTGCGCTACGACACCAGCGAGATCGTCGAGATCAACCAGCACTTCACCCAGGTGTTTGGTTGGAACGCCAGCGAGATTCTCGGCCTGCCCACACAAGAGCTGAACATCTGGGTGCACGCGAACCAGCGAGACCACCTACGCCAGCAAGCACCTCTCAACCGAGAACCGGTAATCCAGGAAGTTCAGCTGCGCACCCGCACCGGAGAGATTCTCGACGGCGTGCTGTCGAGCCAGTATGTGGAGCTGCAGGGCGACCGCCTGATGCTCTGCACCTTTCTCGATACCAGCGAGCGCAAGCGTGCGGAAAACGCCCTGCGTGCCAGCGAGGAAAAATTCGCCAAAGCCTTCATGCACACGCCCGACGCCGTCGCCATCACGGTTCAGGAGACAGGCCGCTTCATCGAGGTGAACCCGAGTTTCGAGCAGCAGTTCGGCTGGAGCAGCGGCGAAACCATCGGCCGGACCTCGTTGGAACTGGGTATCTGGGCAGATCCCAGCGATCGCCAGCGAATGCTCGAAGCGCTGCAGCGTGGCAGCTTGAACAACCTCGAAGTCCGCCTTTTCAGCCGTGATGGCAGCGTCACCAGCAACCTCCTGTTCGGCGGCACGATCGAGCTCGACGGCACCGTTTGCCTGGTGCTGACCATTCGCAATATCACCGAGCAGCGCATACAAGAGGTGGCACTCAAGGAAAGCAAGCAGCGCCTCAAGCTGGCCCTGGAATCCGCCGACCTGGGCACCTGGGACTGGCACATTCCCAGTAACCGACTGCTGGCCAGTGCCCGGGCGTCGCAGTTGCAAGGCCTCCCCCTAGAGCCATTCGACGGCGCCTTTCTGGACTTCTTCGGCTACGTGCCGATGGGCGATCGACACGAGCTGCGCAGCCGCTACCTGCAACTGATCGAAGAGCAGACCAGCCAATATCAGGTCACCTACCGGGTACAACTGAAAGATGGCAGTCAACGCTTCCTGGAAAGCACCGCCAAGCTGCAACTCGACGATGCCGGCCAGCCGCTGCGCATGGTCGGCACACTGCTCGACATCAGCGATCGGGGGATACGCGAGCAACGCCTGCAGGCCTCCGAGGAGAAGTTCGCCAAGGCATTTCACTCCAGCCCTGACGCCATCACCATTACCGAGCGAGACACGGCTCGCCATATCGAAGTCAACGAGGGCTTTACCCGGCTGACCGGCTATACGCCTGAAGAAGTCATCGGGCGCACAGCCTTTGAGCTGAACATCTGGGCCTTTCCCGAAGAGCGCGGACGGATGCTCGAGCACCTGGCACGCAACGGCCAGGTTCTGCACATGGAAATGCACGGACAGCACCGCAACGGCGAGGTGCTTCTGGTCGACGTTTCGGTGCAGCCCATCGAGCTGGACGGCGTTCCTTGCCTGCTATTGACCGCTCGCGACATTGGCGAGCTGAAGCAGGTCCAGGCTCAGGTCCAGCACCTGGCCTATCACGATGCGCTGACCAACCTGCCCAACCGTGCACTGCTGATGGAGCGCCTTACCCAGCAGATTTCCCTGCTAAAGCGCCATCAACTGCGTGGCGCCCTGTTGTTTCTCGACCTCGACCACTTCAAGCACATCAACGATTCGCTGGGTCATCCAGTGGGTGACGCCGTGCTGCGCCTGGTCACCGCGCGCCTCGAAGCCAGCGTACGCCTGGAAGACACCGTGGCGCGGCTTGGCGGTGACGAGTTCGTGGTACTGCTCTCCGGCCTGGAGGGGAAACGTTCGGAGGTGACCCGCCACGTGCGCCAGGTAGCGGACAAGCTACGCCAGTTGCTGGCTGAACCCATGCTGCTGGACGGACATCGCCTGCAGGTCACTCCCAGCATTGGTATTGCCCTGATTCCAGACCACGGCAGCACCCCTGCGGATCTGCTCAAACGGGCCGATATCGCCCTCTACCGCGCCAAGGACTCAGGGCGAAATGCCATTCAACTGTTCCGCAGCACCATGCAGGATGCAGCCAGCGCGCGCCTGCGCCTGGAAAACGATCTGCGCCTGGCGTTGGCGCGTGGCGAGTTCGAGCTGCATTTCCAGCCTCAGGTCGATGCCCGCGACGGCATGGTGGTGGGCGCCGAGGCCTTGCTGCGCTGGCAGCATCCACAACTGGGCGCGCAGTCGCCAGCCCAATTCATCCAGGTGCTGGAAGAGAGCGGACTGATCGTCGAGGTTGGCGGCTGGGTACTGGCCGAAGCCTGTCACTTCTGCTCGCGGCTGCTGGCGGACGGGCTGGCCGATGGCAAACGCTTCAGCCTCTGCGTCAACATCAGCCCTCGCCAGTTTCGCCAACACGACTTCGTCGAGCGGGTCTCGAATTACCTGCGTAGCAGCCAACTGCCAAAGGCCATGCTCAAACTGGAGATCACCGAAGGCATCGTCATCCAGAACATCGACGACACCGTCGGCAAGATGCTGCGCCTGAAAAAACAGGGCGTCAGCTTCGCCATGGATGACTTCGGCACCGGTTACAGCTCACTAACCTACCTCAAGCGCCTGCCAGTGGACATGCTGAAGATCGACCAGTCGTTCGTGCGCGACGCCACCAGCGACCCGAACGACGCCGAGATCATCCGTGCTATCGTGGCCATGGCCCGCAGCCTGAACCTGGCCCTGATCGCAGAAGGAGTCGAACAGAACGACCAGCTGGAGTTTCTACAGGCGCAGGGCTGCCACCTTTACCAGGGCTACCTGTTCAGCAAGCCCCTGCCGCAGGATGAATTTCGCCAATTGCTCAAGCTGCAGCGCAAGTAGAAAAAAACCGATAGAAACGAAGAAGGCGCCCCTTGGGGCGCCTTCTTTTGCCTACAGCTGGTGGAATCAGCTTTCCAGTGCCGGACGCTGGTTACCGATTGGAATGCGCTTGGCTTTGGCCTCTTCCGGCACGATACGCTCCAGCTCGACATTGAGCAGGCCGTTGACCAGATTGGCGCCCTTGACCTCGATATGGTCGGCCAGGCGGAACGACAGCTTGAATGCGCGCTGGGCGATGCCCTGGTGCAGGTAGCTGACGCTTTCCGCGCTGCGATCACGCTTGTTGCCAACTACAGTCAGCACGCCGCGCTCGACCTGCAGTTCCAGATCGTCTTCCTCGAAACCGGCAGCCGCGACCACGATACGGTAGTGGTCCTCGCCGTGCTTCTCGACGTTGTAGGGAGGGTAAGAGCTGCCAGCATCATTGCTACGCAGGGCAGACTCGAAAAGATCGTTGAAACGGTCAAAACCGACGGACTGGCGGAACAGAGGGGCCAGGGACAGTACGTTGCTCATGAGTATTCTCCTGAAGATTTCAGCAAGTGTCATATCGCGGAACCCGACTTCGGCATCCCGCAGTCACTTATCTGAGGTCGGTCGGAAGAATTTCAAGGCCACAAAAAATATGCTCATCACCCCCTCTTCGCGCAGGACCCAAGGCCAAGAGCTTCGCCCCGAGGCCGGGGCCCCTACATCAATAGCGCAGACATAGCCCAAGCCGTAGGAGCGGCGCCCCGCCGCGGATCATTCTACAGAGCGCCTGCAAAGCAACAGCTTCGCCCCAGGCAGGGTTCCTACGACAGGGCAAGCAACTGGTCGATGCGCTCGCAATCCTGCTCGCGACGCACCTCGGCGAACAGAGCCACAGCCTCCGGATAAGTACGGGTAAGCATCGCCAGCCACTGTTTCAGTCGCCCCGGCGCATAGCGCGGCGCCAGCTTGCGCCGCGCCTGTTGCCAGAAATCGAACAACAACGGCTGCAGCTCGGCCCAGCTCATTTCCTGCGGATCTTCGCCGGCCCTGACCGCCGCAATCTGCCGTGCCAGCCCGGGCCGGGAGACCAGCCCGCGCCCTAGCATGATGTCATCCACGCCACTGATCTCGCGGCAGCGGCGCCAGTCATCCAACGTCCACACCTCGCCGTTGGCAAACACCGGAACGCCGACCACCTCCTGCACCCGCGCCACCCACTCCCAGTGCGCCGGCGGCTTGTAGCCCTCGACCTTGGTCCGCGCATGTACCACGATCTGGCTCGCCCCGCCTTCGGCCAGCGCCCGCGCGCAATCGAGCGCCCCTTCCTTGCCCTCGAACCCCAGGCGCATCTTGGCCGTGACCGGAATCTCGGCCGGCACCGTGCGCCGCACCTCACGGACGATGGCATGCAGCAGCTCCGGCTCCTTGAGCAGCACCGCCCCACCCCGCGACTTGTTCACCGTCTTGGCCGGACAGCCGAAATTGAGGTCGATCACCGGCGCACCAAGGGTGCAGGCAAATGCCGCGTTATCGGCCAGGCATTGCGGATCGGAGCCGAGAAACTGCACCCGCATCGGCGTGCCGGCGTGGGTACGCGAACCGTTGAACAGCTCGGGCGCCAGCTTGTGGTAGGTGGCGGCCGGCAGCAGCCGTTCGCTGACACGAATGAATTCGGTCACGCACCAGTCGATGCCACCAATGCGGGTCAATACGTCGCGCAGGATCTCGTCGACCAGCCCCTCCATGGGTGCCAGGGCGATTTGCATGAGGTTATCCGGGGAAAATGGGGCGCACAGTTTAAGGGGTCGCGCGCTACGCGCAAGATCGGCGACACTGATCGCATCGCCATACGGAGCTCTTGCCATGCGTCATACCGCGCTCGTTCTGCTCGGCCTGCTGTGCCTGGGAGCGCACGCCAGCGACGCGCCCTCCAGCGCCATCGATCAGATGCCCCCGTCTCCGGCCGCCGACGCACCGGCCCGCCTTTTCGTCAGCCGCGATAACAATGCGCCGAACGCTTGCGATGTCGAGCTGTACGTCAACCAACAGGTGGTGGCAAAACTCGGCCGCGATGAAAACACCAGTCTGGATATCCCCAGCGGTGAATTGAGCCTCGCGGTGGCAATGTCGCCTGATGGCTATTGTGGCGGCCAGGGCCCTGAGGCCGCGCAATCGATACTGTTACGCCCTGGCGAAATCCGCCAATTCGCCATCGTGGTCGAGGAAAAGCAGGTGTTTCTCGCCCCCCTCGACTGACAGCGGGTCACAACTCCAGCGGATATGGCTGCAATAGCGCCTTACCATAGCCTTCGATGAACTCGGCAGGCATGCGCTTCGGACGGCCACTGGACAGTTCGATACAGACGAAAGTGGTCTTGGCCCGCAACAGGGTCGCCCCATCCTCAGGGCGCAGCAGCTGAAAGCGCCGGTCCATCTTCAAACGCTGATCGGATTCGACGATCCAGGTCGCCATCTGCAGATGCTGGCCCTCATAGGCGCTGGCGAGGTAGTCGATCTCGTGCCGCACGACGGCCATCGCACGATCCAGACGCCGGTACTCCACCAGGTCCAGCCCCAGGAACTGCGAATGGCGCCAGGCGCAACGCTCCAACCAGCTGACATAGACTGCGTTATTGGCATGTCCGAGCCCATCGATGTCTTCTGCGGTGACTTCGATATCGATGAGAAAAGGGCTGGGTAGATCCCAGGTCATGGTCGTACCTCCAGGCGTGCAGCAAAGAGTTGCGGGCGTATGCGCTATGCTGAGCGGCCATGTTAGCGAAATCACTGCGCAGCGGACGATTGTCGCGAGCTCAGGCGTATCGGGCTTGAGCCCCTTGCCAAGCGCTCGCCCCGCTTTTTCGGAGCCGCATCATACCCCGCGACGCCAAGCCACGCAGTGCTGCGCTTTCACCACCTCATCTCAAAGCGCCATAATGCGGCGCACGTGCCCGAGAGCCCGAGACCGAGCCATTGTTTGCGATCCTGCGCCTACTGATGCTTCTGCTGCTGCCCATCCTGTCTTGGGCAGGTAGCCTGCCGCTGCCGATCGGTCAGACACAGGTGCTGCCTGGGCCTTACATGCAGTACTGGAAAGACCCAGGCGGCAAGGCCGACTTTACCGATGTACGCGCCCTGCCCGACTCCGCCTGGCAAGACCTGGAACGGCGCGACGCCAGCTTCGGCTATGGCGGCAGTGCCTACTGGCTGCGCCTGGACGTGCACAACCCCCACAACCGCTCTCTCGGCTGGGTCCTGCTGATCGGCAACCCACTGCTGGACCAACTGGACGCCTACGGTCTCGACGGCGAACGCATCTACCGCGCAGGCGATCAGCGCCCATTCGCCTGGCGCTGGGTCGACCATCGGCAACTGGTCTTGCCATTGCAGGTTGGCCCCGGCGAGGAGCGTCGTATCTGGTTGCGCATGCAGACCGCAGGCTCAGCCAATCTGAGCGCCAGCCTGATGACTCGCGACGCTTTCGATCATCAGGAACAGAGCAGCCTGCTGCTGCAGGGCCTGTTCTTTGGCGCGCTGCTTGCGATGTTCATCTACAACCTGAGCATCTTCTCCATCACCCGTGATCGCAATTACCTCTGGTACAGCCTATTCGTCGCCAGCTTCGGGCTCTATCAGTTCATTCAGCTTGGTTTCGCGCTGCAATGGCTGTGGCCCAATGCGCTGGGCTGGCACCAACTGAGCTTTCCGCTCGCCTCAGCACTGGCCACGCTGTTCGGCATTCAGTTCACCTATGGCGTGCTGGAACTCGGCCAGGCGGCAAGCCCCTACCGCTGGGTCACCCATACACTCAAGGCATGCGCCTGGCTGGTGCTTGGCATGGCGCTGCTGGGCCCTTATACGCCGGCGCTGATCGGCAGCTTCGTACTGGTGATAGCCTGCGCCATAGCCGCCTTCGTCATCACCCTGCTGCGCTGGCGTGCCGGCTACACTGCCGCGCGCCTGTTCGCCCTTGGCTGGTTCGTACTGATCAGCGCCAGCCTTGCCAGCATTCTTAGCGGCACCGGCATACTGCCCTACTCGCTATTGACCCTGCATGCCCAGCAAATTGGCAGCCTGATCGAGATGACGGTGTTTTCCATCGCCCTGGCCGCGCGCATCCGCCAGACCCAGGATGCCGAACGAACGGCTCAGGCCAAGCTGATCGACCAGGAGCGCCGCCTGCGCGACGAGCAGGCGCGGCACCTGGAACTGCAAACCAGGATCAGCGAAAGCCTCGAACAACGCGTAGAGGAACGCACCGCCACCCTGCAGGACACCCTGCATCAGTTGTCCAATGCCAACCTGCGCCTCGCCGAGCAGAACCGTCGCGACGGCCTCACTGGCTTGTTCAATCGCCAGACGCTGAGCGAAGAGCTGGCGCGCGCCTGCGCCCGCGCGGTCCGCAGCCGGCAATCGGTTGCAGTCCTGATGCTGGATCTGGACCACTTCAAGCAGGTCAATGATCGCTACGGTCACCTCGCAGGTGACGCGTGCCTGCGCCATGCTGCCGGACGCATCCAGCAACGCCTGCGCAGCAGCGATCTGCTGGCCCGCTTCGGCGGCGAGGAATTCGTAGCCCTGCTCGATGGAACAGACCTGACCGGTGCGCTCGACCTCGCCGAGCAGCTACGCGACGACCTGGCCCGGTATCCCTGCCTTTACCAGCAGCACAGTATTTCGCTGAGCATGAGCATCGGTTTGTACGCCGGCGTGCCGAGCGACCCAGGCTGCGGCGAACACTGGCTCGACCTGGCCGATCGCGCCCTTTACCGCGCCAAGGCCGGCGGCCGTAACCGCGTGGTCAGCTACGAAGCCAGAACCTTCAATGGCGCCTGACGCAGATCGCCCAGTAAACCCAGTACTGCCTGCACGATAGCTGGATCGCCGAGCAGACGCTGATGCCCTCCCGCCGGCAAACGCAGCAGCTGGCTGTCGAACCAGGCTGCGTGGATCAACTCAGCCTCACCTACCGGCACGACAGAATCATCCTCTGCATGCACGATCAGCCCA
The DNA here is from genome assembly GCF_050473265.1 of Pseudomonas pichavaramensis. NCBI lineage: Bacteria > Pseudomonadati > Pseudomonadota > Gammaproteobacteria > Pseudomonadales > Pseudomonadaceae > Pseudomonas > Pseudomonas pichavaramensis. Next base: position 11,668 of record NZ_JBJKFJ010000022.1, on the reverse strand, counting down.
GGCAGCTCCAGTTGGTAGCGCTGCACATCGAGGTGCGCGGCTGCGATGCCCGCGGTGACTTCCACCTGCCGCACGAAGTGTGCACGTGCCGTAGCCGGTAACCCCATGAAGTTGGCGAATCCTCGCAACACCCCAAGAATGCGGCTAGGCGCTGCGATGCTGACCAACGCATCGGTGCGCAAACCCATTTGAATGGCCAGCAGCGCACTGGCGCCGCCCATCGAATGACCGATCACGGCACGCAGTGGCGGCAGTTCGCTGGCAGCCTCAAGCAAGGCTCGCGCAAACAGCACGACGTTTGCTTCACGCCCCGGAGAACGTCCATGAGCAGGACCATCCAGCGCTACGACGCCGTAGCCGGCATCGACCAAGCCATGGATTAGAGAGGCGAACTGAGTTGGCCGCCCTTCCCAGCCATGCATCAACAACACCGTCGGCCCACTCCCCCAACGCAAGGCGGACAGACCGAAGCGCAGCGTGATGCGCTCAGCGCTGGCCAGCAAAGGCAGCTCCCAATCTCGCGGCGGCAGGCTGCGCGGCGTCATGAAGCGGTCGCGCAGGCGGCTGGCGATCATTTGCGGGGCTACCCTTCCCAGGGCAGCATTGACGCCACGCACCCATGTCATCTGGTTCATCATCGTCTCCTCAGAGTCTGACTCACAGCACTGCCGATTTGGCAGCACGCAACAAACGGTCGGACAACTCACCGGGCCCCAATGCCCGAGCCAGCGCCAGACCACCGACCATCAACGCCAGATCAGCCAGTGCCACATCCGCCTCCTCCGGCGCCGCACTCATCTGCGCCACCATTTGCTCCACATGCTCTACCAGGGCCAGACGAAAGCCGTCCGGCAAGTGCTCGATCTCAGCCAAGGTACTGGGTAACGGGCAGCGCTCATCAGGCTCATCGCGATGTCGACGCGACAGGTAGAAGGCTGCCAGCAGCGCTCTGCGTTCCCTGCCACCCAGGCGCTGGTCGACCTCATCCAGGCGCGCCCTGCGCACGCTGAGCAGTTGACGGAAAGCCTCAAGCATCAACGCATCCTTACTGCTGAAATGCGCGTAGAAACCGCCCACCGTCAGCCCCGCCGCGGCCATCACTTCGGCGACCGCCGGGCTCCCAGGACCGTGCTCGGCCAGAATCCGCCCAGCTGCAGAGAGAATGCGTTCACGGGTCCTGCTCTTGCGCTCGTTCATGTTCGCGACCTTTATATGACAACAATAATATTACAGTCATCATCTTTACTTGCAAGCAGCAATGCAACCACAGGTCGACTTAACCGCCACCAACGCGATACAGGAAAAAAATGGAGTAAACAAAAAGGGGCCACCTCCGAAGAGGCAGCCCCTGCGTCCCGCAAATGCGGCAAGAAAAATAGCGCCCCCAAGGGGCTCGAACCGCTGTTACCGCCGTGAACTGCGGCGTCTAGGCACTAGACGAAGCTCTTCGAACGACAAGGCCAGCACGAGGCTGGCCTTGGGTGTGATTGGTGGAGCTAAACGGGATCGAACCGTTGACCTCTTGCATGCCATGCAAGCGCTCTCCCAGCTGAGCTATAGCCCCGAAACCTTGCGGTCGGTTCGCAGCACCTGAGCGCTGCGACTGGAATATGGCGTCCCCTAGGGGACTCGAACCCCTGTTACCGCCGTGAAAGGGCGGTGTCCTAGGCCACTAGACGAAGGGGACAAAACCTTCGAACGACAAGGCCAGCACGAAGCTGGCCTTGCGTGTGATTGGTGGAGCTAAACGGGATCGAACCGTTGACCTCTTGCATGCCATGCAAGCGCTCTCCCAGCTGAGCTATAGCCCCGAAACCTTGCGGTCTGGCTGCAACGCCTGAGCGTTGCGGCTAGAATAAGTGGCGTCCCCTAGGGGACTCGAACCCCTGTTACCGCCGTGAAAGGGCGGTGTCCTAGGCCACTAGACGAAGGGGACGCAAGACCCTGATCGTGAATCGACTCACATCGATTCTGGCACTCCCGAAGGAGTCGAGATTGGTGGAGCTAAACGGGATCGAACCGTTGACCTCTTGCATGCCATGCAAGCGCTCTCCCAGCTGAGCTATAGCCCCATCTCGAGGACGGGGCGCATGTTAAGAGCGCCCCGATTGCCTGTCAACAACATTTTTCCTTCCAGCCCAAAGTTTTTGCCACTAGAACAATTACTTAGAGCCAAAGCGACAATCAAACACCGACCTAACCGTAGGGTGCGCCATGCGCACCGCGTGTTCTGCTGTTGGGCATCGGTGCGCACGCCTCACCCTACAAAGCCATCAGGCAATGCTGGCCAGCAGCTTTTCCCACTCCTTGGTTTCCTTCTTGGAGGTACCGCCGAGCAGTTCCAGCGCCTGACGCAGGCGGAAGCGGGTCAGATCCGGACCGAGGATTTCCATCGCATCTAGCACCGAGACCGAGCTGGCCTGACCGGTGATGGCCGCGAACATCAGCGGCATGGCATCACGCAGTTTAAGCTCCAGATGCTCGACCACCGCCTGAATGCAGCCGGTAATGCGCTCCTTCTCCCACTGGCGCAGCGCTTCCAGCTTCCACAGGATCAGTTGCATCAGCTGGCGCACCTGATCGGCCGAGAGTTTCTTGTGCTCGAACAACTTGGCGTCCAGGTTCAGCCCGCCGGAGAAGAAGAAGCCGGCTAGCGGCGCGATCTGGCTGAAGGTTTCTACCCTGCCCTGCACATGCGGCGCGATCTTCATCAGGTACTCGGGGTTGAGCGCCCACTTCTGCACTTCGGCGGCGAAGGTTTCCACCGGCAACTCACGTAGCCACTGACCGTTGAGCCAGGAGAGTTTTTCCAGATCGAAGATCGGCCCGCCCAGCGACACGCGGTTGATATCGAAGTGCTCGATCATCTCGGCCAGGGAGAACTTCTCGCGCTCGTCCGGCATCGACCAGCCCATGCGCCCGAGGTAGTTGAGCATGGCCTGCGGCAGGTAACCCATGCGCTCGTAGAAGGTGACGCTGGTGGGGTTCTTGCGCTTGGACAGCTTGCTCTTGTCCGGATTGCGCAGCAGCGGCATGTAGCACAGCGCCGGCTGCTCCCAGCCGAAGTACTCGTACAGCTTGATCAGCTTGGGCGCCGACGGCAGCCATTCTTCTCCGCGCAGCACATGCGTGATACCCATCAGGTGGTCATCGACCACGTTGGCGAGGAAGTAGGTGGGCAGGCCATCGGCCTTCATCAGCACCTGCATGTCCATACGATCCCACGGGATCTCGACATCGCCACGGAGCATGTCCGGTACCGTACACACGCCTTCGCTCGGCACCTTCATGCGCACCACGTGCGACTCGCCTGCGGAGATGCGCGCCTGCGCTTCGGCCGGGTCCAGATGCATGCAGTGGCCGTCGTAACGCGGGGTTTCCTTGTTGGCCATCTGCTGCGCGCGCACTTCATCAAGGCGCTCGGCGGAACAGAAGCACGGGAAAGCATGGCCCTTGCTGACCAACTCGTCGGAGTACTTCTTGTAGATCTCGCCACGCTCGCTCTGCCGGTACGGGCCGTGCGGGCCACCCACATCCGGGCCCTCGTCCCACTCGATGCCCAGCCAGCGCAGGGAGTCGAAGATCTGCTGCTCGGACTCGCGGGTCGAACGCAACTGATCGGTGTCTTCGATGCGCAGGATGAACTGGCCGCCATGCTGACGTGCGAAGCACAGGTTGAACAGTGCGATGTAGGCAGTGCCGACATGGGGGTCGCCAGTCGGCGAAGGCGCGATACGGGTACGAACGGTGGTCATGAATGCTCTCGGATGGAAGACACGAGGGGGTGAATCAAGCAGGCGATGTTATCAGGCTGACCGCCCCTGGCTCCAGCAACCCGCCACGGGTAATCGGCAAGCTGGCGATCAGAAAATCCAGGAAGGCCTTGACCTTCATCGCCTGGAAACGCCGCGACGGATAGATCGCGTATACCTCGCCCACCGGCAACCGCGCCTCGGGCAGCAACTCGATCAGGCGTCCGCTGCGCACCGCCTCCTCGCTGATCATCACCGGCAGCCCGCAAATCCCGGCCCCGGCCAGCGCCGCTTCACGAGCGAAGGTGATGTTGTTGCAGGTCATCACCCGCTGACAGGGCAGGTTCTCTCCCAGCAGCGGCCAGTAACGCGGGGCATCGTGCTGCAGCAGGATTGCCCGGTGCCCTTCCAGATCAGCCACGCTGCGCGGCATGCCATGCGCCGCCAGATAAGCAGGACTGGCACACAGGCGCCGGCCGCTTTCGAACAGCTTGCGCGCAATCAGCGTGGAGTCCTGCGGCTGGCCGACCAGGATGGCGATGTCCACGCCCTCCTCCAGCGGATCGACCAGGCGTGAGGTCAACTCCACCTCGGCATTGATCTGTGGGTACTGGCGCATGAACTCGCCCAACACTCGCCCGAGAAACAGCTGGCCGAACTCGATCGGCGCAGTGATGCGCAACAATCCAGAGGGCTCACGCTGTAATTGCATAACGGCCTGCTCGGCCTCAGCGAAGTCGAGCATGATCTGCCGGCAACGTTCGTAGTAAGCCTGGCCCACTTCGGTCAGGCGCAACTTGCGTGTGGTGCGGTTGAGCAGGCGCACGCCAAGACGCTCTTCGAGCAAGGCGATGCGCCGGCTCACCGTGGATTTCTGCATACCCAGGCTGGTGGCGGCCTGGGTGAAGCTGTGGCATTCCACCACCCGGGTAAAGATCAGAGCGTCATCCAGCCCCATGATTGTTCCTCATAAGCAACAAAGCATGCCAAGGCTAGAGTCTACTAGCACAAAGGGAACGCTGTTAAATTTGCTTACACTTCCTCGACGCCTTCTGAGCCCCGCATGCCCGCCAAACTGCAACGCCGCCTCCTCGTATTCGTGATCCTGCTGGCACTGATTGCCGCCGCCCTGCTCGCGCGCTGGCTGCTGGTCGGTCGTTACCACGAGAGCACCGACAACGCCTACGTGCAGGGCGAAATCACGCGCGTCTCCAGCCAGCTCAACGCCCGCATCGAAAAAGTGCTGGTGCGCGACAACCAGCATGTGGAGGCCGGTCAGTTGCTGGTCGAACTGGAAAACAGTGACTTCCGCCTGGCCCGCCAACGCGCCCTCGCCGCCCTGGAAACCCATCAGGCCGAACGCGCCCAGGCGCAAAGCAAGCTTGATCAGCAGGCCAGCCTGATCGCCGCCAGCCAGGCCGATGTCGCCGCCAGCCAGGCCACGCTGGACCGTTCCAAGCTGGATCTTGGTCGTGCCCAGACCTTGCGCAAGCCCGGCTATGTGTCCGAAGAGCGCGTCACCACCCTGGCCGCCGACAACCGCGTGGCACGCTCGCAAGTGGCCAAGGCCCAAGCCGACCTGCAGGCACAACGTCAGCAGGTAGCCAGCCTGGAAGCCGAACTCAAGCGCCTGGACGCCCTGATTCTCTCCGCCCAGGCCGACCTGGAGCAGGCCGAGCTCAATCTCTCGCGCACACAGATTCATGCGCCGATCAGTGGCCTGGTCGGCCAGCGTTCGGCGCGTGAAGGCCAGGTGGTACAAAGCGGCGCTTACCTGCTGTCGCTGGTGCCGGATCAGGACATCTGGGTACAGGCCAACTTCAAGGAAACCCAGATCGGCCGCATGCGTCCGGGGCAGAAGGCCGAGCTGCTGTTCGACAGCTACCCCGACACGCCCATCGAGGGCCGCATCGACAGCCTGTTCGCCGCCTCCGGCGCGCAGTTCAGCCTGCTGCCGCCGGACAATGCCACCGGCAACTTCACCAAGGTGGTGCAGCGCATCCCGGTCAAACTGACCTTCGCCGCCGACAACCCACTGCAAGGCCTGATCCGCCCCGGCATGTCGGTAGAAGTCACCGTGGACCTGCGCAGCGACGAACACCATGGCGGGTGATGCACTGATCCGAGCGACGGAGGAACCCAGCCGCCGCGACTGGATCGCCGTGATGAGCGCCATGCTCGGCGCCTTCATGGCGGTACTGGACATCCAGATCACCAACTCCTCACTGAAGGACATCCAGGGCGCGCTGTCCGCCACCCTCGAGGAAGGCTCATGGATCTCCACCTCCTACCTGGTGGCGGAAATCATCATGATCCCGCTGACCGCCTGGCTGGTGCAGCTGCTCTCGGCGCGGCGCCTGGCCGTCTGGGTTTCGGTGGGTTTTCTGATCGCCTCCTTGCTCTGCTCCATGGCCTGGAGCCTGGAGAGCATGATCGTGTTCCGTGCGCTGCAGGGCTTCACCGGCGGTGCGCTGATCCCATTGGCGTTCACCATGACGCTGATCAAGCTGCCCGAGCATCACCGCGCCAAGGGCATGGCGCTGTTCGCCATCACCGCCACCTTCGCCCCGTCCATTGGACCGACGCTAGGCGGTTGGCTGACGGAGAACTGGGGCTGGGAATACATCTTCTACATCAACGTGCCGCCTGGCCTGATCATGATCGCCGGCCTGCTCTACGGTCTGGAAAAGAAGGTGCCGCACTGGGAACTGCTGAAGACCACCGACTACGCCGGCATCCTCACCCTGGGCCTGGGCCTGGGCTGCCTGCAGGTTTTTCTCGAAGAAGGCCATCGCAAGGACTGGCTGGAATCGCAGCTGATCGTCGGCCTCGGCAGCGTGGCGCTGGTCAGCCTGATCCTGTTCGTCATCCTGCAGATTTCCCGCCCCAACCCGCTGATCAACCTCGGCGTACTGCGCGAACGCAACTTTGGCCTGGCCAGCATCTCCAGCCTGGGGCTGGGCGTCGGCCTGTACGGTTCGATCTACGTGCTGCCGCTGTACCTGGCACAGATTCAGAACTACAACGCCATGCAGATCGGCGAAGTGATCATGTGGATGGGCGTGCCGCAGCTGTTTCTGATTCCGCTGGTGCCCAAGCTGATGAAGGTCATCTCGCCGAAGTGGCTCTGCGCCCTGGGCTTTGCCCTGTTCGGTGCGGCGAGCTTCTTCTCCGGCGTGCTCAACCCGGACTTCGCCGGCGAGCAGTTTCAGCACATCCAGATCATCCGCGCGCTCGGCCAGCCACTGGTGATGGTCACCGTGTCGCTGATCGCCACTGCCTACATCATGCCGCAGGATGCCGGCTCGGCCTCGAGCCTGTTCAACATCCTGCGCAACCTCGGCGGCGCCATCGGCATCGCGCTGCTCGCCACCCTGCTCGATGCGCGGGCCAAGGTCTACTTCGACTACCTGCGCGAATCCATCGTGCCGACCAACCCGCAGGTGGAGCAGCGCCTGCAGCTACTGACGCAAACCCTGGGCAGCGAACAGGCCGCACTGGCCAGACTGAGCCAGATCGTTCACGAACAAGCCACCATCATGGCCTACAACGATGCCTTCCATTTCATCGGCATCGCCCTCGGGGTGAGCATGCTGGCGATTCTGCTGACGCGAAAGTTGCCGCAGAACATGGCGGGTGGTGGCGCAGGGCATTAACGCCAAAAGCAAAGGGTTCGCCCCGAGGCGGGGCTCCTACACAAATACCGCAGGCACCGCCGCCTCCCTGTAGGAGCGGCGCCCCTCCGCGAATCGCCCGACAAAACACCGCAAAAGCAAAAGCTTCGCCCCGAAGCGGGGCTCCTACACAAATGCCGCAGGCACCGTCAGACCTGTGGGAGGGGCTTCAGCCGCGACTGTTGCCGCTACGACTGCATGGATGCAGGAGGTAGAACGAAGCCGGATGCCAGAGTCGAAAGCGCCTCCCACACTCACTGGCACATCACACCTGCAACAACCGATCGCGCAACTTCTGAATCTCATCACGCAACTGCGCCGCAGCCTCGAACTCCAGGTCGCGCGCCAGGGCATACATCTTCTCTTCCAACTGACGAATGCGCTTGGTGATCTCGCTCGGCGAGCGCAGTTCGTTCTCGTAGCGGGCGTTCTCCTCCGCTGCCTTGGCCATGCCCTTGCGCTTGTTGCTACGCGCGCCCGGCACCACCGCGCCTTCGAGAATGTCCTTGACGTCCTTCTGCACCCCCTTGGGCACGATGCCATTGGCCTCGTTGAAGGCGATCTGTTTCTCGCGGCGGCGCTCGGTCTCGCCGATGGCACGCTGCATCGAACCGGTCATGTTGTCGGCGTAGAGAATCGCTCGGCCGTTGAGGTTACGCGCGGCACGGCCAATGGTCTGGATCAGCGAGCGCTCGCTGCGCAAGAAGCCTTCCTTGTCCGCATCGAGAATCGCCACCAGTGACACCTCGGGCATATCCAGGCCCTCGCGCAACAGGTTGATCCCCACCAGCACATCAAAGGTACCCAGACGCAGGTCACGAATGATCTCCACCCGCTCCACCGTATCGATGTCCGAGTGCAGGTAGCGCACCTTGACGTCATGGTCGCCCAGGTAATCGGTCAGGTCCTCGGCCATACGCTTGGTCAGCGTGGTGACCAGCACGCGATCACCCGTCGCCACTCGCAGGCGAATTTCCGACAGCAAATCGTCGACCTGGGTACGCGCCGGGCGCACTTCCACCTCGGGGTCGACCAGGCCGGTCGGGCGCACCACCTGCTCGACCACACGCCCGGCGTGCTCGCCCTCGTAAGGGCCGGGCGTGGCGGAAACGAAGATGGTCTGCGGGCTCGCCGCCTCCCACTCCTCGAAACGCATCGGCCGGTTATCCAGCGCCGACGGCAGGCGGAAGCCATATTCCACCAGGGTCTCCTTGCGCGAGCGGTCACCCTTGTACATGGCGCCAACCTGCGGCACCGAGACGTGGGACTCGTCGATCACCAGCAGCGCTTCGTCCGGCAGATAGTCATACAGCGTCGGTGGCGGCGCTCCCGCCGGGCGCCCCGACAGGTAGCGCGAGTAGTTTTCGATGCCGTTGCAGTAACCCAGTTCGAGGATCATCTCCAGGTCAAAACGGGTGCGCTGCTCCAGACGCTGCGCCTCCACCAGTTTGTTCGCCCCGCGCAGGTATTCCAGGCGCTGCTGCAGCTCGGCCTTGATGTGCTCCACCGCCTCCAGCAGGGTTTCCCGCGGGGTGACGTAGTGGCTCTTGGGATAGAAGGTAAAACGCGGCAGCTTCTGGATCACCTCACCGGTCAGCGGGTCGAAAGCGCTGATGCTCTCTACCTCGTCGTCGAACAGCTCGACGCGGATGGCCTCGAGATCCGATTCGGCCGGGAAGATGTCGATCACGTCGCCCCGCACACGGAAGGTGGCGCGGGCGAAATCCATGTCGTTACGGGTGTACTGCAACTCGGCCAGACGGCGCAGCAACGCGCGCTGGTCCATCTTGTCACCGCGGTCGAGGTGCAGCACCATTTTCAGGTACTCCTCGGGGCTGCCCAAGCCGTAGATCGACGACACGGTGCAGACCACGATGACGTCCTTACGCTCGATCAGCGCCTTGGTCGCCGACAGGCGCATCTGCTCGATATGGTCGTTGATCGAGGCATCCTTCTCGATGAAGGTATCCGACGACGGCACATAGGCTTCCGGCTGGTAGTAGTCGTAGTAGGAAACGAAATACTCCACCGCGTTGTTCGGGAAGAACGCCTTGAACTCGCCGTACAGCTGCGCGGCCAGGGTCTTGTTTGGCGCCAACACCAGCGTCGGCCGCTGCACCTTGGCGATCACATTGGCTACAGAGAAGGTCTTGCCCGAACCGGTCACCCCCAGCAGCGTCTGGTGCGACAGGCCGGCCTCCAGCCCCTCGACCATCTGCCGAATCGCCTCGGGCTGATCACCGGCAGGCTTGAAGCGGGTCACCAATTGAAAATCGGACATGCAGCACCTCGACAAATAGCTGTGACGCATCCGTTCAGACTGCGTCAAAAGCCATGAATTGCGGGGCGAGCTGGCAATAGTGCCAAGTAGAGTCGAATTACCTGGCAAAAGGCCTTAATTCAGGGCATTGCGCTGTCGCCCCCTGGATTCAGGGCCGTTATACTAACGCCCCGTTTACGCGCTCCCTAGCGCTTTCGTTGGGGACGCCTGGCCACCCACCCCTCACTCGAGTTGCCGCACCCATCATGAGTCTCTTCTCCGCCGTCGAAATGGCTCCGCGCGATCCCATCCTGGGCCTCAACGAAGCATTCAACGCTGACACCCGCAGCACCAAGGTCAACCTTGGCGTCGGTGTCTACTACAACGAAGAGGGGCGAATTCCGCTGCTGCGCGCCGTCGCAGAAGCGGAAAAAGCGCGCATCGAGGCCCACGCACCGCGTGGCTACCTGCCGATCGAAGGCATCGCCGCCTACGACAAGGCCGTGCAGGAACTGCTGTTCGGCAAGGGCGCAGCCCTGATCGAGACCGGTCGCGTCATCACCACCCAGGCCCTCGGTGGCACTGGTGCCCTGAAAATCGGCGCCGACTTCCTCAAGCGTCTGCAGCCGGACGCGACCGTGGCCATCAGCGACCCGAGCTGGGAAAACCACCGCGCCCTGTTCGAGTCCGCTGGTTTCACGGTGCAGAACTACCGCTACTACGATCCGTTCAGTAATGGCGTAAACCGTGGCGGCATGCTCGAAGACCTGCGCAATCTGCCAGCGCGCTCCATCGTCGTGCTGCACGCCTGCTGCCATAACCCGACCGGCGTGGACCTGCAACTGGAAGACTGGAAGGCCGTCCTGGAAGTACTGCGCGAGCGCGAGCACGTGCCCTTCCTCGATATCGCCTACCAGGGCTTCGGTGACGGCATCGAACAAGACGCCGAAGCGGTGCGCCTGTTCGCCGAATCTGGTCTGGAGTTCTTCGTCTCCAGCTCCTTCTCCAAGTCGTTCTCGCTGTATGGCGAACGCGTCGGCGCCCTCTCGCTCGTTACCAGCAGCCGTGAAGAATCGACTCGTGTGCTGTCGCAACTCAAGCGCGTGATCCGCACCAACTACTCCAACCCACCGACCCACGGCGCCACCGTGGTCGCCAGCGTGCTCAACAGCCCTGAGCTGCGTGCCATGTGGGAAGCCGAACTGGGCGAAATGCGCGACCGCATCCGCAGCATGCGCCTGGCCATGGTCGAGCAACTGGCGGCACTGGGTGCCAAACGCGACTTCGGCTTCGTCGCCCAACAACGCGGCATGTTCTCTTACTCCGGCCTCACCGTAGAGCAAGTGGAACGCCTCAAGGAAGAGTTCGGCATCTACGCCGTCGGCACCGGCCGCATCTGCGTCGCCGCGCTGAACAAAGGCAACCTGGATAGCGTCACCCGCGCGATTCACGCCGTGCTGTAAGCCTCTGCGATAAACAAAAGCGCCGGCTCATAAGCCGGCGTTTTTGTCACCGTAGGAGCGGCGCCCCGCCGCGAATCGTTCGACAGAACACCGCAACGGCCAAAGCTTCGCCCCGGGGCGGGGCTCCTACGGAGACACCGCAGGCACCGCAGGCACCGCCAGGCCTGTAGGAGCGGCTTCAGCCTCGATCCACCACTGCCGTCGCGGCTAAAGTCCCTCCCTCGCGCCAACACCAATTCCGCCGAATTATCCCCACCAGAGGTCACCACAAAGTGTTGACTTCCCCTTTTTAATCAGTAACATACGCTCCGTTGTTCCGCGATAGCTCAGTCGGTAGAGCAAATGACTGTTAATCATTGGGTCCCTGGTTCGAGTCCAGGTCGCGGAGCCAAATTTGAAAACCCAGCCTAACCGCTGGGTTTTTTATTACTTCGGACTCTCACCAGGGACTGCGTCCCAGGTTATTCGCTTCGCTCACCCCTTCGGGGCCGCGCTGAAGCGCGTTCAGCTGCGCTGTCG
>NZ_JBJKFJ010000021.1:0-48858 GCF_050473265.1 Pseudomonas pichavaramensis | reverse complement strand
GGGGACCTTGGTACAGGCAGGCCGGGGAATCCCTTCTTTATTCCGAGCGCAGTGCCAGCTGCACGCGCCAACGTCCATCCTCTTGCGCCCCGCGCCACTCCCCGTCCAGCGGACGGGGTGAAACCAGCACCAGCAACAAATCCCGCCCGTCACGCTCGACACGCCAGTTCACCAAGCCCAACGGCAGGCTCAACTGTCCATCACGCTCACGTCCGTAAGCATCCTCGAAGCGATATCTCAGCGCGCCGTCAGCATGTTCGGCCAGCGCTTGCGGCTCGCGGTTGAACCAAAGCTGCAGCCCCTGCTCCCAGGGCTCGGCACTCTCGATACGCAAACGGGGCGGGTCGAATACCCGACCGATCATAGTGCCGACGAGAAAGGCGATCAGCATCACCGAGAGCATGAAACGCCAGCGCAAACGCGGCCGTGGGTCCTCTGGCGGCGTAGAATGGCGTTCATCCCAGTGCTCGGAGTGCTGCATGTTTCACGTCATCCTCTTTCAACCGGAAATTCCGCCCAATACCGGCAACATTATCAGGCTGTGTGCCAACAGCGGCTGTCAGTTGCACCTGATCGAACCATTGGGTTTCGAGCTGGATGACAAACGCCTGCGCCGTGCCGGCCTGGATTATCACGAATACGCCACGCTCAAGCGCCATCCCGATCTGCAGAGTTGCCTCGACAGCATCGGCCAGCCGCGTGTGTTCGCCTTCACCACCAAGGGCTCGCAGCCTTTCCACGAGATCGCCTACCAGCCTGGCGACGCCTTCCTGTTCGGCCCGGAAAGCCGTGGCCTGCCGGAGGAAGTTCGTAACGCGCTGCCCGTGGAGCGACGCGTGCGCCTGCCCATGCGCGCCGGCTGTCGCAGCCTGAACCTGTCCAACACCGTAGCGGTGACCGTCTACGAAGCCTGGCGCCAGAACGGCTTCGCCGACAGCGAATGAGCCAAAAACAAAAAGCGCCCCGCAGGGCGCTTTTTCATTGAACCAGCTCGCCTCAGTGGGCGGTGGTTTCGGCCTGACCGTCCTGCTGCATGCGCTGCAGCTCCTGGGCGTACAGGGCGTCGAAGTTGACCGGAGAAAGCATCAGCGCCGGGAACGAACCACGGGTCACCAGGCTGTCCAGCGCTTCACGCGCGTACGGGAACAGGATGTTCGGGCAAAAAGCGCCGAGGGTGTGGCTCATGGACGCAGCGTCCAGGCCTTTGATCAGGAAGATACCGGCCTGCTGCACTTCAGCGATGAAGGCCACTTCCTCACCGTTCTTGACGGTCACCGACAGGGTCAGCACCACTTCGTGGAAGTCGCCTTCCAGGGCCTTCTGACGGGTGTTCAGGTCCAGGCCGACGCTCGGCGTCCACTCCTGACGGAAGATTTCCGGGCTCTTCGGCGCTTCGAAGGACAGATCCTTGACGTAGATACGCTGCAGAGAGAATTGCGGGTTTTGCGAGTCGGCAGCGGCGGCGCCGCTGTTGGCTTGCTCGGTCATGGCGTTTGCCTTCCTTAACGTTGCGGTTTCAAGCGGGGCTCTGCAGCAGGGCGTCGAGCTTGCCGGCGCGCTCCAGGGCGTAGAGATCGTCACAGCCACCGACGTGGGTGCTGCCGATCCAGATTTGCGGCACCGAGGTGCGTCCGGCCTTGCGGGCCATTTCCGCGCGTACGGATGGTTGCCCGTCGACACGAATCTCTTCGAAATCCACCCCTTTGCTGACCAGTAGTTGCTTGGCCCGGATGCAGTAGGGGCACCAGTCGCTGGAGTAGATAACGACCTTGCTCATATCACTTCACCAGCGGCAGGTTGTCGGCGCGCCAGGTGGCAATGCCACCGGAGAGCTTGGCGGCCGTGTAACCGGCTTTCTGCAGTTCGCGGGCGATGGTGCCAGCGTGCTGGCCAGCGGCGTCGACCACGACGATGGTCTTGGCCTTGTGTTTTTCCAGCTCGGCGATACGCGCGTTCACCTTGTCGTACGGGATGTGCAGCGCGTCGACGATATGCCCGGCGGAGAAGTCCTTCTGCGCACGCACGTCGAGCACCACGCCCTTGTCGGAGTTGACCAGAGCAGTCAGCTCGCGGCTCGACAGGCTCTGACCGCCCTTGCGCATCTCGGTGACGATGAGCAGCACCAGCAGAACGGCGAACAATCCACTCAATACATAGTGGTTAATGATGAATTCAATCAGGTTGGCGAACATCTATAGGGCCCAGGACGGTAAAATGCCGGCCAGTATACACAGGCCCACAGGTCGGCCAAACCCCGTCCGGCAGTGACGCGCCAGGCACTTGGCCGTAGAATGCCCGGCCCTGGAGCTTGTTCAAATGCTGGCGAGCTAGAGCCATGCAAGGCCAAAAAAGGCGAGGAAGCGGAGCGTACTTTTGTACATGAGCATTCCGAGCCTGTTTTTAACGCAGCAGGGCCGACGCGCAGCAGCATTTGAACAAGCTCCCAGTTTCCCGCCCATCGACCCAGAGCGAGCCAGCCTCAATGAGCGCCACGCCCAAACCCTTGGTTCTGATCATCCTCGACGGCTTCGGTCACAGCGACAACCCCGAGTACAACGCCATCCACGCCGCCAACACGCCGGTCTACGATCGCCTGCGCGCCACCTTCCCGCATGGCCTGATCTCCGGCAGCGGCATGGACGTCGGCCTGCCGGATGGGCAGATGGGCAACTCCGAGGTCGGCCACATGAACCTCGGTGCCGGGCGCGTGGTGTACCAGGACTTCACCCGCGTGACCAAGGCCATTCGTGACGGCGAGTTCTTCGACAACGCCACGATCAATGCAGCCGTAGACAAGGCCGTGGCAGCCGGCAAGGCCGTGCACATCCTCGGCCTGCTCTCCGATGGTGGCGTGCACAGCCATCAGGATCACATCGTTGCGATGGCCGAACTGGCCGCCAAGCGTGGCGCCGAGAAGATCTACCTGCACGCCTTCCTCGACGGCCGCGACACCCCGCCGAAAAGCGCGCAGCCGTCCATCGAACTGCTCGACGCGGCCTTCGTCCGCCTGGGCAAGGGCCGCATCGCCAGCCTCACCGGCCGCTACTTCGCCATGGACCGCGACAATCGCTGGGACCGCGTCGAACAGGCCTACAACCTGATCGTCGACGGCGCCGGCCAGTTCAATGCAGCTTCCGCGGTAGAAGGCTTGCAGGCCGCCTACGAACGTGGCGAGAGCGATGAATTCGTCAAGGCCACCACCATCGGCGCACCGGTGCAGGTGGAAGACGGCGACGCCGTGGTGTTCATGAACTTCCGCGCCGATCGTGCCCGTGAACTGACCCGCGCCTTCGTCGAACCGGACTTCAAGGAATTCGCGCGCAAGCGCGCGCCGCAGGTTGGCTTCGTCATGCTCACCCAGTACGCCGCGAGCATCCCGGCACCGAGCGCCTTCGCCCCGGAAGCGCTGACCAACGTGCTCGGCGAATACCTGGCGAAAAACGGCAAGACCCAACTGCGCATCGCCGAAACAGAGAAGTACGCCCACGTCACCTTCTTCTTCTCCGGCGGCCGCGAAGAACCGTTCGAGGGCGAAGAACGCATCCTCATTCCATCGCCGGATGTCGCCACCTACGACCTCAAGCCGGAGATGAGCGCCCCTGAAGTCACCGACAAGATCGTCGATGCCATCGAGAACCAGCGTTATGACGTGATCATCGTCAACTACGCCAACGGCGACATGGTCGGCCACACCGGCGTATTCGAGGCGGCGGTCAAGGCCGTGGAAACCCTCGACGCCTGCGTCGGGCGCATCACCGAGGCGCTGGAGAAGGTCGGCGGCGAAGCACTGATCACGGCCGACCACGGCAATGTCGAGCAGATGGAAGACGAATGCACCGGCCAGGCGCACACCGCGCACACCTGCGAGCCGGTGCCGTTCATCTACGTCGGCAAGCGCCCGGCCCGCGTGCGTGACGGCGGCGTTCTGGCCGACGTGGCGCCCACCCTGCTGGCGCTGATGGGCCTCGAGCAGCCGGCAGAAATGACCGGCAAGACCATCGTCGAGCTCAACTAATCGACAGAAAACAAGAAACGCCCCGCGCCATAAGGCCCGGGGCGTTTTTTTTGCCCGGCCGCGCGGGCATACTAGGCCTTAATTCACCTTCCGGTGCCGCCTCGCCCATGCTCCGCATTCTCGCCCTGATCCTGCTCAGCAGCCTGATCGCTCCCGCCTTTGCCGATCAGCGCGCCGATACCCAGCGCCAGCTGGAAGCCGCGCGCCAGGATGTCGCCGAGCTGAAGAAGCTGCTGGAGAAACTGCAGCAGGAGAAATCCGGCGTGCAGCAGCAACTGAAGAAGACCGAGACGGAAATGGGCGAGCTGGAGAGCCAGGTCAATGACCTTCAGCACGAGCTCAAGGACAGCGAGCAGGAAATCCAGCGCCTGGATCAGGAGAAAAAAAAACTCCAGAGCGCGCGCACTGAACAGCAACGACTGATCGCCATCCAGGCCCGCGCCGCCTACCAGAGCGGCCGCCAGGAGTACGTCAAGCTGCTGCTCAACCAGCAGAACCCGGAAAAGTTTTCGCGCACCCTGACCTATTACGACTACCTCAGCCACGCCCGCCTCGAACAGCTATCGGCGTTCAACGAGACCCTGCGCCAGCTGGCCAATGTCGAACAGGAAATCGCCAGCCATCAGGCTCAATTGCAAGCACAGAAAGCCGGCCTGGACGAGCGCCACGCCAAGCTCGCCGATGTGCGCAAGCAACGCCAGCAGGCGCTGGCCAAACTCAATCGTGACGTCGCCAACCGCGATCAGCGCCTCAAGGCGCGCCAGCAGGAACAGGCAGAACTCGGGCACGTGCTCAAGACCATCGAAGAAACCCTGGCGCGCCAGGCTCGCGAGGCGCAAGAGGCGCGCAAACGGGCCCTGGCCGCTCAACAGGCTCGCCCGGGCGCCACGCCAAGCGGCCCAGTGGTGACATCCGGCGCCACTTACGGTGGCCCCTTTTCCAGTGCCCGCGGCAAACTGCCATGGCCCGTCGATGGCCGATTGGTAGCACGCTACGGAACCCCACGCGGCGGCGACGCTCGTACTAAGTGGGACGGCGTACTGATCGGCGCGCCAGCTGGCAGCCAGGTACGCGCCGTGCACGGTGGTCGCGTGGTATTCGCCGACTGGTTGCGTGGCGCTGGCCTGTTGGTCATTCTCGATCACGGCAATGGTTATCTGAGCCTGTATGGCCATAATCAGAGCCTGCTCAGAAATGCAGGGGACGTGGTCAAGGCCGGCGACCCCATTGCCACCGTTGGCAAGAGCGGTGGTCAGGAAACATCGGCGCTGTACTTCGCCATTCGCCAGAACGGTCGCCCGAGTGATCCGGCACAGTGGTGCCGCGCGCAGGGATAAGCGCTTCATCCATTTAGGAGTTGTCTTAATGTCTCATCGCTTTCGCCCCACCTGCCTGGCCCTGGCCCTTGGGCTGCTGCTCGGCGCTCCCGCCCTGCACGCTGCTGAGCCTGCCCCCGCGCCGGCAGCGGCGACGAGCAGCAAGGCGCCGCTGCCCCTGGATGAGCTGCGCACCTTCGCCGAGGTGATGGACCGCATCAAGGCCGCCTACGTCGAGCCGGTCAGCGACAAGACACTGCTGGAGAACGCCATCAAGGGCATGCTCAGCAACCTCGACCCGCACTCGGCCTACCTCGAACCGGAGGCATTCGCAGAGCTGCAGGAAAGCACCAGCGGCGAATTCGGCGGCCTGGGCATCGAGGTCGGCATGGAGGATGGATTCGTCAAAGTGGTCTCGCCCATCGACGACACCCCTGCATCCAAGGCCGGCATCGAAGCCGGTGACCTGATCGTCAAGATCGACGGCCAGCCGACCAAGGGCCTGTCGATGATGGAAGCGGTGGACAAGATGCGCGGCAAGGCCGGCAGCAAGATCGAGCTGACCCTGGTGCGTGACGGCGGCCGCCCATTCGAACTGACCCTGACCCGCGCCGTGATCAAGGTGCGCAGCGTGAAGAGTCAGATGCTCGAGGATGGCTACGGCTACCTGCGTATCTCGCAGTTCCAGGTCAACACTGGCGAGGAAGTCGGCAAGGCACTGACCAAACTGCGCCAGGACAACGGCAACAAGAAGCTACGCGGCCTGGTCATGGACCTGCGCAACAACCCTGGTGGCGTGTTGCAGTCTGCCGTAGAAGTGGCCGACCACTTCCTCAAGAGCGGGCTGATCGTTTACACCGAGGGCCGCCTGGCCAACTCCGAGCTGCGCTTCAATGCCGACCCGGCCGATGCCAGCGAAGGCGTGCCGCTGGTGGTGCTGATCAACGGTGGCAGCGCTTCGGCATCGGAAATCGTCGCAGGCGCCCTGCAGGACCACAAGCGCGCCGTGCTGATGGGCACCGACAGCTTTGGCAAGGGTTCGGTGCAGACCGTGCTGCCGTTGAACAACGATCGCGCACTGAAGCTGACCACCGCGCTGTACTTCACCCCGAACGGCCGCTCGATCCAGGCGCAAGGCATCGTCCCCGACATCGAAGTGGCGCGCGCCAAGGTCACGCGTGAGCAGGATAACGAAGGCATCAAGGAAGCCGACCTGCAGGGTCACCTGGGCAACGGCAACGGCGGGGCAGACCGCCCGAGCCGCGGCATGCAGCCAGCACGTAGCGACCGTCCGCAGGACGAGGACTACCAATTGAGCCAGGCCCTGAACCTGCTCAAGGGGCTGAGCGTCACACGCGGCAACTGAGGCGAGCTGGCCATACGAAAAAGCCCGGACAATTATCCGTAATGCTGTTCATTTATGGTTACAGACGTTGGCTCCCCTCTCCCATTTATGGGAGAGGGGCTGGGGGAGAGGGCTGAAAGTGCCGCAAAACTGCCAGTTTCCCCTCTCCCTAACCCTCTCCCCAAAGGGGCGAGGGGACTAATCGCGTCCGACCAATTTTTATGTGAACAGCATTAGGACAATTATCCGGGCTTTTTCTTGTCAACGTGCTTTGCGGCGACCTTCACACCTTGCAGGTGCGCATGGCGCACCCTGGGGTTTTGGCAGTGGAGAAGGGTTACAGATAGTTCTCGGTAATGTCGTCGATGAAGCCTTCATTGCGCAGTTCATCCAGCGCTTTTTGCAGGCGCTGCACGACTTCGTCCGGCGTGTCCTTGTTCAGCGCCAGATACAGCTCGGCATCGTTGAAGCGCAGCACGGTATTGAGGCCGCTGACATCTTCCTGCTTGGCCAGGTAGCGGCCCACCGGATCGGTGGTGGCCCACAGGTCGATCTGCCCGCGCACCAGCTTCTTCACATTCTCCTGGTCACGCAGCGCGTTGATCGGCTCCAACCCCTGACTCTCCAGATGCTGGCTGACCGCATCGTTCTTGTAGGCGCCGATGCGGTACTTGGCAGCGTCCTGCAGGCTCGACACCTTGATGTCGTTACCCGGGGCGGCCAGTAACACCCAACCTGTCTTGGCGATGGGCCCGACCCACTTGAACAGTGGCTGACGCTCAGGGGTGTACGTGGTGGAGAACAGCGCGTAATTGGGCTTGTCCAGCGTCAGACGGTAGAGGCGGTCCCAGGGAAAGCGCAGGGTCAGGGTGTAGTCGATGCCGGCACGCTTGAACATTTCGCGCACGATATCGGCGCTGATGCCGTCGATACTGTCGTCGCGTGCGAAATTCTTGTCGTCCACCGCCATGTTGAAGGGCGGGAAGTTCTCGGTCAGCAGCACCACCTTGTAGTCCTGCGGCAGATCCGCATGAGCGGAGCCACAGGCAAGGAACAAGGCGACAAACAGGCTTTTCTTCAGAGTTTTCAGCATAAGACGCACCGCTCGCAGATTGGTTATGGCTAGCGGCATCCTTGCATGAGGTCAGAGCCCGGTCAGTCATTGGCACTCAGCGGCTCAGCCATCCATGGCAAGCGTCCGGCTCGTGGCCGGACGCGTATTCGGTGTTACAGGTAGCTATTGAGAATATCGTCGACGAACCCTTCACTGCGCATTTGCTCCAGCGCAGCCTGCAACTTGGCGACGACTTCGTCTGGGGTTTCCTTGTTCAGCGCCAGATACAGCTCGGCACTGTCGAAACGCAGTACGGTTCTGAGCCCGGAAATACCTTCCTGCTTTGCCAGATAGCGCCCTGCCGGGTCACCGGTGGCCCACAGGTCGATCTGCCCGGCATCCAGCTTGCGGGCGTTCTCCTGGTCGCGTAACGAGGTGCTGTGCTCGACGCCCTTTTCGGTCAGGTATTCGGAAATGGCATCGCCCTTGTAGGCGCCGATACGATATCGGCGGGCTTCATCCAGATTGGTCAGATTGATCGGGCTGTCGTTCTTGGCCAGCATCACCCAGTCATCCGGGCCAATCGGCCCAACCCATTTGAACAACGATTCGCGCTCGGGCAAACGTGCGGTAACGAATACACCGTAGCCCGGCTTTTCCAGCGCCAGGTTGTAGATACGGTCCCAGGGGAAGCGCAGGGTCAGGTTGTACTTGATCGCGGCACGCTTGAACATTTCCTTGACGATATCCACGGCAATGCCGTCGATATTGTCTTCCTGGGCGAAGTTCTTGCCGTTGATCGCCATGTTGTAGGGCGGGAAGTTCTCGGTCAGCAGCACCACGGTGTAATCCGGGTCCACTTCGGCGCGCGCAGCGCCAGCCAGCACCACAAGAGTGCCACCCAGCGCGATCAGCAGGCGTTTGAGCATGACGTTTCTCTTTCTATTACAAGGCAGACGCCATCAGCATAACCGCCATGCCCTCCCCGGCCCAGCGATTACTGGCACACTGCCTCAATAGCGGGCTTCGATGCTCGTCAAAGCACCTTCTGCCCGCAGTGAGTCCAGTGCCTGCTGCAACTTCTGCACCAGCTCATCCGGCGTCTGCAGATTCAGGGCGAGGTAGAGCTCGGCCGAGTGCAGGTGCTGCACGACCTTGAGCCCCTCCAGCCCCTCCTGACGTGCAACGAAACGTCCGGCCTGGTTGGACGTGACCCACAGATCGATCTGCCCGCGCTCCAGCTTGCGTACGTTTTCGTTATCACGCAGTGCGGTCTGCACTTCCAGCCCCCGGTCCAGCAGGAACTGGGTCTTGGCGTCGCCCTTGTAGCCACCGATGCGATAGCGCCGCGCGCCCTCCAAAGAGGACAACTGGATGGTGCTGTCAGGCTTGGCGAACAACACCCACTCATTCTTGGCAATCGGCCCTACCCATTTGAACAACTTCTCGCGCTCAGGCGTCCGCGCCGTGGAAAACAGCCCGTAGCCGGCATCATCCAGAGTCTGCTGGTACACGCGCTGCCAGGGGAAACGCAGAATCTGTTGACACTGCACTTCGGCACGCTGGCAAACGGCACGCAGAATATCGGAGCTGATGCCCGTTACATTCCCGTCACGCGCAAAGTTGTTGCCGCTGACCGACATGTTGAATGGCGGCAGGTTTTCCGTAAGCAATACCAGCGGCTCTGCCCGCGCCAAACTGCAGCCACACACCAGGGCGAGGACGGTCACACAGCGAAGAAGGAACATGAAGACTCCGTGCCGAAAATGCTCGGCAAAAGACAGCCCTCCACCAGAAGCAGAGGGCCGAAGGATTCAGAAATGATGGGGAATGCTAGCGGGATCGCTGGCACTTTGCCGTCGACTTGCCCGCAGCTTTGCGCTACGGACCAGTCGCTCTGGCACAATCAGCGCACGACGATGCCGCGGCTGGCCAGATAGGCCTTGGCTTCCGGCACGGTGTATTCGCCGAAATGGAAGATGCTCGCCGCCAGCACGGCATCGGCCTTGCCTTCAATGATGCCGTCTGCCAGGTGCTGCAGGTTGCCGACGCCGCCTGACGCGATCACCGGCACACGCACCGCTTCGCTGATGGCGCGGGTCACGCCCAGGTCGTAACCGCTCTTGACGCCGTCCTGATCCATGCTGGTAAGCAGGATCTCACCGGCACCAAGGCCTTCCATCTTGCGCGCCCACTCCACGGCATCGAGACCGGTCGGCTTGCGCCCGCCGTGGGTGAAGATTTCCCAGCGGCCCGGCTCGCCCGGCGCCGATACGCGCTTGGCGTCGATGGCAACGACGATGCACTGCGAGCCGAAGCGCGCGGCTGCCTCGCCGACGAACTCGGGGTTGAATACAGCCGCGGTATTGATCGACACCTTGTCGGCGCCGGCATTGAGCAGGTTGCGAATGTCCTGCACGGTACGCACGCCACCGCCCACGGTCAGCGGGATGAACACCTGGCTGGCCATGCGCTCGACCGTGTGCAGCGTGGTATCGCGGTTATCGACGCTGGCGGTGATGTCGAGGAAGGTGATCTCGTCTGCGCCCTGCTCGTCATAGCGGCGCGCGATCTCCACCGGGTCGCCGGCATCGCGGATGTTCTCGAACTTGACGCCCTTGACCACGCGGCCATTGTCCACGTCGAGGCAAGGGATGATGCGTTTGGCCAGTGCCATGTCGACTTCTCTCGTAGGGTGCGCCGTGCGCACCGGTAAACCGTCAGCGGTGTGCGCAGCCTAGATGGCCCCACACACCCTACCCATTAACCTTTGAAGTTGTCGCAGAAGGCCTGCGCTTCGGCGACGTCCAGGGTGCCTTCATAGATGGCGCGGCCGGTGATGGCGCCGATGATGCCGGGCGAACGCGCCAGCAGCAGCTTCTCGACGTCACCCAGGTTATGGATGCCGCCCGAGGCAATCACCGGGATCTTGCTGGCAGCGGCCAGGGCAGCAGTGGCTTCGACGTTGCAGCCCTGCATCATGCCGTCTTTGGCGATGTCGGTATAAACGATGGCGGAAACGCCGTCAGCCTCGAAACGCTTGGCCAGATCGGTGGCCTGCACGCTGGAAACCTCGGCCCAGCCGTCGGTGGCGACGAAGCCATCCTTGGCATCCAGGCCAACGATGACCTTGCCCGGAAAGGCCTTGCACGCTTCGCTGACGAACTCCGGCTCTTTCACCGCCTTGGTGCCAATGATCACGTAGCTGACGCCGGCGCGCACGTAGTGCTCGATGGTTTCCAGGGTACGGATGCCGCCACCGATCTGGATCGGCAGGTTGGGGTAACGCTTGGCGATGGCGGTGACCACTTCGCCGTTGACCGGCTGACCTTCGAAGGCGCCGTTGAGGTCGACCAGGTGCAGACGACGGCAGCCGCCCTCGACCCACTTGGCCGCCATGCTCACCGGGTCATCGGAAAACACCGTGGAGTCTTCCATACGGCCCTGGCGCAGACGCACGCAGGCGCCGTCCTTGAGATCGATAGCGGGGATAATCAGCATCGGTTGAACCTGTTCAAGTTTGAGTTCGGTAAGGCGCTCAGTTCTTTTCGAGCGCCCAGAGGTCGCTCTCGATGCTCTCGAACCTGTCTTTCAGGTGCGCCTGCACATCGAGAATCGCCTTGTTGTAGTAGTGCGGTGCCAGCTCGCGGGTGATCAGATCCAGCACTTCCTGAACCTCGAAGGTCCCCAGCTGCAGCTCGAAACGCTCATCGAGAAAGCGCTGCAACAGCAGCAGCGCGGCCTGCTCCTGGGCAGGCTCCAGCGCCAGACTGGGCACCTTGGCGCGCGCCATTACCAGCGGCCGTCCCAGGCGATGAAGTTCTGCAGCAGTTGCAGGCCGT
Organism: Pseudomonas pichavaramensis; assembly: GCF_050473265.1. NCBI lineage: Bacteria > Pseudomonadati > Pseudomonadota > Gammaproteobacteria > Pseudomonadales > Pseudomonadaceae > Pseudomonas > Pseudomonas pichavaramensis. The sequence continues at coordinate 37,286 of NZ_JBJKFJ010000021.1, read as the reverse complement.
GGGTGTGGCTTTTCTCCGGATGGAACTGCACGGCGAAGCGCGAACCTTCGGCCAGCGCGGCAGCGAAGACCTTGCCGTAGTGACCGCGACCGACCACCTGCTGCGGCTTGCCGGCCTCGATGTAGTAGCTGTGCACGAAGTAGAAACGCGCCTGGTCAGGAATGTCATGCCACAGCGGGTGCTTCACAGCCTGGCTGACCTCGTTCCAGCCCATGTGCGGCACCTTGAGGCGCTCGCCATCCTCACTCAGGTCCTTGCCGAAGAAGCGAACCTGGCCCGGGAACAGGCCGATGCAGTTGACACCGTCGTTTTCTTCGCTGCGTTCGAGCAGCGCCTGCATACCGACGCAGATACCGAGGAACGGGCGGTCGGCGCTGACTTCACGCACCAGCTCGTCGAAGCCCAGACGCTTGATCTCGCCCATGCAGTCGCGAATCGCGCCTACACCGGGGAACACCACACGGTCTGCCTCGCGGATCACCTTGGCATCCGAGGTCACCAGCACGCGGCCGGCCCCTACGTGCTCCAGCGCCTTGGCGACGGAGTGCAGGTTGCCCATGCCATAGTCGATTACGGCTACCGTCTGCATTTACAGGCAACCCTTGGTCGACGGCATCTGACCGGCCATACGCGGGTCCAGCTCAACGGCCATGCGCAGCGCGCGGCCGAAGGCCTTGAACACGGTTTCGATCTGGTGGTGGGTGTTGTGTCCACGCAGGTTGTCGATGTGCAGCGACACCAGCGCATGGTTGACGAAACCCTGGAAGAATTCCTGGAACAGGTCGACGTCGAAGTTGCCAACCACCGCGCGGGTGAACGGCACATGCATCTGCAGGCCGGGACGACCGGAGAAGTCGATCACCACGCGCGACAGCGCCTCGTCCAGCGGCACATAAGAATGGCCGTAGCGGGTCATGCCCTTCTTGTCGCCAATGGCCTTGGTGAAGGCCTGGCCCAGGGTGATGCCGACGTCCTCGACAGTGTGGTGATCGTCGATATGCAGGTCGCCCTTGCATTCGATATCGAGGTCGATCAGGCCGTGACGGGCGATCTGGTCGAGCATGTGCTCGAGAAAGGGCACACCGATATCGAAGCGCGCCTTACCGGTGCCATCCAAGTTGATCGAGACCTTGATCTGGGTCTCCAGAGTGTTGCGCTCGACGAATGCCGTACGTTCGGCCATCACCAGCTCCACGAATTACCAACGGAAAAAGGCCGGTATTATAGGCGCGCCGGGGCCGCCAGGGCTACCGGCGATGGTCGGTTGAACGCAGCGCAACAACGAAAAAGCCCGCGCAGACAAGATGCCTGCACGGGCTTTGGCGGGAGGACCGGATTACTGGAACAGTACGACGGTCTTCTGCAGGGTGATCCACACACCCCAGGCCAGCGGAATACCCACAACCAGCCAGGCGAATACAGCGATTGGCTTGCTCGAAGGATCAGCCGACCACTCCAGCTCGCTCGCCGCCGGCACCGACTTCTCGCCATGGGCGCGCTCGGCGGCCAGTTCAGCTTCGTTCATGAAGTATTTAGGCGCCACCGGACGCACCAGGGCGTTGCAGATGAAGCCCAGCACCAGCAGACCGGAGAGGATGTAGAGGGTGATGTCGTAGGCCGCAGCCTTCTCCACACCGATGCTCAACTGGTACTCGCGCAGGTAGTTGACCAGTACCGGGCCGAGCACACCGGCGACAGCCCAGGCAGTCAGCAGACGACCGTGAATGGCGCCGACGTTCTGCGTACCGAACAGGTCAGCCAGGTAGGCCGGCACGGTAGCGAAGCCGCCGCCGTACATCGACAGAATCACACAGAAAGCCAGCACGAACAGCGCCAGGCTTCCCAGGTGACCGAGCATCGGCACCGAAGCGTAGAGCGCCAGACCCAGACCGAAGAACACGAAGTAGGTGCCCTTGCGACCGATGAAGTCCGAGCAGGAGGCCCAGAAGAAGCGACCGCCGATGTTGAACAGACTGAGCAGACCGGTGAAACCGGCAGCGATGGCGGCGATTTCGGCCAGCTGCGAAGCACTGAGCTCGTTGAAGGCCAGATCGACACCGATCAGCTTACCGGCGAAGACTTCCTGCAACAGCGGCGAAGCCATGCCGATGATGCCGATACCGGCGGAGACATTGAGGCACAGAACGGCCCAGACCAGCCAGAACTGCGGGGTCTTCCACGCGGTATTCACGTGTACGTGGCCCTTGGTGATCATCGCGTTGTTGGCTTTGGCTGCCGGAGCGGTCCAGCCAGCCGGCTTCCAGCCGGTCGGCGGCACGCGGTAAGCCAGGGCACCGCCCATCATGAAGACGAAGTAGATCGCCGCCATGACCACGAAGCTCTGCCAGACACCGACACTTTCCGGGGTGGCGAAATGGTTCATCAGCATGGCTGCCAGCGGCGCACCGACCATCGCACCACCGCCGAAGCCCATGATCGCCATGCCGGTGGCCATGCCACGCTTGTCCGGGAACCACTTGATCAGGGTCGACACCGGGGAGATGTAGCCCAGGCCCAGACCGATACCACCGATAACCCCTGAACCCAGCCACAACAGCCAGATCTGGTGGGTATAGATACCCAGCGCGGAAATCAGCAGACCGCCGCACCAGCACAGCGCCGAAACGACACCGGCCTTACGCGGGCCAGCGTGTTCCAGCCAGCCACCCCAGATGGCAGCCGAGCAACCGAGGAAGACGAAGAACAGAGTGTAGACCCAACCGAGCATGGAGATCTGCCAGTCGCAGTTGCTGGCGAATACCTGCTCGAAGAAGCCCATCTCCGGCGCACAAGCGGTGGCGGCGGTAATGCCCACAGCCTTGGACAGCGGGAGCCAGAATACGGAGAAACCGTAGGCCATCCCGATGCAGAGGTGGATGGCAAGGGCAGCAGGCGGAACCAGCCAGCGGTTGAAGCCGGATTTCGCGATGATGCGTTCCTTGGACAGAAATGCAGGCTTTGCCGCAACACCGTCCAATGCAAAGGCGTCAGTCATAGGGAATTTCTCTTTTTATGTTGGCAAGCAAACCAAGGCGGGCGCGACAACGCACCGCAGCCAAAGTTTGCAGAGAGTAGCATTCGGGCGCGACAAATCGCCGCGCACAAGACTGTTTTTTAGCGTTTCCAGCACTTTTTATGAAATTTCAGCAAAAAGCCGAAAGACCTTATCTATCGCACGATAGACCGCATCGATGCACATCCAGATTTCCCTGGCGAACAGCGCGCCCAATCAGAGGACGCGCCAACTGCGATTATGGGGAACCGCCCATGAGGTTTTCGATCCAACGCCCTGCCAAGTACCGCGACCTGGCCCTCTGCGAATGCCTCGCGGCTGCACACGAGGCTATAATCGGCGACCGCCTGCTTCCCGCCATTCCAGCCATCGAAACCAAGGACCCCGCTCATGAAAGCGCTAGGCAAGATCCTGGGCCTTTTCTTTCTCGGCTTGCTGCTGATCATAGTGGCGCTGCTGTTTGCCCTGACCCACTTGTTCGACCCCAACGACTACAAGGACGAGATTCGCCAGATCGCCCACGACAAGGCCAACCTCGACCTCCAACTCAAAGGCGACATTGGCTGGAGCCTGTTCCCCTGGCTCGGCCTGGAACTGACCGATGCCACCCTGGCCAGCGCCGACACGCCGGACAAACCCTTCGCTGACCTGCGCCTGATCGGGCTGTCCGTGCGTGTGATGCCGCTACTGCGCAAAGAAGTGCAGATGAGCGACATCCGCGTCGACGGCCTCAACCTCAACCTGCAGCGCGACGACAAGGGACATGGCAACTGGGAAGGCGTCGGCCGCCCCGCCGAGACCAACGTTGCGCAGCAAACGCCAGAAGAACGAGCCTCAGGTGACGCTGCACCAGCAGAGCAGCCGAGCGAAAAGCCTGCCGGCCAGCCACTGAAGCTGGACATCGATAGCCTGACCCTGAGCAACTCGCGCATCGACTACAGCGACGCGCAGAAAGGCCAGCAATTCACCCTGGAGAACATTGAACTGAAGACCGGCGCCATCCGCGAAGGCTCGAGCATTCCAGTGCAGTTCAGCGCCTTCTTCGGCACCAATCAGCCGGTACTGCGCGCCCGTAGCGAAGTCGAGGGCCAACTGCGCTTCGACCGCGCGCTCAAGCGCTACCAGTTCGAAGACCTGAAGCTGGCCGGCGAAGCCTCTGGCGAGCCGCTCAATGGCAAGACGCTGAACTTCTCCGCCCAGGGTCAGCTGCTGGTCGACCTCGCGGCCAACATCGCCGAATGGAACAGCCTGAAGCTTTCCGCCAACCAGCTGCGCGCCCTCGGCGAACTCAAGGCGCGCGATCTGGACAAGGACGCCAAGCTGTCCGGTGGCCTGTCCATAGCACCGCTCAACCTGCGGGAATTCCTCGAAGGCTCAGGCGTCGAGCTGCCCAAGACACGCGACGCAGAGAGTCTCAAGCAGTTCGAGCTGGTCAGCCGCCTGAATGGCTCGCCGACCTCGATGATGCTCGAAGACCTTACCCTCAAACTCGACGGCAGCACCTTTACCGGCAGCCTGGGCGTGGCCGACTTCGCCCGCCAGGCGCTACGCGCTGACCTCAAGGGCGACAAGCTGAACCTGGACGCCTACCTGCCACCGGAGACCAAGGACAGCGCCTCCGCTGCACGCCAGGCCGAGGTCAAAGACAGCATCTCCAGCGCCGGCAAGGATGGCAGCACACCACTGCCCAACGCACCGACCCAGCAAGCCTGGAGCGATGACAAGGTTCTCCCGGTCGACCAATTGCGCAAGCTCGATCTGCAACTGGCGCTGAGCCTGGATCAACTGACTTTCGACAAGCAGCCGTTCACCGATGTGACCCTCAAGGCCAACGGACGCGGCGGGCTGATCACCCTGCAAGAAGTACGCGGCAAGCTGCAGGGCGGCAGTTTCAGCGGTAATGGCCGCATCGACGTGCGCCAGGCCGAACCGATGCTCAGTGTGGAGAAGCGCCTTAGCAGGATGCCCGTCGAGCCCTTCCTGAAAAAGGACGATCAGGCCTCCCCTGTCCGCGGCTTGCTGGATCTCGACGCCAAGTTCAACACCCGCGGTAACAGCCAGAAAGCCTGGGTAGAAGCGCTCAACGGCACCGCCAGCTTCGTGCTCAACGACGGCGTGCTGGTCGACGCCAACCTCGAGCAGCAACTGTGCCGTGGCATCGCCACCCTCAACCGCAAGTCCATTAGCAATCCGCCGAGCGGCAAGGACACGCCATTCCGCGAACTCAAAGGCAGCCTGAGCGTGCGCGATGGTGTCGCCCACAACCCGGACATGAGAGCGCAGATTCCAGGCCTGGCGGTAAGCGGTAACGGCGATCTTGACCTGCGCGTACTCGGCCTCGACTACAAGGTCGGCATCACCATCGAAGGTGACCAGCGCGAGATGCCCGACCCGGCCTGCCAAGTCAACGAGCGCTATGTTGGCATCGAGTGGCCGCTGCGCTGCCGTGGCCCGCTGGAGCTCGGCGCCAAGGCTTGCCGTCTGGACCAGGATGGCCTCGGCAAGATCGCCGCACGCCTGGCTGGCAACAAGCTGACCGAAAAGCTCGAAGAGAAACTCGGTGACAAGGTCAGCCCGGAGCTGAAAGACGCACTCAAGGGCCTGTTCAACCGATGAGCCCAGAGCAGTTCAACGGCGCCGTGCTGGCCTGGTACGACCAGCACGGACGCAAGGATCTGCCCTGGCAGCAGAACATCACGCCCTACCGCGTCTGGGTCTCGGAAATCATGCTGCAGCAGACCCAGGTCAGCACCGTGCTCGGCTATTTCGACCGTTTTATGGCCGCGCTCCCCACCGTGGGCGACCTGGCCGAAGCCCCCGAGGATGAAGTGCTGCACCTGTGGACGGGACTGGGTTACTACACCCGCGCACGCAACCTGCAGAAGACCGCACAGATCATCATGCGCGAGCATGGCGGCGAGTTCCCGCGCAGCGTCGAGGCGCTTAGCGAGCTGCCCGGCATCGGCCGCTCCACCGCCGGCGCCATCGCCAGCCTGAGCATGGACGTGCGTGCGCCGATCCTCGACGGTAACGTCAAACGCGTGCTGGCGCGCTACGTGGCGCAGGAGGGTTATCCGGGCGAACCGAAAGTGGCGAAAGAACTGTGGGACGTGGCCGAGCGCTTCACCCCACACGAGCGGGTCAACCACTACACCCAGGCGATGATGGATCTCGGCGCTACCCTCTGCACCCGCAGCAAGCCGACCTGCCTGTTGTGCCCGGTACGTAGTGGCTGCCAGGCGCATCTGCTCGGCTTGGAGATTCGCTACCCGGTGCCCAAGCCGCGCAAGACCCTGCCGCAAAAGCGCACCCTGATGCCGCTGCTGGTCAACACAGCCGGCGACATCCTGCTCTATCGCAGGCCGTCGACGGGGCTGTGGGGTGGACTGTGGAGCCTGCCGGAACTGGACGGCCTCGAGCAGCTCGGTGACCTCGGCATGCAGCAACAGCTTGAGCTCGGCAAGTGCCGCGAACTAGAAGGCCTGACCCACACCTTCAGCCACTTCCAGCTGGCGATCGAGCCCTGGCTGGTGCAGGTGACCGAGCGGCCGAGCCGCGTGGCCGAGGACGACTGGCTCTGGTATAACCTCGCCACCCCGCCGCGCCTCGGGCTCGCCGCCCCGGTTAAAAAATTGCTGAAACGCGCGGCGCAAGCCATTACCGCTGGAGAACCGACATGACTCGCACCGTACAGTGCCGCAAATACAAACAGGAACTGCCCGGCCTGGACCGCGCGCCCTACCCTGGCGCCAAAGGCGAGGACATCTTCAACAACGTCTCCAAACAAGCTTGGGACGAGTGGCAGAAGCACCAGACCATGCTGATCAACGAGCGTCGCCTGAACATGATGAATGCCGAGGACCGCAAGTTCCTCCAGGCCGAGATGGACAAGTTCCTCTCCGGCGAGGAATACGCCCAGGCCGAAGGCTACGTACCACCGAGCGAGTGACGACACCCGTGGGAGGGGCTTTAGCCGCGATAAGGACGGGTATGCCCGCGCACCAGCCGCAGGCTCTCGATAGCGGTGCGCACGGCGCACCCTACCCCTCATGAACCTAAGCGCCCGAAATAATTAAATATTTTTCAAACCTGCGCTTGACACTGATCCTTCAAATCCGTCTAATAGCGCCCCGTTGGCCCAGGTAGCTCAGTTGGTAGAGCAGGGGATTGAAAATCCCCGTGTCGGCGGTTCGATTCCGTCCCTGGGCACCAAGACACGTAAGCCCCTGATTCCGTAAGGTTTCAGGGGTTTTGTCTTTCTGGAGGAGCTGTAGCCCGCCCCACTTGAGTACACACGGCGGGTACACGATGGCGTTTATGGCCCAACCCTGGAAAGACCCAAGAAGCGGCATTTACTACATTCGCCGCCGCGTCCCAAAGGATGCGAAGCCCCACCTAGCCCACTTCGGCGAGTTCTACAAACGTAGCCTAGAGACGACCTGCCCCCAGGACGCCAAAGTCCGCTTCGCCGCCGAGTGGGTGAAGTCGCAGGAGCTGTTCGACCTCGCTCGCCTTCAGTCCAGCGGCACCTATCAGCCCACAGCCCGCGACGCTGTTCAACTTGCCGCCCGCTGGGCGAAGCGCGAGCTGGAGGAAATGGATCAGTCCGGCGACTTCGCCCGTTGGCTGGTTGATCTTGGCGACGGCCCAACGACCCTCGGTTACCTCTATGGCGACGGCGCGGCCAGGGACTTGATTGCGTCGGATGACGCCGGGCGAGCATGGACTGCAAACGTGACCCCTCACATCCATGACGAACTAAGCCGCAACGGTCTTTTGCCCCCTCGGGAGGACAGCGACTTCTACCGCCACCTCCTAGTCGCATTCGTGGCACGGATGCAGGAGCTGTCAGGTATCGCCTACAAGCGCTCCTGCGACGACCACGCCACAGACCTGCACCTCCCCAAGGAGGCACCGCTTAGCGTTGATCTAGCACGCCGCCCAGCCCCGGAAAACCTACTTTCTAAGGTATTCGCCGATTGGTGCAAATGGACACGCGATGCAGACGGTGAAGGTCGCGATGTACTGAAGCGTATCTCGGAGTATGGGCCCACCATCCAGCGGTTTATCGAACTGCAGGGCGACCTCCCTGTAACAAGTATCCGGCGTGTCACGATTCAGGAGTTCCAAAGCCAGCTCCGCCGGATGCCCAGTAAGGGAGCCGGGATACGGTCACTCACCGCCAAGGAACAGATCGCCAAGGCCGATGCCGATGGCCTTCCACGGCTCAGCACAGCCAGGGTAAAGAACCGGCTGATGCACCTGTCCTCCGTCCTTTCCTATGCCGCCCGCATGGAGCTGATGACCGAGAACCCCGTTACCGCCAGCGGCATCACCAAGCAATTGGCCAAAGCGGCGAACAAAGCCGGGCGCAGGTCGAAACGCCTACATTACGAACAAGGGGAGCTGATCCAGATATTCTCCAGCCCGATCTACACCAGCGGCTGGCGCTCCCCCCGCGCAGCCTTCGGGGACGCATGGTTCTGGATACCCCTCCTACTCTGCTACACAGGGGCTCGTCGGGAAGAAATCGCACAGCTTCAGGTAGGCGAGGTTCGCGAAAGCGTCGAGGGCGTATGGCATTTGAGCCTGCTGGCTACACCGGATGATGATGGCGAGGACTTAGACCGCACGGTCAAGACCCTTGGTAGTCACCGCGTCGTGGCGCTCCACCCGGACATGATAGAGCTGGGCCTCCTGGATTACGTCCGTTCACTCCCTGCGAAAGGTCCGTTGTTTCCAGGCCTCACGGCCAACCCCGGTGGCTGGTTCGGCCACAACTTCGGGAAGCGCTGGTCGGACTATCTGAAGAAAGTCGCTGGCCTGAATACGCCGGTGGCCCCCTCGCATGGCTTCCGCCACGCCTTCAAGACCATGTGTAGGGAAGCGGGTGTCCCCGAGGAGATTCACGACGCCATCACGGGGCACGACGACGGACGGGTTAGCCGCAAGTATGGCGACCGTCAGCTACTTTCCGTGCAGGCCGAACAGCTAAAGCGGCTCCCAAGCATCGCCCGCATGGCCGGACTGCTGCCCACCTGAAAGCGCCAGGGGGACGGACACGCGAACGTCCATCAGCCCCCTTGGGCGCGTGATAGGTTTGAAGGGGCAGCTCCAGGAACGACGGGGCCTGCAGCCATTCGAGGGCTCTGAGGGCCCCTCATGTGGGGCTCCCGTTAGAAGTCGCCAGGCGCCCTGGAGGTGCCTTCCGCGTGCATGCGGGCAAGCTCCACGCCCAACTGGCTGTGGTCAACGTCGCTATCCACGGCTTCGTCGTCGTCCGTCGTCACTGGTTGATGAACCTTCGGCTTGTACTTCGTACGCAGGAACGCAATGCCGTCGGGACGGTCAGCCTCGCGGCCCAGTTCGACAAGGCCTGCCAGTATGCTCTTGTCGTCGTGGCGCCCGTCCTCACCGAACAACGCCTGGATGGCGGCCATCTTCACGCCATGCTTCAGGGCTGCCGGGCTGGTTCGTTTCCCGCCGTCCTGGCGCTGCTTCTGGAACATCCTCCAGGAGATGATGGAAAGGCGTCGCCACGTCGTCTTCCGCTGCCAGTAGGCCTGGAGTTGCTGTTCCGCCTTGTCCCTTGGCGCGTCACGGTCGATCTTGCCGACGTTGATGCCCTCCTGGCGGACTGCGTCGCGGAAGCGCTTGACGGTGTTCTCGGAGACGCCCAGCAGGACGGAAGCTTCCTTGACCGGCATCTTGCGGTAGGTGTCGCGCTCCTGGTTGAAGGCGCCCCAGGCGTTCTCGACTCGCTCCAGTGGTGATAGAGCCTGGACGATCTGCTGGTTGGCCAGCCGGGAGGCATCGAGAGCGTCCGCGAAGCCGAGCCCAGGCAGGACTTCGACCAACGCCTCCGCTACTCCCGCTTTCCTTAGCGCTTCCAGACGGTGGTGTCCGTCCACCAGCCAGAAATGGGCGGGGACGTGGTGCGGCCTGTCGGCCCCTGGAGCAAGCTCGTAGACACCACCTTCCTCAGCCGGCACGACCTGCAGGGGGACTTGCTGGCCGTCGGCCTTGATGCTGCGTCGGAGCTGATTGACGTGGTCCTTGTAGCGCTTGGCATCGCTGTGCTCCTTGTACTTCTGCATACCGACATTGCGGTTCTGCAACTGCGGGTCGGTCTGGATTGTGTCCAGGGGAATAGATTGAAGTCGTCCCGTCATAGCTACCTCACCGCGTCCGAACGATAGGGCCCAGGGCGAGCCAGCGCGGCTCCTCCCGGTCGCTACGAGCCAAGTCCAGGAGGTCGTCATCCTCCCAGGAAAAGCCCGCTGTAAGGGCCAGCTCCATGGCTTCAGCCAGGCGTGTGTCGCGGCACTTCTTCTTGCCCAAGGCGCAGGCCAGGGTGGTCAGGCGGTCGATGTGGTCAGGGCGCAGGTGCAGGTTCAACCGCACCAGCTTGGTGGTGGTGTTCATTGGATCGAAGTCCTTGGTGATAGAGCGAACGCCAGCGCCCCGCCTGGAGGGCTCCGGGTAGGGTGTCGTGGTCATCGCTGGATGGATTGAGTCGGGCTTGAGGCGCACCCCGCTGGAGCAGGTTGCGTCGTATTCGCCTAGGGGTGGCCGCAATTTTCCCTGGCAAAGAAGTGCCAGGGCTCGTCGGTTTGTCCTATGGGGGGCCCAAATAGCCCAAGGAGACGCTTGGAGGGGCGCTTACACCACGACCGGGTGCGCCTTGCAGGCCCGCTTCACGGTGGCTGTGGATACCTTCCAGTGGTCGGCGGTGCCCTGGATGCTGGCGCCGTTCTCCTTCCGCCAGGCGGCGATTGCTGCGTCGTCATGCTGCTTGGGTTTGCCCAGCTTGCGACCGTCCTGCCTGGCCTTCTCAATGCCGGCCATCTGCCTGGCCTTGATGTTCTCCCGCTCCAGCTCGGCGACGCCCGCCAGGAGGGTGAGCATGAGCTTGCCGGTGGGCGTGGATAGGTCAAACCCCTCACGCAGGGACACGACGGTGACTCCCTTCTTCGCCAGCGCCTCGACTGTCTCCAGGACGTCGATGGTGTTCCGGCCCAGGCGGTCGATGGCCGCGACGATAACGGTGTCGCCCTTCCTGGCAAAGGTGAACAGCGCCTTGAAGCCCTCGCGCTCCAGGGCCTTGGTGGTGCCGCTGGTGGCTTCGTCGGTGAACCATCCATCTTCGCTGACGTTGTGGCGCTGGCCGATGGCATGGCGCTGGGCCTCGACTGACTGGCCGTCGCTACTGACTCGGGTATAGGCAAGGATGGCGGTCAAGGTGTCACGCTCCGGTGGCTCATAAAGTAGGCTCACAACCTACCGCGTAGCTCAATTAAAAGCAACACATTTGAGCCACCCTGAAGACCTCATTCTTCCGTGCCTCCGCGAGGCCGCCCAGCCTGGCTCATAAGGTGTAGTTAGTGAGCCAGGTATTGAGGTGCCGGCGCTGGTGCTGTCTCCCTTGCCGGAGTGGCGTGTGTCGGTGTCGCCCTCCTTGAGCGGAGGCCCGTCCGTGGCATGTGCCATGCGTGTCATCGAGGAGGAGTGTCGCTGGCCGCCATCCTTGGGGCTGACAGTCGCTGCTGGCCTGGAGGGTCGCCGCAACCTGCATACCCTCGATAAGGGGGGATGCTCCGCTGATTCAAAGGCCAGGGCCGGGGGTACGGGGGGCAGCGGCCACGACCTTCATTACTAAAGGCCGCTCAGATTTTTCGCCAGAAAATAGGCCTGCCTCCTCATTGGCATCGATGCCAACAGACGCAGCGGCTCAGGTAGGATTGAGACAAAAGAGTCGCTGCATGGAGGGGTAGGGCTCACCCATCGGTGCAATACGACCAAACGACCTCGAAAAGACGAAAATAAGTTTACAAGGGACGCATACCGCATGACCCAGCATCAAAAGGCACGTATGTGCGCAGTAGTTTTTCTGCTCGTGGCGTCAAACGCTGACGCTAAAACCTGGTTCACCGTCGATGATAGTTACCAGTGCAAGAACCTTGGCTCCCCAGCAGACCATGTACGCCGCTTGGCCTCACGAGGCATACACGCTACACCTTCGGATGATTACCGCGACGGGATTGTGGCCGTGAAGTACGAAACCGCCGATGGAACAACCGGCAACTTCTTCTACCCATCCAAAGAACTCTGTGAAGACATGGTTCGTATGATGATGCCGGTCGACTCGAAATATGAGTGACCCACAGCTACTGCGGGATTGTGCGCCGCTAGTCACGAGTACACCCGGCGAGTACACTGCGCACCCTACGACCTCCCCGGAGGGCGCTTATCACGCGGGCTTACAGGTATTCAGCCAGTGTCGGCGGTTCGATTCCGTCCCTGGGCACCACTGATAAATAACAAAGAGCCTCAGCCATGCGCTGGGGCTTTTTGCTTTCTGCCTTCAGCAAATTTCTCGTGCCATTATTTCGCCTGCGCGACAAGCAACTGCAGCCAGGCGACACCCTGACCATAGAGCGAGCCACAGCCCGGCAAACGGCTTGGCGGTCACGGAAACGCTATGCTAGCTTGGCCGCCAGCCAGGACGGCCCGCCGTACGCCGGAGCGCATTCGAAGAAGAAGAGGACCCCACCCCATGGCCGAGGCGACGCCCGCGCTGGAAATCCGCAACCTGCACAAACGCTACGGCGATCTCGAAGTGCTCAAGGGTATTTCCCTGACGGCCAAAGACGGCGACGTCATCTCCATTCTCGGTTCCTCCGGCTCCGGCAAGTCCACCTTCCTGCGCTGCATCAACCTGCTGGAAAACCCGCATCAGGGTCAGATCTTCGTCGCAGGCGAGGAGCTCAAGCTCAAGTCTGCGAAGAACGGCGAACTGGTAGCTGCCGACAACAAGCAGATCAACCGCCTGCGTAGCGAGATCGGCTTCGTCTTCCAGAATTTCAATCTGTGGCCGCATATGAGCGTGCTCGACAACATCATCGAGGCGCCGCGCCGCGTGCTGGGGCAAAGCAAGGCCGAGGCCACCGAAGTAGCCGAAGCACTGCTGGCCAAGGTCGGTATCGCCGACAAACGTCACGTTTACCCCAACCAGCTTTCCGGCGGCCAACAACAGCGCGCAGCCATTGCCCGCACCCTGGCCATGCAGCCGAAGGTAATCCTCTTCGACGAACCCACCTCGGCCCTTGATCCGGAGATGGTACAAGAAGTGCTTAATGTGATTCGCGCGCTTGCCGACGAGGGTCGCACCATGCTGCTGGTTACCCACGAAATGAGTTTCGCCCGTCAGGTGTCCAGCGAAGTGGTATTTCTCCACCAGGGCCTGGTCGAGGAGCAAGGGGCACCCGCACAGGTGTTCGACAACCCGCAATCGGCACGCTGTAAACAATTCATGTCCAGCAATCGATAACACGGAGCAACATGCATGCAGAACTATAAGAAGATCCTGCTGGCCGCGGCCGCCACTCTGGCCTTCGGCACCAGCGCTGTCGCCGCCGACAAACTGAAACTCGGCACCGAAGGCGCCTACCCTCCCTTCAACCTGATCGACGCTAGCGGCCAGGTCACCGGCTTCGACGTGGAAATCGGCCAGGCGCTGTGCGCCAAGATGCAGGCCGAGTGCGAAGTGGTCACCTCCGACTGGGACGGCATCATCCCCGCCCTGAACGCCAAGAAGTTCGACTTCCTGATCGCCTCCATGTCGATCACCGACGAGCGCAAACAGGCGGTCGACTTCACCGAGCCGTACTACACCAACAAGCTGCAGTTCATCGCGCCGAAGTCCGCTGACTTCAAAACCGATGAAGCCAGCCTCAAGGGCAAAGTGATCGGCGCCCAACGCGCTACCATCGCCGGCACCTGGCTGGAAGACAACCTGGGCAAGGTGGTCGACATCAAGCTGTACGACACCCAGGAAAACGCCTACCTCGACCTCGCCTCCGGCCGTCTCGATGGCGTGCTGGCCGATACTTTCGTCAACTGGGAATGGCTCAAGAGCGATGCCGGTAAGGACTTCGAATTCAAGGGCGACCCGGTATTCGACAATGACAAGATCGGCATCGCCGTGCGCAAGGACGACCCGCTGCGCGAGAAGCTGAACACTGCTCTGCAGGCCATCATCGCTGACGGCACCTACAAGCAGATCAACGACAAGTACTTCCCGTTCAGCATCTACTGATGACCTGAAGGCATTGCGCCGCCCACGCGGCGGCGCAGTTGCCCGAGCCCTCCGATGATTTTCGAACTCCACGGATTCGGCCCCGCCCTGGCCGCCGGCACTCTTATGACGATCAAACTGGCGCTGTCTGCGCTGATGGTCGGTCTGGTGCTCGGCCTGCTTGGTGCACTGGCCAAGACTTCGCCATACAAGCCCCTGCAGTGGCTTGGCGGCAGCTACTCCACCCTCGTACGCGGCGTACCCGAGTTGCTCTGGGTGCTGCTGATCTATTTTGGCACCGTCGGCCTGATGCGCAGCCTGGCCGACCTACTGGGCGTCGAGAGCCTCGAGCTTTCCGCCTTCGCCGCAGGCACCATTGCCCTCGGCCTGTGTTTTGGCGCCTACGCCACAGAGGTGTTCCGCGGCGCCATCCTCGCCATCCCCAAAGGCCACCGCGAAGCAGGCCAGGCACTCGGCATGTCCAAGGGCCGCATTCTCTGGAAGCTGATCCTGCCGCAGATGTGGCGCATCGCCCTGCCCGGCTTGGGCAACCTGTTCATGATCCTGATGAAGGACACCGCGCTGGTGTCGGTAATCGGCCTGGAAGAGATCATGCGTCGCTCGCAGATCGCCGTGACCGCCAGCAAAGAGCCTTTCACCTTCTACATGGTCGCGGCCTTCATCTATCTGGGCCTGACCGTTCTCGCCATGATCGGCCTGTATTTCCTCGAGAAGCGCGCCAGCCGCGGCTTCGTCCGGAGCGCCTCATGAACTGGGAAGTCATCATCAAATGGCTGCCGCGCCTGTCGGAAGGCGCACTGCTGACTCTCGAGCTGGTTGCCGTTGCCGTGGTTGCCGGTTTGATCGTCGCACTGCCAATGGGCATCGCTCGCGCCTCCAAGCACTGGTATGTGCGCGCCCTGCCCTATGGCTACATCTTCTTCTTCCGCGGCACACCGCTGCTGGTGCAGCTGTTTCTCGTCTACTACGGCCTGGCGCAGTTCGACGCCGTGCGCCAGGGCCCACTCTGGCCTTACCTGCGCGACCCTTACTGGTGCGCAATTATCACCATGACCCTGCATACTGCGGCCTATATCGCCGAAATCCTGCGCGGCGCCATTCAGGCCGTACCACAAGGCGAAGTGGAGGCAGCTCGCGCACTGGGCATGTCGCGAGCGCAGGCGATGCTCTACATCATCCTGCCGCGCGCCGCGCGCATCGGCCTGCCGGCCTACAGCAACGAAGTGATCCTGATGCTCAAGGCCAGCGCCCTGGCCAGTACCGTTACCTTGCTGGAGCTGACCGGCATGGCGCGCACCATCATCGCCCGCACCTATCTGCCGGTGGAGATCTTCTTCGCGGCCGGCTTGTTCTATCTGGCCATCGCCTTCGTTCTGGTCCGTGCATTCCGCCTTCTGGAGCGCTGGCTGCGCGTCGACGCCTGCCAGGGTCGCTGAGCCAACCGGGCCGTCCTCCGCGGGCGGCCCCTCACCCGTCACACGCACCATGTCAGAGCCCTTCCTCACCTCCGGCGATCTACTCGACCGCTTCCAGGCCCTGGACAGCTTCCTGCTGGAGCATCAGAGCCTGTGGCGGCCACGGCCGTTTCACCACCTGCAACTGCCCTGGGAGAGCCAGCTTCCTGAGCTTGCCAACTGGCTGCGCGGCCGCTCGTTGGAACAGGCGGAAGCCAGTGACAGCAGCCCCTACCAGCTCGAGGCGCCCGCCCCCTTCACCGAACTGGCGCGCCAGGCACGCGAGCTGAGCACCCTGGGCGAACTGCCGAACGTGACCGGCATGCAGCGCTCGCATGCATTCAGCGTCGATGTACCCGGGCGCAAGATGGCGCAGATCCAGGCCTTCGCCAGCCATCTGTCGTTCCGCCAGCGCCCGCGCCACTGGCTCGACTGGTGTTCGGGTAAGGGCCATCTCGGTCGCTGGCTGACTTGGGAAGATCAACGGCTGACGTGCCTGGAATACGACCCGGCACTGGTAGAGACCGGCAACTTGCTCAGCCGCCGCCAGGGCTTGCAGGCAGCGCATCTGCACCAGGATGTACTCCACAACGACGCCGCCATGCGACTCGATGCCGGGCAGACGCCTATCGCCCTGCACGCCTGTGGCGACCTCCATGTACGCCTGCTGCACCTCGCCAACCAGAAGGGCTGCACACAGCTTGCAGTCGCGCCCTGCTGCTACAACCGCACTGCCGCCTCGCACTACCAGGCGATGTCGCAGACTACGCAAACATCGGCGCTGCAGCTATCACGTGACGACCTCGGCCTGCCGCTCAGCGAGACTGTGACGGCCGGAGCCCGCGTACGTCGCCAGCGCAACCAGTCGATGGCCTGGCGCCTGGCCTTCGACCTGCTGCAACGCCAGCTCAGGGGCGCTGACGAATACCTGCCAACCCCCTCGCTGCCCAGTGAGTGGTTCAGCAAGCCGTTCGCCAGCTTCTGCCATGACCTGGCCGCGCTGCGTGAAGTGCCAGCCCCTGGCGAGCAGGACTGGCAGGCACTGGAGGCCCGCGGCTGGCAGCGCCTGGCCGAAGTGCGCAATCTCGAACTGCTACGCAACCTGTTCCGCCGCCCCCTGGAGCTCTGGCTACTGCTGGATCGGGCTCTGTATCTGCACGAACAGGGCTACTCCGTGAAACTGGGCAGCTTTTGCGACTACCAGCTGACGCCACGTAACCTGCTACTGCTAGCCGAGCGCTCCTGAGTTGCTCACAAAAGCTGTGGATAACTCTGTTGATCTTTTTTGGGCAAACTCCCCCAGCACCCGAGCCAGTTGCCCTGCGGATATCTGGTTATTTTTCAACCACGAAAATAATGCTCAACAAAACAATAACTTGCAGAAAACCGTGACAGATCGCACAACCGCGGTGCATGCTTCTCGCAAGCGCCTTCTCTTTGTGCATAAGCCCATCGCTGCTGATAGCCGACCTCGAAAACATAAGGCTCACAGGCGGCTTTACTCATGCCGACGAATGGATATAATGGCGCCCCACTTAGCCGGTATAGCTCAGCTGGTAGAGCAACTGACTTGTAATCAGTAGGTCCCGGGTTCGACTCCTGGTGCCGGCACCATCTACATCAAGCCTTTGCGGGCTTCGGAATTTCCTAACCCCGCAATCAGATGTTCCCGAGGTACAGTTTCGGTACAGTCCCGTACCGAGCCCACCTCGGAGAACATATGGCGACTCTCGTAAAAACTCCCTCCGGCACCTGGAAAGCAGTCATACGTAAGACTGGCTGGCCAACCTGCTCTAAGTCATTCCGGACCAAGCGTGATGCCGAAGACTGGGCACGCCGCACCGAAGACGAGATGGTGCGCGGCGTCTATATCGAACGCAGCAGCTCGGAGCGCATGACGCTTGAGAAAGCTCTCAACCGCTACCTCGCGGAAGTCTCTCCAACCAAAGCCCCCAAGACTGCTAAATCTGAAGCCAGTAGCGCAAAGGTACTGATACCTCGCCTGGGCAAATACTCGCTGGCGGCCCTGTCCGCGGACATCCTGGCCGACTATCGAGACTCCCGGCTAGCTGAGCGTAGCCGGCGCAAAACCCTTGTCAGCCCCAATACGGTCCGGCTTGAACTAGCACTTCTGAGCCACCTCTTCACGGTTGCGATCCAGGAATGGCGAATTGGGCTTCCATCAAACCCTGTTCTCAATATCCGTAAGCCAAGTCCAGGCCAAGGCCGCGATCGCCGCCTCTCTGCTGTCGAGGAGCGCCGGCTAGTAGCTGCGGTAAACGCACACAGCAATCCTATGCTTGGCTGGATCGTGCGCATCGCCATCGAAACGGGTATGCGCTCGTCAGAGATCACCGGCTTACACTGCCAACAGGTCGACCTGAAAAAGCGTGTAGTGCGCCTTGCGGATACAAAAAACGACAGCGCCCGAACCGTCCCCCTCTCGAAGGTTGCTACCGAGACTTTCAGAGCGGCTCTGGACTACGCCGTTCGCCCCAAGGACTGCAGCCTCGTGTTCTTTGGCGAGCCAGGAAAGGACCGGAAACGCCGCCCCTATGCCTTCACCAAAACCTGGGGACTGCTGAAGAAGGACCTCGGCATGCCCGACCTACGTTTCCACGACCTGCGGCATGAAGCGGTCAGCAGGCTGGTCGAGGGAGGCCTATCCGATCAGCAAGTCTCGGCCATCAGTGGCCATAAATCGATGCAGATGCTCAGGCGCTATACACACCTCAGAGCAGAGGACCTGGTCGAGCGACTTGACCAAATTGAGGGGCGCAGCGGGGCTTAAAGGGGCTTACCAACCTTCAGAAAGATTCTGCATGCAGAATCTTTCTGAATCGGGACGTAGTTTCATGAACCGGGTTTTGTCGGGGCTAAAAGCACCGATTTTGGGGTAGTCGCTTCCCACTATTCGTTGCATCCAGACAGAAAAGCGGATGCACACCATGAGTATTGAAACAACGCACCTTGAACAGCAGCTGATCGAACGCTACGGCCTCCTGCTATCGCGGAAACAGCTAGCAGAGCTGCTGCATCGCACTGAGAAAGCTCTTGATCACACCCTCTATCACCCAGCTGGCTGCCAATTGGCCGCTGCGCTCAACGCCGTTAAGGTCAAATTCGGTCGCAGTATCTATTTCCCCGCTGCAGATGTTGCAGCCCTGCTGAGCGGTGGCCGAAATGAGCGCTGATGGGCACCTGAAAGCGGATCTATTGTGGAGCCAGGTCTTCCGCAGCTTCGTTACAAGTGGAGCACTAGCAAGCCTGCAGGGCTCAGCAGTGAAGGTGTATATCGCACTGAAATCACGCGCCAACTTGGACACTGGAGAGGCAAAAATTCAGCATGAGCAGCTCGCTCGAGAGACTGGCCTTTCGGTAGCAACGGTCAAACGGGGCTTACGCGAGTTGGCTAATGCCGGTTATCTATGCAGTGAAGAGCGCCCAGGGCAATGCAGCCGCTATCTGCTTTTCGAGCAGATCCCCCTCTCCCGAGGAGGCCAGCAGATCGGCACCGCCCGTTTTCTCTATACGGGCTCGTCGGCCCAGATTCGACGCGAACAGTTAAAGCGGCTCATCGACCATGGAAAGGTCGACGGCACAGCAGAGATCCATAGCAGCATTAGGATTGAGCTCACCGTCAATAACATCACGATCAACAACATTGTCGACTACAGCGATGTGAGCTATCCATCGGCCCGCAGCAGGGCTGTCATTGAGTCGCATCTGCGCCGAACCGGCAACCTCTCAGAACCTATCCACAGCCAGCTCACTGATGACCTAGCCCATCAGTGAGCCAGGTCATCGATGAGCCACTTTACCCACAAGGCGGGTCATCCACGAGCTGGGAGGTGGGTCACTGGTGACCTGACATAAATAGAACATAGAGATTAATAGATAGAGGCAGCATCACTTCGCTCTGAGGGTGAGGCCGGTCGACGACCGGCCGACCCTGCTTAGGCTGCGAAGACGAACGTGTTATCAAGTGGATGCCAAATAGCCCCGCCTTGGTTCGCTGCTTCAACAGCTTCGCAGAAAGAGCTGTCGAGAAGCCCACCATTACCGCGGGTAGATTTATTACCGAGGGTGACAATCATTCGGCAACCAAAGCCGCGGAGTGCAGAAACTGCATCCGCTACGTACTGTGGAATTTCGTTGCCAGCGACCTCAATCCACAGCGAGTCACCTCCAGCGGACAGCCTGGTAACACCTTCGATCGCATCTGCGAGAAGCTTTTCCGGGGACCCGCTGCCTGGCTGACCAGGGCATTCAATTTTGTTCAGCATCACTTGGCGCCCATCATCCCCGACGACGCCGATTGCGAAGCATTTGATGCCAGCAGCAGTCGCGGCATTCAGCGCAGCAGTATCACGTGAGTCCCAGCCCATTTGTTCACCTCATTGATTAATGGCTAATAGCCTAACTGCGCATCCCGTTCGGATGCTAGAGCGGGCAGGTACTCTCACTGATGCTGTGCGTCACTACCTTCGGGTAGTGACGCACAGCGTAGGGCCGCGTAGAGCGGCCCCAAACGGCTCGCACAGCGAGCCGAAAAAGGCGCCTTGGGAGACAGAAGAGCCCGGATTTTCGCGGGCTCCGCGCACCGTGAATTTGCGGCACGATTTTGAGTTGCGCGACCTCACCGTTCACGTATTGTGCAGTGACAGCGTAGTGACGAATCCTGATTCGCCAGCACTACGATCAATTAATCGTCGATAGCTATTCCTGTCGCGGTTACTGGTCGCTGGCGAACGGGGCGATGTGAGCAGGCATTCCTGTACGCATCGTCAGCCCGCTCTGCTTACGTAGCTAATGCGCGTATTCAGAGCGGCAAAAGCGAGTCGATTTGGCAACCGACCCGTTCGCTATACCGCCCTCCGATAGACGCTCGCTCAGCGTCTGTCGGGGTTTTCACAATGAGCAAAAGGTCCAGCTCCGGACCTCAAAAACTGAGTCGTGCCCCGCGTTAACGGCTTGTGGTTGAGATGGGACTCACCACGGACCAGGGACCGCTCAGTTTGAGCCCCCACCCCCGGCGCTGCGTGGCGTCCGGGTATCCCTTCCGATCCCCGAGATCGGATTGAGTTTGTCGATCCACGCTCGACGAGATGGCATGCCTCGCATGCCCGCAGACAACGACGGTGCAGCTCATCAAGTGATTTGAGCGCCTGTCGTCGCAATCACCGCCCGCTGCCGGGTTGGTCGTTGCGAGCCACGTTTGGCCGTCTGTGTGAAACGCCGTTCCGCTCCTGAGTGAAAGCTCAGCTCCCGCCGCAATGCGACCGGGACAGGAACAAACACTTACCTCGAGATTGGCGTTTCGAAACTCGTTCATCAGCAAGTGGATCACGATCATGGACAAGCTCGGCTGGGATTTCGTCCAGCAACAGAAACATAACCGGGACGGCTCGTATGCAACGCAAGCCGCTCGTTCAGCGACTCTGAGCCTCAGTGCTCGCCAGTTGCGCGAACTGGGCTACCGGAACCTACGCGCCACCACGCTCGGCCAACGCCACCTGCGCGCCTTGGTTCAACATTGGCAAACCTCTGGCGTATCCCCTGCGACTATCAAAAATCGCATGGCCCATCTGCGTTGGTCATGCGAGAAGTCCGGCCGCGCTGGCGTCGCCAAAATCAGCAACGACGACCTGGGTATCGCTCGCCGCTCATACGTCGCTAAAGAAAGCCGTGCCCGAGACCTGCCGAAGGCAAACCTCGAAGCGATCAACGATCCGCACGTTCGATTCAGCCTACGCCTGCAAGCCGAGTTCGGCCTGCGTCGAGAGGAATCGATCAAATTCATCGCTGCGGTTGCCGACAAGGGTGGCCACCTTGAGCTCAAAGGCAGTTGGACAAAAGGTGGAAAGGCTCGCGAGATCCCGATCCGCACGCGAGCTCAGGAAGAGCTACTCGCCGAGGTACATGCATTCACGCGCATGGGGAGCCTCATCCCGACTGAGCTCAGCTACAAGCAACAGCTCAAACGCTATGAACACCAAATAGCAGCTGCAGGCCTTTCCAAGATGCACGGGCTACGGCACCTCTACGCCCAACGGCGCTATCTCGAGTTGACCGGCAAGCAAGCACCTGCCGTAAGAGCATCAGTCACTGGCCAACTCCTGGCAGGAGCCGAGTCGGGCTGGCTCGGAAAAGTCGCTATCCCCAGCGCGGAAGCAGCAATGACTCCGCCGCTGACCGACCGTGAAGCTCGGCTACTTATCTCGCATGAGCTCGGCCACGAGCGGATCGCCATTACCAGCACTTACCTCGGCTCGCCCGACACCTGACCTTCCTGGGAGCAATGCCATGAGCATCCGCAGTTTGCTGAATATGTTGAACCGTCTCGATAGCAGCAGCGCGCCGAGAAAACGCAAGAAACCCAAGAAACAGCGCCGGCCTGAGGAAAGGACACAGGAAGCCAACCAGGAGCATCAAGCATGAAGATCTATGGTCACGATTACCCGCCGCTCCGCCTGGTTCTGATCGCCGCCAGCTATCTCGTAGGCACATCGATAGCCATCATCGGGCCTTCGCTGTTCCCATGGCTGTCGCCCTTCTCTCATACCCCGGGTCTAGTGCTGAGTTTCCTCCTCTTCTATCGGCTCACTCCAGCAACCGATGCAACGCAAACGGCGAAGGAGGAGAGTAATGGATAGCAAATCGTTAGCTGGTCTATCGTGGCTATTCGGTCTGTTTGATGGAGCACTCGACTTCCTCATCCTGTCTACAGCGCCGTTCTTGGCGATGATTGGTGTAGAGATGAGTGGATGGCTAACCGCTATTGGCTACACAGCCTTGATGTACATCATGATTCGCCTCCCGTTCGACGGGCCGTGGCGGGCACTGTTCACTGGTGCTTTTATCTTCCTAGCGATTACCTACGGCCTACAGCCGACCACGCTCACACTGAGCAACGGCTCTAGGGTGCAAACAACGCACGCGCAGCGCATTAGCTACAACCTGATCATGGTTCTCAACCAGACGCTCAATAGCGCCATTAGTAAAACCATGGCAATGGGGAGTGTTGACGGTCAGTTCATACCAACAGCTGCCTTGATCGACTACAGCGTTCAACGCACCGCTGCCCAGTACGCCAATAGCGATCTAGGCCGGTTGATCCGCGACTACAACGCACAGTGCTCCCCTGATCCATCAACCGTTTATGCAACCCCAACGGAAGGCGAAGAGGCGCAGGCCTACCACGCGATCGGACTCCTTGGCGGTGCGGGACTGGGCATCCCTGACGATCAAGTCAGCAGGTTGGCACAAATCAAAATTCTCGGCAGCGGGGCCGCTGATATAGCAGCAGCACTCAGCCCATGGTCCAACAATAGGGGTGGGGTGGACACGATCAATAGTGTTCGGGATGCAGAAGCCGTAAGAACACGACGCGCAGCGGGGCTGGCGGCGCTAGAAAGAGAAGATAAGTTGTTTTTGGAGTCTGATTATCGGCCATACACCCTACCCACCAAAGAACATTGGGCCGCATTAGCCTCTGGTCAGTCCGGAGCCAAGCTCAGCTATCTCAGCTTGTCAGAAGCACCAGAGGACATTCGTGAGAAATTGATTGCCCGTACTGCCGCTTGGAATCCCGAGGAGGGAAAGGAGGCGACGCTCGGTTACAGCCCCAGAACATGCGTCGAGGCTTACAAGGTTGCGCAATTTGCAGCTGAGCAGGCATACCGCGCCTTCACCGAGATCGGTAACAAAAGCGCCTCCACTGGACAAGATACAAGTACAGAAGCGAGCTCAATCGCAGCAGGTCGCTCCTGGATGAAGATCCAGCAAGCCGTTTTCGCTGGGGGCCCAGAAAAGCAGCCTGGTCATTGGAATACGCTCTTTGCAGGCACCGTCGCCAGTTGGCAGATGCTCAAGTCCTATTTGGACTGGCTAGAGCTTAAGACTCTTTTGCCCGCCTATATTGCTGTCCAGGCCGGTTTCTTCTGGCTGGTGTTCCTTACTGGCCCCATTGCCCTAGCCATATCTCCAATAATGGGTGTGGAAAGCCTTGCTCAGTGGATTGGAAGGCTTTTTTTCCCTGTGCTATGCGTCACCTTCGCTCATCTCCTTGCGGTTTGCGCGTCCGTATTAATGAGTTCAGTAGCATTGGCACAAGCAGCACTTTCAGCCGGATGGCAAGGCGGCGGCGCCGACTTCGACTTACTGTATGGCAGCCTACAGATGCTCTTCGGCGTGCTTCTAGCCGCCAGCACCTGGCTTGCAGCCTCAATGACTCGCGTATCCATTGGTGCGCTGGCTAAAGCCGCAAGAGGCTCCGTGGTTTCTGGACCACAGGCACTCAGCGCGTCCCTCAACTTACTCGCTAGATCTCTGTCCACAATCGGACTTGGGGTCGACGCGAACAAAGCTAAGCGTGTTCGACCGGGCAACAACACTGGGGGCGGCGGAGGTGGCGGAAGCCGAACAGAAGAACAGCACACTGGCCGATCTATCACTGCACGAGATACCTACTCATCGGCAAATAACCGCTGGAAATCTAGCCCTGAGCTATCTCGCCCGCCCCAGCTGAACCAACCTGCCAGTAATAGTGATCGATTCGCTGCTGGACGCACACCTCGCAGCCAGAAGAGTCGCCCCTCAAAGGAAGAGCCGAAATGACTACGGCAAAGGAACTCAGCGCTCCAGGTCGGAAATCGACATGGGCTTCTGGCACACATCGCAGCGAAGTAAACAGGCAGCTCGAACACCTACTGGAGCCCACCATGTTCAGCTTCCCTGCCTGGCTAACCGCCGACTACGCATTACATTTGGATACCCCAATCGACGTCCGCTACATCTTGGATCAAGCGGCCTCGCACAGAGGCCTGTGCTGGCTGCTCAGGGGCGATCCTCATCATCAGCGACCACAGCTGAGTGCGATTGCCTATGACCAGGTCGAGACTGGATGCACTCCCATAGAAATCCGCCCAATCAGCTCACCGGATCTAGACGGTACGAACTGGTTCCTGATCGTCAGCGAGCTAAATAGACGAGCTGGGATCGATGCTCGCCAGGAAGAGATCCACGAGGAACACTACGAGCAGGTACTCAGCATGCTGCCCCCCATCACCGTACCGTATTGGGGGAAAGCCTGATGAATGCCTCGGTGGTCCGACGCAGCTGGTTCTCATCGCTGCTGCTCTCAATTCCGGCAGCTAAGGCAGTTTCGTGGTTAACAGCACTCCCAGCACACAGCATCTACCTAGCCCTCATGTTGATGGCCACAGCCACTGCAATAGCTGCTCTTCACAAGCACAGGCATGCCAACCAAAAGCAGCAGTTCAACAGTATTTTTCTGGGCATCTCGGCGGCCCTTTTACTGTCCGCATTCGTGCCAGGAGGAAATTGATGAATCTCGGAAAAGCACAGAATCCCTTGCGCCTTGTAGCGCTGCTAACCGGCGATGCAGCAGTTAGGGCTGCCATGTTGGCGGCGCTTGGCGAGAGCGCCGAAACGGCAATGGAAGCACTGGCTAGCTCGGTTTGGGAGACAACTCTGGGTACGGGCTTGCAAGGCCTGGAGATAAACCTGATGGTCTGCGGCCCTCTGCTGCCTGCTGACATTCCGGAGCGGTATCGCCTTCGTGCTATCGCCCTAATGACAGATGAGCCGCTGACTCGCGCAACTCTGCTGCAGATCCTGGGCGAAGCTGAATCGCAGGCCCGGCTGGAGCTAGTAGAAAGCTGCTGGTCGCATGCCATTGCGGATGCTGCCTTCGAACGCGAGCGCCTAGCCAGAGAGCTCGGAATAGAACTAGCCAGCGAACTACCAATAAGAGCATTTTGATCAATCAAAAGACAAAAATTGACGATCTGTGCGCTGCGAGTATACTGGGCCACAGCAGCGCAACAGAGTATGTAGAGGCTCTGCTGCTAGTGAGGGGGAGGAGAACCTGCGGGGCTCCTCCCTCCGCTTTTTCAGAACCGTGGTAAAGGTGTCTCATGCCAATACAAGAGGCCAATCTGCGTCAGTACGCAGCTTTCGGTATTGTCGAGCGCACCTTGATCCAGAAGGTTGCTGACGGCTGGACGCTCCAAGTCCAGCTCAGAAGCGAGCTACACACCCTCCAGAGACAGCGAGGCGGAAACCGCGTCTTCAGAAGCCTCGACAAACTCGCCACCCTTGTCGGCGAAATCGGGCTTAGTTGCTTCGAAGTACGACTCTAGAGCCGAGAGCAGCCTCTCCTTGAGTAGAAGCTGGCCTGCGCCAGTTTTTTGGTGTCAAAATGCCATCTACCACTTTTCATGGCCCTCTTCCAGGAGCGCCATGTTGGCTTCTGCCACGCAAAAAGCGCATCTACGGTAACCAAGCATTCAGCCGAAGCCCCGCCAGGCTTCACTCAATCTGCTCAATCTCTTACTGAAAGGACTTAGTCTGTGAATAAAGCCATCAAATTTAGTGCTGCAATCCTCGCTGCAGGAAACCTGGCAGGATGCGGCGATGAAGACTTCAGCGGCGCCTACAGAACCGACGGGGCTTATGGCAAGCAGATTGTTCTCAACGTCTCTGGGGATGACGCCAAAATTTTCCTTGTAAGCAGCTCTACTGCGGAAATCAGTGGAGTCGTTGATTTTGAGGTTGATTACAAGAATGGGAAATTGCTGCTGGACGCTAGCAAAGAGGACATCCGGCTAACGTTCAAACGAGGCGCAGATGAACGCGGGCTGGACTGTTTGAACTGCAATGACGGTGGATTGCGGCTGCCTGCTAAATGGGCCCTACTTAAACCTGAGCCTTATGACGTGGACTTAATGCTAAAAGAGCAGGAAGAAAAGCGTCAGGCCGCCATCAAGGAAGAAGAAACGCGTCGAGCAGAGGCCGCAAAACTAGCGAAATTCGATGGCGATTGGGTAGCCAAGCGCCACTTCAAGGATGACTCGCTTCTGATTATGACCATCTCTCCTAAGAAAGGGGTCAGGCATTGGGCGTTCAACTACAGCAATGCAGTTAAACAAATTGAAATCGACAGAAAGTTCGAAGTTGATAACGATGAGCTTGTATTCCCATCTAGCGACTCTGAAATGAGATACACGCTTAATGAGGACGGCAGCAAGCTAACCTGCACAAATTGCACCTCAGAAAACTACTGGCTAAAAGCCGATCCAGTCAAGGTCAATGACTTAAGCTATACGCGAAACCTAGCCGGAAACCCTCAAGCAATCAGAAACTAACCAAATTAATCGCCCTTAGCCGACATCATGCTAAGGGCGATTTATTCTTTCTAATCACACGAGTATAAACTGCAGTCCCCAAAGCCAACTTACGTATTATCTAACGCAATCTTGGTTATGACTCAGCCCCGGGAATAAACCACTAATTTTTACTAGGAAATGAAACGACGTTATCAGTTTGACCATTAAGTCTAGGCTGGCTAGTAACTCCAGAAATCTCTAAGACCTCTGCAGCAGGTCTTGTAAGTACTCCCCAAGGCAACCCCAGGAGCCCTTCAAGATCTCGACCAGACAACCCCATGAAAGCAGGGAGAGCTTCCCGCCTTACAATGCCTGCCTCATGAAGCAAATCTACTGTTCTGCGCAAGAGCCTTGGCTCCTCTGGGGCGCGCTCATCATCCAAAGGCTCCTGCTTGTTGCCCCACTTAGCCGACCTCAGCTTGATAAGCCTCAGGTAGTCGCTTTCATTCAGTAAATTAAGCGCAACAAGCCGCATAATCATCGCTGCAACTGACACCCCCCAGCGAACCTTTAGCATCAGCAGCCCTTGCAAGGTTACCGGCACAGCCACCTCTGCGACGAAACTCCTTGCAGGAAGCAAGAAAGCACCGGCAAATCTATGTGCTTGCTGCTCAATTAATTTGTGCGTTGCAGAATCATTTGGTGCCTCAATGTAGCTATGCAGCACCAAGTGGCCTAACTCATGTGCAGCATCAAAACGCCCCCTAAAGCCATTGCCCTTATCTGCGCACAAAAAAACCAACGGCCTTCCGCTAGAAGTCCAAGTAGAAAGCCCTTCAATACGTGCAGTACCAGTTTCTTCGCGGGCGACGATTACACCAGCGTTCTCCAAAAGCAAAACAGCATCGGATATTGGGCCATCTTTTAACCCCCAGGCCCTTCGGCACTCTTCTGCAGCATTTTCTATATCTGCATCGGAGATCTCACTAGCCTTTTTAAAGGGCATTCGGGGGACGTTGACCGCTGGATAGTCAACATAACTCTCGAGCTGAGCTGCCACCTCAGCTAACCATTCAACGCGTGCGCACAAAAGCGCACGATCCGCCTTCATCTGAGCAATACTTCCTCGGTAGTAGGGCCTTGCAGGTCCTGCCACAGACTGACGAGTCAACCACTCCGGACTGACGCGAAGCTCTTCAGCAAGCCGAAAGAGCAAATCCCCACTGGGGACCTGAGCAGAATTGCGCCAACGACTAATCGTGGTCGAAGTAACACCAACACGCGCTGCCAGCTCCACAGCTGACAGTCCGCGTGCGGCCAAGGCCTGCTCTAAACGAGATGGCTGAAAGGTACTAATTGTTCGGTTCATCGGATTTCGCTGGATTGATCTGAATCCCGGGTTTAAGGGTTGGAACTGCCGTGTCAGGCACATCTACCGTACGCTCATAGCGCTGCAGAAAGACATCAATGGGCTCCCGGAAGAGCGGGCTCTTCAGATCCATTTCGTCATTTGTGACGACAACATAAATGGTCACCTGGCCATCATCGCCCCCTCCCACTGTGACCAACAGCATCGTGATCTCAGCGATGGTGGGGTCTTGCTCCTGCAAAAAATCTGGCTGAAGCAACCGAGTCGCTGGAGCATTGCGCGAACAGAGCTTTCTCTTACCTACACTCCGCGTGGAGTTATCCCAAGGACCCTTTTTGTTTAAATGAACACGAGCCACCGTGGCAATTCCCACAGCGCCAAACATGACTCTGTTGGCACGAACGGCTTCATGAGGGATGCCGACCGCATCAAAGGATGCGGCCAAAGCCTCATTGAGGTTGAAGTGACGCATCAGGCCAGCTACTGAGCTACGGTGTCCTTCATGCGCCGCTCGGGCGGAAGCTGTAGCCCGCTCCAACGCCCCTGGGAAACTCTCCCAGACATGGAGCAGAAACTCCTTAGGGAGGTTAGACGACAAGATTTCACCAATCTTTTCTGAACCACTCACCGCCCACCTCCGAGCTCAAGATTACATGAGCAAGAAATATGGCATGAAAAGTTGTCGCCAGCAAGGTCACCCTCACTCACAAGGGGCCTAGGGATGCCGCCCTGAGCAGCTGTCTCAGAGGGCAAGGCGCTCCACAGACATTTCGCTCAAGCCTTTGAGGTCTCAACCAGCCCGCCCACAAAGGTACAGTGGAGGTACAGTGCCTCTAGGGAGTAACCGGAAAAAAATAGATCGAACCCCAGTATATTCAAGGGGTTAGTGTGTTGTAACCGGGATTTATAGGGGCTAGACTGGTCGGGCCTCGGTGCATTAGGCTACGACTTGTAATCAGTAGGTCCCGAGTTCGACTCTTGGTGCCGGCACCATTTAGTATCAAAGGCCTGCAGAGATGCAGGCCTTTTTTGTTGCCCGCCATCCCTGGCGGCAACCCTGCGGGCCGTCGCGGAGCGAGGTCAAAAATGGCTCCCGCAATTTTTGTTTGCGGTTCCGGCCCAAATGCGTTGCAGGACGCAACCGCATGAGCACGAGGTAGATGTATGCGCATCCTGATCACCGGCGGTGCCGGCTTCATTGGCTCGGCTCTGGTTCGCCACCTGATCCAGCACACCGACCATGAGGTACTCAACCTCGACAAGCTGACCTACGCCGGCAACCTGGAATCACTGCAAGCAGTCGAAACCAGCCCTCGTTATCAATTCGTCCACGCAGACATCGCCGATACCGAACAGGTCGCCGCGACGCTGACCGAGTTCCAGCCGGATGCTGTCATGCACTTGGCAGCGGAGTCGCATGTCGACCGCTCCATCGACGGTCCGGCAGCCTTTATCCAGACCAATATCGTCGGCACCTACAGCTTGCTGGAAAGTGTTCGCACCTATTGGCTGGGGCTGGATGCCGAACGCAAGGCAGCCTTTCGCTTCCACCATATTTCGACCGATGAGGTTTATGGGGATCTGCACGGGGCCGACGACCTGTTCACAGAAACGACGCCTTATGCGCCCAGTTCGCCCTACTCGGCGAGCAAGGCCGCTTCCGACCACCTGGTACGCGCCTGGCTGCGCACCTATGGTCTGCCGGCGCTGATCACCAATTGCTCGAACAACTACGGCCCGTACCACTTCCCCGAGAAGCTCATCCCGCTGATGATCCTCAACGCCCTGGCCGGCAAGCCACTGCCGGTCTACGGCAATGGCCAGCAGGTGCGTGACTGGCTCTATGTGGAGGATCACGCTCGCGCGCTGCTCAAGGTGGTCTGCGAGGGCAAGGTCGGCGAGACCTACAACATTGGCGGACACAACGAGCAGAAGAATCTCGACGTGGTGCATGCCATCTGCGCCCTGCTGGAAGAGCTGGCACCGCAGAAGCCCGCAGGCATCTCGCGTTATGAAGAGCTGATCACTTATGTACAGGATCGCCCAGGTCATGACCTGCGCTATGCCATCGACGCCAGCAAGATCGAGCGCGAGTTGGGCTGGGTACCAGAGGAAACCTTCGAGAGCGGCTTGCGCAAGACGGTGCAGTGGTACCTGGATAATCTCGACTGGTGCCGCCGCGTGCAGGATGGCAGCTATCAGGGCCAACGACTCGGCGCACTTTAAGGAGCTTCAATGAAAGGCATCATCCTCGCCGGCGGCTCCGGCACTCGCCTTCATCCCATTACTCTTGGCGTATCCAAACAGCTGCTGCCGATCTACGACAAGCCGATGATCTACTACCCGCTGTCGGTGCTGATGCTCGCCGGCATCCGCGAGATCCTGATCATCTCCACTCCCGAAGACCTGCCGAACTTCAGCAAAATGCTCGGCGACGGCAGCCAATTCGGCATCACCTTGCAGTATGCGGAGCAACCCTCGCCCGACGGCCTGGCTCAGGCCTTTCTGATCGGCGAGTCGTTCATCGGCAGCGACTCGGTGTGCCTGATCCTCGGCGACAACATCTTCCACGGCCAACACTTCACCGAAATGCTGCTGCGCGCCGCCAGCCACGACAGCGGCGCCACCGTGTTTGGCTACTGGGTCAGCGACCCCGAACGCTTCGGGGTGGTCGAGTTCGACGCAGCAGGTAACGCGCTGTCGATCGAGGAGAAGCCGGCCAAGCCCAAGTCCAGTTTCGCCGTGACCGGTCTGTACTTCTATGACAACGACGTGGTGCAGATCGCCAAGGCGGTCAAGCCCTCGGCACGTGGCGAGCTGGAAATCACCGATGTCAACAACGCCTACCTGGCCCGCGGCGACCTGCGCGTGGAGCGCTTCGGCCGCGGCTTCGCCTGGCTCGACACCGGTACTCACGACAGCCTGATCGACGCTTCGCAGTACGTACAGACGGTGGAGAAACGCCAGGGTCTGAAAGTCGCCTGCCTTGAGGAAATTTCTTATCAGCAGGGCTGGATCGACCGTGACAAGCTACTGACGTGCGCCAAGGCACTGGGTAAGACCGGCTATGGTCAGTACCTGTACAAACTGGCGGAGGAAGTGCAATGAAGGTCATCACCACCGCATTGCCTGAAGTACTGATTCTCGAGCCTCAGGTATTCGGGGACGAACGCGGTTTCTTCTATGAAAGCTTCAACGCGCAGCGCTTTGCCGAAGCCACCGGAGTGACCCGCGACTTCGTCCAGGACAACCATTCGCGCTCGGCGCGCGGCGTGCTGCGCGGCCTGCACTATCAACTGCAGCAGGCCCAGGGCAAGCTGGTGTGGGTCAGCGCCGGCGAGGTCTTCGACGTGGCCGTCGACGTACGGCGCAGTTCGCCCAACTTCGGCAAATGGGTCGGCGTACACCTATCGGCCGAAAACAAACGCCAGATGTGGGTTCCAGAGGGCTTCGCCCACGGTTTTCTGGTCCTCAGCGACTACGCCGAGTTCCTCTACAAGACCACCGATTACTACGCCCCTGCCCATGAGCGCTGCATCAGTTGGGACGATGCCGGGCTGGCCATCGACTGGCCGCTCGACGGCCTGACCCCGCAGCTGTCCATCAAGGATCAGCAGGGCCTGAGCCTGAACGAGGCCGAGACCTTCGCATGAAGATTTTGATCACAGGCCATACCGGCCAGGTTGCCCATGCCCTGCAACGCGAGCTGCGTCAACATGAGCTGCTCAGCCTGGGGCGCGAACAGTTCGATCTGGCGCGTCCGCATAGCCTGACCGAGGTCATCCTGCGTGAACGGCCGCAGTTGGTGATCAACGCCGCGGCCTACACTGCCGTCGACCAGGCCGAGCAGGAGCGCGAGCTGGCCTTCACCATCAATGCCGAGGCGCCGGGGGCGATGGCCGATGCCTGCTTCGAGCTGGACATCCCGCTGATTCACTACTCCACCGACTACATCTTCGACGGCAGCAAGGCTACGCCCTATCGTGAGGCCGATACACCGCGCCCGCTGGGCGTCTACGGTGCCAGCAAGGCCGCTGGCGAGCAGGCACTGCGCATCAGCGGCTGCGATCATCTGATCCTGCGCACCAGTTGGGTCTACTCGCAGCATGGGCGCAACTTCCTGCTGACCATGCAACGTCTGCTGCAGGAGCGTGAGGAGCTGAGAGTGGTCGACGACCAGATTGGTGCGCCGACCTGGGCCGGCAGTATCGCCGGCGCCACTGCCGAGCTCATCGACAAATGGCAGCAAGGCCGCTATCACTGGGGCACCTACCACCTGACCTGCCAGGGTGAAACCAGCTGGTTTGGCTTCGCCACTGCCATTGCCGAACGTCTGCGCGCGGCCGGAAAGCCCTGCGCCCGCCTGCGCCCCATCCCCAGCAGCGAATACCCGACGCCGGCGCAGCGCCCGCTCAATTCGCGTCTGGACGGCGAGCGCCTGGAGCAGGCCTGGCAGGTGCGCCTGCCGGACTGGCAACAGGCACTGGACGCCTGCCTGGCACAGAAAGACTGAGCAACGGCCGCAGGGCTCGTGGCAATGGCATAATGCGCCGATCATCGGTGCACGGTTTTCCATGAGCGCGACCACTGCCACTCCTCGACGCCTACGCTGGCGCAGCCTGCTGCTGCTGGCCCTGTTGCTTGCGCCGCTGTTATGGCCTGTGCACTTTCTGGCCGAAAGCTACTACCGCAAAGTACTGATCGAGCAGAACCGTCAGACCCTCGACCTGTACGTCGCCAACCTGCTCGGCACCCTACGCCGTTATGAGGTTCTGCCGCAGATTCTTGGCGATCTGCCAGGTCTGCGCGCCGCCCTGCATGCCCCGCAGGAGCCTGCAGCACTGGACAGCGCCAACCGCCTGCTGGCACGCGTCAAGGCGCAGACCGGCGCGGATGTGATCTACCTGATGAATCCCAGAGGCGTCACCCTGGCTGCCTCCAACTGGGACAAACCGGACAGCTTCGTCGCTGGCAACTTCGCCTTCCGCCCTTATTTCCGTGAAGCGCTGGCAGGGCGTCTGGGCCGCTTCTTCGGCCTCGGTACCACGTCCGGCAAACGCGGTTACTACTTCGCCTACCCGGTGCGCGAAGACGAGCAGAACATCGGCGCCCTGGTGGTCAAGGTCGACCTCGACCACACCGAAACCCTCTGGGGTAACACGCCGGAACAACTTTTGGTTACCGATACCAACGGCGTGGTGATCCTCACCTCGCGCCCGGACTGGCGCTTTCACGCCAGTCGCCCGCTGGATCGGGCCGAACAAGCCGCCATCGCGGCCAATCAGCCTTACCCGACCCAGGCACCACCCACGCTCGATCTCGACAGCAACGCCTGGTTGACGCAAAGCCGCGCCCTCGAGGAAACCGGCTGGACGGTGAGCATTCTCGCCCCGCGCATCCTGCTCGACCGACCGGTACGCAGCGCGGTCGCCGTAGGCGCCGCCGCCCTGCTGGCCCTGCTGTTGCTGCTTGGCCTGTTGATGCTGCGCCGCCGTCATTACCTGGAACGTATTGCCTTCGACGCTCAGGCCAAGGCCGAGCTGGAACAGCGAGTCACCGAGCGCACCCTGGACCTGGAACTGCTCAACAGCCGCCTCAAGCAGGAAGTACTGGAACGCGAGCAGGCCCAGCAGGAACTGGTTCGCGCCCAGGATGAACTGGTACAGGCCGGCAAGCTGTCCGCCCTCGGCACCATGAGCGCCAGCATCAGCCACGAATTGAACCAGCCACTGGGGGCGATCCGCAGCTATGCCGAAAATGCCAGCACCCTGCTCGACCATCAGCGCAGCGACGACGCTCGCGCCAACCTCAAGCTGATCAGCGAGCTGACCGAGCGCATGGCGTCGATCATCGCTCACCTGCGTGCCTTCGCCCGGCGCGACCGCCACGCCCCCGAGCGCGTGGCCCTGCAGCCGGCGCTGGACGATGCCCTGTCGCTGCTGGCCAAACGCCGCCGCAGCATGGATGTCGAGCTGATACGCGACTTGCCGGACGCCACCCTATGGGTTCAGGCGGGAGAAACGCGGCTGCGCCAGGTGCTCGGTAACCTGCTGGGCAATGCCCTCGACGCCCTGATCGATAAGGCACCGCCACGGCGGATCTGGATCAGCGTCGAGCATCAGGCCGAGCACCTCCACCTGCTGCTGCGTGACAATGGTCCCGGCTTCTCGCCCGAATCACTGGCGCGCGCGCGCGAGCCCTTCTTCACCACCAAGACCAGCGCCCAGGGCCTGGGGCTGGGCCTGGCCATCTGCGATAGTCTGGTGCGTGCGCTGGACGGCGAGCTGCTGCTGGCCAATCATCCGGCCGGCGGCGCGCTGATCACCCTGCGTCTGCGCCTGGCCAGCCCCGGCGTCAACCTGCAACCTTCAGAGGACCCATCGCCATGACCAGCGACAGCGCCATCGACAGCCGCACCCAGGTATTGCTGATCGACGACGACGCTCACCTGCGTCAGGCACTCAGCCAAACGCTCGACCTGGCCGGCTTCAAGGTACTCAGCCTGGGTAGCGCTCAGGGGCTGGCGGCACGCATTCCCGCCGGCTGGCCAGGGGTCGTGGTCAGCGACATCCGCATGCCAGGCATCGATGGCCTGCAGCTGCTGCAGCAGTTGCATGAACGCGATGCTGAACTGCCGGTGCTGTTGATCACCGGTCACGGCGACGTACCGCTGGCCGTACAGGCAATGCGCGCCGGCGCCTATGATTTCCTGGAGAAGCCGTTCGCCAATGACGCCCTGCTCGACAGCGTGCGCCGCGCGCTCGAGCTGCGACGCCTGGTGCTGGACAATCGCAGCCTGCGCATGGCGCTGACCGATCGCCAACAGCTGGCCAGTCGCCTGGTTGGCCAATCGGCGGCCATGCACCGTCTGCGCGAACAGATCGGCGCACTCGCCGGCATCGCTACCGACGTGCTGATCCTCGGCGAGACTGGCGCGGGCAAGGAAGTGGTGGCGCGTGCCCTGCACGACCTGTCCAACCGTCGAAACGGCCCGTTCGTTGCCATCAACGCCGGCGCCTTGGCCGAGTCGGTGGTCGAAAGCGAGTTGTTCGGCCATGAAGCCGGCGCCTTTACCGGCGCGCAAAAACGCCGTATCGGCAAGTTCGAGTTCGCCAATGGCGGCACCCTGTTCCTTGATGAA
Organism: Pseudomonas pichavaramensis; assembly: GCF_050473265.1. Lineage (NCBI taxonomy): Bacteria > Pseudomonadati > Pseudomonadota > Gammaproteobacteria > Pseudomonadales > Pseudomonadaceae > Pseudomonas > Pseudomonas pichavaramensis. The sequence continues at coordinate 2,079 of NZ_JBJKFJ010000021.1, read as the reverse complement.
ATCGAGAGCATGAGCCTGGATGTGCAGGTCAAACTGCTGCGTCTGTTGCAGGAACGCGTGGTCGAACGTCTCGGTGGTAATCAACTGATCCCACTGGATATTCGGGTCATCGCCGCCACCAAGGAAGACCTGCGCCAGGCTGCCGACGCAGGTCGTTTCCGTGCCGACCTTTACTACCGTCTCAACGTCGCACCATTGTCGATCCCACCATTGCGCGAGCGCGGCGAAGATGCACTGCTGCTGTTCCAACACTTCGCCGATGGCGCCGCCGCACGTCATGCCCTGCCGTCGCGTGAGCTGCAGCCAGGACAACGCGCACTGCTGCTCAGACACCCCTGGCCAGGTAACGTGCGCGAACTGCAGAACGCCGCCGAGCGTTTCGCGCTCGGCCTGGAACTGGCGCTGGACAGCAATGCGCCGAACCTACCGCCGGTGAATGGTGGCCTCAGTGAACAGGTGGAAGCCTTCGAGCGCGCACTCATCGCCGGCGAGCTGAGCCGCCCGCACGGCTCGTTGCGCAGCCTGGCCGAAGCACTGGGCGTGCCCCGCAAGACCTTGCACGACAAACTGCGTAAGCACGGTCTTAATTTCTCCGGAACTGGCGGAAGCTCGCCAGAGGATTTCGACTGACTGGCGGCAAACCGCCAAATCCGCTCGTGACTGGCGCGCGCATGCCTACTCGCAAGGATGCGCTGCAATCGGCAAAACGCCATCAAAGCCCACTGCCACGGGCTTTTGCACGATTGTCATGCGCATGCCACAGAGGCCTGGCACAAGGGTTGCTCTAGACTTGCCCCAAGCGAACCAACAAGTACAAGTCCAGGCCTCGCTAACGCCGCGGCGTTTTTCTCCAAGCCGCCTAGACTTGCTCTTGTCCGTTCGTCAGCAGCGCCCCGGCGCAAATGCGATAAACACAACAAGAGGAAGCATCCGCATGTTCAAACTGACTGCCAAGGCGCTGGCTTGCGCCCTGTCCCTGTCCATCGCCGGCGTCGTCCACGCGGCCGACCCGATCGTCATCAAATTCTCCCACGTCGTCGCCGAGCACACCCCGAAAGGTCAGGGTGCCATGCTGTTCAAGCAACTGGCTGAAGAGCGCCTGGGCGACAAGGTCAAGGTCGAGGTTTACCCGAACTCCTCGCTGTTCGGCGACGGCAAGGAAATGGAAGCGCTGCTGCTCGGTGACGTGCAGATCATCGCCCCGTCTCTGGCCAAGTTCGAGCATTACACCAAGCAGCTGCAGGTATTCGACCTGCCGTTCCTGTTCGACGACATGGCTGCGGTCGATCGCTTCCAGAAAGGCCCTGAAGGCCAGAAACTGCTGACCTCCATGACCGACAAGGGCATCACCGGTCTGGCCTACTGGCACAACGGCCTCAAGCAGCTGTCGGCCAACAAGGCCCTGCTGGAGCCGAAGGACGCCCGTGGTCTGAAGTTCCGCGTACAGGCTTCCGCCGTGCTGGAAGAGCAGTTCAAGGCTGTGCGCGCCAACCCGCGCAAGATGAGCTTCGCCGAGGTCTACCAGGGCCTGCAGACTGGCGTGGTCAACGGTGCCGAGAACCCTTACTCGAACATCTACAGCCAGAAGATGCACGAAGTACAGAAGTACATCACCGAGTCCAACCATGGTCTGCTGGACTACATGCTGATCACCAACACCAAGTTCTGGGATGGTCTGCCGGCCGACGTGCGTAGCGAGCTGGACAAGATCATCGCCGAGGTGACCGTCGAGGTGAACAAGCAGGCTGACGCCCTCAACCAGGGCGACAAGCAACGCATCCTGGACGCTGGTTCCACCGAGATCCTCACCCTGACGCCTGAGCAACGTGGCCAATGGCGCGATGCCATGCAGCCGGTGTGGAAGAAGTTCGAAGGCGAAATCGGTGCCGACCTGATCAAGGCCGCCCAAGCCGCCAACCAGCAGTAAGGCCGGAGAGCCGTAGGGTGGGCAGTATCGCCAGATACTGACCCACCTCGGCGTCATGTACGCCGACATGCTGCACATGGTGGGTCGGCCACGACCGCCCCACCCTACGCCCTTTCCATTCGGGAGACCCGACCATGAACGCCTTGCGGCGG
>NZ_JBJKFJ010000020.1:0-63983 GCF_050473265.1 Pseudomonas pichavaramensis | reverse complement strand
CGTCAGTTCCTGAATTCCGGCGTCGCCTTATCAAGCTGACGCTTGATGCTTTGCAGATGTGCTTGAGCACTGCTTTCCTCATCGACGCGCATTTGTGCTGCAGTGAGACTCGCGATTTCCGGTGCTATTTCTTCCAAGGCAACGCCGCTGCTCATCGCCCGTAGCTGCACCTCGGCGGCACGTTCCAGGTAATAAAGATCGTCCCAGGCCAAGGCGATGCTCGCTGCACTCACCAGCACCCCATGGTTTTTCATGAACAGTACATCGGCGTCTCCCATCGCATCGGCCAGGCGCTGGCCTTCATGCTGGTCGAGCGCCAGGCCATTGAACGACTCGTCAACGGCCACCCGTCCGTAAAATTTCAGCGATGTCTGTCCGGCCCAGCGCAATGGCGGCCCCTCGAGCATGGCCAGTGCCGTGGCGTTTGGCATGTGGGTATGAAAAGCCGCCACTGCGCCCGGCTTGCAGCGATGAAGCTGAGCGTGGATGTGGAACGCCGTGGCTTCTGGCTGCCTGTCGCCCTGCACTACATTGCCGGCGAAATCACAGATCAGCAGGCTGGACGCCGTGATCTCGGCAAAGGCCAGTCCGTACGGGTTGACCAGAAAAAGATCGGAATGACCGGGCACCAGCGCCGAAAAATGATTACAGATACCCTCGGCGAAGCCCAGCTGGGCAGCCATGCGCAGGCAGGCAGCCAGATCGGTCCTCGCCGTCAGAATTTCTGCGCTATCCAGGCCTTCGCGCTGCGAGGCTCGCGCCTTGCTCGTGAACTGATGAGCCATGGAATTTCAGCTCCAGCCGAGTTCATTGAACAAGGTCTTTAGTGCATCGAGCGCCGGCAAGACGGCATCTGGCTGATAATCGTCCAGCGGCTTGCGCTTGGTTCCGCGGTCGATCCAGATGCAGTGAAACCCCATGTTCCGTGCGGCCGCCAGATCAAGATGCGGGCTGGCACATATATGCAGTACCGATGCGCGGTCCACATCCAGTTTTTCGTGAGCGAATTCGAACAGGCGCGGGTCGGGTTTGTATGCCTGGGCCTGCTGCGCGGTGATGACGCGATCAATATGGCCGCCCAGCTGGGCCACATTGCCCGCGATGATGTCGTCATCGCTATTGGAAACGATGCACAGCTTGAAACCCTGCTGCTTCAGCCAGGCAAGGGTTTGAACCACTTCTGGGAACGGCGGCATCTGGCTGATCCGGTCGACGAAGGCCTGAGCCTCGCCGTCTTCGTAACCGACGCCCAGGTCGTGCAGCGTGTTGCGCAAGGCGCGTTCTGAAACCTCGCGAAAACTCAGGAAGCGCTCCTGACGTTGCTGTTCCAGCGCGTGCTCATACTCGTCGTAGATACGGATGAAGTCATCTTCGCGGTCGGCAATGCCCTTAACCTGCAGCAGTGCTCTCACCTGCTCCAGCAAGCCTTCATCCCACTGGATCAACGTGCCATAGCAATCGAAGGTCAGCCATCGGGGTTTTACGAGTTTATCGAGCGACATGTTTGCAAGTTCCTGCTGTAGATGTGCAGTCCATGTTCGCGCCGATGCCGTGAATTTAAAAATTCGATTATGATGAAAACATAATTTGCATATCGAATTAATTGCCATGCTTGATCTTGACCTTCTGCAGACCTTCGTATCCGTCGTCGACGCGGGTGGCTTCACTCGTGCGGGAGAACGTGTCAATCGCACCCAATCCACCGTGAGCCAGCAGATCAGGAAGCTTGAGGAACAGGTCGGGCGCCCTCTCCTGCTTCGCCAGCGTGCGGGCAAATCGGTCCAGCTGACCGAGGATGGCGAACACCTGCTGGGGTATGCCCGGCGCCTGGTGGGCTTGGCCAATGAGGCCAGCGATATGCTTCGCGGCGGTAACATGCGAGGCGTTGTCAGCTTGGGTGTGCCAGAGGACTTCCCTCTGGATCAGTTAATCACCCTGCTGACTCGCTTCAACCAGCGCTTTCCGGACATTCGACTGGATACCCGCAACGGGCTAAGCCGTGATATCGAAGCCCAGCTCCTGGCGCGCGAGCTTGACCTGGCGCTGATCAAACGCAGTGCCGGTGCGGGTCCTGCGCTGGCTGTCTGGCCTGAACAATTGGAGTGGGTTGCCGGGCCTGCGCTGGACCTTCGGCAAAGCCCCCTGCCCCTTGCCGTCTATGGCCAGGGGTGCCTGTACCGCGAGCGCGCCATTCATGCGCTCGAGGCGAGTGGGTATCGTTGGCGCGTAGCCTTTGCTTCGCAGAGCCTGAACAGCATCCAGGCCGCGGTGTCGGCGAATATCGGCGTGAGCCTGCTACCGCACAGCGCGATACGTGACGATCATCGCGTGGTCACCGGCCAACTCGACTTTCTTGCGCCCCCGGCTACCGAGTTGGCGCTGCTCGCGTCGAGCAGGATTCTCACCCATGTACAGCAGAGTCTGGTCGACCATCTGGTAGGCCACATGAGTGCAGTGCACTGACAGCTGCAACCTCCGTCTCGAGCGAGGCACGAAGGCCGCCTACCAGCGGGCAGAAAGGTTGAACCGCACGTGGCGCAGGGCTTTCTACACGGGAACCTACCCCCAAGAGGAAAAGCCCATGAGCGCACTATCCGCGATATCAGGGTGCTGCTGGCCCGATTCCCTGCCTGAGATCGATTTCCCCTCCCTGTCCGGTCATTGCGCTTGCGAGGTCGCGGTTATCGGCGCGGGCATTGCCGGTTTGAGTACGGCATTGGCACTGTGCGAAGCCGGCAAGTCGGTGGTGGTGCTCGAGGCGAGAAAGGTCGGTCGCCAGGTGACAGGACTGTCGACGGCGAAGGTCACTACCCAGCACGGGCTGATCTACCGTGACTTGATCGGCAAGGCCGGACGAGCCACCGCTCAGGCCTACGCCGATGCCAATCGCCAGGCCTTACAGCGCATTGCCGATTGGGTCGAGCAATACGCAATCGACTGCGACTTTCAGCGCCGCTCGGCCTATGTCTATTCCCTGAGCGAAAAACAGGATTCCGCCTTGGTGGGCGAAGCCGAGGCCGCCCGTTCGTTGGGCCTGGAGGCCCGTGTTCAGGCGCGTGCGCCGCTGCCCTTTGCCATCTCCAGTGCGCTGGAATTTCCTCAGCAGGCGCAGTTCAATCCCGCGCGCTATCTTCTGGGCCTGGCGCAAGCGGTACAAGTCCAGGGTGGGCGTATTTTCGAAGGCACCCGGGCGACGGGGTTCGAGCATCAAGAGCGATGGCAAATCGTTTTCGACGGTGGGGTGCTCAGTGCAGAGCAACTGGTCATCGCGACCCATATGCCGGTCACGACGCCCGTCGATTACATCAGCCCCACACAACCCCGCTGCCATGTGGCGATTGCCTTTCGCCCCGACGAAGACGGCGCGCTGGATGGCATGTTCATCTCGGCCGACGAGCCCACTCATTCCATTCGCATGGCGCAGGATCAGAACGGGCCGCTGATCCTGGTGCTCGGCCCGCGCTTCAATACGGGCCAGGACGGGGATGTCGCGCAACGCTTCGTCGAGCTCGAGCAATGGGCTCGGCAGCACTTGCCGGTGCAGGAGGCGGTCTGGCGCTGGTGCAACGAGGACTATGACACGCCAGACCGAATGGCCTACGTGGGCGAACCCGACAGCAAGCAGGCTCCTGGGCTCTACCTCGCCACCGGTTTCAGCGCCTGGGGCATTACCAATGGCACTGCCGCCGGCCTCGGCCTGGCCCGACAGATCGTCAGCGGTAGTTGGCCCTGGGGCAATTTGTTCGACCCCAATCGCAAGGCCGGCGAGGACCTCAATCAGAGTAGCGACAGCCATACCTTGATCGACGACCTGCAGCTGCTGGAACCCGGTCAGGGCGGGGTCATCAGTTGTGGCGACGACGACAAGTTGGCCGTCTGGAGGGATAATCAGGGAGCGCTCCATGCGCTTTCAGCAGCCTGCACGCATATGGGCTGCGCAGTGACCTGGAACAATGCCGATCGCACCTGGGATTGCCCTTGCCACGGTTCGATATTTGAAGCAGATGGACAGGTGAGGCACGGGCCTGCCCATGAACCACTGGCAAAGCGATCACTGCCTGAGTAAAGCGGCGAGTCCAAGGAGTCTACAGCCTGGCGCGAAATTGCCTTTCGAACTCGACGCTGAGGCTGTTGTGCTCCTGCAGTTGTTGACGAAACTCTGCCGACAGTTGTTCGCCCAGTAGTTGCTCAAAACCATGGCGAATCGTTTTTTCAGTGGCCAGTGCCGCGCGCATGCGTACCCTCGCAGAATCGGCAGCCAGCGCCGTTTTCAGACCAAACCATGAGCGTCGCAGAACCCCACTCACACTGGGTTGCTGTGAAGGCATCCCGCCGTAAGCGACAACCTGATTCTGCAGACATGACATCAACGCCACGCACTCCTGCTCCCGCGTGCTGAACAGCCGTTGCTGATCAGCGCTGGCAGCGTTGCTGGCGAGGTGGCGGTAGATAAGGGTCGCGTCATGGCTGGCGACCAGGAGGTGATTGAGCCGGGCAATGGTCTTGTCCAATGTCGGCATGCGTTGCGCCTCCGAACGCTCGTTGACTCGAAACGTGAACACAGTCGCCCGGGTACAGCCGATGCTGCCCCGGGGCGCTGGACGGAGTGACCGTCAGCTCTTGGCGCGCGCGACATCGCGCATCGCGCGGATCTCGTCATGATTGCGCAGTACGCCCTGATACTGACGTTCTACGACGGCGCGAATCTCTGCAGGCATATTCTTGCGCAGGGCCTCACCGTAGTGCTCCTTGGCTACATCCTCGCCGCGCTCTGCCTCGTTGAGAATCGCTTCTTCGTCCTTGCCTGTGACCATCGATTTCAAATCCACCCAACGACGGTGCAGATCGGCGCCGACGCTGGTGCTGTCCTCAGGCTGGCCGCCAAGCTCCAGCACGGTCCGCTGCAACTCCTCTGCGGCATCGGCGCATTGCCGGGCTCGCTGTGAGAACAGCTGCTTCAGATCGGGTCGAGTGACATCTTCGGCGCAGACCTTGAAGCCCGCCTCACCATCCTTGCTGGTTTCGATGAGCTTGTTGAGGGTGCGTACCAGATCTTTGCGATCGTCTGTGGTATCCATGGAATCGCCTCCGCGGCCGGCTTAGCGGCCATTGTGTTGATATGTCCCTCACGGGCCCTACATGGATACGGACGTCCCTGCCGCAGCGATCGTTCAGGTAATTTTCCAGACGGTCGTCCATCTGATGTTTCAGCTATGCACGCACCAGTTCACCGATTCGGTGGGCATTCCCAGGCAATCCTCCCGGTCGATGACGCCGGCAGCCAGCGCCTGCTCCACGTTCAGAATGCGCGGGGCGGACATCAGGCACTCCATCACATTGAGCGGTGCCTCGGCCCCCGCCGTTCGCTCCGCAACGATGCTGGCGTAGAGCTGCAGGTCATAGTCGAGGCTCATGGCGTATTCCGACATCCGCGAGTGGTCGACGGCGCCGTTGACGGTCCAGTGAAAGGGGTGGAAGAGGAACTTGCTGTGCGGACAGGCCGTACGTGTTCCGCCAGCCAGGAAGATGATGTTACCCATCGACTCGACCGTGCCAAGGTTGTGCGTGTTGACCGGGATCGGCAGCGAAATCAGGAAGTTGTACAGGGAGAAACCGTAGCTGCACTCGCCCCCCATGGTGGCGATCTTGATTACCAGCTCATCGGCGCCCTGATGAATGGCCTGGCTGCATTTGTCGATCAACTGGCCGCAGGTATAGGAGTTGATGGGCGCGGTGAAATGCACGACGTGAGTTCTCATGATGCTCTCCTCTGCCACGAAGGTCCTTCATCGGCCCTTCTTGTTCAGTGAGTGAAAAACTCAGCGTGCGGTTTCAATTTTTCTTCTTGTGATGGCCAGTGTTACAGCCCGAGAGGAGAAAAAAACTGAACGCCAATCCAGGCCATGCACTCTGTTCGTAGCAGAGGCTATCTGATCAGCGTTGCGTGATGGGCGCTACAGACGCCCTCGGCAATATCGCTTTTGTGCCCGGAGCCGCCGCACCGTCTCCTCCTTCTCCTTGCGGCGGCTCCTTCTTTTTCCTGCGGCTGTTTCCAGGCGCGCTGCGCAGCCTGGTCGAACTCAGGTCGCAAGGCACAGTCACAACCTCGAGGTTGCTCATCAGGGATATGTGGTCGGAACGAACGGACAGCGGAACGCACTCATGCCACTGCTTAAATTGCTGCACTTCATGGCGCTTATCTGCTGGTGCGGTGCGCTTGTCTATTTGCCTGCGCTGATCGCTGCTGGAGCGCGTGGGCGCGATCCGCTGTTCTATCGCGACCATGCTCATCTGACCCGCATGGTTTTCAATCTGGTCGCCACCCCGGCTGCGTTGCTGGCCATCGGCTCGGGTACCGCGCTGTTTCTGCGTGAATCGATTTTCGATCCCTGGTTGATCGTCAAGCTCTCGACTGTTGCGGGAATGGTTCTCTGTCACGCCCTTTGTGGCGTGATGATTCTGCGCGTCGAACGGGTCGCCGAGCCCAAGCTGCGCCGTGACTGCCTGCTGATCGGCTTGCTGGTGACCGTCCTGATCGGTGCCACGCTCTGGTTGGTGCTAGCCAAACCCTTCTGACCCCGGAGAACCTGTGAACATGGCCGACCTGCCCTGCTCTCCCTACCCTCCAGTAGCTGGCAAGCCAGGTTCGACTCGTTCATCGCGTATCGACACCCACGCCGTGCTCGTAAACCAGGCGTCCGCCGAGATAGGCCGCCAGACCGATCAAGGCAGCGGTCAGCAGCGACAGGTACAGCCACCAGCGCTCCATGCCCTGATCCGGCCCGGCGTAACGCAGCAACCAGTTCAGCGATGCCAGCGAGAGCATCATCACGGCGATGATGGCGTGGCACCAGGCGGTTATCTTGCGCCGAATGCTCGATACCGTGAGCAGATCGACCAGACCGGCCAGGCTGGCTACCCAGCCACCGAACGCCCCTACCCCGGCCAGCCACAGACTGGCACGCGCCCAGAATGGATCGGCCACCAGCAGATAGGCGATGTCGGTGGCCACCAGCCCGAGCAGAGCGGCCACTGGAAAGTGGATCATCATCGGATGCAATGGGTGCCCGGCAATGGCGGCGCGGCTGACGATGACTTCCTTTATTTCGGCCATTCTGGCCTCCCTGGACAGGTGGATGCTGATGCGAAGGACAGACGTCGCTGGCTGATGTCCTCTTTCAAGTTGACCACACTGGTGCTGGCAGTTCCGTTGCTCGCTGCCTGTGAGGGGCCGCAGTCGACACTTGACCCGGCCGGCCCCATGGCCCGTGAAGTAGCCATGCTGTGGTGGGCGATGTGTGCGTTCGCCACGCTGGTGCTGCTGGTGGTAACGGGCCTGTGGATACACGCCATGCGCCGTGAACATCGGGAAATCGACCCGGCGCGTGCGCGCCGCGTGACGCTGCGCTGGCTGGTCGGTGGTGGCTTGCTGTTGCCAACCCTGAGCATCGTGGCGTTACTGCTGTTCGGCGTTCCCATCGGTCATCGCATGCTGCCGCTTCCGCTGAGCGGCGAGCAACCGCTGCGTATCGAGGTGACCGGTCATCAATGGTGGTGGCAGGTGTACTACCCGCAAAGTGGTGTGATTACCGCCAATGAACTGCACCTGCCGGTCGGACGCCCCGTGGACCTGGACGTGACCAGCGCCGATGTTATCCATTCCTTCTGGGTGCCTCGTCTCGGCGGCAAGATCGACATGATTCCCGGGCGCCACAACCGCATTCGCCTGCGAGCCGATCATGCCGGAGCCTATCGCGGGCAGTGCTCGGAGTTCTGCGGTTCGCAACACAGTCACATGATTCTCAACGTGCAGGCCCACGACGAAGATGACTTCGCAGCATGGCTGCAAGCACGCAGTGGAAAGCAGGTTGCGGCCCTGCCCGGCCCCGCGGGCGAAACCTTCAGCGCACGCTGCGGCCAGTGTCATCGCGTTGCAGGTGTGAGCGATGCTGAGCGTGGCCCCGATCTGACCCATGTTGCGGCTCGCAGCACCCTGGGCGCCGGAGTTATGGCCAACGAGCCCGGCGCCCTGCTGCGCTGGCTGCACGAGCATCAGCGTTTGAAGCCCGGCAATGCCATGCCGCGTCACGACGACATCGACCCTGACCACCTAAGTGCCATCGCCGACTGGCTGGAGACCCTGCATCCGTGAGCAATTCATCCACCGATCCAGTGGCCGACCCCGGGCAACTGCATGACCGCTTCAACGAAGTCTGGGGCAACCCGCGCGGCTGGAAGTCGCTGACCATCGTCAACCACACCACGGTTGGCATTCGTTTCATGCTTACCGGGCTGGGGTTCTTTCTGTTCGGTGGACTGCTGGCGATGCTGGTGCGCACGCAGCTGGCGTTGCCGGGCTACGACTTTCTCGAGCCGGACGTCTACAATCAGGTTTTCACCATGCACGGCACGGTGATGATGTTCCTCTTTGCCGTCCCGATGATGGAGGGCCTGGCGGTCTACCTCATCCCGAAGATGCTCGGCGCGCGTGACTTGGTGTTTCCCAGGCTTTCGGCTCTGGGTTACTGGTGCTACCTGTTCGGCGGGCTGATCCTCTGCGCCAGTCTGCTACTGGGTATTGCTCCCAAGGCTGGCTGGTTCATGTACACACCGCTGTCCAGCAGCGCGCATACGCCCGGACCGAATTCCGATTTCTGGTTGATCGGCATCACCTTCGTGGAAATTTCTGCGGTGTCGGCCGGGGTCGAACTGGTGGTTTCGATCCTGCGAACACGCGCCGAGGGCATGGCGCTACACCGTATGCCCGTGTACGGCTGGTACATCCTAGTGATGGCGATGATGATCGTGGTCGGTTTTCCGCCGCTGATTCTCGGCAGCATCCTGCTAGAGCTGGAGCGCGCCGCTGGCCTGCCGTTCTTCGACGTGACGCGCGGCGGCGACCCGATTCTCTGGCAGCACCTGTTCTGGCTGTTCGGTCACCCCGAGGTCTACATCATCTTCCTGCCAGCAGCGGGGATCGTCTCCACCCTGCTTCCGGTGTTCTGCCAGCGCCCGCTGGTGGGCTATCGCTGGGTCGTGCTGGCCATTCTGACCACAGGTTTCATCAGCTTCGGTCTGTGGGTACACCACATGTTCACCGTGGGCATTCCGCAACTGGCACAAGCCTTCTTCTCCGCGGCGAGCATGCTGGTGGCGATTCCTACCGCAATCCAGGTGTTTGCCTGGCTCGCCACCCTCTGGCTTGGCAGGCCGAGCTACCACGTGCCGATGTTGTGGCTGGTGGGTTTTCTGGTGATCTTCGTTTGTGGTGGCCTGACCGGCGTCATGCTGGCACTGGTGCCCTTCGATTGGCAGGTGCATGACACTCATTTCGTTGTCGCACACATGCATTACGTGCTGGTGGGCGGCATGTTCTTCCCGTTGTTGGCGGGTATTTATTACTGGTTGCCACATTTCTCCGGGCGCATGCCGTCGGTACGGCTGGGTAAGTGGGGCTTCTGGCTGGTGTTCGTCGGCTTCAACCTGACGTTCCTGATCATGCACTGGACCGGCCTGATGGGCATGCCGCGGCGAATCTACACCTACCAGAGCGGCCTTGGCTGGGATCTGCCCAACCTGATTTCCTCGGTCGGCAGTTTCATCATGGCCATCGGTATCGCCACGGTGCTGCTGGATATCGTCCTGCATTTTCGCTTCGGCCAGGCAGCAACCAGCAATCCATGGAAAGCCGATACCCTCGAATGGAGCACGCATCTGCCGCCCAGCCCTTATAACTTCGTGAGTCTGCCGCCCGTGCGCACTCGTCATCCTCTTTGGGAACAACCTGACCTGGGTGAGCGCATCGACCGGGGCGAGTTCGCCTTGACCGTGATTGACCATGGTCGGCGAGAAACCTGGGGCATCGAGCCGTTGACCGGCAAAGTACGCGAGATCATTCATCTGCCTGGCAATAGCTGGCTACCCTTCGCAGCCGCCGTCTTCATCGCCATTACCTGCCTGGGCTTGCTGAGCAAGTTCTACTGGGTCGCATTGGTGGCCAGCATTGTCGCCGTACTGGTGCTGTTGCGTTGGAGCTGGGAGAACGGCGCGCACCCACTGGCAGCGCCCGATGCCCGCGTCCAACCCGGCGAACCGCCCTTGCACTCGCGTACATGCGACGGGCCTGGGTTATGGGGCATGGGCGTGACCTTGCTGGCCAATGGTGCGCTGTACCTGTCGTTGCTGTTCGGCTGGTTCTACCTGTGGACGGTATCGCCAAACTGGCAGGTGCCGGATGCCCCTGTAGTCGATCAGTGGCTGATCCTGGGCAGTGCCGTGCTGCTCAGCTTCGCCGTTCTCTGCCAGCGCCCCGCGCTGCGCCGCCTGCGCAAAGGTCAGGGCAAGCCGGCGACACTGCTTGGTTGCTTTGCCGGCGTGGCAATGCTCGGCGCACTGCATGCGGGGTTGCTGCTGTGGGCGCTGCTGACCGGCGATCTGGCCCCACGCAACAACGCGCATGACGCGGTGATCACCGTGATGCTGGTGTACAGCCTGGTGCATGGCGTGCTGGCCTCCATCCTCAGTGGCCTGCAAGCCCTGCGTGTGCGCTATGGCTATGTGTGCAAGCGCACGCCTTACGAGCCTCTGGTGGTCGAGCAGCTCTGGCGATACAGCATGGCCGTGATGTGGATTACCTACTGCAGCGTGGTGCTGTTCCCGCCTACCTTCGGAGGTGCCTGATGCAACCGCTGAGATCGCCTTACAACCCGATTCATATTCCGCTCGGGCTGGTGCTCTGGAGTGTCTGGTTTATCGCGGCCTATGGCGGTCTTTCCGTGGCATGCGCCTGGGCACCGCCAGATCCTGCGCAAGGCCCCTGGACGCTACTGAACCTGCTGCTGGCGTTGCTCAGCGTGCTGACTGTGGCGGCGCTGCTTGGCTTGGCGTGGCTGTTCCGGGGCGCTGCCAGACGTGCGCAGGCAACATGCGCGCCGGGTTTCGTCGCCTGGCTGGCCGCTGCCGTGCACCTGATCGGCGCGGTTGCCACCGTATTCGTTGCCTTGCCCATCCTGAGCCTGCCGCCATGCATCTGATGCCCTTGCTTCTCCTGGCCCTGCCGGGCAATGCAACGGCCCACGGCCTGCTCGATGGCCACCTGCAGTTGAACGAACGCCTGCCGCTGTTTTTCAGCGCCCTGCTACTCGGTGCGGCCTGGGTGCTCTACATATTGGGATGCCGCCACGTGCGTCCCCACGGGCGAGAAGCCTGGTGGATGCACCTAGCGATGATCATCGCCGTATTTGCCGTGTTCGGCCCCATCGATGACTGGGCCGAAACCAGCACCAGCCTGCACATGGTCCAGCACATGCTGTTCATGATCGTTATTGCGCCGCTGTGGGCGCTGGCCCGGCCACTGCCGCAGTGGCGCTCGATGATTGCCGGCTGGATGGTGCCGCTGTCCAGCGCCATCTTGCGCCTTGGCCGTTATCCCGTGGCATTGGCCATGTTGCACGGCGCGATGATCTGGATCTGGCACACCCCGAGCCTTTACCGGCTGGCACTGGACAATACCTGGTGGCATGCCGTGGAACATGCCTGTTTTCTCTTGAGTGCCTGGCTGTTCTGGTGGTCCTGTTTGCGTGCCAGCCCCCGTCAGGTACCTCATGCATTGATGGCCATTCTCCTGACGCTGATGCATACCGGCCTGCTGGGCGCCCTCCTCACGTTCGGCAAGGCACCTTTCTATGGCGACTCGCGTGATCTCGCCGACCAGCAACTGGCCGGCCTGTTGATGTGGGTGCCTGGCAGTCTGGTCTACCTTGCCGCTGCTGGCTGGATCAGTTGGCGTTGGTTGACGCGCATCTGGCGGCGGCAGAGGTCAGCAGAAGCCTGATCGAGCGACATATTCAGGAGTCGAGCGGGTTCGCCGCCTTGTATAACTCTTATATAAGTTTATTGATTTATTGTCGGTTAATTGAGCGAAAACGGCCGCGCAAGGATTCAATTCATTTTCCGTCAAAGTGAAGCTGTTCTCGTTTTCTTATGCGCAACGCATTGTTCGCGAACAATAAATTCACCAAGGCTCTTATTTTCAGGATTTTGATTAGCAAAGAGAGCCATCGGCTTTAAATTTACGTACAGCTTACGTAGATGATGTCACTTTGACTTTTCTTTCTACTATTCGTCCTGATCTTTGGTTCTCAGTCAATATGCCGCTACTTTCCATGGGTGTCCTAAAGGAGAACCCCATGAAACACGACTTGGAAAATATCAGAGCAGAACTGTCCCATTACGACGTCGATATGGAGTCGCGACCGGATGGCAGTATTCTTCTGACGGTGGGCAATAATGGGCGGCAGTTGGTACGTGTCCTTGATGAAAGTTGTTCAGCCCAGGAAGTGGTCCGGTTGATTCATTTCGACATGACCCTGGACCGTGACCCCGAGTCTATCAACGAGGCCGTCAAACACAGTTGCAGCACGCAATTGCCCACCTATTCACGCGAGCCTATTTTCCGCACGCGCTGTGCCCGCTTATGGAACAGCAGAAAACTCACTGACAGATAGGGAGATACAGACGTGCCCAGACGCCATCATCCGGCAATAAGCGAGCACAGGCTCGACACCCTCCTTGGGCGTATCGGCAGACACATGCCCTACCGCCACGAATTCCTTTGTGAATGGCCGTACATAGCGGGATCGACCTGCCTGGTAGTACTACTGGTCTGGCAGCCATTCCAACCACCAGCGCTGGCGCTGGTTTTTCATCCACAAGCGGATTCTGCTGAGCATTTCGTACAACCTTCGCTGAGCGAGATCGATGCCAGCTGTTATCAGGTGAACAGCGAGGCGCTGGCCGATCTTCGCTGCCACGGCGATTGCGCTGAAGACCAGGCAGCCTCCGTACCGGCCGAAAACCCCTCCGAGTTCAGCCGTTCGCTACTGACCTGCGTAGACATGCAACGGGACCCGTTGCGCAACAGCAGCGGCTACGGACCACAGAACATGACCATAGAAGTGATCAAGTCGAATCACTCCTTCTAACTACTCGCAACATTTGTCGGCCTCTATCCAGGCCGTTCCTGCCTTGAATGCTACCTCGCATTGAGATTGTTTGATCGAGTGACTGCAGTCGCTGTCGACATGCTTACAACTGTCATTCCAGGAGAATGAGCATGCCGGACTCAGTCATTTATTTCTCAATTATTGCTGCCGCGGTTATTGCCCTTGTGCAATTGTGGGCAATCGTCAGCGTCTTTCGTAGTGACAAAAGTGTCGGAACCAAAACACTCTGGGCGCTGCTTATCTGGATGGTTCCGATTATTGGCTTGATCATCTGGGGAGTTGCCGGCCCGCGTGGTTATGGTGGCCGAGCCCCCAGTTCACCTGAACACAGTAAATAACCAACATATTCTGCTTGATTAGCAAGTACTTAACGGATGCGGTCTTACCAGCCAAACAACCGTAACTGTTTATTGACTCGCCCCTATTCATTTGCACGACTTATACAAGGAGGCATCAAAATGACAGAGCCGTACAATTATCTTGATCACATTACTGCATACAGCAGTTGCGCGAATGCTTGTGAACAATGCGCGTCAGCCTGTTTGCAGGAAGGAATTGCGGACCGCTTTCGATGCATCGAGTTGTGCCGCGACTGTGCGGACCTGTGCAGGATGACGGCTACGCTGATGTTGCGAAACAGCGACTATGTGTCGGTGGCCAGCCAGTTATGTCGAATCGCCTGCCTGGCCTGTGCCGAGGAGTGTGTACTGCATGACAGCGAGCACTGCCAGGAGTGCGCACGTACCTGCCAGGTATGCGCAGAAGAGCCTTTGCTGGAGAGTGCCTGAGCAATGTGCCCTGACAAGCCAGAGGTGAAGACTTCCAGACGCCGGCGGCGTGAGTCGCTGCTGGACGATCCAGGTAACGAGGACCCAGGCTCACAGCTGGATGCGCCGGTACCTTTGCGTCCTTCAACCCACAGGTCGCCGCAAACGCAGCCACAACCTCATGATGATGACGCCGAGCCACGCTAGCGCACGTGGCTCGGCGTCAGTTCAGGCTGGGATACGCTTGGCGCGCATTTCCCGGGCCCAGATGCGATGCTGTTTCAATGCATTTTCGAAGCGCATGTACAGCGGATCGAAGCTATCGCCGCAGACCAGCCCCTCGTCCTCATCCAAGCCCAGCATGGCAACGAGCTGAGCGGCGTCACCACTGAGCGCGATGGGTTTCAGATGTTTGTAGGCTTCCAGCAGATAATGCATGGCCACGCCATCGTCCTTCAGCGTCTTGATCACATGATCACCGCCAGGAACGAACACAGCATCCACGGTAATGGAAGGTTCCGATGCGAAGCTGCCGTCCGGCTGCATGACCTGGCCGTCGGAGTTCTTCAGTGCCGCAGGCGTCGGTGCCAGCAGTTTGGCCACGGCGCCAGCGCCTTCCAGGCTCTTGAGCAGGCTGCCGACTTCGTCGGCCTTGTAACCTGGGGTAAGCAATATGGCGACGCGCCGGCCACGAATGTCGTCCGGCAGTAGATTCATCTGGCTGAGAGCCGGTGACTCCTCGGGTTTATCCTGCATTTTCGGGGTGGCGGTGCTGTCCAGGTCGATACCGAGGTTTTCCGCGACGCGCAGGGCCAGCAGTGGGTCGATATGGGCCAGGATTTCCTTCACCTGCCGCTCGCGAATGAACAGACGCTCGACTTTCGACAGTTCGAAGCTGTAGGCATCGACGATGTGCTGCTGTTCGGCTTCGCTCATGCTTCGCCAGAACAGCGTGGCCTGGGAAAAATGATCGGCAAAACTGGCGGAGCGAACCCGCACCTTGTGCCCCTGCAGTGGCTCCGGATAGGAGCGATAACCACCGCCCTCGGCCGCTGGCGGCGTTTCCCGCGGCCAGTTGCCGTCGATCGAGTTGGGCTCGTAGGAGGCTCGCCCCTTGTTTATCTGCTGACGATGCGGCGCATCGCGCTGGTTATTGTGGAACGGACACAGCGGCCGGTTGATCGGAATCTCGTTGAAATTGGGCCCGCCCAGGCGCAGCAACTGGGTGTCGGTATAGGAGAACAGGCGCCCTTGCAGCAGCGGGTCGTTGCTGAAGTCGATGCCCGGCACCACGTGACCAACGTGAAACGCTGCCTGTTCCGTCTCAGCGAAGAAGTTGTCGGGGTTGCGGTCGAGCACCATACGCCCGACCACCCTGACCGGCACCAGCTCCTCGGGCACCAGCTTGGTCGGGTCGAGCAGATCGAAACCGAAGCGCAACGCGTCCTCTTCGTCCATCACCTGCAGCGCGAGCTCCCACTCGGGATATAGCCCTCTTTCGATGTCCTCCCACAGCCCGCGTCGATGAAAGTCCGGGTCCTTGCCGGCGAGCTTCTGTGCCTCGTCCCAGACCAGGGAGCAGACCCCGGCCTTGGGTCGCCAGTGAAACTTCACCAGCTTGCTTCGCCCCTCGCCGTCGACCAGGCGATAGCTGTGCACCCCGAAGCCCTGCATCGAGCGATAGGCGATAGGGATGGCGCGGTCCGACATGACCCAGAGCACCATATGCGCCGATTCCGGCGTCAGCGATACGAAGTCCCAGAAGGTGTCGTGGGCGGAAGCGCCGGTGGGCATCTCGTTGTGCGGTTCAGGTTTGACCGCGTGAACGAAGTCAGGAAACTTGATCGCATCCTGGATGAAGAACACCGGCATGTTGTTGCCGACCAGATCGAAATTGCCTTCGTCGGTGTAGAACTTCACGGCAAAACCGCGTACGTCACGCACCGTGTCCGCCGAGCCGCGAGGCCCCTGCACCGTGGAAAAGCGCACGAATACAGGGGTGCGCTTGCCCTCTTCGGCGAGGAATGACGCACAGGTCAGATCCTTCGCCGCAGCGGTGACTTCGAAGTAGCCGTGGGCGGCAGCGCCACGGGCATGCACCACGCGTTCGGGAATGCGCTCATGATCGAAGTGGGTGATCTTCTCGCGCATGATGAAATCTTCCATCAGCGTCGGCCCACGTTCACCGCCGCGCAAGCTGTTCTGGTTGTCCGCGATGCGAGTCCCGGTATTGGTAGTCAGCGCCTGGCCGCTGGCGTCTTCACGAAAGCGCTCGAGCTGATCGAGTTTGGCGTTACGGTTGGCCCGGTCGCGGGTCTCTGTACCTGCCATCTGGCTTGGCTCGGTGGGTCTGTCTGGCTTGCTCATCGGCTACTCCTGGCTATTGAGAGTACGCTTGCCCGCGCACTGTTTTGTCCGCTGGACCATGGCTTTCGCATGGCATCCACCCGGGCGACGGCAACGGTCGCTATGGGTAGTTTTTGAGGCGGCTCGCCGGGGTTATGTTCGACTTGAATTTTTCTGGCAGCGCTCCGGGGGGCGCGCCGCTGCGCTTGTTTCTGTGCGGTAACGTCTGGGCAAATTTGTCCTGAACTTCCCCCGTCCACGACCCTTCTACCCCTGTGAACGCACAATCCCAGGAGGATCGAACATGCACCTACTCAAACCACTGGCCTGGTTGGCCGCCGCCGCTTTTGCCGTTTGCGCTGTCAGCAGCTTGCACGCCGCAGACGAGATGGAGCCGATCAGCACCGAGGAGTTCGTCGAAGAGGCATCAGCGAAGGGCATCGCCGAGATCGAAACCGCCAAGCTGGCGCTGGAGACCTCACGAGATCAGCAGATCAAGGACTTCGCCCAGCAGATGATCGATGATCACCGCAGCGCTAATCAGAAACTGAAAGAACTGGCCAACAGCAAGGACCTGGAGGTTTCCGACGATGCGGAGCTGATAAGCCAGGCCAAGGCCATGGTGCTCGACCTGCGAGACGAGGACAGTTTCGACAAGGCCTACATGAACAACCAGGAAGTGGCCCACCGCCAGACCATCGAACTGTTCCGCCGCGGTGTGAATGTCGATGACGCGGAGATTGCCAAGTTCGCCCGCGAAACCCTGCCCAAGCTGGAGAAACATCTACAGCGCGCCGAGCAGATCAACGGCAAGTTGCCGGAGCAGTAATCGGCCAGATTGCCGGGCTGCACGGCAGTCCGGCAATTCCTTCTGTCTCAGTTCCGGCGCAGACGCTCAAGGTAGTAAGGCAAGTGCTGCAAGGCATGACGCGCGGCCGCCACTCTCACCTGGTTACGGCTGCCTGTGAACTGCACGGTTTCACTGACGACCCCCTCATTCAGGCCGAGGCGTATCGCGCAGGCAAAGCACTGCACCCCGTCCATCTTGCCCTCCGCCTCTGCCAGGCCCGTATTGGCCAGCGCGATATCCGCGTCGCTGCGCTCTAGCGCGCCAAGGGCCATTTCCCGTGCCACCTCTTCGCTGGTGAGGCCAAAACGCTCCATGGTCAGCGAACTGACGCCCAGGGAACGCTGCTTGGCCTGTGGCGAATAGGTGACGAAGGCGCAGTCGAGCACCTGACCGCTACCGGAAATCTCTGCCACTAGCGAGCTCATCAGCCCAGCGGTACAGGATTCAGCGGTTGTCAGGCTCAGTTCGGACTGGCGAAGAAAGTTCACCACCTGCTTGACGCTGTCCATCCAGAGAGCCTCCTGAAGAGAACGAATAGGTGCTCTGTGGAAGCGCAGTTACGGGGCAAAGTTCAAGGTTTAGCGTTTCGCTGCGCACGCAAAAAAAGGTCGAACCTTTGTCCGTTTAGTCCCGTCAGCAACAAGTATGGGGGGAGACGAAGCAGCGGACCGATTCCTGTGCCGTTCTCCTCCATGGTCAATCGCCCACGAAGCGATGAGTTCAAAGGTTCACCCCATTGGAGAAAGACATGGCAAGCGCTGCAGCCTCCGCACAGATTCCCCCACATACTCCTCTCACAGCTGCTGCCAAGCCATCCCTGCAGATGCACAGCGAACATCCTCAGCGCAAACGTGTGTTGTTCGTCACCTCGGAGTTCGCCGATCTGATCAAGTGCGGCGGCTTGGGCGACGTATCGGCAGCCTTGCCGCGCGCCCTGTCGCCTCAACACGATATCCGCCTGCTGATTCCCGGTTATCGTCAGGTGGTCAACAGCGGTCGTCCGATCCGTATCGTCGGGCAATTACCCGGTCTGGCCGCGTTGCCGCCGTGCCATATCGGCCGTATGGATCTAGCCGACGGTCTGATCGTCTACGTCGTGCTCAACAAGACGCTCTACGAGCGCGATGGCACACCTTATGTGGATGCCGAAGGCAACGACTGGGCCGACAACCACATTCGCTTTGCCCGCCTGGGCCTCGCCGCTGCAGAAATCGCCACGGGCGAAGCCGGTATCCAGTGGCGCCCGGAACTGGTGCATGCCAACGACTGGCCAGCTGCCATGGCGCCAGCTTACATGGCCTGGCGCGGAGCCAGCGCACCGGCGTTGCTGACTATTCACAACCTCGCCTATCAGGGGCTTTGCGACATGCGCTGCGCCAGTGAGCTGGCGATACCGGAAGCCGCATGTGGCGTCGAGGGTCTCGAGTTCTATGGCCGCCTGTCGTTCCTCAAGGCCGGTATCGCCTATGCGCGGCATGTCACCACCGTCAGCCGCCGCTATGCCCGTGAAATCACGCAACCGGAACAGGGCTGTGGCCTGGACGGCCTGCTACGCGCCAAGGTCGAACTCGGCCAGCTCAGCGGTATCGCCAATGGCATAGACGAAAGCTGGCATCCCTACCTCGACGCTCATCTGCTGAAAGGTTTCGCGGCTGGCGATTGGGCGGGCAAGCGGGCCAACGCTGGCTATGTGGAAAGCTGGTTGGGCCTCAATGACGATGGACCGCTGTTTGCCGTGGTTTCTCGCCTGGTGCAGCAGAAGGGTATAGACCTGACCCTGGACGTGGCCGAACACATTGTCGCGCGGGGCGGTCGTATCGCCGTGATCGGCCAGGGCGAGCCGGCACTGGAGGCCGCAATGGCGGAGCTTGGCCGCAGACACCGCGGTCGCATCGGCGTGCATATCGGCTTCAAAGAGAGCGACGCACGGCGCCTGTATGCCGGGAGCGACTTTCTCCTCATGCCGTCACGATTCGAGCCCTGCGGGTTGAGCCAGATGTATGCTCAGCGTTATGCGTCGCTGCCCATTGCCCGGCGCACCGGCGGCCTGGCCGACAGCATCGAGGACGGCGTCAGCGGCTTTCTCTTCGAGGCGCCGCAGGTGGACGACTATCGCCAAGCCATCGACCGCGCACTGCAGGTGTACCAGCACCCACAGTTGCTGGAGGCGATGCGCTGTCAGGCCATGGGCGCCCCGCTCTACTGGCGACAATCGGTGCAACCCTACCATCGGCTGTTCCAGCGTCTGCTAAGCCAGGCCAGCGCCCGTCGGGTTGCCCGCTGATGTATTGCCATGGTGCCCGGCCACTGGCCGATGGACGCGTGCGCTTTGCCCTGTGGGCGCCGAGCTGCCAGCAGGTGGAGCTCGAGCTCGAAAATGGCCAGTGCCATGCGATGCCGGCGCAAGAGGATGGCTGGTACGTACTGCTTCACGATTGCCCGGCTGATACACGCTATCGCTATCGCATCGATGGCCAGTGGTCGGTGCCGGACCCGGCATCGCGCCGTCAGGTCGACGACGTGCACGGTTTCAGTCAGGTCGTCGACCAGCAGGCTTACCCCTGGCATCACCACGAATGGCACGGTCGCCCGTGGCATGAAACGGTGCTCTATGAGCTGCATGTCGGCTTGTTCGGCGGTTTTCAGCAGGTCATCGAGTTCCTGCCGCACCTGGCCGATCTGGGCATCACGGCCCTTCAGCTGATGCCGCTGAACGCCTTTTCCGGCACGCGCAACTGGGGCTACGACGGTGTGCTGCCGTACGCCCCGGCCAACTGCTATGGCACGCCCGAAGAGCTCAAGCAGCTGATCGACAGCGCCCACGCCTACGAGCTGATGGTGTTCGTCGATGTGGTCTACAACCATTTCGGCCCGGATGGCAATTACCTTGGTTTGTATGCGCGGCAGTTCTTCCATGAAGAGCGCGTCACGCCCTGGGGCGCGGCGATCGACTTCGCCAGGCCGCAAGTGCGCGACTTCTTCTGTGAGAACGCATTGATGTGGCTGCTGGACTACCGTGTCGACGGCCTGCGCCTGGATGCGGTACACGCCATCGACGATGACGATTTCCTCATGGACCTGGCCACCCGCGTGCGTTCGGCAATAGCGCCGCAGCGCCAAGTGCACCTGGTGCTGGAGAATGAACACAACACAGCGCAGCTGTTGCGCGCAGGTTTCGATGCTCAGTGGAACGACGATGGCCACAACACCCTGCATGCGCTGCTGACCTTCGAGAACGAAAGCTACTACGCCGATTATGCCCAGGCGCCGACCCGTAAGCTGGCCACGCTGCTCGAGCAGGGCTTCGTCTATCAGGGGCAGGCCAATCGCCACGGCCAGCCTCGGGGCGAACCCAGCGCCGACTTGCCGCCGCACGCATTCGTGCTGTTCCTGCAGAATCATGACCAGATAGGTAACCGAGCCTTCGGCGAGCGCCTGGCACTGCTGGCCGACCACGACGCGCTGAGGGCTGCCACCGTCCTCGTGCTGCTTTGCCCGATGGTGCCGCTGCTGTTCATGGGCGAGGAATGGGGGTGCAAACGCCCGTTTCTGTTCTTCACCGATTACCACGACGAGCTGGCCAGCGCGGTGCGGGAAGGTCGGCGCAATGAGTTCGCGGATTTTTCCCAGTTTTCCTCCGCACATGCCCGTGAAACCATCGCCGACCCCAACGCGCTGGCCAGCTTCCAGCGCTCGCAGCCAGATCTGGCTGCGGCGCTGGAGCCCGAACAACGCGAATGGCTGAGCTTCTACCGGGGCCTGCTGCAGGTCCGCCGAAGTCGTCTGCTGCCGGGTATGCAACAGGCGCGCAGCCTCGGCGCCCAGGTGCTTGGCGACGGCGCGGTGCTGGCGCGCTGGCGACTCGGCCATGGGCCGGCGTTGAGCATCGCGGTCAACCTCGGTAGCGCCGAGGTCAGTCTGTCGCCCTCTGAAATCCAGGGCGAGAGGCTTTACACCTGGCGCATCGACAATGAAGACCTACGCCAGCAACGGCTGCCTGCACACAGCGCACTGGTTACCCTGGAGCCCGCCCGATGAGTGATCAGTTGCTGGCCGAATTGGCCCAGGCCGCCGACCTGTGCATCGACTGGGTCGACGCCCATGGCCGCGCACAAAGCGTGACCCCGCAGGCGCAACGCCAGTTGCTGGAAGCGCTCGGCTATCCGGCCCAGAGTCCCGAGCAGTTGAAGGCGAGCCTGGCTGAACTGACTCATCAGCGCCACACATCCTGCGAGGCCACCTTGCTGCTGCAGGAGCAAGGTCAGCCACTGCCCCTGATGCGCTACCCGGCGCACAGTCCCTACCGGCTGAGCGATGAACAGGGCCAGGTCGTCGATGGCCGGCTCGACGCCGACGGCCGTCTGCCCGCACAGCAGGTTCCGGGTTATTACCAATTGCAGATTCGCGATAGCCGCCACCCGCTGGCAGTGACGCCGCAAGCCTGCCTGTCGGTGCAGCAACTGTGCGGCAGAAAGCACGTTTGGGGGCTGGTGGCGCAGCTGTACGGTTTGCGTCGTGCCGGCGATGGCGGCCTGGGTGACACCCTGGCCGTGGCGGATCTGGCCCGCCACGCTGCCAATCAGGGGGCCGATGCACTGGCGCTGAGCCCGGTGCATGCGCAGTTCGCCGCCAAGCGCAGTGATTTTTCCCCTTATTCGCCGTCCAGTCGCCTGTTCTTCAATACGCTGTACGCCTCTCCCATCACCTTGCTGGGGGCCGAGCGCGTGCATCGCGCCATTCAGGCGGCCGGCCTGGAGAACGAGATGGCGCGTCTGGAGACACTCGAACTGATCGACTGGCCGGCTGTGGCACATACGCGGCAGCGTTTGTTGCGTCAGCTGTACCAGGATTTTCGAACGACGCACGGCGAGTTGCAGAGCCAGTTCCAGGTGTTCTGCGCGAATGGTGGTGATGCCCTGCAGCAGCACTGCTGCTTCGAGGCCCTGCATGCGGAGCGCTTGCGCGAGGGAAGCAGCAGCGACTGGCGCTTGTGGCCACAAGCATTGCGCAGCCCTACGCAGGACGCGGTGACGCGTTTTGCCATCGAACACGCCGACGAACTGCGTTTCCACGCCTTCTGCCAGTGGCTCATTGCCCACGGCCTGGAAAGCGCGCAGGCCACGGCCAGCGGCGCCGGCATGGGGATCGGCCTGATCGCCGATCTGGCGGTAGGCGCCGACTGCGCCGGTAGCCAGGCCTGGTCGCGCCAGGAGGAGCTGCTGCCGCTGGTCACGGTGGGCGCGCCCCCGGATATTCTCAACCGTCAGGGACAGAATTGGGGGGTATCGGCATTCTCGCCGCAGGGGCTGCGCCAGCATGGTTTTCGTGCCTACATCGAGATGCTTCAGGCCAACCTGGCCCATGCCGGCGGCATCCGTATCGACCATGTCATGGGGCTGCAACGCCTGTGGGTCATTCCTCAGGGTGGCGAGCCTGAGCACGGAGCCTATCTGCGCTATCCGCTGGATGACCTGCTGCGTCTACTGGCTCTGGAGTCGCATCGCCACCGGGCGCTGGTGATCGGTGAGGATCTTGGTACCGTACCCGAGGGCCTGCGCGACAAACTGGCTGGGCGCAACATCCTCGGCACGCGGGTGCTGTTGTTCGAGCAGGATGACCTTGGTTTCGTACCAGCCGAGCACTGGCCCGGCGATGCCTTGGCCACGACCACCACCCACGATCTGCCAACCATCAAGGGCTGGATCGCCGGCCACGATCTGGAGTGGCGCGTGCGCGTCGGCCAGCGCGCTGCGAATCTGCTCGAAGGCGACCACGCGGAACGCGCGGGCGAGCGTGTTGCCCTGCGCCAGGCGCTGGAGCGCCGTGGCCCGGTCACCGGGACTGATGATGACGCCTTGCTGCAGTCCTGCATCGATTACATCGGCGGCACGCCCGCGCCGCTGACGCTGTTGCCACTGGAAGATGCCTGTGCTCTGGAGCAGCAGCCCAACCTGCCGGGCCCGGGCGACACCCATCCCAACTGGCGCCGGCGCTATCCGAGGCCGGTCGGCCAGTTGCTGGAGGAGCCAGCCACCAGCACACGCCTGGCGACCTTGCAGCGGGCGCGACAGGAGGCCGGCGATGACTGAACTGCGCGCCACGCTGCGCCTGCAGCTACACAAGGATTTCACCCTGCTCGATGCGGCAGCGCAGGTGCCGTATTTCGCCCGCCTGGGTATCAGCCATCTGTATGCCTCGCCCATTCTTACCGCGCGTCCTGGCTCGACACATGGTTACGATGTGGTCGACCCGAGCCAGGTCAACCCGGAACTGGGTGGAGAACAGGCGCTGGTGCGCCTTGTCGAGGTTCTACGCGATCACCGCATGGGCCTGATCCTGGATATCGTGCCCAACCACATGGCGGTCGGCGGCGACCGTAATCCCTGGTGGCTGGATGTCCTCGAGTGGGGGCAGAACAGCCCCTATGCGAAATTCTTCGATATCCAGTGGCAGTCCCACGACCCCCTGCTTAGCGGCCAGTTGCTGGTGCCCTTCTTGCGCAGTGACTACGGCGAGGCCCTGCGCCAGGGCACGCTGCAGCTGGGCTTCGATGTCCAGCAGGGACGCCTGTATGCGCAGCATTTCGAGCACCGCCTGCCCCTCACCCCGCCCAGCTACGCCAGCATTCTGCAGAGCAGCGAGGCTCCCGCGCTGTCAGATCTGGGCCGGTGTTTCGCCAGGCTCGGTAGCGATGCCGACAGTCGGGCCGAGGCCGGGCGCTTATGCGCCAAACTGGCGACTCATGAGCAGGACATCGCCCCGCTTCTGGCTCGTTTTCAGGGACGCGACGCTGCGGCGCAACAGCGCCTGCACGCGCTGCTCGAGCGTCAGCACTACCGTGTGGCCAGCTGGCGCACCGCGGCCGACGACATCAACTGGCGGCGTTTTTTCGACATCAACGAACTGGGCGCCCTGCGCGTCGAACATCTGGCGGTGTTCGAACAGACTCATGCCAAGGTGTTCCAGTTGATCGAACGAGGTCTGGTCGACGGCCTGCGTATCGATCATATCGACGGCCTGGCCAATCCCCGTGCGTATTGCAGCCGTTTGCGGCGACGCGTCAGGCAACTGCGCGGCGACGCGCCCTGCCCTGTCTTCGTCGAGAAAATTCTCGGCGCCGGCGAGCACCTGCCCGCCGACTGGCCGGTGGACGGCAGCACCGGCTACGAGTTCATGAATCAGCTGTCACTGCTGCAGCACGACCCACACGGCGAATTGCCGCTCGGCGCCTTGTGGCAGGAGTTGAGTGGCCGCCCGGCGAACTTCGCCGACGAGGTGCAGCAGGCACGCCGGCTGGTGCTGGAAGGTTCGCTGGCCGGCGATCTGGAGGAAGTGGCCCAGCGCCTGCTACAAGTCGCCCGGCATGACATCGCCACCCGCGACCTGACCCTCGGCGCCATCCGCCGCGCGCTGCGTGAGTTGATCGTGCACTTCCCCGTCTACCGCACCTACGCCCAGGCCTGTGGCCGCTCACAGCAGGATCGGCGGTTCTTCCAGCAGGCACTGGAGGCAGCCCGGCAGACCTTGGGCGAGGCAGACTGGCCCTTGCTGACGTACCTGGACGACTGGCTCGGCGGCGCCTTCCTGCGCGCCATGCCCCCCGGCCGAGCGCGGCGCCTGCGGGCTCAAGCACTGACGCGCTTCCAGCAACTGACCTCACCAGTGGCTGCCAAGTCCGTGGAGGACACCGCCCTGTATCGCGCCGGCGTGCTGCTGTCGCGCTATGACGTGGGCTTCGATGCCGAACATTTCAGTGCCAGCGTCGAGGCCTTCCACCAGGCCTGCCGCGAGCGCGCGACGCAGCACCCGCACAGCCTGCTGGCCACCGCGACTCACGACCACAAGCGTGGTGAGGACTGCCGGGCACGCCTGGCGGTACTCAGCGAACGTGCCCCGTGGTACGCCGAGCGCGTACGCCAATGGCGGCAACTGGCACAACCGCTGCGCAGCAGCGACACGCCGCAGGCGCCGGATGCCGGCGAAGAAGCCATCCTCTACCAGACCCTGATCGGCAGCTGGCCGCTCGACCTGCAGGCGGACGATGCGGCCGGCCTGGACGCTTACCTGCAGCGTCTGCTCGGCTGGCAACGCAAAGCCTTGCGTGAAGCCAAGCTGAACAGCGCCTGGAGCGCGCCGAACGAGGCCTACGAGGCGGCGTGCGCCAATTTTCTGCGGCGTCTGCTGAGCGAACCTGCAGGCCAGGCGTTGCGCACTGAACTGGCCGCCAGCGTGGCCAGCCTCGCGCCTGCCGGTGCCCTGAACGGCCTGGTGCAGTGTCTGCTGCGTCTGACCACGCCGGGCGTGCCGGACCTCTACCAGGGCTGCGAGCTCTGGGACTTCAGCCTGGTCGATCCGGATAACCGCAGGCAGGTCGACTTCGCCCTGCGTCAGCAGCACCTGAGCCAGGACGATACACCCGCCAGCAAGCTGGCCAGCTGGAAGGATGGACGTATCAAGCAGTGGCTGATTCAGCAGGTACTGGCGTTGCGCACGGCGCGGCCGCAGCTGTTCGCCGGTGGCAGCTACCGACCGCTGGCGGTGGTCGGCGAGCATGCAGCACAGGCGCTGGCCTTCCTGCGTAGCAACGCTGACGAACATCTGTTGGTGATCGCCCCACGCCTGGCTGCAGGCCTGCTGGCGGAACATGAGCGGCCGCACGTACCGCCTGACCGCTGGGGCGATACCCGTGTGCTGTTGCCGCCTGAACTCGAGGAGGCTCGCGTCGAATTCTCTCTGGCGCCCTGCCGGCTCAACCCTGAACCCCAGATCGAGCTATCTGCCGCTCTGGCTGAATTACCCGTCAATCTGCTTCGCCTGAAGGAGTCACGTCATGAGCACCGATGAGCAACGTATCCGCGAGTTCGCGTTTCAGATCTGGGAATCCGAAGGCCGCCCTGAGGGTCAACACGAGCGACATTGGCAAATGGCCAGCAAGCTAGCAGCGGCTGAGGCCGCTGAGCAACCCGCGCCGGCAGCCAAGCCACGGCGCATCAGCAAGCCCAAGACCGTACCGGTCAGTGACGCCGAGCAACCTGCGTTGCTGAAAAAGCCGCGCGCACCACGTACCCCGAAAGCGCCGAAGGCCTGATCCCATGCGCAGACAGCATCGTTCACGTGTTACCGAGGGCCGTCCTTTTCCGCTTGGTGCCAGTTGGGATGGGTTGGGGGTCAATTTCGCGCTGTTCTCGGCGCACGCCGAGCGCGTCGAGCTATGCCTGTTCGACGAGGGCGGCGAAACGGAAATCGAGCGCATCGAGTTGCCCGAATACACCGACGAGATCTGGCATGGCTACCTGCCCGATGCCCGTCCCGGCCAGGTTTATGGCTATCGCGTATACGGCCCCTACGCGCCCGAAGCCGGCCATCGTTTCAATCCCAACAAACTGCTGATCGACCCCTATGCCAAGCAGCTGGTGGGGCAATTGCAGTGGTCCGAGGCGCTGTTCGGGTACACCATTGGCGATCCTGACGGCGACCTGAGCTTCGACGAGCGCGACAGCGCACCGTTCGTTCCCAAGTGCAAGGTGATCGACCCCGCCTTCACCTGGGGCGAGCAACCTCAGCTGCGCATTCCCTGGGAGCGCACGGTGCTCTACGAGGCGCACCTGCGCGGCATCAGCATGCGCCATCCCAGCGTACCCGAGCGCCAGCGCGGCACCTGCGCCGGGCTGACCAACCCGGAGTTGTTGCGGCATATCCGTGAGCTGGGCGTTTCCAGCGTGGAACTGCTGCCGGTACATGCCTTCGTCAACGACCAGCACCTGCTGGAAAAAGGCATGACCAACTACTGGGGTTACAACAGCATCGGCTTCTTCGCACCGCACCCGGCCTATCTTGCCAGTGGTCGCATCAGCGAGTTCAAGGAGATGGTCGCCCACCTGCACAAGGCCGGCCTGGAGCTGATTCTCGATGTGGTCTACAACCACACCGCCGAGGGCAACGAACGTGGCCCAACGCTGTGCATGCGCGGTATCGACAATGCCAGCTACTACCGCCTGTTACCGGACGAGCGCCGCTACTACATCAACGATTCCGGTACCGGTAATACCCTCGATCTGAGCCATCCCTGCGTGCTGCGCATGGTCACCGACTCGCTGCGCTACTGGGCCACGGAAATGCGCGTGGACGGCTTTCGCTTCGATCTGGCGACCATTCTCGGTCGCCATGCCCATGGCTTCGACGAGCGCCACGGGTTTCTCGTCGCCTGTCGCCAGGACCCGGTGCTGAGCAAGGTCAAGCTGATCGCCGAACCCTGGGACTGCGGCCCGGGTGGCTATCAGGTCGGCGGCTTCCCGCCTGGCTGGGCCGAGTGGAACGACAAGTTCCGCGACAACGTGCGCGCCTACTGGAAAGGCGACGGCGGTGAACTGGGCGAACTGGCCAGCCGCCTGACCGCTTCGGGCGACCTGTACAACCAGCGCGGTCGCCGCCCCTTTGCCTCGGTCAACTTCATCACCGCGCATGACGGCTTCACCCTGCGCGACGTGGTGTCCTACGACCACAAGCACAATGAGGCCAACGACGAGAACAACCAGGATGGTACCGAGCACAACCTGTCTTGGAACCACGGCTGCGAAGGCGCCACCGACGACCCTTCGATCCGCCGCCTGCGTGTGCAGCAGATGCGCAACCTGCTGGGCACGCTGCTGTTCGCCCAAGGCACGCCGATGCTGGTGGCGGGCGACGAGTTCGGCCGCACTCAGCACGGCAACAACAACGCCTATTGCCAGGACAACGAACTGAGTTGGGTGGACTGGTCTCTCGATGACGAAGGTCGTGAACTGCTCGCCTTCTGCCGCCATCTGATCGGTTTGCGCCATGGTTACCCCATCCTGCGCCGGCAACGTTTCCTGGTCGGCCATTACAACGAAGAGCTGGACGTCAAAGACGTGACCTGGCTGGCCCCGGATGGCAGCGAGATGAGCGAGGACAACTGGCACGATGAAGACGCGCGTTGCATGGGCATGCTCATGGATGGCCGCGCCCAGCCGTCGGGGCTCAAACGCAGCGGCGCAGACGCCACCCTGCTGTTGCTGCTCAACGCCCATCATCAGGGATGCGAGTTCCAGCTGCCGGAAGTCAACGGTGGCCGCCATTGGCGCTGCCTGGTCGACACCTTCAGCGCACAGACCAACGCCGTTCCCGTCCAGCAGCAATGGGTCGAGCTGGCCGGACGTTCGCTGCAACTGTTGGAACTGCAGCGCTGAGCGCAGCCAAAGCCCAGTTCGATGGCATGCCAGCGCGCTGCCTTCAGGCCTGTTCAACGATAAATAACCTGAACCCTGCCAGCCTGTGCCGACTCGAAAAACACAGGCGCGGGTCATGCCCGCAGCGCCCGGCGAACAGCCTGAGTCCACGCAATGCGGCCAAACGGCCGGCTAACGGGAGGCAGTCATGAAAGCAGTGGTGTTTCACGATATCGGTGATATCCGTCTCGACGAGGTGCCTGAACCCGAAGTTCAGGCCAGTACCGACGCGGTCATCCGCATCACTGCCTCGGCCATCTGCGGCACCGACCTGCATTTCGTGCGTGGCAGCGTGGGCGGTATGCGCAAGGGCACCATTCTCGGGCATGAGGCCGTCGGCATCGTCGAGGCCCTGGGCAGTGACGTGCGCAACCTGAGCATCGGCGACCGCGTCGTGGTGCCCTCCACCATCGCCTGTGGTAACTGCGCCTACTGCAGGGCCGGTTACTACGCCCAGTGCGACGAGGCCAACCCCAATGGCAAGGAAGCGGGAACCTCCTTCTACGGCGGGCCGGAGATAACCGGTGCCTTCCATGGCCTGCAAGCCGAGATGGCACGTATCCCCTTCGCCAATATCGGCCTGGTGAAACTGCCCAGCGAGATCAGCGATGACCAGGCCATCCTGCTCTCGGACATCTTCCCCACCGGCTACTTCGGCGCCAAGCTGGCCGAGGTCTGCAGCGGCGATACCGTTGCAGTGTTCGGCTGCGGCCCGGTCGGCCAGTTCGCCATCGCCAGCGCCAAACTGCTCGGTGCCTCACGCGTATTCGCCATCGACCATCTCGACGACCGCCTGGACATGGCCCGGCGCCAGGGCGCGGAAACGATCAACTTTGACCGCGAGGACCCTGTCGACACCTTGCGCCGGCTGACCAACGGCATCGGTGTGGACCGCGCCATCGATGCCGTCGGCATCGACGCCCAATGCCCGGCCCATGACCACTCGCCCCGCCAGGCCGAGGGAGACGAGTGGCAGCCCGGGGACGCACCCGAGCAAGCCCTGCAGTGGGCCGTCGATGCGTTGGCCAAGGCCGGCACCCTGGCCATCATCGGCGTGTATCCGCAGCAAGCCCGCGAGTTTCCCATCGGTCAGGCGATGAACAAGAACCTCACCATCAACATGGGTAACTGCAACCACCGGCGCTATATCCCGCGGCTGATCGAGATGGTTCAGGCCGGGCGCATCGACCCGGCAAAGATTCTCACCCAGGTCAAGCCGATGACTGATGTCATCGAGGCATTCAAGGCGTTCGACCGCCGCGACAGCGGCTGGGTCAAGGTCGAACTGCAACCGGCCAGAAATGACGATGGCGGCGGTAGCGAAGAGCGGGTGCACGACAGCGCATTGCTCGATCGCGCCATCGCCGAGGCAGACCCTCTGAGCGAGTCGCGTTCGAAGAAACCTGGCAGCTTATGAACGGAAATCGACAGCAATGACCATCACCATCCCCAACCCGGAGGTCATCATCGACCGTGTCACCCCGGTCAAGCGTCTGCGGGTTCTGACCATCAATACGCACAAGGGCTTCACCGCCTTCAACCGGCGTTTCATCCTCCCCGAACTGCGCAACGCCGTGCAGGCCACGGGCGCAGATCTGGTCTTCCTGCAGGAAGTGCTGGGTAATCATGCGCTGCACGCCAAGCGCTTCCATGACTGGCCCAGCGTGCCGCAGTACGAGTTCCTCGCCGACAGCATGTGGCCGCAATTCGCCTACGGGCGCAACGCGGTGTATCCGGCGGGCGACCATGGCAATGCCCTGCTCTCGCGCTTCCCCATCGTCGAGTACCACAACCTTGACGTCAGCGTCAGCGGTACCGAACAGCGCGGCCTGCTGCACTGCCGTCTGGATGTACCGGGTCAGCATGCGGTCCATGCGGTGTGCGTGCACCTGGGCTTGCGTGAGGCGCATCGACGTCAGCAGATCGGCCTGCTGCTGGATCTGCTGGCGACCATCGATCCGAGCGCGCCGGTAATAGTCGCTGGCGACTTCAACGACTGGCGCCTGCGCGTGGACGAGCAGCTCGCCCCGCACGGCCTCCTTGAAGCCTTCGCTCATCGCCAGGGCAAGCCGGCACGCAGCTTCCCGGCTCGCATGCCGTTACTGCGCCTGGACCGCATCTACACCCGTAATGCGCTCGCGCAGCAACCCGAAGTGCTATCCACCCGACCCTGGTCGCACCTGTCCGACCATGCCCCTCTGGCAGCGGAGATCCATCTGTGAGCGGAATCTGGCGAGACGGCAATCAACTGTGCCTGCTGATCAATGGCGAGGATTACTACCCGCGCGTGTTCGAATGCATTCGCCAGGCGCGCGTGGAGGTGCTGCTGGAGACCTTCATCATCTTCGAAGACAAGGTCGGCCTCGAGCTGCAGCGTGTGCTGATCGAGGCCGCACAACGCGGGGTTCGTGTGGTGGTGGCGGTAGACGGCTATGGCACCGCCGATCTCGGCCGTGACTATGTAGCGGCCCTGAGCGCTGCCGGGGTCAAGGTGCAGGTCTTCGACCCCAGCCCGAAGACCCTGGGCATGCGCACCAACCTGTTCCGCCGCCTGCACCGCAAGTTGCTGGTGATCGACGGCGAGCGGGCCTTCGTCGGCGGTATCAACTATTCGGCCGATCACCTCGGTGACTTCGGCAAGATGGCCAAGCAAGACTACGCCGTGGAAGTGCAAGGTCCGGTGGTGGTCGATCTGCATGCTGCCATGCTGCGCTTTTTGAAACCTTCGCTTGGCGCCCACAGCCCGGCCCGCCCCTCTAAGCAGCGCGTAGGCGACGCCTGCGTGAAGCTGGTGGAGCGCGACAATGAACGCCACACCACGGACATCGAAGACGAACACCTGGCAGCGTTCACCGCCGCGCGGCATCGTCTGCTGGTGGCCAACGCCTATTTCTTCCCCGGTTACCGCCTGCTGCGCGCCCTGCGCAACGCGGCGCGACGCGGCGTCGAGGTGACGCTGATTCTCCAGGGGCAGCCGGACATGCGCTGGGCTCAGGCATTCTCGCGCCTGCTCTACAACTACCTGCTGCGTGACGGCGTGGTAATTCACGAGTACTGCCAGCGGCCGCTGCATGGCAAGGTGGCGCTGGTCGACGACGAGTGGGTCACGGTCGGCTCAAGCAATCTCGACCCACTGAGCCTGGCCCTGAACCTCGAAGCCAACCTGGTCATTCGCGACCGTGCGTTCAACCAGCAGTTGCACGACCACCTGCAGCAACTGTCGAGCCAGCATTGCCGACGTGTCGAACTGGAGCGCGTGATCCGCGGCTACTGGTGGCGGGCGCCGCTGGTGTTCCTGTGCTTCCACTTCATTCGCCGTTTCCCGGCCATCGCCGGCTGGCTGCCGGGCCACCGCAAGAACCTCGAACCCCTGGAGCCAGAGAGCGAGGTGCGTTGCTATGAAGAGGAGCAACCCCGATGAGTAACGCTGAGCATGGTCCCTGGCTGATCTGGGGCAAACGTCTGCTGACGCTGTTTTTCCTGGTGCTGGTACCGGTACTGCTGTACCTGCTGGTACGCAACCTGGAGTGGAGCGAGGTGCGCCAGGCCCTGGACGCCTATAGCCTGCAGACGCTGCTGCTGGGCGCAGTGCTGGTCATAGCCAGCTACCTGGTGTTCGGTTCTTACGATCTGCTTGCACGGCGTTATAGCCGGCACCGCTTGCCGACTCGGCAGGTGCTACCGGTTGCCATGGTGTGCTACGCCTTCAATCTCAACTTCACCACCTGGATCGGCGGTGTGGCCATGCGCTACCGCTTATACATGCGCCTGGGGCTCACTGCCTCCACCGTGACCCGCATTCTCAGCCTGAACCTGCTGACCAACTGGACCGGCTACATGGCACTGGCCGGCGTGATCTTTTCCCTGCGTATGGTGCAACTGCCGGACAACTGGACCCTGGGCGTAACCGGCTTGCAACTGCTTGGCTTCGCGCTACTGGGCGTGGTCAGTGCCTATGTCGGCGTCTGTGCTTCCGCGCAACAGCGTGTCTGGCACTGGCGTGAACGCAGTATCACCCTGCCCTCGCTGGGCATGGCGCTGCAGCAGCTATGCATGGGGGCGAGCAACTGGGCGCTGATGGCGCTGCTGCTCTACTGGCTGCTACCGGACGGGGCCTCCTATACGTCGGTGCTTGGCGTGCTGCTGATCAGTTGCATCGCCGCAGCCGTGGCCCATATTCCCGCCGGGCTCGGCGTACTCGAAGCCGTGTTCCTGGCCTTGCTTCAGCATCAGTACAGTCAGGCCAGCCTGGTCGCCGCGCTACTGGCCTATCGGGTGCTGTACTACCTGTTGCCGCTGCTGTTGGCCAGCGTGACCTATCTTGTCCTGGAAAAACGTGCAAAGGCATTGCGCAAAGATGGCAGCGACGCCAATCCGCAGCCTCCTGCCAAGCGCAACCTGGCCACCTCCGAAGTCGAACTGCCGCCCAGCGGATAGCGGGAACTTGCCACCGTCTATCAGGGGTCTATCTCCCATCACCCAGCAAAGCCGGAGCTTCGAGATGGCCAAGCCACTGCATCTGATCAGCTATATCCTGCACAACGAACCTCACAGCGTGGAGGTCGAGTCCGATCGCGAACAACTCACGCCGGAGCAGGCCCGCTTCTATCTGAGCGCCATGCACACTTTCGAGTGGCCCAGCGAGTTCACCGATGTGCAGGTCACCCGCATCGTGCATCCGAAAAAGGGCCACGGTACACCGGCCCACCGCATTCAGCGCTAGCGCCTCATGTTCCGTCAGGCGCTGGCAGCGCCACCTGCCAGATATCCCTGGCGTATTCGGCGATGGTGCGGTCGGCCGAGAACCAGCCCATCCGCGCAGTATTCAGCACCGCCGAGCGCCACCACTGTTCAGGCCGCTGCCAACGCTGATCGACCTTGCGTTGCGCATCCCAGTAAGCATCGAAGTCAGCGCAAACCATGAACCGATCCTGGTACAACAGCCCGTCGACCAGACCGACGTAGCGGGCCGGATCATCCGGGGAGAATACGCCGGCCCGTATGGCCCCGAGCGCGGCCTCCAGACGTTCCGAGTCGGCCACCACATCGCCCATTTCCAGGCCAAGTCGTTGCCGGGCGGCCACTTGCTGGGCGTTCATGCCGAAGATGAACATGTTGTCCGCGCCGACCTTCTCATACATCTCCACATTGGCACCGTCCAGAGTGCCGATGGTCAGGGCGCCATTGAGGGCGAACTTCATGTTGCTGGTGCCCGAAGCTTCCAGGCCGGCCGTCGAGATCTGCTCGGAGAGGTCCGCGGCTGGAATGATCGTCTCCGCCAGACTGACGTTGTAGTTGGGGATGAACACCACCTTGAGCAGACCACGTACGGTCGGGTCACCGTTGATGGTCCGGCTGATGTCGTTGGCCAGTTTGATGATCAGCTTGGCCTGGTGATAGCTGGCCGCTGCCTTGCCGGCAAAGATCTTCACCCGTGGCACCCAATCGGTGGCCGGATCGTTGCGTATCGCCTGGTACAAGGCCACGGTATGCAACAGGTTGAGCAACTGGCGTTTGTATTCGTGGATGCGTTTGACATGCACATCGAAGATCGCCCGGGTATCGAGCGCGATACCCAGCAGTCGGTGCACATGCTGCGCCAGTACTTCCTTGTTGCGCTGCCGGCACAGGGCATATTCCTCGCGAAAGTCCTGACGTTCGGCAAAGGGGTCCAGCGTCTGCAGCTGTGCATCAGGCCGCTGCAGCACCTGCTCGCCGAGGACGTCGATGAGCAGGTGCGTCAGACCTGGATTGACCTGAAACAGCCAGCGGCGAAAGCTGATGCCGTTGGTCTTGTTGTTTACCCGGTCCGGGTACAGCCGGTGCAGATCGCGAAACACCGTGTCACGCATCAGGCGTGTGTGCAGCGCCGACACGCCATTGATGCTGTGCGCACCGAGAAAGGCCAGGTTGCCCATGCGCACACGCCGGCCGTGATCCTCTTCGATCAGCGACACCGCGCGCAGCAATCGAAAATCGTGGATGTCCTTGGCGCGCAGCGCGTCGATATGCTCGGCATTGATCAGGTAGATGATCTGCAGATGACGGGGCAGCAGGCGCTCCATCAACGCCACCGGCCAGGACTCCAGCGCTTCCGGCAACAAGGTGTGGTTGGTGTAGGCAGTGGCGGCGACAGTCAGTTGCCAGGCCTGCTCCCAGGCCATCTGGTGCTGATCCACCAGCAGCCGCATCAGCTCGACCACGGCGATGGCCGGATGCGTGTCGTTGAGCTGGATGGCCACGTGTTGCGACAGGCTTTGCAGGTCGCCATGCAAGTGCATATGGCGCTGTAACAGGTCCTGCAGCGAGGCCGACACCAGAAAATATTCCTGGCGCAGGCGCAGTTCCTGGCCTGCCTCGGTATCGTCGGCCGGATAGAGCACGCGGGAAATACTCTCGGCACGCACCTCGCCGGCTACCGCACCGAAATGGTCGCCCGCGTTGAAACGGTCGAGCTGCAGGTTCTCTTCGGCCCGCGCGCGCCACAGGCGCAGGGTGTTGACCGAGGCGCCGCGCCAGCCCACCACCGGCGTGTCATAGGCGATAGCCCGCACGGTTTCCTGAGGTTGCCATAGCTGATGGTTGCCGCCCTCGAGGTCATCGAGCGTTACGACGCCACCGCCAAAACCGATCCGATAGGCCACCTCGGGACGTTCGAACTCCCAGGGGTTGCCGAAGTCCAGCCAGGTTTCGGTCTGCTCGGCCTGCCAGCCATCGACGATGGCCTGACGAAACAGGCCGTGTTCGTAGCGAATGCCGTAGCCATGCGCGGCCAGACGCAGGGTGGCCATGCTCTCCATGAAACAGGCCGCCAGACGCCCCAGGCCACCATTGCCCAGCGCCGCATCCGGCTCGATTTCGCGTATGCGTTCGAGCTCCACTCCGAGTTCTGCCATCGCCTGGCGCGCCACGTCGAGCAACCCGAGATTGCTCAGGTTGTCCACCAACAAGCGCCCGATGAGAAACTCCAATGACAGGTAGTAGACCCGTTTGGCGCCCTGGCGCTCAAGCTGCGCGGAGGATTCCTCCCAACGATCGATCAGGTGATCGCGGGTCGCCAGGGCCAATGCTTCGAACCAGTCGTGGTCGAATGCGTTGGCCGGGTCCTTGCCCACCGCATAACGCAGTTTGGCCAGGATGGCTGCCTTGAACCGGGCTACTGGATTCTCGCTGTCGGTTTGCGCCTCGCTCATGTCTGTCCCCTCGCGCGCCCGCGCGTTGTCCTGATCGATGTGCCTGGAAGCCTGCGCCCAGCCTAATGCCCGTCAGTAAAGCCTCAATGCGCCGAATCTGTAGGAGCGGCGCCCCGCCGCGAACCCCTGCGATAAGGACCCGAAGCGCTTCGCCCCGGGGCGTGGCTCCTATGTAAAGCGGCCTGGGGACTTATCTGATGAGCGCTAGCATCCAGCCTTCCTTTTTTGTGGCCGCAAGCGCGGCCGTGAGTTCAGGTTTTCTACCCGCCTCCTCTCGTCAAAAAGCCTGAACTTCAGCGTGGCCGGTTCTCTCACAATTGATGAACGCACTGCCGAGGAGCGCATCATGAAAGTCGCCACTACGGGTTTGTTGTTGGGTACGTTGATTGCCGGCGACGCCCTGGCCGAGGCCTGCTATGTCAGCGCCAGAACCTCCAGCGACGCCATCCAGGAGGTCGCCCGGGAGTTCTGCTACGAGTTCGTCGGTATGGCCGAGGGCGATATCGATTGGTCGTGCAACAACGAGAACAACAACATGCTCAACAGTGACCAGCGCAAGGTGGCACGCTGCGCCGGAGGTGGCCTGGGCCGCTGCGAAGCGGCGCTGACCCAGGCCACGATGAGCAACTACCGGGCCGGCGACGACGACATGGGCGAAGCGCGTCCAGCCGTACCCAATGACGCCAAGGTGATCACGCACTACTACCAGGTGGGCGATCTCGAACAGGCACGCCTCGATTGCGAGAGTGCCGGCGGCACCTGGCGGGACGAGCGATGAGCGCCTACGACGGCCTGCTCTTGCTGCCGGGCGACGGTCATCACATGGCCCACGAACGGACCGTGCAGCGGCTGCTCGGCGAGAAACTCGCCGCCCTGCTCGACTGCCCGTTTCTCGGCCCCTATCAGCCCGGTTCGCACGTCAGCGGCACCTACTACTATGTGCCGGAAGACACCCTGATCGGCGATCTGAGACCGCTGGGCATCGAAGGCCCGGAGCACTACTTCGGCGGCCAGGTCGGGCATGCGTTTCTCGCCAGCAAAGCCATCAGCCATGCGGCGCTGGAATCGCCACGCCATTTGCCGCCAGGGTGGTCGAGCCAATTCGCCCAGCAGGTGGAAAGTGTGACCCTGGCAGGCTTTACCGTATTCGACCTCGACGATGCGCGCGAAGCCGGGCAGCGTTTGCTGCGCGAGGGACCGATCCGTCTCAAGCCGGTGGACGGTACCGGAGGGCGCGGCCAGCATGTGGTGCGCTCGACCAGCGAGCTGGAAAGCAGTCTGGCCAGAATGGACGCGCAGCACGTGAGGGAGGCCGGCATGGTCCTGGAGGAGGACCTGCAACAGCCCTGTACCTACAGCGTCGGTCAGATCCATGTGGCCGGTGTTACGTTGAGCTATCACGGCACCCAGCAACTGACGCCGGACAACCAGGGCAACCTTGTCTATGGCGGCTCGCAGCTGACTCTGGTACGTGGCGACTATCTGGCGCTGATGACTCTGGATCTGCCGCGCGCAGTGCGCCTGGCCGTGCAGCAGGCGCGCATATTCGAACTGGCCGCGTTCGAGGTTTACCCCTCCATCCGCGCGTCACGGCGCAACTATGACGTGGCTCAGGGGCAGAACGCCGCAGGCCGTTCACGCTCCGGTGTGCTGGAGCAATCGTGGCGTATCGGCGGGGCCAGTGCGGCGGAGATCTTCGCCCTGGAAGCCTTTATCGACGACCCTCAGTTGCAATGCCTGCAGGCCTCGACTCATGAGCATTACGGTGAGGTGCCGCCGCCGGCGGACGCCATTTGCCTGTATCAGGGCCAGGAAAGTGAACTCGGCCCGTTGGCCAAATACGTGAAGGTGGGCGCGCCATGACAGCCGGTAGCCAGACCATCGATATCACCGTCGACGACGAACGCATCGCCGGTACCCTGCTGACTCCGCCAAGCAAGGTGCCCGGCGTGCTGTTCGTGCACGGTTGGGGCGGCAGCCAGCAACGCGATCTGGCGCGCGCCCGCGGCATCGCCGGGCTGGGCTGCGTCTGCCTGACCTTCGACCTGCGAGGACACGAGCGCACCTTCGATGCGCGGGAGAGCGTGTCACGCGAGCAGAACCTGGCCGACATCCTCGCCGCGTACGACCTGCTGGCAGAACATCAGGCGGTGGACCGGGAGTGCATCGCGGTGATTGGCAGCAGTTACGGGGGCTATCTTTCCACCCTGCTCAGTGCCCGTCGCCAGGTGCGCTGGATGGCCCTGCGGGTGCCGGCCCTTTACTGGGACGAGCAGTGGCACCTGCCCAAGCGACAACTCGACGTGCAGCGCCTGGCTGAGTACCGCCGTACGCCCTGGACCGCAGCGGACAATCTGGCGCTCAGGGCCTGCTCTGCGTTCACCGGTGATGTGCTGCTGGTGGAATCCGAGCATGACGACTTCGTCCCGCACACCACCCTGATGAGTTACCGCAATGCCTTCGACAAGGCGCACTCGATGACGCATCGCACCCTGGCCGGCGCAGACCACGGCCTCAGCGAAGACCGCCATCAGCAGGCCTACACCCGTATTCTGATCGACTGGGTCAGCGAGATGGTGATTGGCGCGCGGGTGGGCAATTACCCGCATCACCTGGTGCGCTATTCCTGAATCTTCAAACCGGGCGCTCGTTCGCCCGTCAACTGCAACAGGAGAACAACGATGAAAATTCGTCAAGTCATGACCCGCAACGTTCAGACCCTGGAGCCTCAGCGCAGCATTCGTGACGCAGCCAGCCTGATGGCCGACATCGACAGCGGCGCACTGCTGGTCAACGACGGTGACCGGCTGATCGGCATGGTCACCGACCGCGACATCGCCATTCGCGCTGTCGCCGCCGGGCTCGGTGCCGACACGCCGGTGCGCCTGGTGATGAGCAGCGAGGTGCGCTACTGCTTCGACGATGAAGACGTCGATCACGTCGCTGCCAACATGGCCGACATCCAGGTGCGCCGTTTGCCGGTGCTCAATCGCGAGAAGCGTCTGGTCGGCGTGGTGTCGCTGGGCAACATTGCCACCGGGCACAGTCGTCAGGCCAACGACACCCTGTTACGCGGCGTGACCAGCGCCCACTGATCCGTAAGCGGATACAGAGGGAGGGCTTCAGCGTCTCTACACGCGGCTGAAGCCCTCCCTCGCTTCACTCGGCACGCAGGATAAGCGTGGCCAGTGGTGGTAGCTGGATCTTGAGGGAATTCGCCTGACCATGGACGGCCTCGCTGTGCAACTCACCTGTGGAACCTGCCCCTGAGCCGCACCAACGCCCCTCATCGCTGTTGAGCAACACCTGCCATCGACCTGCTTGCGGCACGCCGATACGGTAGTCCGCCAGTATTTGCGGCGTGGCGTTGTGTACCACCAGCAGTGATGGGCCGCTTTGGCCATGACGTAGCCAGGCGAACACGCTGTTATTCGCGTCATCGCCAATCAGCCACTGGAAACCCTGTGGCCGCTCGTCCCACTGATGCAGTGCCGGTTCTTCGCGATAGAGCCGGTTCAGCTCGCCGAGCAGTGCCTGTACGGCAGCATGTTCCGGGTATTGCAGCAGGTACCAGTCCAGTTGCTGGTCATGGTCCCACTCGCGCCACTGGGCGAATTCGCAACCCATGAACAGCAGCTTCTTGCCCGGATGCGTCCACATCAGCGCCAGGAACAGGCGCAGGTTGGCGAACTGCTGCCAGCGATCGCCCGGCATGCGACCGATCAGCGAGCGTTTGCCGTGCACCACCTCGTCATGGGAGATCGGCAGGATATAGCGCTCGGAAAACGCGTAGTGCAGGCCGAAAGTGATCTGCTGGTGGTGATGGCGGCGGTACAAGGGGTCGGTCTGGAAATAGCGCAGGCTGTCGTTCATCCAGCCCATGTTCCATTTGTGACTGAAGCCCAGCCCGCCCTCGCTCACCGGCCGGCTGACGCCGGGCCAGGCGGTGGACTCCTCGGCGATCATCAGCGCGTCCGGCACTTCGCTGCGCACCACCTCGTTCAAGTGCTGGAGAAACTCGATGGCCTCCAGATTCTCGCGGCCGCCATGGCGGTTGGGGATCCACTGCCCTTCTTCGCGGGAATAGTCGCGGTAGAGCATCGAGGCCACGGCATCCACACGCAGGCCGTCGACGTGGTATTCGCGTAGCCAGTACAGCGCGCTGGCCAGCATGAAGCCATGCACTTCGCTGCGCCCAAGATTGTAGATGCAGGTGTTCCAGTCCGGGTGGAAGCCCTCGAAGGGATGAGCGTATTCGTACAACGCGGTGCCATCGAACTCGGCCAGGCCATGGGCATCGTTGGGAAAGTGCCCCGGCACCCAGTCGAGGATCACGCCCAGGCCGGCGCGATGGCAGCGGTCGACGAAGGCGGCGAAACGCTCCGGCTCGCCCAGACGCGCGGTGGGCGCAAACATTGATAGCGGCTGATAGCCCCAGGAGCCCCCGAAGGGGTGCTCCATGATCGGCATCAGCTCGATATGGGTGAAACCAAGGCCCTGCACATGAGGAATCAGCCGCTCGGCCAGCTCATCCCAGTCCGGTGCTCGCTCCTCCGGCCATTGCCAGGAGCCGGCGTGCAGTTCGTAGATGGCCAGCGGCGCATCGGACCGGTGACGCTGCGCACGCTCACTCATCCACTGTCCATCCTGCCAGGCGAAGGCTTGCGCCTGTGGCACGCGCGAGGCGGTAGCCGGTGGCGCCTCACTTGCCCGGGCCAGCGGATCGGCTTTCTGCGGCAGCAGACCATGCGCACCGAGGATCTCGTACTTGTAGCGCTCGCCTGCTGCCAGGCGTGGAATGAACAGCTCCCACACCCCGGCTGGATAGCGCAGGCGCATGGGGTGGCGGCGCCCATCCCAACTGTTGAAATCACCCACCACCGAGACGCGCCGGGCATTCGGCGCCCATACGGCGAAGCACACGCCGGGCACGCCTTGATGCTCGCAAGGGCGCGCGCCCAGGCATTGCCACAGCTCCCGGTGATTGCCCTCGGCGAACAGGTACAGGTCCAGTTCACCTAGGATGGGGCCGAAAGCATAAGGATCTTCAACGTCCTGCTGCGCGTCCGGCCACTGCACGCGCAAACGATAATCCTGAGCTTCGGCCAGCAACAGCTCGAACAGGCCGTCGTCGTCACGGCGCGTCATGCCGCCCAATGGCTGCCCCTGTGCACCGATCAGCTCGACCGCCTCTGCGCCGGGCAGCCAGACACGTACCAGGCTGCCGCCTTCCTGCGCGTGGGGGCCAAGAAAGCCGAAGGGATCGCCCTCCTCGGCCCGTCGCAGACGCTCGATTCGTTCTTCAATCACGGAGTTGCCTCGATCAGTTGACGGGCCAGTCGCACCAGCCCTTGGAGGGGAACGTCGATCCAGTCGGGCCGGTGCCCACTCTCATAGACGATTTCGTAGGCGGCCTTTTCCAGGCAGAAAAGCGCCAGGGCGGCGGATTCACCTTCGCGCGCATGCCACTCGTGCGGCAGCCCGGCAGCCGCTACGCGGTAGGCATCAAGAAAGACCTGGCAGGCCTGCTCGCGGTACCGGGCGAGCAGCTGCGCCACCTGCTGCAATTGCGCATGGCCGTCCAGGCCACCGGCGTTGCGCT
The DNA here is from genome assembly GCF_050473265.1 of Pseudomonas pichavaramensis. Taxonomy (NCBI): domain Bacteria; kingdom Pseudomonadati; phylum Pseudomonadota; class Gammaproteobacteria; order Pseudomonadales; family Pseudomonadaceae; genus Pseudomonas; species Pseudomonas pichavaramensis. The sequence goes on along the minus strand of NZ_JBJKFJ010000020.1, from coordinate 22,975 downwards.
GCGCCACGGCGGCTGCATAGTCGAAAGAACGCAGCATGCCGGCGACATCCTTGAACGGACTGTGGCGCTGACGGCGCTCCTCCAGCGTACGGTTGGGCTCGCCCTCGAAGTCGATGATGTAGGCATCACCCTGCACCACCAGCACCTGCCCCAGATGCAGGTCACCATGCACACGGATGCGCAAGCCGCCCGCCACTTCCTGGCTCAGGCGTGCGACTGCCTGCTGTAGGCCCTCGGCATGCCCCAGCAACCACTCGGCCTGCTCGCGACAGGCGGCCGGCAAGGCCTCGCGGTGACGTTCGAGTGCCTGCAGGGCCAGCCGCAGCTGCTCACCAATGGACGCCAGCCAGGCACTGCTGTCGCGTTCGTCGCTCAGTTGACTGCCAAACGCAGGGTTTTCCACCGGCCGTGCCAGCACCGCATGCATCTCGCCGACCCGCTTGCCGAGCACGGTGCAGAAGGTGGCCAGCTCGCCGAGAGCATCCACCTCGGGTTCGTTGGTGCCGCCGGCCAGCTCGTCGCGCAGCGCGCGTTCCAGGGTATTGAGCGTCCATTGCCAGGCATCACCCTGGTTGTCCAGATAGCCCTGCGCGACCAGCAGGGTATGCGGTTGGCCCTGTTCATCGACCCGCACCACTTCGCCGAGAAACGGCGCCATGTGGGTGAAACCGTGATCGCCGAGAAAGCGACTCATCTCCACCTCAGGGTGGATACCGGCGAAGCCACGGCGCAATAGTTTGAGCAGGATCTGCTCGCCGATCAGCGCCGAACTGTTGGACTGCTCGGCCGAGAGCAGCTTGAACTGACTGTCATCCAGAGTATCCAGAGCCAGTAGCGCCGGTTCGGCGCGGAACTGAAGCTCTCCGGCCGGGCTATGCAGGACGCTTTCCTGGCGCAGCAGCGTGAGCATCAGTTGACTGAAGTGCGGCAGGCTGAAGGCATCGGTCAGCAGCTCCACGCGCCGGCCACGGCGGAGCCGGGCCAGGGCCATCTGCTGCGGCAGATCGCTGCCGTTGCTGCTTTCGGGTACCGCAGCCAACGGCAGGCGGTAATACTCGACGCCCTGATCGCCACGCACCTCGATTTCAGCCAGCAGCGGCGCATTGTTGTCCTGCCCCAGCGGCACCGCATAAAGCAGGTGCACGCTGCCGGCCGCCGCCCTCTCCGCGGCGTACCAGCGTCGTTTGGGCAGGTACAACGGCAGCGATTCTCGCTCGAGAATCTGTCGCGGCCGGCCGTCGAGCGCTTCGCTCAGCCCTCGGCTCAGCACCAGGGTCTGCAGTTCGGGCATACGCTCGACTGGTTTCAGGTGCCAGCTGGGCATCTGCGAGGCGTCGGCGAGGTAGAACCAGTAGAAGCCGTATGGCGGCAAGGTCAGCAGGTAGGGCAACTGGCCGATGGGCGGAAAGGACGCACCACCAACCATTTCCACCGGCACACGGTCGTGGTAGTCGGCCAGTTCCAGCTCCACGGCCTGGGCCGCGCTGGACAGATTGGCCACGCAAAGAATGCACTCCTCCGCGCCCTCCTCGCTCCGCTGCAGGCGCAGGTAAGCGAGAATGCGCCGGTTGCTCGGCGCCAGCATCTCCAGACTGCCGCGGCCAAAGGCCTTATGCTGGTTGCGTATGGCGAGCATGCGCCGCGTCCAGTTGAGCAGCGAGTGCGGGTCGCGCGCCTGCGCCTCGACGTTGATGGTCTGATAGCCATACAGCGGGTCCATGATCGGCGGCAGGACCAGACTGGCCGGATCGGCACGGGAGAAACCGCCATTGCGGTCCACCGACCACTGCATCGGCGTGCGCACACCGTCACGGTCGCCGAGGTAGATATTGTCGCCCATGCCAATCTCGTCACCGTAGTACAGCGTCGGCGTACCGGGCATCGACAGTAACAGGCTGTTGAGCAGCTCGACGCGCCGCCGGTCGCGCCCCACCAGCGGTGCCAGGCGCCGACGGATGCCGAGGTTGATGCGCGCACGGCTGTCGGCGGCATAGTAGTTCCACAGGTAGTCACGCTCGTCGTCGGTGACCATCTCCAGCGTCAGCTCATCGTGGTTGCGCAGAAAGATCGCCCACTGGCAATTGCTCGGGATCTCCGGCGTCTGGCGCAGGATATCGGTGATCGGGAAGCGGTCTTCCTGGGCGATGGCCATGTACATGCGCGGCATCAGCGGGAAGTGAAACGCCATGTGGCATTCGTCGCCCTCGCCGTGCTCTTCGCCACCGAAATACGGTCGGGTGTCCTCCGGCCACTGGTTGGCTTCGGCCAGCAGCATGCGGTCGGGGTAATGCGCATCCACCTCGGCGCGAATGCGCTTGAGCACATCGTGTGTCTCAGGCAGGTTCTCGCTGCTGGTGCCGTCGCGTTCGATCAGGTAGGGGATGGCGTCCAGACGCAAGCCGTCGACGCCCATGTCGAGCCAGAAGCGCATCACGCCGAGCACCGCCTCGATCACCCTGGGGTTGTCGAAGTTGAGATCCGGCTGGTGCGAATAGAAACGGTGCCAGAAGTACTGCCCGGCCACCGCGTCCCACGTCCAGTTGGATTTTTCGCTGTCGATGAAGATGATCCGGGTGCCGGCGTACTTGTCGTCACGGTCCGACCAGACATAGTAGTTGCGCGCCTTGGAGCCCTTCTTGGCGCGGCGGGCGCGCTGAAACCAGGGATGCTGGTCGGAGGTGTGGTTGATCACCAGCTCAGTGATCACCCGCAGGCCCCGGCGATGCGCCGCAGCGATGAAGCGGCGGGCGTCGGCGAGACTGCCGTAGTCCGGGTGCACGCCACGGTACATGGCGATGTCGTAGCCATCATCGCGCCGGGGCGAGGGGTAGAACGGCAGCAACCAGAGGGTATTGACGCCAAGCTCGGCGATGTAGTCGAGTTTGTCGATCAGGCCCTGGAAGTCACCGATACCGTCGTTGTTGGCATCGAAGAACGATTTCACATGGACCTGGTAGATCACCGCATCCTTGTACCACTGCGGGTCATTGAGAAAGGTCTTGCCGGTAACGCGCTTGGCCATGTTCGGCGCTCCTCGTCAGTGCTGGATGCTGATGCGCCAGATGCCGAACGGCAGGTGCCAGGGTTCGATACGCATCCACTGCACCTTGCCGTACCAGGTCCAGCGATGGCCGTTCATCAGGTCTTCGCCGTCCAGGGCTGCATCGTCGGGCAGGTCCAGCTCCCAGAGCGGCAGTTCGAAGTGCGCCTCCTGCGCCTGATAGGGGTCGAGGCTGACGGCCACCAAAATGAAATTGCTGAGGTCCTCGGTGCGCTTGCCGAAGTAGAGGATGTTGTCGTTCCAGGCGCTGTAGGCCTGGAAGCCCAGGTGACTCTGCAAGGCCGGATTTTCGCGGCGAATCTGATTCAGGCGGGCGATTTCGGCGTTGATGTTGCCGGGCGCCTGGTAGTCGCGCGGGCGCAGTTGGTACTTCTCCGAATCGAAGTACTCCTCCTTGCCCGGCACCGGCTCGGCCTCGCACAGCTCGAACCCCGAGTACATGCCCCACAGGCCCGAGCCCATGGTGGCCAGCGCGGCGCGAATGAGGAACCCCGGACGACCGCTGCGCTGCAGGAAATAGGGATTGATGTCCGGGGTGTTGACGAAGAAGTTAGGCCGATAGCAGTCGCGCCAGGGCGGCTGGTTGAGCTCGCTGAAGTAAGCCTCCAGCTCAGCCTTGGAGTTGCGCCAGGTGAAGTAGGTGTAGCTTTGACTGAAGCCGAGCTTGCCCAGGCGCGCCATCATTGCCGGGCGGGTGAAGGCTTCGGAAAGGAAGATGACATCCGGGTGACGCTCGCGCACATCGGCGATCAGCCATTCCCAGAACGGCATCGGCTTGGTGTGCGGATTGTCCACGCGAAACAGCGTCACACCCTGCACCACCCAGCCCAGCACCACATCACGTAGCGCCAGCCACAGGTCGGGTATGGCCGCTTCGGCATAGAACTCGACGTTGACGATGTCCTCGTATTTCTTCGGCGGGTTCTCGGCATGGCGGATGCTGCCGTCCGGCCGCCAGCTGAACCAGCCAGGATGTTGCCCGAGCCAGGGATGATCAGGCGAGCACTGCACGGCGAAATCCAGAGCGACCTCGAGGCCGTTGTCGCGCGCGACATGCACCAGTTGGCGAAAGTCTTCCAGGCTGCCCAGCTGCGGATGCACTGCGTCGTGGCCGCCCTCCTCGCTGCCGATGGCGTAGGGGCTGCCCGGGTCGTCCGGCCCGGCTTTGAGGCTGTTGTTCGGCCCCTTGCGATGCGCCCTGCCGATGGGGTGGATGGGCGGGAAATACAGCACGTCGAAGCCCATTCTGGCGATCTCCGGGATGCGCGCATGGACGTCGGCGAAGGTGCCGTGACGCCCTTCACCACCCAGCGAGCGGGGAAACAGCTCATACCAACTGGCGAACTCGGCCAGTACGCGCTCCACATCCAGGGGATAGTTGGCGGTGCGCAGCAGATGCGGGCGGTACTCGGCACGCCGCATCAGCTCGTTTACGGAGGGGTCGATCAGTACTGCTTCGCGCTCGGCCTGAGATTGTGCGCCCTCCAGGCGCTCGACCAGCCTGATCAGCTCGCCCTTCAAGTCTTCAGGGGCCTGCCCTGCGATGCGACGCACCAGCTGCGCCCCTTCCTGCAGTTCGAGATCGACTGGCAGCGCGGCGCCGAGCTTCTTCACCAACTCCTGGCGGAAGCTCGCATAGACGTCCAGCCATGCCTCGATGGCGAACTCGGCACGGCCCGGTTGATCGATGACCAGCGCAGCGCTCCAGTGATCGTTGCCCAGCGCCTGCATTGGCGTACGCTGCCAGCTGGCCTGGTCGTGACTGCGCCAGAGCAGATCCGCAGCCAGTTGTTCGTGACCATCGCTGAAGATCACCGCACTGACATCGAGCCCCCGCCCACACAGGCATTTGCTGGCGAAGCGGCCGCCCTCGAGCACCGGCTGTACCGACTCGATGGCCAGGCGCGGTAGCTCGGTGGCCTGTTCGACAGAGGTTGGAGCAGCGTGCGGCAGCGACGGCATTAGTCCTGGCTCCTTTACGCCTTAAAGACGGACTGGTGGAAACGGCGGGTTGTGGCGGCTGAAAATGCTCAACCGGCGAGAAGCCCGCCCCTTTGCGGGCAGGGCCTACTGAAATTCCGAGGCGGCCGGGAAGGGAAAAGTTCAGGCTGTTTTTCTGTGGCAGCAACCTCGGTCGTTCGCAGCCGAGATGCAGCAGCGCTGTCCCGCCATGGCCTGATGCCAGGCAGTCAAGCTTCAGTGCACCGAAGCCGTACTACGCGGACTCGAAGCGCTTCGCCCCGGGGCGGGGCTCCTACGCAAAGCTGTCTGGGGGCTTATCTGACCAGCATTAATCTAATGCCTGCCAGTCAAGCATTGACGCCCCGGAGCTGTAGGAGCGGCGCCCCGCCGCGAACCCGTACGACGCGAGCTCGTAGCGCTTCGCCCCGGGCGGGGCTCCGACGCACAGCTGCCTGGGGGCTTAGCTGATCAGCATGGCCCCTTTGCCCTAAGGGTCCTTGCCGTTGTCGCCGGGGACGAATATCAGCGGAATGACGTGCAGCACGAAGAGTACCAGCAGGGTCGCCAATACCGCGGTCGCCTCACGCCCGAGGCCGACCGCCACGCCGATGGCGGCGGCCGTCCAGAGCCCGGCTGCGGTGGTCAGACCATGCACGTCGGCCACGTGGCGCCCCTTGAGAATGGTGCCGGCGCAGATGAAGCCGATACCGGCGGTGATCCCTTGAATCACCCGGCTCATGGCGTCGTTTTGCGCACCGTCCTGCTCCAGGGCCATGACGAAGATCGCCGCGCCGACACACACCAGCATGTGCGTGCGCATTCCAGCCGCCTTGCCGGTGACCTCGCGCTCATAGCCGAGCAAACCACCCAGCAGGGTCGCCAACAGCAGACGCAGCGTGGCACGGGTCAGGTGTTCGACCTGCCCCAGGTCGGAGAACTCCTGGATCAGAGTGGCAAGGATGCGTTCGCCCATATCCATAGCGCGGTCCCGGTTCGTTGCTTTCCTGTTCAGAGCGGCAAACCGGGAGCAGGTTCGACTGAGTTTTACCGATGCCGCTTATCCGATATCGGGAACCAACCGACCAACACGGCCTTCTTCCCTGTGAACCCGCATCACACTGGAGGAAAACCACATGCCCCGGGGAAGCAAAGCCAAGTACACCGAAAAACAGAAGCGCAAGGCCGAACATATCGAGGACAGCTACAGAGCGCGCGGCGTACCGGAGGACGAGGCCGAAGCGCGCGCCTGGGCTACGGTCAACAAGCAGTCGGGCGGAGGTGAAAAAGCTGGCGGCTCCGGTCGCAGCACCAGTTCCGCCAGCAAACAGGCGGCCAGGGAGTCATCTGCGCGGCGTGCTGCGAAATCTCGCCAGGGCGTTCCCCGTCCCGGCCAGAAGCTGGAAAACATGACCCGCGAGCAGTTGATGGAACTGGCGCGCAAGCGCGAGCTTTCCGGTCGCTCGCGCATGCGTAAGCAGGAGCTGCTGGACGCGTTGCGCAACGCCAGCTGAGGCAGGCTAATCCTGTTTGTCTTCGGGCGCTACCTGGTCACTCCAGGGTTCACCGTCCAAGGGGGCCGAGCGAGCCAGCTCGGCCTCGTCAAGGCCAACCCCACCGCCGACCTGGCTTTCGTCCACCACACTGAGTTCCTCGTCCAGCGCGCCTTCGCCACCCGGCTCGGCAGGCGAATGGGCGCCGCTGTCATCGAGCAAGGTGTCCGGGCTGAGGTCATCGAGGCTGACGTTATCCTCGTGCTCGCTGTCGGTCAAAGTCGCGCCGCCGGTGAGTCCGGGGTGGTCCTTGGCCTCTAGCGGCTCACGCGCGCTCTGCTGCGGCACGACATCGCCATCGGCCAGGCTGCTTTCGTCATCATCGCTGAAGTCCAGTGCGTCGACGGAAACCTGATCAGGGTCGGGCATGTTGTCTTTCATCAGATGTCTCCTTTGCTATCCGGTGGTTCAGGCGACTTGATCGCCGCCGATCAAGGTCGCGATTCATGGCGAAATCGGATCGCTGGCCGGAAAGGTTTCCTCGACGGCGTGGTCCAGGCGGTTCTCCTGACGGCCTTGCACCTTCTCCATTTCCCGTTGCAGGCGTGGCAGCGCCGCACGCAGATCGGCCACGCATTCACGCAGGGATTCCAGTTCGGTTTTCGGGTCGCTGAGCATTCCCTTGACCACGCAATGCCCACTCAGCCCGCGCTGCAACAGCGCGGCGCCGCCGAGTGCCTTGAGTACGCCCGAGGTACCTCCCTGGCAGACGCCGGCAACGATGGCGGTTGCGCCCGTGGCGAGTGAGACAGCACGTTCCAGACGGTGAACGTTGTGGGTCAGTGACATGGCATTTCTCCCGAGGCTGAATGGCGTAGCCGGTTGTGGCTTACGTGTGATTTAGAAGGACATGACCTGGGTAAAGGTTCAGAGAATCGGGCCAGCGGCGACGACTCGCGTGCAACTCAGGGCCGCAGGATCACCTTGCGACAGTCCTGCTCGCGCGAGTCGAACAACCGGTAACCCTCCGCAGCTTCAGCGAGGCTCATACGGTGACTGATGATTATTTCCGGAGTCAGCTCGCCGTTCTGGATATGCTCCAGCAGCCTGGGCAACAGCGGATGAACGTGGGTCTGGCCCATCTTGAACGTCAGCCCCTTGTCGAAGGCGTCGCCGAACAAAAAACCATGGATGAAGCCGGCATATACGCCGGGTACGCTGACCGTGCCGCCGCGACGCACTGCGGCGATGCACTGACGCAACGCCACACCGCTGCTGGCTTCAAGTTTCAGCGCGGTCAGCACGGTTTCCGTGAGGCTGCCCTTGGCTTCGAAACCGACTGCATCGATGACCGCGTCCACCCCACGGCAACCGGGCGTCTGTTCGATGATGGCACTGGCCGGGTCATCGATCACATCGAAGTCGATCGGTATGACGCCATAAGCCTGCTGAGCGTAATTCAGGCGATAGCCATGGTGATCGACCATGAAGATCTGCTCGGCACCGAACATCCGCGCGCAGGCAGCGCTCATCAGCCCTACCGGGCCGGCGCCGAAGATTGCAACACGACTGCCCGGTTTGACGCCGGCGTTGACCACAGCCTGGTACCCGGTGGGCAGTATGTCGGTGAGAAAGAGCACCTGTTCGTCATCCAGGACATCCGGCACCTTGAACGGGCCGGCATTGGCCTTGGGCACGCGCACCAGTTCGGCCTGCCCGCCCGGTACACCACCGTAGAGATGGCTGTAGCCGAACAGTGCAGCGCCGGAGGGGATTTGCTTCTTGTTGAGAATTGCCCCGCGGCCGGGATTGGTGGTTTCGCATGCCGCCTGCAGATCCATTTGGCAGAAGAAGCACTCCCCACAGGCGATGACGAAAGGCACGATGACTCGGTCGCCTTTGTTCACCGCTGTGACCGCAGGGCCTACCTCCTCGACGATGCCCATGAACTCATGGCTGAAGATGTCGCCATCCTTCACTTGCGGAATCTTGCCGCGGTACAGATGCAGGTCAGAGCCGCAGATAGCAGTGGCCGTGACGCGCAGGATGATGTCATCCGCCTCTTCGATGACCGGATCGGCGACCCGCTCCACTCGGACATCATGACTGCCGTGATAAGTCAGTGCTTGCATGAGGGCTACTCCCGAAACAGGTGTGTCCCTATTCCGAGATCGCCCATGCCCAGATGTTCAGGCTATTTACCCGGCACCGTGCAGCGCGGTCTGCGTCATCAGCATATCCACCACTTCGTGTAGCGCTTGCTGCGGGGCCAGGCCACGCTGACGGCCGCTGCGGTAAGTGAGCAGCTGGGCTTCGGCGCTGCCGCCTACCCGCGCCAGGTTGCGCGCCTGGCTGATGATCGAGCGCTCGTCCTGCGGGATCTTTGCGCCAACCACGGCCAGGACCTCCTCCAGCCAGGCGGCGAACGGCAGGGTGCGGCGGCTGGCCGGTTCGATGAACGACCCGCGCAGACCACGACGCTTGGCACGCCAACGGTTCTCCAGGGTGAGAATGCGGGTCAACGGATCATCGAACCAGGCGTGATGATCCGTCTCCAGTGCATGGCTGACCATGGCCCGGAACAGGCCGGCGATGCACAGCGCATCTTCGAGCCGGGGGCAGGCATCGGCGATGCGCAGCTCCAGCGTTGGAAAGCGTAACGAGGGCCGGATATTCCACCACAGATTCACCGCCGAGCCGATGCACTCGGTGTCGGTCATCACCTTGAGGTAGCGCTGATATTCGGTGTCATCGCTGAAGTGATCGGGGATGCCCATGCGCGGCCATTCATCGCAGACCGCCTGACGATAGCTCATCAGGCCGCACGGCCGACCGTCCCAGAACGGCGACGATGCACTCAGGCCCAGCAGTAGCGGCAACCAGGGCGTGAGCCTGTTCATCAGGCGGATGCGATCGACACCCTCGGGCACCCCGACGTGCACGTGCAGACCGGCCAGAACACTGCGACTGGCGACGATGCGGTAGTCATCGAAGATCGTTCGATAGCGCGCCATGTCGGTCGCCTGCACCTCACGCCAGTGCCCCAGCGGGTGAGTACCGGCGGCGAGGATGCCGCAGCCGAATTCCCCCGCCAGGCGTGCCATGACCTGACGCGCCTCGCCGAGGCAGTCACGTGCTTCGGCGAGGCTGCTCAGCACCGGCGTGACCACCTCGAACTGCGCGGCGAACATCTCCCGGGTGACGCGCTGGCCCAGTTCGCGGCGACTCGCCACGGCAAAGGCCTCGACCCCGCGCTGCGCCACGCGGCGGCTGGCCAGATCGGTCAGAAAGTACTCCTCCTCGATACCGAACGTGCACGCTGTCATGACCTCTCCACTCCTGTCGTTGCAGCAGTTGAGAGGCGTTGCCGAGTGCAGGTTCAACCTCTCGGACGAAGCGCTGCAGGCGGTGAATTTAGGTGGAATCTTTGTACGACCGCGATCCTCCTACACAGAACATGGCCCGCAACAGGAGACCTCGCTCATGGCGATCGCCAGTCATATCGGCAGCCCACTCGCACAACGTATTTCCCTGCCGCCTCAAACGGGTCGCTGGCAGAGTCTCTACCGTCAATTGCTGAACGAGCCCGAAGCCGGTCATCCACTGGCTCGGGATTGTCTGCAGCACTGTCTGGAGCAAGCCCGGGCGCTGCCCTGCGACCTGCCACCCGATGCCAGTGATCTGCCTGCCTGGTCCTTGCGCCATACACAGCGGGTTACCGCCGACTACGCGCGCTACCTGCAAGCGCGCCGCAGTGGCGAGCCCCGCCGCTTCTTTGCGCAACGCTCGCATGCCCTGCACTTCATTCGCGCCGTTTCACCCACCAAACTGGTGGATGGTGCCTGGCTCTATGGGGCACTGCCGCGCTGGCGCGAGCAGCGCATCTACCCGCTGGTGCGCACCTACCTGGAGGAGCTGGGCGACGGTGTCGCGGCGCAAAATCATGTGCTGCTCTATCGCCACCTGCTCGCCAGCCAGGACTGTGACGAGTCGCCAGTATTGGATGATGAGCTGTATCGCCAGGGGGCGATTCAGCTCGCGCTCGGCCTCTCGTTCGACGACTACCTGCCGGAGGTGATCGGCTACAACCTTGGTTATGAGCAACTACCGCTGCACCTGCTGATCAGTGCCTTCGAGCTTAACGAGCTGGATATCGATCCCTACTACTTCCAGCTGCACGTGACCATCGACAACAGCGCCAGCGGTCATGCCGCCAAAGCGGTCCAGAGCGTCCTGGACAACCTGCCGCTGGTAGGAGATGCGCAGACGTTCTATCAGCGCGTCATGTGTGGCTATCGACTCAACGACTTGGGTACCAGCTCGACGGACGTGATCGAAGCGTTCGACCTCGAGCAGGAGCTGCTGCGCATGCTCGAGCTGAAAAGCACCGTCGCCAGCCAGGTGCATTCCGATTACTGCCGCATAGAGGGACGTACCGTGAATCAGTGGTTGGCCAGCACCGGCAACATGGCGGGCTTTCTCGACGCCTTGCAGCGCCATGGCTGGATACACCGTCATCAGGCCCCCTCGCGCAGCCGTTTCTGGCGACTGGTCGAAGGCCAGGGCGCAACGATGTTCGGCGTATTCAATCGTTACGAGCGCCAATTGTTGCAGGACTGGATTGCCGGTGACTGGCGAGCGCCCGAGCAGAAATCGCCTTTTCGCCCGCGTCGCCAGCCCCAGCTGCCAGCGTCGCCCGCTGACACTGCGCATGGCGAACTGGCGCGAGAACGCCACGAACTCCTCGCACAGCTTGGCGCAATGGATGTGGACAGGCGCGAATCACGCCTGATCGAGCTTCAGGCACCCGCCAGACACTGGTCCAGCGCTGGCCTGGCAGCCACCCGAACCTTCGCCGCGCTCATACAGCGGCCGCACTGAACCTGGAGCTTTCGCATGCCTGAAGATACCTTCGAGACCCCGGCAATACTGGCCCTGCTGCACCTGGGCAAGCAGTTGCGAGCACGGGGCTATCACTTCGTCACGCCTACCCCGCTCACCCACCAGCGCGTCAATCTGCGCCCGGAGAATCAGTTTGCCCATGACCTGCGCGGCGTATTCGGCTGGAGTCGGCCTTTCGCCGATGCCGCGTTGGAAAGCGAAATCGTCGAGGCCATGCGCCAATCCCAGACTCTCCAACCTCACCCTGACGGCTGGATCAGCGAGGTGCGCTGGTCCACCCTGAACGATGACCTCTACGTTCATTCACGTTTTCCCACGCAGGCCAGCGATGCGGTGTTTTTCGGTCCGGACACCTATCGCTTTACCAGATTGCTGCGCCATTACCTCGCTCATTGCCAGCAGCCCTTGCGGCGTATCGCCGACATCGGTTGTGGCGCCGGACCGGGCGCAATTACCGCAGCCAAGCTATGTCCAGGCGCACAAGTGTTCGCCCTGGATATCAACCCGAGCGCCCTGCGCCTGACGACGGTCAACGCACGCCTTGCCGGTATCTACAACCTGAACGTACAGAGCAGCGACCTGCTGCGTGACGTGCCGGGCCAGTTCGACCTCATCATCGCCAACCCGCCTTACATGCTCGATCCGCAGCAGCGAATCTATCGCCATGGCGGTGGCAGACACGGCGCGGGGCTGTCGCTGGCGATCTTCGACACGGCCATGGAGCGCCTGGCTCCGGGCGGCACCTTGCTGCTCTACACCGGCGTGGCAATCTTTGACGGGGAGGACCCCTTCCTCAACGCGATCCGACTCTCACTGCGCGATACCGGTTGGGACTGGGAGTACGAGGAAATCGATCCGGACGTATTCGGCGAGGAGCTGGACAAGCCGGACTATGTGCAGGCAGAACGCATCGCCTGCGTGGCGCTGCGACTGACCTACCGGCCCGATCTGCGTTAGCAGATCGGTGAAGAACCACCCTTGGCCTGTAGCGGCCCAATCGTCGCCCGAGTGCTTCAACGCTGCGGACCAGCAACCTGCAGGCGCAGGCGCTGGCCCACGGGCTCAGGCAGCCTGAGCACTGTCCTTCAGCGACTTGCGCAGCACCTGCATCGACTCGCCCAACTCCTGCAACTGTTGTTTGCTGAGCAGCTTGCGGGCCTGCGGGAACATATCGCGCTCTTCTTCCTCGATATGGTGTTCGAGCAGCTCCTTGAGCACCTTGACCCGTCCGGCGAACTCGAGCGCAGACGGCGGAGTGTCCTTGATATCGGGCAGCACCAGGGCTTCCACGGCCCGATGTTCCTCCTTGGCCTCGACCGCCAACACAGCATCGTCCTGGCTGCCGGCGCGCCTGAAAGCCGGATAGAAAATCTGCTCTTCGAGTTCGGTATGGACCTTCAGCTCCTGCTCGATCCTGAGCAGCAGTTTCTTGCGTGTCTGCACCGCCCGCTCGGTGGTGTCCTCGAGCTTGCTCAGCAGGTCTTTGACGGTTTCGTGGTCCTTCTTCAGCAGTTCGATAGCATTCATCGCCGTTCGCTCTCCTGAGGTCTGCCAATCACATCGTTATGAAGGCCTGGGCCCGCTGTTAGCGGGCCCAGGAGCGACGATCACGAGTCGCGACCGCCATGACTGCTCTGACCGCCCTTGCGCCCGGCCTCGGACGCTCTCTGACGGTCATTGGCGAAGTTGCCGCCGCTGTTGTGACCGCCTTTGCGGCCGGCTTCCGATGCCTTCTCACGATCGTTTGCGAAGTTACCCGGATTTTTACTGGTGGCCATTGCTGGTACCTCCTGATAATTGCTCGCGAGGCGGTATTGCCTCTACATAGTTTCAGGCAGGTGCCGCCTGCAGTCGTTCAGGCTTTTTTTCAGCGCTCAATGGTCAGCCATTGACCACGCTGCCACCGTTGACATGCAGCATCTGGCCGGTGACGTAAGACGCATCGTTGCTGGCCAGGTAGACGAACGCCGGGGCGACCTCAGCAGGTTGCCCCGGCCGTTTCAAGGGTGTGTCGGCTCCGAACTCGGCGACCTTCTCGGCACTGAATGTCGAGGGGATCAGCGGGGTCCAGATTGGCCCAGGCGCCACACCATTGACGCGAATACCGCGTGGCGCCAGGTTGATCGACAACGAACGGGTGAACGAGGTGATCGCCCCCTTGGTGGAGGAGTAGTCCAGCAACATCGGATTGCCCTTGTAGGCCGTCACCGAACTGGTATTGATGATGCTCGCGCCCGGTTGAAGGTGCTCCAGCGCCACCTTGGTCAGGTGAAACATGGCGAAAATATTGGTGCGGAAGGTCTGCTCCCATTGCGCCTGATCGAGTGCCTGCAAATCGCGCTCCGGATGTTGCTCCCCGGCATTGTTGATGAGGATATCGAGCCGTCCCCATTTACTGATCACGGCGTCGACCACGCACTGGCAGAAACCACCGTCACCCACGTCGCCGGCCAGGGCGATAGCTTCACCACCATGACGCTTTACTTCGTCCAGGGTCTTTTGCGCATCCTCGTTTTCGTTGAGGTAGACCAAGGCGATCTTGGCCCCTTCCAGGGCATAGTGCACGGCCACGGCACGGCCTATACCGCTGTCGCCACCAGTGACGATCGCCACCTTGCCCTCGAGCTTGCCGGCAGCACGGTAGCCGTCGGACAGATAGATCGGTTCGGGATGCATGGCGTGCTCGACACCGGGTTGCCGTTCCTGGTGCTGAGCCGGCAATGTCTTGTCGTTCATCTTTCACTCTCCCTTCGGATAGGCGCTCAAACGGCTTGCAGACGGGGGCTCGCGGTAACGGGATGAGTCTTGTGGCGGTTCTCGAAGCAGAAGTTGGTGGCCTGCACGTAGCCTTCTGCCGAACCGCAGTCGAAACGTTGCCCCTTGAACTTGTAGGCCAGGACGCAGCCTTGCTCGGCCTGCTTCATCAGTGCATCGGTGATCTGGATCTCACCGTTCTTGCCGGGCTCGGTCTGTTCGATCAGGGCAAAGATATCGGGCGTCAGGATGTAGCGGCCGATGACGGCCAGATTGGAGGGGGCGTCCTCGGGGTTGGGCTTTTCCACCATGCGTTCGACCCGGAAGATGTCGTCACGCAGCGCCTCGCCGGCGATCACGCCGTAGCGCGAGACTTCTTCCATCGGTACTTCCTGAATGGCAACGATCGAGCAGCGAAACTGCTCGTAGAGTTTGACCATCTGGGTTAGCACGCCGTCGCCCTCGAGGTTGAGGCAGAGGTCGTCGGCCAGCACCACGGCAAAAGCCTCATCGCCGATCAGGGGGCGACCGGTGAGGATGGCGTGGCCAAGCCCTTTCATTTCCACCTGACGGGTATAGGAAAAGGTGCACTGGTCGATCAGGTGACGCACGCCGCTCAGGGACTTTTCCTTGCCGGTATTGGAGATCTCGTGCTCCAGCTCGTAGCTGATATCAAAGTGGTCCTCCAGCGAACGTTTACCCCGCCCGGTGACGATGGCGATCTGCGAGAGCCCGGCTTCCAGCGCTTCCTCGACGCCGTACTGGATCAGCGGCGTGTCGACGACGGGCAGCATCTCCTTGGGCATCGACTTGGTCGCGGGAAGAAAACGGGTGCCGTAACCGGCGGCGGGGAAAAGGCATTTCTTGATCATGGTGTCAGTACCAGTTGAGTGATTGGGTACTAGACCAGACCCTCCTGGCACCTCGACGGTTCAAGATATAACTCTTTTGCGTGACCGACCGCGCAAGCTCATGGAAAGCAGCCGCCGGATGAGAACCAGCGCAGCGGTGCGTTGCGCTGTAGCCTGAGAGCTTATGTGTAGCGGCTGATTTCGATCAGATTATCGTCCGGGTCACGCAAGTACACCGACTCGATGGGGCCGATGGCCCCGGTTCGGGCCACTGGTCCCTCCTCCACCTTGACGCCCTGCTCGGCCAGATGCGCGAGTATCCGCGTCATGGGCCATTGTGTGATCAGGCACAGGTCGATCGCCCCCGGAGTGGGTTTGGCTGCCTTCGGTTCGAATTCGCGCCCTGCCTGATGCAGGTTGAATTTCTGTTGCCCGAAGACCAGCGCGCTGCGCCCGGAACCGAAACGCTCGTGACGCATACCCAGAACGCGCTCGTAGAACTCGACGGTGACCTCGATATCAGCCACCGTCAGTACCAGGTGATCCAGCCTTTCGATCATGTTCAGTGCCTGTCCAACAAGTGGAAACGGGGTAGCCCCAAGTGCCAGTGGATCGCGGCCAGCCGCGAGCCTAGTACCACCAGCATGGCTGCTGCGGTATCCAGCCAGTGCGGGGTGCCCAGCATGCGCATGGCGATGAAGGTCAATGCCCCGGCGATACAGGCAGTGGCATAGATTTCCTTCTGGAAGATCAGCGGAATCTCGTTGCACAGCACGTCGCGAATGACGCCACCGACCACACCGGTCATCACGCCCATGATCACCGCCGTGCTGATTGGCGTACCGTGCTGCAGCGCCAGTTCGGTGCCGTATACGGTGAACACGGCCAACCCGAAGGCATCGGCGATCAGCAGGCCTTTCTCGTGAATCGGCCGCGTCATGCGCACCCAGGCAACGGTACCGAGTGCCGCCAGCGATGCCACCAGGATGTAGGTATCGTCACGAATCCAGCTGACCGGATGGTTGTCCAGAATCAGATCACGCAGCGTACCGCCGCCCAGTGCGGTAACGATGGCCATCACCAGTACACCGAACAGATCCATCGATTTGCGCCCCGCCATCAGCGCACCGGTGATGGCGAACACAGCAACGCCGAACAGGTCGGCGATATAGAAAAGTCGCTCCATGCTGCTCTCAGCGACTGACCGGCGTGCGCAGGGTGACGAACTCTTCGGCCGCGCTCGGATGCACGCCAATGGTTTCGTCGAAGATCTGCTTGGTGGCACCGGCTTTCAGCGCGATGGCCAGCCCCTGAACGATCTCGCCCGCCTCTGGGCCGACCATGTGGCAGCCCAGCACACGGTCCGTGTCAGCGTCGACCACCAGCTTCATCAGGGTGCGCTCCGGGTTCTCGGTCAGGGTCAGTTTCATTGGCCGGAAGCGGCTCTCGAAGACGTTCACCTTGTACCCATCCTCGATGGCCTGCTCCTCGCTGAGGCCCACGGTACCGATGTTCGGCAGACTGAACACGGCGGTAGGGATCATGCTGTAGTCCAGCGGGCGATATTCGTCGGGTTTGAACAACCGACGGGCCACCGCCATACCTTCAGCGAGCGCGACGGGGGTCAACTGCACGCGGCCAATCACGTCGCCTAGGGCAAGAATCGACGGCGTGGAGGTCTGGAATTGCTCGTCGACCTCGATATGACCGCGCTTATCCAGTTTCACCTCGACATTTTCCAGGCCGAGGTTATCCAGCATCGGTCTGCGACCGGTGGCATAGAACACGCAATCGGTCTCCAGCACGCGGCCATCCTTGAGGGTTGCTGCGAGGCTGCCATCGGCGTTGCGCGCAATGCTGGCGATATCGGCGTTGAACTGCAGATCCAGGCCCTTCTTGCTCAACTCCTCCTTCAGGTGCATGCGCACCGCGCCGTCGAAGCCACGCAGGAACAGATCGCCGCGGTACAGCAACGAGGTCTGTGCCCCCAGACCGTGGAAAATGGACGCAAATTCCACGGCGATATAACCCCCGCCTACCACCAGTACGCGCTTGGGCAGGGTTTTCAGGAAAAACGCTTCATTGGAGCTGATGGCCAGCTCACGGCCGGGAATGTCCGGAATCTTTGGCCAGCCTCCCGTTGCGATGAGAATGTGCTCGGCGCTGTGACGCTGGCCGTTCACTTCTACGGTGTGGGCATCGACGATCCGCGCATGGCCTTCGAACAGACTGACGCCGCTGTTGGTCAACAGATTGCGGTAAATGCCATTGAGCCGCTCGATCTCGCGGTTCTTGTTGGTGATCAGCGTCGTCCAGTCGAAGTTCGCCTCGCCCAGCGACCAGCCGAAGCCCTCGGCCTGCTCGAAGTCCTCGGCGAAGTGCGCACCGTAGACCAGCAGCTTTTTCGGTACACAGCCGACATTCACACAGGTACCGCCCAGGTAGCGGCTTTCAGCGACGGCGACACGCGCCCCGAAGCCTGCGGCGAAACGCGCCGCACGCACACCGCCGGAACCGGCGCCAATAACGAAGAGATCGAAGTCGTAACTCATTGCGGCCTCCTTGAACAGGACGCCAGCATACCCGAAAGCCAGTGGCTAAGCTGATCTCAGGAGGAATGACCATGCACCCTACCCTGACCCATATCGCTCTGCACGTACCGGATCTGGATGCCTGCATCGATTTCTACCGACGCTACTGCCAGATGCAGGTGATTCATGAGCGCCCGGGTAAAGGCACACGCATCGTCTGGATGGCCGAGCCCGGCAAGGAGCACCAGTTCATCTTCGTCATCATGCCCGGCGGTCAGGACCGGAACTTGGCAAGGGATGATTACAGCCACTTCGGTTTTGCCCTCAGCAGCCGTGAAGACGTCGAGCGTATCGCGGCCATGGCCGCAGACGATGGCTGCCTGATCTGGCCCCCGCGTGACGAGCCCTACCCGGTTGGCTACTACTGTGGCCTGCGCGATCCGGCTGGCAACTACGTGGAGTTCAGCTACGGCCAGCCGCTGGGGCCGGGCTCGGAGCAGATGCCGATCCCCTGAACAGCAAGACGCCACCCGAAGGTGGCGTCTTGTCGATCGGCCTGCGTATCAGAACGCCTTGCCGGTCTTGTACAGATTCTCGAAGCAGAAGTTGGTCGCCTCGATGTAGCCCTCTGCGCTGCCGCAGTCGAAACGCTGGCCCTTGAATTTGTAGGCCATCACACAACCCTGCTGGGCTTGGCGCATCAGCGCGTCGGTGATCTGGATCTCGCCGCCCTTGCCCGGCGGAGTGCTGCGAATCAGGTCGAAGATATCCGGGGTAAGGATGTAGCGGCCGATGATCGCCAGGTTAGTGGGAGCGTCTTCCGGCTTGGGCTTCTCCACCATGTTGCTGACGCGGTAGATGTCGTCGCGAATCATCTCGCCATCGATCACACCGTACTTGTAGGTTTCGTCCTTCGGCACTTCCTGAATCGCGACGATGGAGCAGCGGAACTGGTTGTACAGCTTGACCATCTGCGCCAGTACGCTGTCGCCTTCCAGGTTCAGACACAGGTCGTCGGCCAGCACCACGGCGAACGGCTCATCACCGATCAGCGGCTGACCGCACAGGATCGCGTGCCCCAGCCCCTTCATTTCAACCTGACGGGTGTAAGAGAAGCTGCACTCGTCGATCAGACGGCGAATACCGACCAGATACTTCTCCTTGTCGGTGCCCTTGATCTGGTGCTCGAGCTCGTAGCTGACGTCGAAGTGGTCTTCCAGCGCGCGTTTGCCGCGACCGGTAACGATCGAAATCTGATTGAGACCGGCCTCGAGTGCCTCTTCGACCCCATACTGAATCAGTGGCTTGTTCACCACCGGCAACATTTCCTTCGGCATAGCCTTGGTGGCAGGCAGAAAGCGGGTACCGTAACCGGCGGCGGGGAACAGGCATTTCTTGATCATGGGACTCCCTGATGGAGGATGAATGGCGCGCTCAGTCTATCAAGCCGCGCTAGCCTTACAACTGCCGACTGCTGGCCGACCGATGCCACGGTACAGAAAGCCCTGTTCAGCCAGTTGCTGCGCATCGTAGATATTGCGCCCGTCGAACAGTACCGGCATGCGCATCGCACCGCGAATACGCGGGAAGTCCGGTTGACGGAACTGCTTCCACTCCGTGACCAACACCAGCGCGTCCGCTCCCTGGGCGGCAGCGTACGGCGACTCGCTCAGCAGCAGTTGACCCGCTTCGATCGCGGCCGCATAGCGCGCCGCGACGCCGACATTGGCGACCGGGTCGCAGGCCTGCACTCGCGCACCGGCAGCCAGCAACGCGTCCAGCAACACCAGACTTGGCGCTTCACGCAGGTCGTCGGTGCCTGGTTTGAACGCCAGGCCCCAGAGCGCGACCACGCGTCCCTGGAAATGACCATTGAAATGCTCGCGCAAGGCCTGGAACAACAAGGTCTTCTGCAACGCATTGCGCGCCTCGACTGCGCGCAGAATGCCCGGCTCGATGCCTTCGTGCTCAGCCGTGCGGATCAGCGCCTTCACGTCCTTGGGAAAGCACGAGCCGCCATAACCGCAACCGGCATAGATGAAATGCGTGCCGATACGCCGGTCACTGCCGATGCCGCGGCGGACCTCCTCGACGTCGACGCCCAGGCGTGCGCAGATTCCGGCCATCTCGTTGATGAAGGAAATCTTCGTCGCCAGAAAGGCATTGGCCGCGTACTTGCTGAACTCCGCAGCACGTACGCCCATGCACAGCAGGCGGTCGTGGTTGCGTAGAAACGGCGCATACAGCCGGCGCAGGGTCTCTCTTCCTTTCTCCTCATCGCAACCGACGATCACCCTGTCAGGGCGCATGAAATCCTCCACCGCAGAGCCTTCCTTGAGAAACTCCGGATTGCTGGCGACGGTCACCCGCACACGCTTTGCACGTCGTACCAAGCCCGCGTTGATGCGCTGTGCCACCCGTTCAGCGGTGCCTACCGGCACGGTGGATTTATCCACGATCAGGCAAGCATGATCGAGTTTTTCGCCGAGCTCGTCCGCGACAGCCAGAACATGGCTCAGATCGGCCGAACCGTCCTCGCCGCTGGGTGTGCCCACCGCGATGAAAATGACCTCGGCACGGCGAATTCCTGCTTTGAGCTGCGACGTGAAACCGAGCTGGCCAGCTGCCAACTGCGCTTTGAGCATTGTCTCCAGCCCAGGCTCATAGATCGGCACCTCGCCTTGCGAGAGCCTCGCAACACGTTGCGGGTCGCGCTCGACGCAGACCACCTGGTTGCCCATCTCGGCAAAACAGGTCGCCGTCACCAGACCTACATATCCCGCTCCTATCACGCATATCTGCATCGCAGCACCCTCCAGGCGTTTGCTGCGATTGCAACCAATTGCGGTGGCAGCGATATGACGGAGCGGCGAAAGAAAGATGACAAGCGCGCCTGAGTTGTTCGTTCAATTCGGGCCGAAGACGGCTCGTATCATCAATCACATTGCCATCAGGACGAGCCAGCACACTTGGCCAACCGTGAGGTCCAGGCAGCAGACTCGATGCTTGTCGCTCAACACCTTGATCATCGATGCCCCCTTCTCCAGGCAACAAAAAAACCGCCGAAGCGGGTTGTGTGTTCTTGCGGGCTCATCCCTTGAACTTGATCAGCTTGTTGAGTGCTCGATCGGTGCAGATGAGCCGCACCGAATTGCCATCGACAAACTCGATCTCTGCTGCGTTGTGCTTCTCTGAAGCGAAACCGCCGAGCGCGCCGATGATTACTCCAGCCAACGCGCCTATGGGGCCAGCCACCAGCATGAATAACAGGCCAAAGCTGGCAGCACCTATGACTGCCCGGCCGATATGGAACTGCTTTTCGGAAACCTCACCGGCCTCAAGCCGGAGAATCTGCTCGGGTGAATAGCTCGCCTTTTTAGACGACTCGACATGGAACCTGCCGCCACCGATGAACGCCGAACCTTTGATGCCAAATGTCCCTGATGTGATTCTCATAGCTCCTCCGCTGCCACGGCAGAGACTCTAGCCGAATACATACTGGCCATGGAGATCCGTTCAATTCGAGCCAAGGTACACCCAAACATATCCCTAAGACGGGGGCATACATCCAGATAAGAATAGGCACCCATAAACAACAAAACCGGCCAAGAGTGCCGGTTTAGATGGGTTTCGTAGACTTATAGAGACAGATATAAACAGATGAATGGTGCCGAAGCCGGACTCGAACTGAAAGCCACAAGCACCTCTTTTACTGGATTAGCCAGCTACAAAGCCACACCCATATACCAAAGCGTATACCTAAAACCGAAAGTACCCCTGCTCGCCCTGCCCAGTCGATCACTTTTTGACCACCCTTTTTTAGCGTTCGTGGTCATCGTGAAAGCGCCTCCAATTCCATATCGCCACCCTGCTGTAAGCACTGGTAATCTCCAGGTCTTCCCAAGCTGATGCACTAAGACGTTGGCCATGAATTCTGAAGATCCCCTGATTCCGATCACCCGTCTCGCGGTTACTGCCGACTTTAGTCTCAGAGCAGATCAGTGGGAGGATCCAGAGCTGGATCTCGTCAGGACATACCGCATAGCGGTAATGGCCGAACTAGGTCGCGGCGATGACGATGATGAGGAACTTCAGGTAGGAACTATTCACATTGACTTCATGCGCTTCGACGTTGCGCTCAATCTAGGATTTGATCCTGAGGAGATTGCGGACAATGCGAGCCACGACGCCATTACGATCTACGAAGCTCTTCAAGAAGACCTGGGTAGAATGAGTTACGGTGTGAATCAAGACTGCCTCATGATCTCGCACTTCTCTTTCGAGCCGCCCTACAGAGGCACTACGGCTGAGCTGGGCGCTCTGCGAGCAGCGTTGATTGGGCTGAGCTCTGGCGTCTCTCGCGCGTTCCTTCCCATGGGCGTTGTCATCCCCGATATCAGCCTTGCGACTGCCAAGGATTTGAATGCCACTGCCTTGTACTTCGACAAGATCGGCTTCAAACCGCTGAAGCTAGGTAGCGATATCCTTTGGCTGGACATGGAAGCGGGCAGTTTCTGGAGAAGACAGGCCTCAAGCCAGTGACTTCCCACCCGTCGCCCACCTATCCCCTAGTCGTATAGTCAGCGCGGCCATCATGGTGGCACTATGCAACTTTTCAGGCATGGAGGTCGGAATGCACAACTCCCATCAAAACATCGCGTCACTCGCAACCAAGGCCCTGCTGGCGCTGATCGCTGCTATTACGATTACCGGCTGTGCGACCAAGAAAGACTTCTATGCGATGGGCGGTAGCCGCGCCGATGGTACGGTCGACATGGCCTATGACTTCCGCCAGTTCGAATCCCCAGTGGTGAACCCCGCTCAGGCCCAATCGATCGCAAAGTCGAAGTGCCGCGTGTGGGGCTACAGCGACGCCGAGGCGTTCGGCGGCATGACACAGAACTGCCATCAGCGTGACGGATTCGGGACCTGCGTGGCCGGCCAGGTCGTACACACCTACCAGTGCATCGGAAACCTCAACGAAGCCGCGCAGGCCAAACCCGTTAACACTCAAGCACCCGCCTCGCTATCGGGCGCCCTGTCAAAAGACCAATGGCAGCAACAGCAGCTCCAACAGCTGCAGAACGAAACCGGCCTGTCCTACGAGGAATACCAGCGCCGATATCGCCAGATAATGGGGCAGTAATCTGGTCAGTTCTCGATGCAGTCAGGTGCTGCAGTGTTGCACCTTAAGGCTGAGCATCGACCCAATCGCGAACAAAAATTAATAGGAGTAATGCTTTGAGTAACGGAAGCCTCTCGAGCTTGTACGAAGTCAGTATGCCTCTGGCTTTCTACTACGACACAAAATACCCCGTTCCGATACCCGTAATCGTCAAGGCACTGTCATCTCTAGATAGGCTTTCCGTTGCCCTCCCAGCATTCTTCTCGTCGCTAAGCGGTGTAGAGGTAGACAGCTGTGAG
>NZ_JBJKFJ010000019.1:0-69138 GCF_050473265.1 Pseudomonas pichavaramensis | reverse complement strand
GCAAGGTCAGCAACTGGTGCAGTGAATGTTTCGGCCAGATCCTTGCGCTGCTTAACTAACTCTGGATCGAGGCAGCGGACTTTGAACTGTGCTGCGGAGAAGTAGGCATTTCCGCCGGTGCACGGAGCGTCTTTCAGTTGCTGCTCTATAAAGCGTTGCACACTGGGCAGTTTGCGAAACTGGGCCTCGCTGATGTCTGTCGGAACGACCACCCCGAAGCGTTGCTTGGTGCGCCGGTCCCACTCGGCTAGGACCTTGTCCTGGCGCTTACCATCGATAGCGTTCCGAACAGCTTGCTCATCGTTCGGACACCAGTTGCTCGGAACCCTGATGCCCTTGCTCTGGACGCGCTTGGTTGGGGTTCTACCCCATTTCCAGCACTGTGATGGCGCTGTAGATGTAAGCGGCAGCCGCGTTGGCGGTAACTGGGTCGTTAGTGCTGAGCGGCCAGTCGAAGCGGGTGAAACCGAATTTGAGGGCTTGGCGCAGGGCTTCGCTCGGATATAAGGCGAAGTGGATTTCACCGCCCGGTTCATTGCAATAGAGCACGGTGTGCTCTTGGCACTCTCTCATAAGGCGCTCGTGCCCGGCGCTGAGGTCAGAGTTGGCCAGTACGGCAGGTGCAGGGCGGAGCGCCCAGATTTTCAGGTGGCTTTCGGTAAAACGGCTGATTTCGGCGTGAACAATGGCCAGGTTTAACAGAAAGCCCTCAGGGTCGAGCTCAATCGTGGCTGCGCTGCTGCGCCTAAGCAGATCTTCGAAGCGTGGGTTGAGGTATTGGGCGAGATCACGTGCGAGCGCTTCATCATGGCCGAGTGACCAACGAATCTGTGCGGGCAACTGCGGGTGATTGCCGATATAGCTCGGGAAGGTGAAGTAGTACTGGAAGCCGGTTTTGGCTTGATAGACCAGGTGTTGAACACCAGTTTTGCTTTGACGCTTGGACATGATGGCATACCTATTTGGATTCACAGTTGGACTGTGTGAAATCCAGTGCCATCAAATCTTGCCTGAAACCCGCGTTTTAGACGGGTTTCAGGGCTTATTTGGTGGAGCCGGGGGGATACGACCTAACTCATCGCATCTGTAGGCTGCTACCTCAAGGTTCAAACCGACACGTGGCGTAGGCCCTGTGCTGTCTGGCTTTCTCAGTGCTCAAACATAGGCGGATTTTTCCGGGCGTCAAGGGCGTAACAAATTAGATCGCTGTTTTCTGGGTATTTGTGTTGGGGTGGAGGGGCGCCTGGCTTCGGTCAGTTTGGGGGGCATCCATCAACCTAGCACGGTTCTGTTCGCGGTCGAATTCCACGATCTGGGGCTGCACCTCGGGCGTTGCGGCTAGCACGATTTTTCGCGTCCAGCCTTATTTTCCAGGCAATCAATCCGCCACCCTGAAATGGGTGTTAATGGGTGTGGTATTGGTTTGGTCTGAAGCTGGAGGGCTAAGTGCGTGACTTGCCCAGTGAGGCCGGGAGGCACCTATTGAATAGCAGGGCGTCAGCTTCGAGCTTATTAAAAACGTTCCAAAAATAACGATTCAGAAATTTTCTATCCGCTTCTCTTGCCTTGGTCTCTCACTGCCTATTCAGCCTTTCAATGCCTCGCGCCGGTCGGGTATCAATTGACTGCACTATGCGTCAAGAATCTTAGCCTGCCTGGCAGAAATGTCGAATAGAGGTATATACACATCGCCAAGCAACTTTAATTCAAAAACCTCAAACCTCAAACCTCAAACCTCAAACCTTAAGGCGCTATCAATTTGCTAAGCGTTTTGGGAGATCGGATGGCAATCTCATCAAGCAATTGGCTCAGATGCAACTTCCGAGCTAGATCACCCACCGAATCCTCGATGAATATCTTGACTATGTTCGAAACAAGCTCGTGAGCCATCTGCACGATAGACTCAATGGATAACCCAACATGCGAACTGCTTTTTTGATAATCTAAACCATTAATGGCGTAAACTTTATAGCCGCCAAATTCGCATAGCGGGCGGGCTGTGTCGTTAATGATATTTACAAAGTAGTCATCTTTGACGCCGGCTATTTTTCCGTGACCGTCAAGCTCGTGATCAATTAGGCTTTTGAATACCGAAGGATTCAAAAGACAATCATTAGGCTTTCCTATGTATATATATGGGATCGATACTTCGTGGCCGTCTACAATCACCTTGGGAGCGTATGACATAGCGGCGGTATTGTGCTTTAAATAATTATTCAGCACATAGATCTCATAAAATTTTCCAACAAGCAGGAAATCATAAGCTTTCAGAAACGCCTTTTTGCAGTCCTCATAAAAATCACCACGATATTTCTGAGGTGAACTCAGAATCCCGATAGAATTTAGCTTGAATATTTTATCAATTTCGCTGCCGAGCTTTTCATCTTTTTTTAGCGCCTGATACTTAGCCTTGCCATGAGAAATTGATCCAATGTAGGAGAACAACACCCACCCGTGGTAGTACTCAGTGAGTATAGATAGATTATGAATTAGCGCATCTAGACTATAAGAAAGTTTGTCGTCAGTTACGTACCAGTATGGACCGCTTGCTTGGTCATCCAGCCCCTTCTCGACCTCTTTGGTAATATGTACTACTTTTCTTAACTGATACCCTAGGGCGCTTTCACAGCTTGCCTTAAAAGCATAATGATCGTCATTGTTTAATATTTCTGAGATAGGGATTAGCATATAAATTCCTTTTAGATTCATGTGTGTGTTTAGACAAATGCCGTTGTCTCGTCCATAATGATTCGGTCGCCCCTAGGTATTCTATGAAGGGTTGAATCGTAGAAACAGCCGTACGCGGTATGGATGGGTGAATTGCTTCTGATTTCGTAGCCACGTCCGACTGACTCCAGAGATCGGTTGCTGCCTGTTTCTGGCTAGGGGCAGACAGGAACAGAGGCTCTCGGTAATCTGAGGCTTAAAAAAGCTGGAACCGAGCCACCACCATGTACCGCGTTGGTTTTTTCGTTTGCCAAGGCCACGATGCCCTCGACCTTACAGGGTCACTATCTGCTCAATCTGGTGACAAAAGCCATTGGACATAAGCCGTATGAGCTTCATGTCGTGGCATGCGCTGGCGGCCCGGTTATAGGATACTCAGGCCTCCCGGTCGAGACCGCTCCGATTGGCAATGAGACATTCGACACCGTGGTTTTTGTAGGTGGTGAAATTGAGCCAATGCGGACGGTTGAGCACATCACCACTGCCAAGCAATTAGCTTTAAAAATATCTAGAGTCGCTAGCGTTTGTACCGGCGCATTCTTGCTTGCAGAAATTGGCTTATTGAATGATCGACGTGCAACCACACACTGGTATCACATCAGCGAACTGCAATCGCAATTTCCTCGTATCAATATCGAGGGAGACAATATCTATATAGAGGACAGAGGTGTCTGGACCTCAGCGGGTATAGCCTCTGGAATCGACTTAGCACTCGCCATCATCGAAAAAGATATGGGTGCTACGGTAGCGCGTGATGTCTCCAGATGATTAGTCGTTCCATACCGGCGCCCTGGAGGCCAGTCGCAATTTTCGGCGATGTCACAAATGGAGTCAGAGTCAGACCGCATTTGTATTGCGCTAAAATTTGCAAGAGAGCATCTAACCGAGTCGTTACCAATTGAGAGACTCGCTGGTGCTGCGAGACTAAGCCTACGGTAATTTAGTCGTGCATTTCGTAGGGAAACCGGTGCAACACCGGCTAAAGTAGTAGAGCGCTTGCGCGTTGAAGCCGCGTGTTTGCGCCTACAAGAAGGTTGCAAACCGATTGAGCAAATTGTCAAAGCTGTGGGCTTTACCGACCCAGAGCGGATGCGCAGAGCCTTTGTTCGTCTGCACGGATATTCTCCACAGCATGCCCGTCACGAAAGTCGAATGGATAGCTAGGTTTATCTACTCTGGACTCATAAATTCCGTGCCACAGAGTCTCTCTACGTAGTTGATGTCATACCAAAATGTTTGGTAAAGCCCTTCTAAACGCGGTAACGGACCTGTAGCCAATAGCTCGAGAAACTGCAGCAACAGGAGCTTTTGCCTTCTTAAGTTCGTTTGCCGCAAGTGCCATTCGAATATCCATCAACAGAACCATCGGCGATCAACCAACTGTACTCTTGAAACGTTGGAGCAACGTTGGCCGTGAGACTCCGAAGCGTCCAAGACTTAAAAGGCTCTACTAACAGAGACTCAATCACAGGGGCTAATTATTTACATCCAGCGGCTGCTACAAGCCCAATGGGAGGTCTCTCTGATTGACTCACAGCACAAAACGATACCACAAACAAGACCGGTGCAAGAGGATCCAGGACCACCGATGACCAGTTGGTCATCCGTATTATACTTTACTTTAACTATTATCTAGCTTAGTAGCTGTTGCGCTCGGAACATCAGGTTTTCATACCACCAGCCTTTCAGGCAGATATTTAGAGACAATCCTCTCGTGCGGGCTTGCGACGTACAGGCGGCCGCTTATTATCTTCGTATGACATATACAATGCAGGCTGTGGGCTGTCCCATGCGGCACTAATATAATTTTATCTGGATTGAGATATTGCGCTTCAGCGTTAGCGCAATTCAGCTTCGCACTACTCTCAAGCATCACATAGAATGGAATCTCGCCTGGCGGTCCTGCATCTACTGTCGTGCGACAACCATTTTGATATGTACGCATCAGGTCGAATCGCTTACGCAACTTCAATATAGAAATGAGGCTGCTGAGCCAATCCGACCGATGGGGTAAATTTTACTCCAAATTTCCGGCAAGACGAAATCCGTCTAGATTACAGATATATTTAGGCGTACCGTTGGAATATTTTAGAGATAATTTTCCACTGACCGTCGATCTTAAGCAGCGAGAGAAAGTCGTGGAAGCTTGCACCCATGACATCATTCTCCATATCAACGCGAACAACTGCTGCCGTAGGAGCGATCGCCAAGATATCCAAGCGGCTGCGTGTATTCGGAGAGGCACCATGTGCATTGAAAAAGCTCGCAAATACCGGAATCGCCGGACCTTGAAGCAGATCATCACCGCTATAGCCCCACATAATCGCATCTTGGTGAAATGCCTTCTCAATGCCAGTAATGTCTCCGGAGCGATAACCATCTATATAAGACTGCGCTGCCTGAATAACAGCATTGTATTCAGTAGTAGCAATAGGTTTTTCATACAAAGCCATGGCAAAGTCCTCAAAAATAACTTATCGAAAGACGAAGCTATATTAGGGTTAATAGAGTCGCGATCTAGATCGCTACAATGGTCGCGGCATGACGTGTTCTTTTCCTGAGGCAGGGCGCATACATTCGTATGCTAGCCACGCTAGACAACAACTCGCGAGTGTTTCCAAGTAGAGATACTTAAGTCGTTAAAGCGCCAAATCTATTGATACGTCGTAGCGCTCTACTGGGTAGCAGCGAACATGCCGTGGTGAGCATAGCTGCTCCGTTTATGTCGTTCGTGTCATTAAATATACCTGCGGACTCTGGGAGCGAGAACGACGTTTATCCCTCATTTTAGGCCTTTGAATGTCCTTATTGAGGCGAGCGCAATTGCCCAGAACCATGTGCTAGCCCATGAGGACGGGGGTACAAAGAGAGCGAGGGCACCCACACATTGCTCGCTGGATCTAGATGCTGTCAGCTGCTAGCGATGTACGTAGTGCCGAAATTGAGCATGCCAGCTAACTGCCACTGGTAGGGATCAACAGCAGCTGCCTGGCATGGCCACCCGGTATTGGCGCTCGCCGTACTAGATGGTCCGCCAGAGGCTAGTCCGATGATTGCGAATAGCGCTGCACCATGGCCAGCCCTCACCGCGGCCTGCACAATGCTGAGCCTCGTCCAGCCATCAGAACGTCCAGCTGTAGGCTGCTCCTGTCACCGCCCCCTCTGTATCCAACCGAGTTGGCCGGGTCGTCCAATATCACTGGTAGGGCTGCCTGGGAGTTGGAGGGTTCTATCGCGCCACCTGATCAGGGCTGATGGTCACAGGCCTGCAACTGGTCATCCAGAATCTATAGGGAGCTGGCTCTGGGTTTATATGTGAACTGGCTACCAGCAGTTTCAAACCTGCTCCACAGTAAATCGAACGGTATATGCGGCAGGGAGAATTTCTGCATCCTCATACATTTTCTTAGCGAGCACTGTTTTGAGCGAGGCTGGCTGTCCTTGGCCATCGAAAAGGACCAAGTAGAAGGAGTTGTTATCCGCGTGCTCGCTGGTCAGAGAAACAGAGCGCTCATTGTCGGAGAGAAAGAAACGGTAACGCTCTCCAGCGACTTTTCCCACGGATTTGACTTCGATGTACCGCGGTTGGTTTCGGGCAGAGTGGGATATGAAATCGTATCCGCATCCTGGGTGTTCCCGGCAGTCAACAATGGCACCAACTAAGTCAGGCAGGTCGTCACCCACAAGGCGGTCTTCTTCCCATTTTCGGGCGAATGCCTCAGAGGCCTTACCTATGCGGTCACGCTCACTTTGGACATCTTCAAAGCTGACTTTTCGGTGTGCCTTTTTGGAGGGCTTGTGGATAGCTGAGTCCTGCATCTGCTCTGGGCGTATGATCGTCTTATAGAGGAACGCGGTGAATTTGGGATTGCTCCAAGTCCGAGTCAAGCTATTGCTCTTTTTGACTTGAATGATGAGGTGTTGGTACTGACTCACGGGAAGGTTATTGGCCAAGACCAGCGCTTTAGCGATTAAAATCAGGTGTTGATCACTGCATGCGTTGATGAAGCGCTCGGGAAAATAAAGGCTCAGGATCTTAGCTTTGAACAGCTGCGACAGCGGATTGGCATCTATCGCCAGAAAATCTAGCTCTTCAGCTCCGCCGAGCCTCACGAGGTTTACTAGAGCAGAGCGCACTGCCAGAAATGCACTGGCTTCATCTACCCCAAATTTGCTCGAATAGTGGTATCGCTTGGTGGACTCACCTTTCTTATTGCCAAAATAGATACCGAACTTGAGCGCGGTAGCACCCAGGATCACAGCCCAAGCGCGTGTTCTGACTTCCACCCTGTCGCAGAAGGTCGGCTTTGTAGGCCAATCACATAGTCGTCTCGCTTGAGTCGATTCAGGCGATCAACGGGGAACGCGGCCAGAAATTCCCCACGACTCTGTACTGCTCGCGCTTCTCGATCCAGATCGTAGGCCTTCTCGAAGTCGCGCAAGAGGTGCTTAGCTAGACGGTCTGTTTTCATATCGCGATCCATGCGTGATACTGAACTTATTATGATGGGGTTCTACCCTGAGGAGTCCCCACAAATCTACTCCAGCGCCCGAGCTTGCCGGTGAACCTCGTCACGTAGCAACAGCTCCATCTTGGTAAGGGCCGAACAGTATAAATCGCTGGCCGAGCGCCGTAGGTATTCAAGGCCTGCACGCCAGAGCGACAGCACAGTTTTATGCCTGACGCTGTCGCTCTGAAAATGGCGCGACTTGCCTGTCGTGTGAGCCTGTAGGCCAGCCAAGTACAGCGCATAACACGACAGTGCAGCAATCAGCAGCAGGATCTCGATACGTCGTGGGCAGCGGGTTCGGTGCAGGTCGAAAGCAAAGCCAAAACGTAGGCTTTTCACATCCCGAAAACCTTCCTCAATCCGCATCCGTTTTCGGTAGATACCCACGGTGCCGACCTGTCGTAAGATTGCATCCCAGTTGACTGCGTGTTTGCATTCAATTTGACCCTCATTGTGAGCGTCCGGCGACCTGACCTAGGTACTCGGCACCGATCGCCTGACTGCAGGAGTCTCGCAATCTGTTTTCCTAGAACGCATACGCAAAATACGCGGCCCTACAGTTCACGTACCATCACCAAGTCTCGATGGATATCATCGCCACATTGAAAAGTGGTTTCTCCAACTGTCAAAAATCCATTACGTTGGTAGAAGCCTATTGCGCGGGCATTCTGATCATTCACCGTGAGCCGGATACGATCTGAAATACCAGTAAGAGTCGCTGTCAAGAGGAGTTGTGCGGCACCGGTTCCATGGTGTTTTGAATCGAGATAGCATCGCTTCAGCTCAGGGATGCCATCCGCCAGTGGGATGTTCAATCGATCTGGTTTGTAGTCGACCAGACTGAAACCCACGACATCTCCGGCCTTCTCCAGTACTCGTAGCTCTTGGCTTGGCGTATCCAACGCGATCTGAAAACAGTGCGCGGTCAGATTTTCGCTGATGTAGCGCTCCAGTTCCTCTGGTGGGGTATCTGCTGGGCAAGCCAGTGAAAAGGTAGCCTTTGCGATTCTACTGATGCCCTCAGAATCACTCATTATCGCTGGGCGCACATGCATCCATCGCTCCTTGGATTGGTAGATATTAGCCGTGCCGACGCCTGAGGTGGCAGCTACGTAAATCAAGTGTTACGAAATAAGTCTATGGATTGCAAGCCTGTCGAGAACCCATGAGCGCGAATAGTGACCAAACATGAAGCCTCGGCGAGACTGCAGTAGAGCTGTGAGGTCAGTTCATATGCGTCTGCCGAAGTCACGCTGCATGACTAAGCAGATATGCGCCGTCGTTCCCGAACTTACGATTCTGGGCCAGGGCCCAGCTCACCGACGCAGCAGTTTTTGACGGGAGAAGCCTGCAGTGTGGTGCCGCCGTAAGTGGGCCACCCTGTGACCGATAATGAGGGAAAAAGGTCGTTTACGCCTCTGGCGCTCAGAGGTAAGGTCGAAACCCGAACGGTAAGATTGTCCCATCCTCACCCCGGAGAAGGGCACTCATCACCGCTCAGGCGGTTCAACGCAGGGAAACGTGAGGCCAAAAAGTGCTTGGGATCCCGGCGGACCACCCGATGCTTGCGGCAAATAAAAGCAGCTATGAGAGTCATGGCCACTTATGACGCCCTGCCAAAAAGTCGCGCATTGAAGATCGCGATTTTTTAACCTAGGCCGCTTAAAAAGCGAAACTTTCTAATAGGTAAATGTATGTATGGGCGAGAAGACATTGCTATTGACCGGTGCCAGTCGTGGCATAGGCCATGCTACCGTCAAACACTTTCAAGCCGCTGGGTGGAGGATTTTCACCGCCTCTCGCCAGGACTGGGTCGCTGAATGCCCATGGGCCGAGGGCTTACTCAACCACATTTATCTGGATCTCGAAGATATTGATAGCGTCAGTGACAGCCTGGCGGCCATCAGGGATAAATTGGGCGGACGCTTGAATGCATTGGTAAACAATGCAGGAATTTCGCCCAAGGGGCCTGAGGGGACACGCCTGGGTGTTCTGGAGTCCGACCATGCAACCTGGATCAAAGTCTTCAATGTAAATCTTTTTTCAACAGCCCTTCTTGCGCGGGGGCTGTTTGATGAATTGAAAGCTGCAAAAGGCAGCATCATCAACGTTACCTCTATTGCAGGATCCAGGGTGCACCCATTCGCAGGTGTGGCTTATTCCACATCCAAAGCTGCGCTCTCCGCTCTGACTCGCGAAATGGCCTTTGATTTTGGCCGATATGGCATAAGGGTCAACGCTATCGCACCCGGAGAAATCGAAACCTCAATACTATCCGCGGGCACTGCGGAGATCGTTGAACGACTAGTCCCAATGAACCGGCTGGGTAAACCTGAAGAAGTAGCCTCGCTCGTCTACTTCCTTTGCACTGGTGGCGCTTCTTATGTAAACGGCGCAGAAATTCACGTTAACGGTGGACAGCATGTCTAGCGTTAATGGCCGGATCTGAAAATGTTAAGCCAAAGTTAGAAAAGGTCCTGTAGCAGTGTTCAATGTGTTGATTCTGCTTAGGGATGGGCAGATGCTAGGGTGCGAATTTATGGGGTAGTCAGTTTGCTTTGCATGCGCAAGCCATAATCCGGCACAGAACATAGACTTCACTGACCATCCAAACCGTGGTTGGGCGGGTAGCTTTTTTGCCTAATCTACCTGTGGTTAAGTTGAGATGTCTCGCGTTATTAATACTTCCGGTTCAGATCCAGTGCTCCAGAAGTTCTGACTTTCAGCTTTCCTGCATTCAATAAATCGCAAGCGGCGATGGCATGGAGGCGGGTATTTGCTATGTAGCCACTCCTTCGCCGATGCAGCATGCACCACTTTTAGCCAAGGATATAATAAGGCAGTTCTCATCAATACTGCTCGCCTTGTTTAATACGCGACTGCCGGCGCTTCTGAGTCGGCAGGTGCTACACATTCCCTTGAATGTAGTTGTGGTCACTTACCTTCTGCAAAAGCAGCAACGCTTCGAATTTCAATTTTGAGTTGGGGAAGAGCTAGCGACTCCACCCCAATGCTTGACCAAGCAGGGAGTGGGCGCTCTATATAGTGAGCCTTGACCGGTAAAAACTCATCGATCGTATCCTTAAGATTGACATGATAGCTCACCACATTAACGAGATCGGCCATCGTAAGCCCGTGCAGACGTAAGATTTTCTTTGTTCTCTCCAAGGCAAATTCTGTCTGCTCGGCCACGCTATCCGGAATTGAACCATCGGATCGAAAGCCTACTTCGCCAGCAATGAAGAGAAAGTTTCCAGTTCGAACAGCTGGCGAATATCCATAGTCATCATAGCCCCTGTGAATCGCTGCAAACATCGGATGGTAAGCGGCTATTCAAGCAACCTCTTGGTCATTTTTGTTCCTGCAATATACATTTATACCAGAAGCCGTGGTCGACAGTTGCCTGGAAGTCCTATGGATAGCGCCTATGCCCATAACGATAAGTAAGATAAAAAAGACTTAAAAGACGTTTTTTCCTTAGTAATGGTCGTTGACTTAAAATATGTATAACCCTTAAAATGAGTCGCAAATTGAATCCTAAGGGGTCATGCACGCCATGCATCGAGTTGGATTTTTTATTTGCCATGGTTACGAAGCTCTTGATCTTGCTGGCCCTCTTTCGGCTTTCAATCAAGTAGCCACAGCCGTTGCTTGCAGCCCATATGAACTTCATGTCATTTCGCAGTCTGGAGGGCGTGTTATCGGTAATGCGGGCTTTCCGATTGAGACAAAACCGATCGGAAGTCTTGCATTTGACACCGTAGTGTTCGTGGGTGGAGATATTGACCAAATGCAGACTCCGGAGAATATCACCGCAGCCAAACAACTGGGTGCCAGTGCTTTGCGAGTCGCAAGCGTTTGTACAGGGGCATTTTTGCTTGCAGAAACCGGCTTGTTGGACGGTCGAAGAGCAACGACTCACTGGCGCTATATCTCTCAATTGCAGTCGCGCTTTCCTCGTGTTAAGGCCGAAGGCGATAGCATATACATAGAGGATGGGCGCGTTTGGACATCTGCAGGCATCGCCGCCGGAATAGACTTAACTTTGGCTATGATTGAGAAAGATATGGGGTCGGAAATTGCCCGCAATGTTTCCAGGCTCTTGGTCGTTCCGTATCGACGACCGGGAGGGCAGTCACAATTCTCTGCGATGTCTCAAATGGAACCTGAGTCGGATCGTATCCGCATTGCTCTAAATTTTGCCCGAGAACATTTGGCTGAAGCATTGCCTGTCGAACGGCTTGCTGATGTAGCAAATTTAAGTCTGCGACAATTTGGACGAGCATTTCGCCGAGAAACTGGCGAAACACCTGCCAAAGCAGTCGAGCGTTTGCGCGCTGAAGCGGCACGACTGCGTCTGCAGAATGGTAGTGAACCAATCGAGCAGGTCGCTCTAGCTGTGGGATTCATCGATCCAGAGCGAATGCGGAGAGCCTTCGTTAAACTGTATGGACATCCACCGCAGTCAGTTCGTCGAGAGAGTAGACTTGTTCGTAACTATTGATTAATAGTCGGCCTATTACTTGGCAGACTGATGACTTGCAATTTAATTCTGTGCAGGCATACGCAGTCGAGCATGCGCTATTGTCAAGAGTTGCTTCTAATTGAGATGGAATGTTAGCCAGCAGCGCCGTGGAGTACAACGCGCAGCAATTGGTCTGGGCGGCCAGCTATCTCATCGCTAACCATTGCACCATCAAAGTGGAATGCTCAGAGGATGAGAATGCCCATAGCTCACCAATCCCTCATCCCGCGAGGTCATACCAACATAGCCCAGCTCCCGTCGGGCAGCAGCATCGCTCACAATAAACTCTTTACCGATCATGCGCACCATAGAACGGGATAACGGCGGATCATCGTCTCTGTGGAGAATGGCCCAAGTGGTGTCCATCAACCGTCCTGCGATCGACGCCAGCCAATAAGGCATCGAACGCAAGCCCTCGACGGACAGACCTTGCACGCTGGCAATGGACGCGACGAACTCACGGAAGGTTTGCACCTGCTGATCGGAAATAAAGTAAGCGCGCCCCCCCTCGCCGCGTTTAAGAGCGCACTGAACTGCCTCAACGACATTGTCAACGTGGCAAGTAGAGAACGCATAGTTGCCGCGATCGATAAAGGCAAACCGGCCTGACTGAATCGCGCGAGGAATCTCGCGGCTAAACGGATCTCCCGGCCCCCAGAGCGCCGGTGGACGCAGAGCAATAGTACGAAAAGTCGGGTTGTTAGAGGTCAGCACCATTTGCTCAGCCTGTGCCTTACTTGCTAGGTACGCGGAAAAATGTCGTGTATATATCGGAGCACTCTCATCTGCATGGCGGACGATGGAGCCCGATTCGTCCATGATGACGCCTGCCGCGCTCATGTGAATAAAATGCGCAGCCCCAACTCTCTCTGCTGCTGCCAGCAGCTTTGCTGTGCCATCCACATTGGTACGAAAAATTGGCTCAGACGGCCCTGAGAATCGAAACAGCGCCGCTGCATGCACCACAGCATCAAGCGCTGGCAGTACCAGTGGCGCGCTACTTTCTAAGTCACCATCGATCGGCTGTGCGCCGAGGTGTCGTACTTTTCCACAAGCCGATGCCGAGCGCGCAAGTGCATATACTTGGTGGCCAGCTGCTAGAGCAGGAATCAAGCGACTACCCAGTAGGCCGGTGCCTCCAGTAACGAGGATATTCACGGTTAATCTCCTATCTCTAGAGAGCATACGGTGGCAGTGATTCCTTGTGCTGGTGCACGGACTATTCTCACAAGATCTGCAGGGGCCTTCATTGGCGATCCTGAAGCAAAAGGCGGTTGAGGATCGTACGCCATGTAGAGTTGGAGTTTTTGTGCTATCTGGTCACCGAGAAGAAGAGCAGCAACAATAATACTCCCAACAATGCCCGAGGTAACCCCCCCCCCCACACACACTCACGAAACGACAGTCAATAATGACACGATCATTATAAAAGGCACCTGGTTCAAATTCTGTGCTGGTCATTTATCGCACTCTTTATTTTGAACCTCACCGAATAGTGGTTGTTGACTTGCAAGCAAGGTGGCCACTATTCGGTGGGTGTTAGAGGTCGTGCGCGACAGCAGCGAAGTTGTGCCTGCGTTTGACCTGCTCAAATTAAGTTTATGGAGCAGATTCATTCCAGATGTCGCGATGCAGCTTCCAAGTTTCGTCCTTTTTCAAAAAGATAAGTATCTGCTTGCCACGGTATTTAAGCTTCCCACTGCGATCACGAATATCAGTATCCGATACTTCAGTAATGACCTGGTCGTTACCGTAGAATTCGTAATTACTGAAGGACACAGTGTTAGACTGAGTAACGGGAAATGCTTTAGTTAAGAAATCCACAATTGCCGTGGCCCCGACGACTCGGTTACCCCCTGGAGGCAAAAGCGTACCATTTTTCGTATAGAGGCGACCTATTGCCTCATAATCACCGCGGGCATAGGCTTCCGCCCATCGGGCGTTCTCGGCTTTGATGGCAGCTTCAGCTTGAGGATTGAGTCCACTTGCAAGCGCAGGTCCGACAAAAATGAAAGTGGAAAAATAAACTGCAGCCGCAGCTATGAATGGACGTATCTGGCGCACTTTTTTATATCTCCATAAGTTAATAAAATGAAGGCGATTAAAGTTTTCAGAATTGCTCCCTGGGTTTCTGGGGCAGATGCTTGTAAATATTTAGAGGTGGGTAGTTTCGCCTGCCTCTGTTTTAATTTGCTCAACAGATTTCTGATAATCTTAAGCCGGTGCTTATCAGGTCTCAGCGAACACCAGGAATAACTGCCAACCCCTTAGAGGCGTTTGGTAGGTATTTGTCTACCTTTGCAACTATTTCTGGCCGCGCATCTCTTGGATGACCGTGGTAAGGTGGAGCGGGATCGTATTCAATCAGCAATTGTGTGAACTCGGCGGCCTCTTGACCACGCAACTTCGCGGCCACGCGAATTGCGAAGTCGATGCCAGCAGTTACACCACCGCCGCTCATGAACCGGCCGTTGTCGTCTTCTACGAAGCGATCCGGAACCGGAATTGCACCATATTCAGACAGCTTATTGACAAATGCCCAATGGCAGGCACTTCGCTTGCCTTTAAGAATGCCCGCTGCGGCGAGCACGAGCGACCCATTGCAAACCGACGTAATGTGCTTGGCACCTTCAGCCAAGCGCCGAATCTGTGTTAGGTACTCGGGTTGCATCGGAGCTGATAAGTCAGAGCCGCCAGGAACCAAAATTAAGTCAGTCTTCTCAATATCGGCCAGTCGTTCGGTATTGCCATACACGACTCCGAATTCGAGGGTCACGTTGCCTCCATTCAGGCTCGCATACCTGACGTTAGTATTTTGTAGCCGGTGAAAAATCTCGCTGGGGCCGGCGAAATCGAGAAGAGTGCCGCCGTCGTAATTTACAATCAGAATATCGAGAGGTTCATTTGGGGAAAGTGTGCCTGTTGGTGAAAGTTTTCCTGTGTTACCAACCTGCGCAAACGCTGGAGCGGCATTTCCCAGTAACACTCCGCCAGCAACGACTGCGCCGATCGCGGCCATACCTCCTAACCTTAAGGCGTCACGCCGGGAATAACCTGCTTCACTCGCCTCTTTGCTAGCGTCGTTAATTTTTCCATCATTGCTCATGGTATTCTCCTTAAATTTTGGCCCCTCCACATAAATAGATGGAGCGCACCTCGGATGCCGCCGTGGCAAAAAGCACGGAGGGAACCCGGTGAAAGTTTGGATAACCCTTGATGAAAACTTAAAGCTGCGAGGCTCCGCCATCAACAACAAGTTCAGTGCCGACGACATATGACGACTCGTCACTGGCAAGGTAGAGCGCTGCGTATGCAATATCCTCTGCCTTACCCATGTGACCAACCGGAACCGTTTTCGCCAGTTCCTGCTTGATGTTTCTCACCACCTCTTCAGACAACCCCCATTTGCTAATCAAAGGTGTGTCCGTTGCGCCTGGAGCGATGGCATTAAACCGAATTTTCCGGTCCAGAAACTCGTAGGACCAGCTACGTGCTAGTGATCGCACGGCTGCCTTCGCTGCTGCAGTCAACGAGATGCCATGCTTACCAGTTTGCGCAGTAAACGAGGTGTTCAGAATAAATGAAGAACCTTCTCGTAAGATTGGTAGTGTTGCCTGGAGTGTAAGCACAACTCCCTTAACGTTGATGTCCATGATCTCGTTATAGAGTTCCTCCGAGATGTCATTGACAGGTGATGGAAATGCTCGTCCCGCGTTTGCAAACACTACGTCCAAACCGCCAAATTTCTCCTTCATCTGAACAGCAACCGCCTGCATGTCAGTAATCAACCTAACATCACCTTTGAGAACGAGTGCGTTT
Source organism: Pseudomonas pichavaramensis (assembly GCF_050473265.1). Taxonomy (NCBI): domain Bacteria; kingdom Pseudomonadati; phylum Pseudomonadota; class Gammaproteobacteria; order Pseudomonadales; family Pseudomonadaceae; genus Pseudomonas; species Pseudomonas pichavaramensis. Next base: position 53,556 of record NZ_JBJKFJ010000019.1, on the reverse strand, counting down.
TCGCCGAGTTCGGCTTTTACACGGTCAAACACGGAATCATCGCGGCCAGTAACCGCCACACGAGCACCTTCGGCCAGGAAGAGTTTGGCGGTTGCGAGGCCAATCCCACTGGTGCCTCCGGTGATTAATGCAATTTTATTTTTAAGCCTCATCTTTATTTCCTTTCTCTGTTTCGTTACTGATCAAGTCAATAGTTCAAAGCACGACTGCACGGGCCTAGCTTTGATCTCGAGTACAGATTGTGGAAGGCCTAATTCGTGTCGTAAATGACTTATATCCCTCAAAAAACGACAGGCGACCACAGACTATGAATTGGCGAATTCCGGCAGGTAACGGTTGTGCTAGAGGCCATCAGTTTATGACGCTGTCTCCAGCGGGGTGCTTCACAGCGACTTGTTGGCCCTGCTCAGCCGATTGAGCGACTCGGCGTTCTGGTCAGACTCCAAGACACTATGTCGCCATGGGTTGTGGCTGCAACGTGTAAGCCTAACTGCAGCTCAATTTCAGACTTCCACGGCAACAGTGAGAACCTCATGCGATCGTCAAGCACCGCGTAGCGCCCGCTGGAAAGCGTGACGGAACGCCGGTAGATGCCAGTTACACGCTGTCCATCGGACACCGGTAGATGCTCCGGTCTGTTTAGGCGGCAATGTTCTTCGCAGCCTGCGCCAGTTTTCGTCCGCGCAGCGTCGCCAGCAGGTTACGGGCAAGGATGACGTCGCCGCGCTCGCCCAAGGTGCGCAAGGTCTTCTCGGCATCGGCATGAATGGTCTAGGAGCCGGGCTGTACCTCGTTGGCCCGGCCTAGCTGCAGTCGACAGCAGGTGGCGTTGGCGTTGTAGCTACGGTTCGTTGTAGCGTTTGATCTGTACCTGGCCATCGTCCTCGGTCTCACGCTGTATGATGCGATCCAGGCTCGTCCACCGCTCCTGTTCCACCTCGCGCTGCAAGGTCTGCCGGATCGCCGCCCCGGCGCACTTGGGCCAGCCATTCCTGCGCCAGCGAACCGACCTGCTTGACGGTCAGTTCCCCGTACTGGCCCAGTGAGGGCTTACCGCGCTCGCCGGCGTTCGTGCGGTACTGAAGGATGAATACCTTGCGGCCCGTCGGTGTAATCTTGCAGAGGAAGCCGGGAACGAGGGTGTCTCGCAGTTCGACCGGCTGTGTCTGGGGTTGTGCCACATCGACTGCGGACTTTGTGAGTTTGACTTGGCCATAGCTGACTCCTTGGGAAGACCAGTTTCCAGGAGCCTCTTGAGAGCCAAGCGGACGGAAGCCGGGTCAAATTTCAGAAAGCACTGGCATAGGATGAGCTCGTGTAAGTTATTGATAGACCTGCTACAACGAGCTGTGGCGTAGTCCATCGAAGTTCGGTGCTGGAGTCATTGTGAAATAAAAAGCCAGCCTTTCGGCTGGCAACGGGAAACAGCAATCATATTCGCAGAGGGTGTTTAGTTGCCGGTGAAGCGCCCGGCTCTGCGCTCCAGGAAAGAGCCAACTCCCTCCCTGAAATCATCGCTCTTCAGGATCGGCAACAAATCTGGAATTAGGCGATCCATCGCAATTTGCTCACCTTCGTTAATCGATATCCGAGCATTTTTGATCGTTGCTGCCACCGCCAGTGGTGCCTGCTGAGCTATCCGCTCAGCGATCTTCATGGCTTCGTCAAATTGCTGGCCAATGGGGTAGACCGCCTGAACTAACCCCATCCGATAGGCGTCATCGGAACCGAATTCGTCTCCAGTTAGGAGATAGCGCATCGTATTGCCCCACCCGATATTTTGAGCAAATCGAATAGTTGCGCCGCCCACGGGATACAAGCCACGTTGGACTTCGATCTGGCCGAACCGACAATTGTCAGCCGCAACCCGAATATCGGCTGCGAGCATCAACTCCAACGCCAACGTGTAGCAGATCCCGTGAGCAGCAACGACAATCGGCTTGCTCACTCGACGCGACTGGTCGAGGCCGAAAGGATCGCAGGTGCCAGGTGGCAGATCAGGAAAGCCTCCCTTGGTGAACTGAACAGCCCACTGCTCCAGCTCAAGCCCTGCAGTGAAATGCTTTCCTTCTCCGTACAGCAGTCCACAGCGCAATGTTGGGTCTGCATCCAAGACACCATAAGCCACAGCTAGCTCAAGATAGAGATCAATGTCCATCGCGTTCATCTTCTCGGGGCGGTTGAACCCGATGCAAAGAACATGGCCACGCCGTTCTACTTTGACTTTATCGACCATCACACACCCACTCGAAATTCATCGTTAATTCGTTGTTGTTGGCATTCATGACTTCCAGGACAGGAAGGGTCTACGAAACTAGGGTCAATTCAGTTGACTAAGAGCTGGCACAGACCCATCAGCGCGCAGTGGAATAGCCGCCATCAAGCGGGATAACGGTGCCGGTGATATAGGCCGAAGCCGTCGACGACAGGAAAATTGTAGTGCCGGCAATGTCAGAAGCCAGACCAATGCGGCCACATGGGATGGTCTTAGTGAGCTCGTCGGCGTGATCCTTGATCATGAACTCGATCATCTTGGTCTCGAACGGGCCGGGGGCAATTGCGTTCACATTGATGTTGACGCGAGCAAGATGCGCGGCGAGATGGCGGGTCAGATGATGCACTGCCGCCTTGCTCGCCGAGTACGAAAAGTTGTCGTACTCAGGGGTGGTAAGGCCATCGACCGAACCGATATTGATGACACGAGCTGGGTCTTCGCTGGTGCCAGCGGCCTGAAGTGCAGTGCCGAGCTTTTGGGTCAGGAAGAAGATGGACTTAAGGTTGATGTCCATAACCTTGTCCCAGCCGCTTTCGGGGAATTCACCGAATTTAGCGCCCCAGGTGGCGCCTGCGTTGTTCACCAGAATGTGTAGCTTGGGCTCGCGAAGCAGAAACTCTTCGGCAAAGAGATTCATCTGTTCAGAGGAAGACAGGTCGGCGGGAATACCTACCGCTTCTCCATGCTGCTTCAGCTCGGCCTCTGCCTCTGCACATGCCTCCGCCTTGCGCGAAACCACATAAGTTTTAACGCCAGCCTGCACGAGGCCTTTGGCGATCATCAGGCCAATGCCGCGTGTACCTCCGGTTACTAAGGCGACCTTGCCTCTTACATCGAAAAGACTGTTTTTGCTAGTCATACTTTTGCTCGCTATGTGTTGGTACTGGTAGTGCATCTCAACACGATGGTAAATAGTGAGATTTTTAATCTATGGAAGTAATGAGTACACGTTGAAGCCGTTGCATGTAACGGCGGTGGTGTTGATCCACAATATCCAAGTCAAAATGGCCGCCTGAAAAACGGGTCGGCCATTCAGCCAATTGAAAGACATCAATTCAATTGAGTTTGGTAATGAGATTACCACCGTCAAGCCATCAACGAATACCGGACTGGCGTAAGGCTGCGGGTGTGTAAGCATTCTCACGGAGGTCTGGAGAAAAGTCCCAGGCTTTAGGCTCTTCATTTTTCAGACCCATCGCCAAATAACGACCACTGATTAGGTCATGAACACTTTCAACCGTGTACCAAGGCAATTGCCTATGAAAGAAGTATTGAGCGTGAGCTTCTGCCATGCGCCATAGGTTACCTCGTCCGTCATAGTGATCTGCTATCGAGACAAGCCATGTATCTTCATCAATATAGATATCTCGCTTAGCATATATGTGGCGCTCTCCAGTTTTTAGGGTGGCGACAACATGCCAAACGCGATGAAGCTCATAGCGCGTAAGATCAGGGTTCAAGTGGCCAGGCTTGATGATATCAGCATATTTCAGACTTGGATCATCTAGCTTGTAGCTATTATACGGGATGTAAACCTCCTTCTTGCCCTCTAGCTTCCAGTCGTAACGATCAAGCGCTCCGTTATACATATCGAAGTTATCGGAAGTTGTCAGGCCCTCTGATGCAAATCCTGGCCCGTCATAAGATACCTGGGGGGCGCGGCGAACCCTGCGCTGTCCAGAGTTATAAAGCCAAGCCATTCGAGGCTCACGAACTTGATCGAGTGTTTCATGCACGAGCAGTACATCGCCGGCCAGACGCGCCGGGAAAGTAATACGGTGCTTGAAGTAGAAGAGGATATTGTCAGGCGGGTTCTTCATTTCATAGAACGGAAACGCTTCTACATCGAATCCAACAGGTGTGTAGGTTCCGTTGACTTGCGGAGTTACCTGGATAAATTGTCTCCGGACTTTACTTACATAGTGAGTAATATGGTTCCACATCGCCTCCGCTCCGCTCTTGGGGGCAGGGAAAGGGATGCCTTTGTGATAGTTGTTAACTCCGTTACCGCCTTCAATCAAAGTGACTGAGTTAACGTTAGCTTTGGTTGCTGCAAGCCAATCGTCAGGAAAACTCGCGGAGCGGTGGGTTGGATATACTGGCATGCGATAGCTATCTGGATAGCGCTTCAGCATGGCTAGTTGGCCAGGAGTCAACCGGTCTTTGTACTGTTCAGCGTTTGCAGCAGTGATAGTGAACAGCGGCTTCTCATTTTTGAATGGATTACTGAGAAATCCCTTTCCATCGACTGGAGAGGCGTCTTTCGCCAATCCACCAGTCCAGGCTGGGATTTCCCCGCTCGCATTACCACCAGCTTCGGCGCCAACCGGTGTCAGATTCTGGCCGATTCCAGAAACCTCAGCCAATGCGTTGCAGGAAACTAGCAACAGAGCTGTAGCAATCGCGCTAAAATTACTTATTGTTTTCATGATTTAGTCCGGATCAGAAGGTTATGCCAAAACTAACTGCGATAAAGTCTCGATCAACTAATGTGTTGTAATCACCGCCAAAGAAGTTTGTGTATGAAATGCCAGTGGTGTAGGTGTTGCGATAGTCGGCATCAACTCCAATACTTATCGCCTTAGATCCCTCATTGAAACCAGGGCTATAGCCGTCCACGTCGTGAGTCCAGGAGATATTCGGCTTGAGGTTCACGCCAGCGAATACATCGTTGTAATCGAATATTGTACGTACTCGATAACCCCACGATTGGCTTGTGTAAAAGCCATGCTTGTCACCATTTATGCTGTAGGAGCCATAAACTGGATCCCGCCCATAGTTCAGGCTCGTGGGGCTGGCCGATGACATACCGCTAATAAATGTTGCTCCCAGCTCCCCAACCAAAATGATCCGATCAGCCATCAGGGCTTGATCAAAGAAGTGCGTCAAGGTGCTTTGGATCTGTGTAAATTCCTTTCTGCGATACCCTCGGTTTTCCGAGCCTGGGCTCGACTGGATTGGGGAAACGGCTCCACCTGCAATATGGTTTACGAGGGCGTAGGTCAGGTCAGGCCCATTCAGTTGAACCGGCATGTTTGGGCGGTAACTAAGCTCTCCAGTCCAGGCAGTTCCCGTAGGCAATGAGGTAGAGAAACTAAGACCGTAGAGTTGGATATCTTCTGGGTACTCCAGAAAATAGCTACTGTTACCCAAGACTGTGGATTGAGCTAAACCAATACCGCTTCCTGGAGCAATGGCTTCAGCATTACCGATAATTCCAGGCAGAGAGGCGTGCACTGAAGCACTAGCTGTTCGCGTGCTGAAGTTTGGGATGTTGCTATGGTTGTTTATGAAATATGCACCCAGTTCAGTATTATCGAGCATCCATCTCAGCGCTATCCCAAACTGCCCGCTATCACGAGCATCACGGTCACCATCGCGCTTGATTACCACTCCTTCACTGGAGATATCGAACCCAGCACCCGCAGCAGCAGCAATTGGCTCTAAAGGAGCGATAGCTGGCGAGCCAACGGCATAGTTGTTGTCGCAGCCATCGGCCACAACATCGATGGAAGAGAAGAAAGTTCCACAATTATCAACTACGGTTTGATCCCACTCCAGTTGATAAAAGGCTTCAGCAGTTAGGTTTTCTGCCAATGACTGAGAAACATAGAACATATTGACTGGGATCAGGCCTTCTTTGATTTCCGCGCCGGGCCTTCTGAAAGCGGAGACATCAATAGGGTTGATTGAGTTTATGCCGCCTTGAATGAAGGTGCTTTCACCCCAGCTCACGACTTGCCGGCCCAGCCGGACGGTGCCGGGCAGATCACCTATGAAATAATTCTTATAAGCGAAAGCATCCAGAATCTGTCCGCCCGAAGACTGTGCGCCTTCTTTCCGGTTGTGATCATAAATATCTTTGAACTGTCGACTTTCGTCTTTCAGCTCGAAGTCATACCAATATTTTCCACGGATGAAAACGCCACCATCACCATACTTCAACTCTAGATCGTGAAGACCCTTAAAAATTTTGGAGACAGTTTCTCCATTCTTGAAGTTAAGCCGACCATCATCGCCCACCGAAGCTTGGCCACGACCACCATTAACATCGCCGATTAGTTTCTTGTCGGAATCGCTGGTAGCCCAACTAGAACCTAATGTCACGGTTGAGTCAAAGCTGCCATCGATTTCGCCAATTTTAAAATTCACACCAAAAGCGGGCATGGCCATAACACTGGCCAAGCTAATTGCTACTTTCAGCCTGAGCAGCGGGAAGCGGCTTTTTGTTTTTTTCATCCACATATCCCCATCGTTAATTATACTTTTTTGGACGCGAAGGTGTTCGTAAGGCGAAGTTAAGTGCCCTATTAATATCTCTGGTTTTTAGTTAAGCATATGCCAAGTTAAGTTAAAGGCTTAGCGGTGAGTATTTAGGAAGTGTCGAATGCCTCTAAAGCTCTTGCGTTCGATTGGTGGCTGCAAGGATGTGCTTTGGCGCAATAGCTATAAAGGGCCGCACAAGAGCTGGAGGTAGAGTATGTGTATAAAAATAAATGCACGTACTCGCATGAACTCGCGTGCGTGGTCGATTTATGATAATCATCTATTTTTATTATTGCCATGACTACCCGGCCTCGGAAGAAGTAGAGACTACATGTCGCAGGCTGTACTCTTTATGTGGTTTGGTTTTACGGTGCTTCGCTTCTCAAGTTAGATAATCGGATCGCTGGTCTGGTGTCCCGTTAAAAAGTAACTTGCGAAATGCTTCGTCAAACTCAAAATCATCAGATTTTAAAAAGAGCCGCCCTTACGAGCGGCTAAAGTTTGGCTAGCGTCGACCAGCCCATTCACATCTAACCGTTAAAAACAGCAGTGCTACACACAACGAGCTTTCTGTCGTGCATAGGGGCTAAAGCATTTTTCAATACTGGCTCAGTTCACTTTCACGACGACCTTGCCTACATTGCGTCCCGCAAAGAGCTGAGTCAGCGCATCTGGGAAATTCTCAATTCCTTCCACGCAATGGTGTTGGCAGTCCAGACGGCTCTGTGCAATCCAGCGACTCATGGCGGCCATAGCAACGGGAAATTTCTCCTCATAATCACCGACCAACATTCCTTTAAGCGAGGCCCGTCGCGTCAAGAGATTCAAGTAGTTGCCTGGCCCCTGCACCGTCCCGAGGTTGTCGTACTGGGAAATCGCGCCGCACACCACGATTCTCGCGCCCAGCTTGATCTGGGCTAGCGCAGTATTGAGGATGTCGCCGCCGACATTGTCGAAATAGACGTCGATGCCATCGGGGCACGCGGCGCGCAATTGGCCCGCCACGTCACCGGCTTTGTAGTCGATGCATGCAGCAGCGCCGAGTTGCTGTTTCACGAAGTCGCACTTACTCGCGCCACCAGCGATGCCAACCACATGGCAGCCCAAAATGAGGGCCATCTGGACCACCATTTGACCAACCGCACCAGCTGCTGCTGACACCACGACCGTTTCGCCAGGTCGGCAGGCGCCTACTTCTAGCAGTCCGAAAAAAGCCGTCATTCCTGGAGCACCTAAGGCAGACAGCTGATAGATCAGCGGCACCGCTGAATCATCGACCACACGAACCTGGTCACGGGTGGTTAAGGCATGGCTCTGCACGCCAAGAAATCCGATGACAGCGGTGCCCTCGGGTAGGCTAGGGTCACGACTGGCGATTACTTGCCCAACGGCTCGTGCGCGCATGACATCGCCTATCGCGACCGGAGTCGTGTACGTTTCGGCGGTGCCGATCCAACCACGCATAGCTGGATCGACTGAGACGTACTGGTTGTGTACGAGAACCTGGCCTTCGCTGAGCTCAGGAGGTGCCTCGTGGGTCACCTGCCAAGTTCGCTCGTCAGGTGCCCCTGTCGGGCGAGTTGCTAGCCGAAGCTGTGTGCAAATTTCCTGTCTCATTTAGATCAACTCCAATCCCACTCAAAGGTTCCACCTGCGCGCTCGCACATCTTACGAAGCACGTCGTCGTAAACGGCAAAGCTCTCCATGCCGGCGATGGGAGACGCTTCCAACACCTCGCGCATTTGTTCTAGCGGCACTCCGTCTAGATCAAAGTCCTGCGTGAGAGCGAAACGTTGGAGGTGGTTCAAGAATTTCGGCGATACGGGTGGCATGGTGCGGTGCACCACGTCTTTCATGGCGTGATCCAATGTCACGAATTTAACCCCGAGGTCTTTGAAGGCCGAGAGGATGTCATCCATCGCATCCATCGCAATCGCAGTGCCATGGATCAGCCAGATGTAGGGGATATCGCGACCGAAGATCCGACGGGCCATCTTCGAGTGGTTGTGCAGCATCATGACTGCGGCATTCACGTAGCTCGTTCGTAGCGCTTGCACACTAGCCATGTCCTTATTCATCAGGGCGCGGGCGTAGGGGACAATCCATGCAAAATCGCCGAACCATGCGGTGACGGGCGCATTCCTATAGCCATTGAGCGCGAGAAAGTCCTCCACTTCGCCACGCTTGGCTTCGGAAGGGCTCGTCATGTCCATGGCGTAGCGGAAGTACCGGCTGGGTGCTTTTTCAATCAGGTCGCCGATGACATCTTCTGAGCGCTTGATGTCCTCGCAATAGCTTTTGGCAGACACCCAATTCAGGCAGGCGTGACAGTGTGTGTGATTGCCGAGGTGGTGACCGCTGTCCACCCAATGCTCCAGCAACTCCTTCAGTCCGCGATCTTGATCCAGCAGAGAGGTATGCGCGAAGCCATAGACACCGCCGATCTGGTGTTTCGCCAGAGTTTGTATCAGTGAGGTTACGATGCCTTCGCGTGTGTAGCCTGGCGGCAGTGGTGAGCCGTCCCAGATCAGCATATCGTCAATGGTGACTACAACTTCAAGCGGCAGCGGCTCTTTGGAGAGGAGGCTCATAAATCTTGTCTCTTGTTATATAGTCCTTGCATAGTAGTGATGGTGCAGATAGTGGACTTGTGTCTACGCGCACTCTTTCTTGCTCCCCAGCGAACTGTGCGCTCGCAAGCAGGACTCCCTCCGCAAGTCTCAGGTTTTATGAGGCCAGAATGTCTGTCAGGAGATGAGCTGTGATGACTTTTAGCTTGGCCAACGAATCGCCCATTCTGTCTTTCTCCACCGAAAGCGTACCGACTGTGTGGCAGCTCGACGCGTGGGAACGCGTTGTTGCCGATCTCCATGGACAGGAGGCTTTTCAGGGCGCGCGAGTCGCAGGCTATCGCGGTAATCTCGTCGCTAGGGTAGGTGGCGACGCCCAGCTCGTGGCGTTTGAGGGAGCACAGGCGGCAAGTTCGCGAAGTGAGAAGCAAGCCAGCTCTGATGGTGTGAGCCGCTACGAGCTCGGGCTGGTAACGAGCGGAGAGTTCGAGTTAGAGCATTGCGGCCATCGGATTCGGCTCCAGCGCGGTGATGGTGTGCTAGTCGACATGTCGCGTCCGCACCAGATGCTCTATCGCCAGCCGCTCTCAGCCACCTTTATTGCCTGCGACCGCACGCTGTTGGATGCAAAGCTGCCGGGGTTGACGCATGCTTGTGGTATCGGCTTTGCGCCAGGTAGTGCAACTCTCGAAGCCCTCTTCGGCTATGCCGACACCGTGCGGGCCAACCTTGGTCGATGGCAGGCCCATGAGTTCGAGCGGGTGATGATGCACTTGCTCGATCTCACGGCATTATTGCTCGATGGGCAAAACGATCTCAGAGGAAGTGCACACACGGCGCAGTCCGCACTGCTTCATCGACTGAAGCAATTCATTCACGCTCACCTGGACGATGAACATCTGACACTCCCCGGCGTCGCGGCGGCCAATGGGATATCGGCGCGCTACATGCAGAAACTTTTCCAGCTAGAAGGCAGTTCTCCAAGGGAATATTTGTTGGAAGCGCGACTCCAGCGCGCACAGATGATGCTGCGTCAGCGCCCCTTGAGACATAAGGTCTCCAGCATCGCGTACTTGGTCGGCTTTAGCAGTGCTAGCTACTTCAGTGCAGCCTACAAGCGTCGGTTTGGTATAGCTGCCAGAGATGATGCCAGGGGCGGGGGCTAGGCCACCGGGAGCGAGCCCCTCAACGCAGCTATCGTGCCTTAATGAGAGCCGACTCCAAGCTACTGACCCCAATAGCTTCTAGAGTCGTTTTTTCTCACGCCATTACCAATGAGTATTTAAATCGAATTTATGTAGGAAGCTTGTGTGTACGAAGTCGCCGACATCCCATCGACGACAGATATCGTAGATCACGATATCTGTGTAGATAACTGCGGGCTTTCGATTTGTTCTGGTTAGCTCTTCGATTTGTGTAGGTGTGACATCTAAGTCTATCCATTGTCAATCAGTAACGATGCAATATTCAGCATATGGATAGCGTTCACGGACGATACTTACCGCTTCATCCTGACAGACCTTGGCTCCTGGCATGGATATGCCATCGCCGTAGAGAAGATCCACAGTTTCAGTCAGCTCCTTCATGGCTTGCACCCATAAAATCTGCTTTTACCGGACACAGAGTTATAGAGTAAGCCCTGATGGAAAATTATTGAGAAAGTATCTTGCATTGTGTATGTGTGCATGTGCGTATTAGATAATGTGCACATAAATTCTTTCCATAAAGGTATTAGATGTTCACGTAATGTGCGGTTGGGCGGGGTGGTAAATTTCCTTGGCAGAAAGCACGTCACGAAGGTGTTTTGAGTTTGATAAGAGTGTCTTGACACCACAAGTGCGACAGGCCGCCGCACCAGACGGCCTAATCTTTGAGGTGGGGTGCGCCTGAGATCCAGGCGTGCAATCTGTGGCAAGTTGTCGCAGATGATTATTTATGTCGATGTGAGCCGCGTTTATTTGTTGGCGAGGTAATTTTCCTTAGCAGGATTAACTTCATGTGACGGGTATCCAGGGGCGACGGTTTTGGTTCCCCAGCACTCGCATGTGTAGCTTGGCTGTGAGCGTCGCAGCAACCGATATATACAACTAAATAGCAAATCAGGCTATCGATTCCTGGTTTTTTCAACTTGTTGATCGGCATGGTAGGACGAGCGCACCAATGGTCCTGATGCAATATTCTCGAAGCCCATCCGGCTACCTTCATCCGCGAGCCAGGAAAATTCGTCCGGATGTACGAAACGCTGAACTGGCAAATGATTACGCGAAGGCTGTAGATACTGGCCAAGGGTAAGCATGTCAACGTCATGCTCACGTAGGCGTCTCATCACATCAATGACTTCCTCATTGGTTTCCCCAAGCCCCAGCATGAGGCCTGACTTGGTCGGTACATTCGGTACTAGCAGCTTGAACTTTTTCAAAAGATCTAGGGACCACTCGAAATCCGAACCCGGTCGTACCGCTTTATAAAGGCGCGGTACAGTCTCGAGGTTGTGGTTGAATACGTCGGGTGGCTCACTGGTTGTTATCTGCAAGGCGACGTCCATACGGCCACGATAATCCGGGACCAAGGTCTCCAGCTGAACACCTGGCGATAGCTTACGGATTTCGCGTAGGCAATCGACAAAGTGCTGGGCGCCGCCATCGCGCAAGTCATCGCGATCGACCGAGGTAATGACCACATACTTCAGGCGCAGGTCAGCAATGGCAATCGCCAAGTTGCGGGGTTCATCAGCGTCTAGGGGCTTTGGGCGACCATGACCGACATCGCAGAACGGACAGCGACGGGTGCAGATGTCACCCATGATCATGAAGGTTGCCGTGCCTCCAGAAAAACACTCACCTAGGTTCGGACAGGACGCTTCTTCGCACACACTGTGTAGTTTGTGCTTACGAAGAATTTGCTTAACACGCTCTACCTCGGGACTGACCGGAATTTGTACTCGTATCCAATCCGGCTTACGTGGAAATTCATCGGTTGGAATGATTTTTACCGGAATTCGAGCGACCTTTTCCGCGCCACGTAATTTAACCCCTACCTCCACTTTCACTTGGGACGCTTGGGATGTTTTTTGTAGTGTGCTCATACGCTCTCCACTAACTCATAACGGCGGCGGGAGGCGACGGTTTCGGTGTTCACGGTGTCTGGGTACGCACCTTCGAGCCCCATCAGTACAGCCTTGTCGCTGCCATGTCCTTTGCCGGTGGCGCCAAGCGAGCCGTAAAGTTCGACTTTGACGCAAGTGATTTTCGCTAGTAGCCCTTCATCGCGCATGCCTTCGACAAAGCGCGAGGCGGCGCGCATCGGGCCGACGGTGTGGGAGCTGGTGGGGCAGATGCCAATTTTGAACAGGTCGAACACGCTTAACGACATGGTTGTTCTCCGATTTCTTATTAGAGGAATTGGCGCAATCTTCGGTTGGACACATATTTTTGTGAGAGCGGATTAACCGCCTCACGCTTGATGATTCGTGGCATCGAATGATTCCCAAATGGAGTCCTAGCGCAGGAACGGATCAGCTCGTTCCTGCGCTTATTGAGTTCAGTAACTCAGCTGCGATACACCGGGAAGTCGCTGCACAAGGCCGCGACTTGTCGGGCGATGTGGGCCTCGACATCAGGATCGCCGAGGTGGTTGAGAATGTCGCAAATCCAGCCAGCCACTTCGATACTCTGGGCCTCTTTGAAGCCACGGCTTGTAATCGCTGGCGTGCCGATGCGCAACCCGGAGGTCACAAACGGCGATTGCGGATCGTTGGGTACGGCGTTCTTGTTCACGGTAATGCCGACGCGACCTAGGGCCGCATCGGCGTCCTTGCCGGTCAGACGCTGCCGGATCAGGCTAACCAGGAACAGATGGTTGTCGGTGCCATCAGACACCACGTCATAACCGCGCTTGATAAATACGTTCGCCATGGCTTGGGCATTGCGGATCACCTGCTCCTGATAGGATTTGAACTCCGGCTCCAACGCCTCCTTGAAGCACACGGCTTTGGCCGCGATCACGTGCATCAGTGGGCCACCTTGGCCACCGGGAAACACGGCGGCATTGAGTTTTTTCTCCAGGTCAGGATTGGACTTTGCCAGAATCAAGCCACCGCGCGGTCCACGCAGAGTCTTGTGGGTCGTTGTGGTGACCACGTCGGCGTAAGGCAGCGGACTCGGGTACAACCCGACCGCCACCAGCCCGGCGAAATGGGCCATGTCGACGAACAAGTAAGCACCGACCTTGTCGGCAATTTGGCGCAAACGCGGAAAGTCCAGGGTTTTGGAGTAAGCCGAGAAGCCGGCTATGATCATCTTCGGCTGGTGCTCGACGGCCAAGCGCTCGACTTCATCGTAGTCGATCAGTCCGGTACGGACGTCGATACCGTACTCCTTGGCATTGTAGAGTTTGCCGGAAAAGCTCACTTTGGCGCCGTGGGTCAAATGCCCGCCATGGGCCAGGCTCATGCCCAGCACAGTGTCACCGGTTTGGAGCAGCGCCAAGAACACTGCCGCGTTGGCTTGGCTGCCGGAATGCGGTTGGACGTTCGCGTAATCGGCGCTGAACAATTGCTTTGCACGGTCGATGGCCAGTTGTTCGACCACGTCGACGTGCTCGCAACCACCGTAATAGCGCTTGCCGGGATAGCCTTCGGCATACTTGTTGGTCAGACCGCTGCCTTGCGCCTCCATCACCCGTCGGCTGGCGTAGTTTTCCGAGGCGATCAACTCGATGTGATGTTCTTGCCGCGCGTCCTCGGCATTAATCGCGGCTAGCAGTTCGTCGTCATAGCCTTTGATCTGGTCGTGTTTGCTAAACATGGTGTGATCCTCTGTTGTTTTCAGGCGTAGTCAGCGATGGACGGGCAGGCACAGATCAGGTTGCGATCGCCAAACACGTTGTCTACCCGGCCAACCGGCGGCCAGTATTTGGCGTCCACCAAGGTGTAGAGCGGGTAAACCGCCTTCTCGCGGCTGTACGGGTGCGACCACTTGCCAACCAGTTCCGCCGCGGTGTGCGGGGCGTTTTTCAGCGGGTTGTCGTCCTTGTCCAGCGTGCCGTTTTCCACCGCACGGATTTCTTCGCGGATACGGATCATGGCGTCGCAGAAGCGGTCGAGTTCTTCCTTGGATTCACTTTCGGTCGGCTCGATCATCAGCGTGCCGGCTACAGGGAACGACATGGTCGGTGCATGGAAGCCGAAGTCGATCAGGCGCTTGGCCACGTCGTCGACGCTGATGCCGCTGCTGTCCTTGAGCGGGCGCAGATCCAGGATGCACTCGTGCGCCACCAGACCGTTGCTACCGGTGTACAGAACCGGGTAGTGCTTTTCGAGCTGACGAGAAATGTAGTTGGCGTTGAGAATTGCCAACTGTGAAGCGCGCTTGAGACCCGCGCCACCCATCATGCGGATGTACATCCAGGTGATCGGCAGAATGCTCGCGCTGCCGAACGGTGCCGCACAGACCGCGCCTTCCTTGCGTTTCATCTTGCCGTGGCCCGGCAGGAACGGCGTCAGGTGCGACTTGACGCCAATCGGGCCGACGCCTGGGCCGCCACCGCCGTGGGGAATGCAGAAAGTCTTGTGCAGATTCAGATGCGAGACGTCGCCGCCAAACTTGCCAGGCGCGCAGAGACCAACCATGGCATTCATGTTGGCGCCGTCGATGTACACCTGACCGCCGTGGTCATGAATGATGTCGCAGATTTCGCGGATCCCTTCTTCGAAGACGCCGTGGGTCGACGGGTAGGTGATCATCAGCGCGGCGAGGTGTTCGCGGTGCTCGATGGCCTTGGCGCGCAGGTCTTCGATGTCGACGTTGCCAAGAGCATCGCAGGCGGTCACCACGACTCTCATGCCAGCCATTTGCGCGGTGGCCGGGTTGGTGCCGTGGGCAGACGACGGGATCAGACAGATGTCGCGACGGTCTTCGCCACGGCTCCGGTGATAGGCGCGGATGGCCAGCAGGCCGGCGTATTCGCCTTGGGAACCTGCGTTCGGCTGCAGCGAGACCGAGTCGTAACCGGTGGTAGCGCAGAGCATCGCTTCCAGTTCATTGGTCAGTTGCTGGTAGCCGGCGCTTTGCTCGGCCGGAGCGAAGGGGTGCAGGGCGCCGAACTCTGCCCAGGTCACAGGGATCATTTCACTGGCAGCGTTGAGTTTCATGGTGCACGAGCCCAGCGGGATCATGGTGCGATCCAATGCCAGGTCCTTATCCGCCAACTTGCGCAGGTAGCGCATCAGCTCAGTTTCCGAGTGATAACGGTTGAACACCGGGTGAGTGAGGATTCGAGATTTGCGCACCAAGGCCACTGGGATGGTGCTTTGCACGCTCGCAGCAAGAGTGGCGAAGTCCGGCAGCGCGCTGCCTTCAGCCAGCAAACTCCACAGATTCTCAACGTCGGCCTGGGTGCTGGTTTCATCGAGAGACAAGCCCAGACGTTCAGCATCCACTACGCGCAGGTTGATCTGTTGTGAATGAGCCCGCACGTGCAAGGATGAGGTTTGCCCGCCAGTTTTGATCGTCAGGGTGTCGAAGAAATTGACTTGTTCGACGTTCAAACCCAAAGTGCTTAAGCCTTTGGCCAGAATCGCGGTGAGGTGATGCACACGCTGAGCGATCTGCGTCAGGCCTTTCGGGCCGTGGTATACGGCGTACATGCCGGCAATGTTGGCCAGCAGCACTTGTGCGGTGCAGATGTTGCTAGTGGCTTTCTCACGGCGGATGTGTTGCTCGCGGGTTTGCATCGCCAAGCGCAGCGCCGGCTCGCCGAAGCGATCCACCGAGACACCGACTAGACGACCCGGCATGTCACGCTTGAACGTTTCCTGGGTGGAGAAGTACGCGGCGTGCGGGCCACCGAAGCCCAGTGGCACACCGAAGCGTTGCGCGCTGCCGATGGCCACGTCAGCGCCAAATTCGCCCGGCGCGGCCAGAAGGGTCAGGGCCAGCAGGTCGGCGGCCACCGCGACCAGCGCATTGGCGGCGTGGAATCGCTCGGTCAGCTCGCGATAGTCGAACAGATCACCATTGCTCGCCGGGTATTGCAGCAATGCGCCGAAGAACGGCGTTACGTTGCTCAGATCACGCTCGTCACCCACCACTACTTCGATCCCCAGCGGCTCGGCACGGGTACACAGCACGTCGAGGGTCTGCGGGTGGCAATGCACGGAGGCAAAGAACGCCTGGCTACCTTTGTTCTTGCTCAGGCGTTTGCAGAAGGTCATCGCTTCAGCAGCAGCGGTGGCTTCGTCGAGCAGCGAGGCGTTGGCGATTGGCAGGCCGGTGAGGTCGCTGATCAGGGTTTGGAAGTTCAGCAGTGCTTCGAGACGACCCTGAGAAATTTCCGGTTGGTATGGGGTGTAAGCGGTGTACCAGGCCGGGTTCTCCAGCAGGTTGCGCAGGATCGGCGACGGCGTGTAGGTACCGTAGTAACCCTGGCCGATGAAGGTTTTGAACAACTGGTTTTCGCCAGCGATGGCTTTGATTGCGGCGAGGGCGTCAGCTTCGCTCAGGCCGTCCTCGAGACCGAGCACGCTGGTACCTTTGATACTGTCCGGAATCACGCTCGCAGTCAGCTCTTCCAGGGATTCAAAACCGAGATTGAGGAGCATGGCTTGCTCGTCATCGGCACGAGGGCCAATATGGCTAGCGATGAATTCATTACAGGTGTCGAGGAGCGCAGTCATGGGACATCCTCACTCCCCGGCCTGGTCTTGGATCAGCTGGTTGTAGGCGACCTGGTCAAGCATCCGTACAAGTGCAGCCGGCTCAGCAGGTTGAAAGCGGAAGAACCAGCCTTCGCCGAACGGATCTTCGTTGACCAGTTCCGGGGTATCAATGAGCTTTGAATTTGCTTCGACGATGTCGCCAGCGAGTGGCATGCCGATGGTGCTAGCGGCTTTGACGGATTCAAGTACCGAGACCTCAGCGCCGACTTTGAAACTTCCCAACTCCGGGACCTGGACGAATACTACATCTCCAAGCGCCTGCTGGGCGAAGGCGGTGACACCGACAGTGACAGTGCCGTCAGCTTCGATACGCAGCCATTCGTGATCTTCAGTAAAACGCAATTCGCTCATATCTAATCCTCATTGTTCTGACTCATCCACGGTGGGGGTGGATGGCGGTAGGCAGACTCGACTCCGGTAGCGAGCGCGTCCGATGAGGAATATGCAAGGGCAATGCCAAATATAATTATTGTTTTAAATCAAATGGTTAAGGTGTTTTTAAGTCGTTAATTGGAACTGTCCGTATTGAAATAAATACATTATCCGGGCTGGCAGAAAGCGAAAGCCGAGGTAGACGGGCGCAAAGGTTTCGTCGTGGTTTCGATACTGCGTATTGATTTGCGCACAATGTTCTTTGGAGCAACGACCATACACCCTGCCCAAGACTTCAAGGCCTGCCGGGAATACCGTACTTGCGCAGTCGGATGGCAATCGCACTGTGTGAAGTCTGCAAACGCCCCGCCAGTAACCGGCTGGAGGGATAGCTGCTGTACAGCTGCTCAAGGAGGTTTTTCTCAAAACCTGCGACAGCTTCCTCCAAGCTCGTTACCTCTACAGTGCTCTGGCGCTCCACCGCCGTGCGCGCAATGTCCAGATCGTCGAGTTCCACCACAGAGGTTTCACAAATGGCTGCCGCCCGAAAGATCACGTTTTGCAGCTGTCGCACGTTGCCCGGCCAGCGATTGCCGAGCAGGGCGGGAAAGGTGCTGGGAGCTAAGTGGCAAATCGGACGCTGGATCTGCGTACAGGCCTGCCGCATGAAGTGCTGGGCCATCAACAGGATGTCGTTGCCGCGCTCGCGCAGCGGCGGCACCTGCAGATTGAGCACGTTGAGGCGATAGAACAGGTCCTCGCGAAAATCGCCTTCGCTAACCATTTTTTCCAAGTTGCGGTGTGTCGCACTGAGGATCCTGACGTTGACCTTGACCTCTCGATCCCCGCCAACCCGACGGAAACACCCATCGCTCAGAAAACGCAGCAGCTTAGCTTGCAGATACGGCGACATTTCCCCGATTTCGTCGAGGAATACCGTACCTTGATCGGCCAGTTGAAGCAGGCCAAGCTTCCCGCCCCGTTGCGCGCCGGTGAAGGCGCCCGCGGCGTAGCCGAATAGCTCACTCTCGGCGAGATTCTCTGGCAATGCCGCGCAGTTCAACGCCAGGAACGGCGCGTCACGCCGACTGCTGATCGCATGACAGGCGCGGGCCACCAACTCTTTACCCGTGCCAGTTTCGCCTTGAATCAGCAGCGGTGCATCGAGCACCCCCACGCGATGGGCGCGAGCCTTGAGTAGATGAATGGAAGGAGAATCACCGAGCAGCGCATCAAACCCATCGGCGGGGTCATGGCGCAGCGCCGACAGACGCCCGACGAGTCGGCTAGGCTGGTAGAGCGTTATTAAAGCGCCGGCCTCAGTGATCGGCATAGCATCGAGCAACAAGGTCTGGCCACCGAGGCTGACCTCCCGCATCGGCAAGCGAAAAGCGTGTTCGATCAGCGACGTCAACAAATCAGAATCATTGAACAGCTTGGCCAGTGACTCGCCTGCCGGCTCGCGCCCACACAAGGCAATCAGCGCAGGGTTGGCCAGCAGAACATGGCCGCATTCATCCACCGCCAGCACCGGGTCGGAACTGGCAGCAAGCAACGCATCGAGCTGCAAGTGTCGACGCTGTCCAGGAAGGAGGTCGACCACTTTCACTGCCTGCACGCCCTGCACCCCGAGAAGGGCCTCTCGCAACTCTTCCAACACCTCGACACCAAGCGTCGGAGCATCAATGTAAACGTTCGGCGGGACCATCTCCACTGCATCCAAATTGAAACTGCGCCCGCAAAGCAGGGCTAGGACTTCCTGGGTGATACCTACTCGATCGATGAACGTGACGTGGATACGCATAGGTGACCTGACGAGGGTGCGTTTGACTGGGCGAAAAGCGGAGTGATCTGAGAGGCGAAACCTCATGCCAGAAATCTGTACGCCGTGCTGCCGAGCGAAAATTCATTGACAGGCAAGACAATAGCCTATAATTGTACTGGTACATAAGGTGTTTTGTACCATAAACCTTGATGATGTCGGAGCAAGCATGACCATTCCACTCGAAACCCACCTGACTATCGGCGGCCTGATTTTTCCGAACATGGATCAGTGCGACTTCACCGGCCCGTTCGAAGCGTTGGCGCGTGTGCCAAATTCGACCTTTTTGACTATCTGGAAGGACAAGGAGCCTGTTCGTGATCTCTTCGGAATGCTGTTGCTGGCTGACACGACGTTGGATGAGGCTCCACAACTCGACGTGCTGCTTGTTCCAGGCGGATATGGGCAGGAAGACTTAATGCACGATGAGGTCGTGCTGTCTTTTCTCCGAAAGCAAGCAGCAAACGCAAAGTACGTTTTCTCAGTTTGTACCGGCGCATTGTTGTGCGGCGGGGCTGGGCTGCTTGAGGGGAAACGCGCGACAACCCATTGGACTGCTATGGAAACACTCCCGTATTTTGGAGCCATCCCAAGTGATGAGCGTGTTGTCATTGACGGGAAATTTGTCAGCGCTGGCGGAGTGACTTCCGGGATAGATGGTTCGCTGGTACTGGCTTCGCTGTTGCGAGGAGACACGGTAGCCCAGGAGCTACAACTCTATATGGCTTACGATCCGGAACCGCCATTTCAGGCGGGCTCACCCAAAAGCGCCCCCTCAAATGTCTTGCGCGCGGTCACAGAGCGGGCAGGGCCAATAACGGCCAAGCGTCTCGGAACTGCTCGCGCTTATCAAGCCGCACGAGCCAATAAAGCATTGGCCGAAGCTTAGGTTCACGGCGGGGGGAGCTTTCTACACGGAGAGCGAGGCGATCAATGCCAACCAAAGTACTTGGTGGCATTGATCATTGCTTCTCGCTCAAGCGGAGAGTGTCGTTGCCACTGCGTGGCGCGCAGCGAGAAGTGCGTCAACAAACACGATGCTCTGTTGCGGAGTCATTTTTGAGGAAGTGATCCTAATGCCCGACTGGGGGGCGACACAGAAATCACGCCCCGTACGCACGAGCCAACCAGCATCAAACAGCCGCTCAGCAACTGCACGCTCATCGGCGATGGGTAACCACAGATTAAGCCCTGCACCTCCAAGCACGCGAAAACCCTTTTTCCTCAGCAAAGTAAGCAGCGCTGTATGGCGCTCGATATAAGCTGCGCCGCCTGTGCTGAATTTTCTGCGCATCGCTGGGCTAGTGAGAAGCTGCAGAGCCAAACGTTGCAAGAACGTACTAACCCAGCCCATTCCAACAGCCTGTCTGTTTTCGAGGCTCTCTACTGTCTGAACGTCCCCAGTTGAGACTGCGAGTCGATAGTCAGGCCCCAAAAATTTGGATAACGACCTGACAACGAGCCAGGGTCCATCATCCCGAACATGCCAAGGGTTGTAAGGGGCAAGCTGTAGAAGGCTGGAATGATCGTCATCTATGAACAGAACATCATCGGCATTGGCAGCGATCTCTTTCAGTGCCAATGCGCGCTCTTTCGAGGTCGAGACGCCCGTTGGATTCTGTGCACGGCTACTAAACAAAACGGCTTTTACGCCCCCATCGAGCGCTGACTGCAAGCTTTCTGGTAGGATCCCGTGCTGATCGAGCGCAAGCGGTACCAGTTCAAATCCCATCAAGCGCGTCAAGGCTAGCAAACTCATATAGCCGGGATCCTCTACACCAATCTTGTCACCCGGAACGAGCCCGGCCGCGTCGAGGGCGCGCTCGATCAAATCGAGAGCGCCGGCGGAAACAAAAATGCCCTTATCCACGGGTACATCGTCTGCCGAGAAGCATTCCACTGCCCATTTCACGAATTCTGGGTTATTCCGCTGCTCACCATAAAGATGATTCTCCAGATTCATCCGAGAGAACGCGTCGCGAATATCGTTCTCGTCGGGAAGAAAGGCTACATCAGGGTTGCCGTCACGCACTGACATCATCTGAGGGAGGCCGGATTCGGATGATGGGCCGGGCGAAGACTGGTTCGCGACGATCGAACCGCGTCTCCCATCAGACACCACCAAGCCTGCCGTCTGTAATTGACGATAAGCAGCAACCACAGTGTTTTTGTTGACGCCTAGGTCAGCGGCAAGGCTGCGCACAGTGGGAAGGCTTTCACCAGGCTTGAGACGATCATCCAGGATGGCCTGCTCAATCGCACGCCGAATCGATTCTGCCTTGCCTTCAGCAATTTCATGGGGTTGCAGCTTGAACATTCAAATCCTCGACTAACTTTTTGCGATCGCTCAACCCTTTCGAGAGGGGTGTTAGACGAACGACAGGTTCCTTGGCACGTAGACATACACTAACTCGAACTGGGACAAATCTACACAAAAAACGCACCGTCACGATGCGTGAAGTCAAACGCTAGGACAAAAAAAGGGCGCGATTCATGCCGAGCACATGCGGTCGTATCCGATTGCGACCGTTTGTGGCTTTGCTGTTGACCTACCTGGCGATCCGGTATAGATTCGACTGGTACAAAAAAAATAACGTACCAGTACATGGCTGTTTGTCCCGTCATGTCTAGGTTCGGCTTCTTGTTTCCTAACAAAGGAATCCCATCGTGCCCCTAAGTCTGCGTGACCCCATAGAATTGACGCGACACCTGGTTTGCACCGATACGATCAATCCCCCCGGCAATGAAGACGAGCTCGTGGATGCTTTGGAGCTGGCGCTAAAGGCACTGGGGCTTGCAACGCTGGTCCAATCGATCGATAAGCGACGGTCCAATCTTCTTGCATGGAACGCTAAGGCGTCCGGATCGAGATTGTGTTTCACAGGCCATCTCGACACAGTCCCATTGGGGGCTGCCCCATGGACCCAACAGCCATTAGGTGGCGAGGTGATAGGCGATCGTCTTTACGGTCGCGGCTCTTCAGATATGAAAAGCGGTATCGCAGCGTTCCTTAGCGCGCTGGAAAGGTTCAAGGCTACGAATGGTTTTATGCCGCCAGTTTTGGTCGTACTGACCGCTGGTGAGGAGACTGGCTGCGAAGGGGCTAAGCGCTTACGTGAGCTTGACCTGCCTGGCATGGACGTTGGTGCACTGCTCATCGGTGAGCCCACCTCGAACCGATGTGTTGTTGGCCACAAAGGCGCACTCTGGCTAACAGGCAAAGCAAACGGGAAAACTGCGCACGGTGCCATGCCTGAGCTTGGTGAAAACGCTATCTACCACACTGTAGATGCGATCCAAAAATTGCGGCAATTCGACTTTGATACTCCGGTCGATCCACTGCTCGGCAAGCCGACCTTGAATGTTGGCACGATCACGGGAGGCATGAATGTCAACTCAGTTCCCGACATCTCCGCCTTCACCATCGATATTCGCACCGTATGCGGGATCTCGCATCACGATTTATGCGGCAAGGTTGGAGCCCATATCGGCGATAATGTGCAGCTCTCAGCGGATGTCGATGTTCCGGCACTTTCGAACGATCTTTCAAACCCATGGATTCGCCAGGTAACAGAAACTGTCGAGTCAATTACTGGTGAGAAATCACAGGCACGCACCGTTGCCTTCTTTACCGACGGCCCTGTACTCAGAGAGGTATTTGGCGACGTACCAGCAATTGTACTAGGTCCCGGAGAGCCCTCTTGTGCGCATCAAACAGATGAATGGTGCAGCGTGGAGCGCATTCATGAGTGCGTAAATATCTATTCCAGAATTCTGGAGGACTGGCAATCGTGAGCACCGTTCATCGAGTATTCCAAGCGGATTTGCGGATCAGCGAAAAATCGTCAGCAGTCGATTCATTCGAAAAGTGCATGGCTGAGAAAAATAGAATGTTGATAACGCTCAGCGTGGTCTTCTTCACTTACTATTTTGCTTTTATCATCGGCGCGGGCTGGTTTCGAGATATCTATGTATTACCGCTGATCGGAGAGCTTAATATAGGAACTGCCTTTGCATTGTCGCAATATTTCTTTGTTGGAGGTCTCGCGTTGATTTATGCATATCGCATGAAGCGCATTGATGCTCAGATAAAGTTGTTTGCCAGCACCTGGGGAGCAGGCCATGAACATAATTAAACACTGTACTTCCGGATGTGGCGCTATGCTAATAGCAGCCCATGCAAATGCAGCAGATTTGGTACCAGAAGAATACAGACCTCATGCGTTTTCTGCTTTTTTGACGGTCATTTTACTGACGTTAGTCATCACCTGGCTGGCTTCAAAGCAAGGAAAAAGCACTCGTGATTTCTACACCGCTGGCGGAGGAATCTCTGGGGTTAAGAATGGTTTGGCGATTGCTGGTGACTATCTATCTGCCGCGGCGTTTCTTGGGGTGTCAGGTCTAATCGCACTCTATGGGTTTGACGGCATCATTTACCTTGTAGGTTTCTTTGTAGCATTAATGCCTGTTCTTCTATTTGTTGCTGAACCATGTCGAAATCTTGGCCGCTATACATTTGGAGATGTACTTGCGTATCGTTATGACTTTCGCATGTCTAAGATCCTGGCCGCAACGTCAAGCGTGGTAATTGTAATTGCTTACATGATTCCCCAAATTGTTGGTGGCGCGGTCTTGCTCTATGCCTTGCTAGGCGTGAAGTATGAGGTTTCCGTCATCGTCGTTGGGGTACTGATGCTCGCATACGTTACACTTGGCGGGATGACGGCAACAACTTGGGTACAAATTATCAAGGCTGGCTTGTTGCTTACCGCTTGTGCAGGGCTAACAGTTCTAGCGCTTTTGCCATTCCATCTCAATATCGCAGCCTTTTTCGAATCGCTGATAAATCAAACTACGCTATTCGATTATCTTGCGGATGGTCGCGCACTTGTTACGGGTGAGGATGCAAAGCTCGTCACGAAAACATTCTTCGAGCCGGGCTTGTACCTGAAAAATCCAATGGAGCAAGTTTCGTTAGGTTTGGCGCTTACGCTAGGTACCGCTGCATTGCCTCATATTCTCATGCGTTTTTTCACTGTTCGTGACGCACAAACCGCACGTAAGTCTGTGCTGTGGGCCATGCTTGCGATTGGAGCATGTCATTTACTCATAATTTTCCTGGGCTTCGCTGCGGCTTATTATGTGGGAAGTCCGAACATCATCGCTGGTGAGAAAGGCGGCAACCTGGCAGCTCCGTTACTTGCGCAGCTCCTCGGAGGCGGATCACTTACGGCATCAGGCAACATACTGCTTGGACTAGTAGCTGCAGTTGCGTTCGCTACGATTGTTGCGGTCGTTGCAGGGTTAACCCTCGCAGCTGCATCCTCGCTGGCGCACGACATCTATGTAGGAGCAATCAAAAAGGGTGAAGCTACAGATCGGCAGCAGATGATTGCAGGGAAACTTGCAGCGGTTATTGTAGGTGCAGTTGCTATTTTTGTGAGTCTGTTAGCCAAAGGGCAAAATGTGGCACAGTTGGTCGCACTTGCTTATGCCGTTGCAGCATCTGCCAACCTTCCCGCCTTGATAGGTACGCTTTACTGGAAACACTGCAACATATTTGGTGTTGTCTGTGGAGTACTTGGTGGAACGTTAACTGCAATAGCTCTTGTACTTGTATCGCCTAACATGCAATACCCATTGGCCATTCGAGCAGCTACTACGCTAGCTATGAATAACCTAACAGAGGAAATTCGGACGCTAAAACTGCGTCTTGATGAGCCAAACCTCAAACAAAACGATATCGATACCCTTACTTCAAAAATTTCCAAGGCGCGCGCAAATCTACAGGCGAACAAGGATAAATTTGACGCTACTGGCACGCAAACAAAAAGCTTGGTTGGTTTGGAAGGTCCGCTGATCAGTTTGAAAAACCCAGGAATAATTTCTGTTCCACTTGGCGCACTCTTTCTAGTGTTGGGATCTTTGCTCTACCGGCGGCGGATAGATGCTGATCAGAAATGGCGGGCTCTAGTGTTTAGACGTGACAGTGGTATCGGTGTTGAAGACGCTGTTAGTCATTAACGTGGTTTAATTTTTTATCATTGTGCTCTTAGAGACAAAAACACATGGAAGTTATTGTAGCGTGCGGTAGCTGAAGGGCCGCATCCCCAAAGTGCACCGCAATCGCACGCTCGAATTACCACTTGGCATCGATGCTGGCTCCCGAATCCTTAAAGGAGCCAGCACCTTTTCCGCGTCTCGAAACACAAGTCAAAACTTGTCTAACCAATGATTTCGTATTCATCATATCTGCGTGAATGATTTTTTGCCCAAGGACTACTTCGCGCAGTGCATCGGCCAGCGGCTGCAACTGCACGCCGCTCATGCCCAGGCTCGCAATGATCTCAAGGCAGCACGTTATCAGGTTTCGAACCGTGGGGGGACAAGTCTCAGGCCGTCGCGCCACTCTTCCGATAATACCACCCCATCAATGCCATCCCAAACTTCGCCACCAGCATGGTCAAGAACGATGATTTGCAGCCGGCCCTGTGATCCATTGACAGCCCTTGCAAGAACGTTAAAGACCTTGCGGACAGCGTCGCGATCTTCGTCATCCAAGCTCGGCTCATCCTCTCCAGAGTCCTCATCATTTCGCTTTGTCGCACGCTTGATTGGAAAATAGACTTGGCTGGGCTGGTCAAAAATCAGTAGGTGAGGTACCGCATGATTTTCAGACTTGAGGAAGAAGAGCTGCAGGGCCAGAAGCATTGCGATGTGATAAGCCAGCCAGTTTGCACCGCTGCCGATCTCCCACAAGAAATCGTCTCTTCCCTCGTGACGAACCTTGATGGCGAGGTCTTGGATCGAGAGGGCGATCTGAGCGTCTTCCCACTCTGCATCGAGGTGGGGAGTGATGCGGGCACAGACTTGGGTGATGTAGTTCAAAATCTGAGCCGTCTTTTGCCTAACGGCCTCGTCTGAGACCTTGGGCTCTAACAGGCCGATCCGCTCTTGCAGAATTTTAATACGCTCGGAGAGATCCGAGTCCTTCTGTGCCTCAGCATAGGTGTTAAGTGATTGCTGAAGGCCGCCCAGGAAACGGTCAATGTCCGTCATCCTCAGAGCATGCTGCGCGACCAACTTGTCCTTCGCCTCAAGGCCCTTGATCTCTGTTTGAATGGCAATGAGCGTCTCACTGTCTTGGCGAATCAGCTCCCGAAGACGGATGATTTCACTCTGGATGGAAGCTGACACCACTGGCGTCTCTGCAGCCACCTGTTCAATTTTGGCCAGTGCTTCACATAGCTCGTCGAGCTGGGTCGAAGCATTTAGCGTTGGAAAGGCCAGCGGGTTCGCAACCTTGCTTTCCTCAGCCAGCCCCTTGAGCCAGCTTGATAGGGAAAGTCGCTGAGCCGTACTGCGAAGGGAGTTGGCGTACGACTCGGCTTCCAGTGTGACCTGCCTGAGCTCATCAAGCTTTTGCTTCGCTGCGAAAAGATTTTCGCTGATGACTGCTTCGCGCGCGCGAAGCGCAGCTAGCACTGCGGTAGTGGACTCTACCGCTGCAGGTGTGGGGGATGCGTCCCTAGAGCTTTTGATTGCGACCTGGCCTAGTTGGGCCAACAGCTTCGGCCATTCGCCGTGAGGCTGAGCATTGGCGTCGATCAGCCCGTACTCGCGGGAGCGATAGAACAACACGTTTGCTTCAGCTTGCCAGCGTTTGGAAACAGCCGTTACTGCAGCCTGTTCAGCCAGCAGTATCTTGAGTTGCTTGCGCAGCTCCTTCAGCTCCCAAACGATTACCAGCGAATCGGAGTCAATTGCCCCAAGAATAAATGGGAAGATGCTTTTCAGCTTTTCACGGTTGCCATAGCTGTCCGCCTTGTAAAAAAGGACGTCCGGGTTGGCCACGATATTCTGAGGCTGAAAGCTAAAGGCCATCAGGTCTCGAAAGCTAGGCCTGGTTTTGAATCCAAATTCACTGCTGTCTTCACCGAAGCCGATATTAGGCAATCCAGATAAGAGACTTAGCTTCTCTTTTACTGCGTCGCGCGTCGTATTCTTTCTATCAACCCTCTCCGGGATCTCAATCTCTTGACCCTCGACGATGAACATATCATTAGTCGATTTCTGATCGCCTGGCTCAGCTCTGGCAATTAGCTTCTTGCCTTCTTCAGTATCTATAAGTATGCCGAACCACGCACACGTTTTGCGGATAGTGCCTACAGGAATGGCGCAGCTGTCAGATGCAAGGCAGTAGTCGATAATAGGGATAACGGCAGATTTACCAGCTTTTGAGGATCCACTGATAATATTGACTTTTCCTGGAGTAAATTTTAATTCGCGATACTTCCCCCCCATTACGGGGCCACAGAATAAGTCTGAGAACCTGGAGTTTCATTAGAATTTTATCCTTAAAATTGCCTGCACTTCCTGCAATGTTAGATCTTTGCACCAGTGGCCAAGTTTCTCGGCGGACCTCATCATGTGTTTGATATCGTCGACATCGATCCTGGGCGCTTTTTGCCGCAACGATGATGCTTCTGCAGTTCTGGTATCAATATTGATTAGGCCACATTGTAATGCAATAGAAATTGACGATAGGCTCAGCTCTTTTAGGAGCAGTATCCTAGTCTGAATGCCATGCAGGATTTCCTGTTCTTTTTTAAACTTCCCTGCAAAAAGTCTCAGCCCGGAAGAAAGTTGAGTACTTGCAGCGACATCCCGCAGCTCTTTTCGATAAATAATCGGGAGAATTATAAATAAAAGCGGCAGTGCCGGAAGTCTACCTGCGGCCTTAGGTGCATAAGCTTCAACGAACCGCCACACGAGTGCTGCTCCAAGAGCCGGGTTTTGGACTAGGTATATGTCCTCGTCAGGGTCTTGAGCGGATCTTCTTATCCCTTTATCCATTCGATAGCTCTTGATCCATTGTCTAGCGCCGAGTTTGGTTTTAGTGCTAGAGGAGTTCTTTGTACTTAGGGTGCCAGCCAATTACTTTGTCGTTCGACAAGTACTGGAAGGTGCCATTGGTGAAGTGTTCAGGGATCTCTTTGCCATTGATTTTTGGCGTAAGTAAACTGCATTCAAGATAAAGAGCCTGGCCTTTATCTACATCTGTAAGCTCAATCTGCGACTTGAGCTTTAATCTGTTGAGCTCCCAGTGATCCAGGAGTCTGTCTTCAAAATCTTTGAACTGATCTTCTACTATTAGTCCCTTCTCAGCCCATTTTATTTTGGTTGCCTTGGTCTGCATGAAGTCAGTCATAGCTTTAAGCTTATCTCGATATTTTCTTTCGATGAGATCGAGTTGACGCATCATCACAGGAAATTCAGGGATGTTGGACTCAACATCCGACGTCTTTGGCGCAGGAGCTGAATAGGTCAACAGATGATCATAGTTGATCGCAGAGCTGAAGGTTGAAAGCCAGTCTGTAAATTCATCCCTCTGGATGCCAGGATGCTTACCTGCGCTGATCAATTCGTCAGATCGTTTTTTTACCCAGCCGATGGCCGCAACACAGGCGTTTTCTAGGAAAACGTCTGGCACCGTAGCCCGAAGGTAGTCCGTGATCGGCTTTACTGGATCACTGTCACCGGTTTCGTAGTCGAATCGGCAAATCAGTTGCCCCAGTTTCTCCAGCTCATAGGAGAGAAACTTCTCTATGTAGCTCTTGCAGC
Source organism: Pseudomonas pichavaramensis (assembly GCF_050473265.1). Classification (NCBI taxonomy): domain Bacteria; kingdom Pseudomonadati; phylum Pseudomonadota; class Gammaproteobacteria; order Pseudomonadales; family Pseudomonadaceae; genus Pseudomonas; species Pseudomonas pichavaramensis. The sequence continues at coordinate 24,910 of NZ_JBJKFJ010000019.1, read as the reverse complement.
CGGTGGGCTCTTCGGCCTCGTACCTAGCCTTGATCTCGGCGACGACGTTCAGGGCAATTTCCTGCGTGTGCGCGTACTTCAGCTTGTCAGCGAACTCCCCCTTTTTCTTCTGTACAACGTACAGGTGGAAACTGGTGCACGAGAGATCAAGGAAGCCTTTTTCAACCGCATCAATCCAGTTGGCGAAGGTCTTCCAGAGATCGATTGACCAGTCCGAGATAGGGTTGGTCGCGAGGCCGCTCTTAACCTGCTCTGCAGTTACGTTGTCGTCAGGCTGGGCGACATCGACATCGTCCAGCACTTCCAGGGCAACGATTGAGCCCGCAGGAGCTAGGAGTAGACGCAGGCACTGACGAGTGGGCTGTATGGAGTATCCGTAATATTGGCCTGGAGCCGATGCCGGATTTGCTGAGCTCTTCTGCATCCTTACTTCGCTCTTCCTCGCTGAGGGTGACCTAATTGACGCGCCCTCCAAGGGCTGAAGGGCGTTTCTTCACTGTGTACGCCAAGGAATGATATCAGAGAGCCACTTAGATGTTTGAGTTCAAACGATTTAGACTGACAGGCAGCTTCTGGCCGGAAGCGGACGGCTGCGACATGCTCCTTACGCTGGGTTAAGCTGGGTATTGTCCACCTCAGTCAGTGCCTCTCAGCCTAGGACAGACCAGTTTTCTTCAGCTTGGGCGACTCGCTTCAAAGCTGATGATGTGATCATCCTGACTGGGTTGACGTCCGTGCTGGTAGTTACCCGACACCACCACATCCACAAAGCCCGCTTCTCGCAATGCGAATGCCAACTCATCGACGCCCCACCACCGTAAGTGGAACAGATCGAGTTCGGCACCCTGCAGGTTACCATCTCGCCAGTGCTGATAGTGCAAGTGGGAGAGGGTGGTTTGCTTGATGTAATTGATCTCGGCTCGATGGCAGGTCAACGTTAGCAGGTCACTGCCAGCAACCTCCCAGCTGCGAGCGGAGCTTCCTTCTCCGATGATGCCTTGAATTGGATCAACGTCCAGTATCAGCTGTCCACCCGGCTGCAAGTGATCCCAAAATCGCTTGAGCACGGTCATCGCCGTCGCAGTATCCGTGATCAACTGAAACGACCCTGCGGGCATGATGATTGCGGCGAAACGATGATCGTAGCTGAACTGCTCGAAAGTTTGGCAGGTCAAGGAGATTGGAAGCCGCCGATTGAGGCACTCCTGGCGACAGTATTCGAGCATGTCTTGTGAGGCGTCAAAGCCTTCTACGGCCAGGCCCAATTCAAGCAGTGGTATGAAGATGCGCCCGTTGCCAACCGCAGGTTCGAGGATCGGACCATCACACCCCATCAGGCGCTGCTGGTAGTACTCCAAATCGCCGAATGAGTGGCCAATTGGCTTATCGAGGTGATAGATCCAAGAGGCGAGTCGTCCGTACCTGTTTTGCATTTCTTTTCTCCCTAATTCTGGCGATTAGAACGGTTGACGTGTCCTACAGGGGTGTCGAGATATTAATCAACCCTAAGGCCGTTCCAGCGAGCGGGTTTGACCTCACTTTGCATACCACCGTGTAACCACGATTGGAGTCACGCCCACACAGATACATTTTTGAAGGTCGCTGTCGCTGGCAGGGCATGCGGATCGAGCCGTCCGGCGAGCTCTTCGGACCGAGGCGCCCAGAGGTTTGCGTGTAGTCGCATTGGAAGATGTGGAATTGGAGTAGGGTCCCACCCTACGCGCTCATGCACAATGTGGCCGTCCACTGACCATGTGATACGGTCCGGTCGCCAGTCAACCGTGTAAACATGGAAGTCCGAAGTAGCATCGAAGCCGAGGTCGATACGGCAAGGCGACCCCCTATAGCCGAAATTTATTGCTGCGCCATCGTCACCTGGGTTGAAGTAGACGTTGACCAGCATGCTTCGAGGATCATCTCCTGCTAGTTCTATATCAATCTCTTGCCTTGGTGTATCTCGGTGAAGGAAAAAGCCAGTAATAAGGCCAGATCCGCTGGCGGCTTTTATCTCCACTTCAAAGCGACCGTATCCGAACCGTTGTTTTGACGCGAAGGCTCCCGAGCGGTACTGCTTGGTTCCAGTGGCGACCTTGCTGACTGTGAGATGGGCACCGTCCTTATCATGAACGAGAGCATCCTTCGAAAACGATACCAAATTCCCCGGGAACGTCTCGACGAGCGCGGGAAAAGACGACGTCTCTGTAGTCATTTCAGAGAAAACGAGCAGTTCCCCTACGGGCGGTATGGGCCGATTCGAGGATACTCTCGGCTGCCACCCATATTTGGCCGGAAGGATCCAAGGTGACTCATCTAGCAAAGAAATCTGCTGAGGAGGCAAAGGATCAATCCGGTGCGTGCCTTCTGCTCTACCGTCTCGAAACATCCTCAGGCAACGTGGTGTTCCAACAGGGAAAGACTGCACGGGCTCGGTAAGGCGGAGAAGACTGCAGATCGGCTCCCACAATCCACAGCCTGACTCGTCATACGACAGAATCGCGGTGCGTGAAGAAGGTAGAGCTCCCGGCTGAGTCTCGGACCGAAATACTGTTTTCGCTTCTATGAGAAACTTTACGTCATTCCCTGCGGTTGCGGCTTCTATCGCCTCCGGGGCTAGTGGAGCGTCAACGAGGGCGTCGAACATATCGAAAAGCTTCAACAAGTCTTGCGGTCGAATTGCATCTTCATCACCATCAAACACCCGCACTCGCAACCCCAACATCGACAGAGCCATTGCGAGCGCTTCATGCTCTCCGCGGTTAGTCCAGGCCAACACCGACATAGCCCCCGCCCGTTCGGGCGCCATACGGCCTGAGCCTGCATCAATAATCCCCGCTCGCGCTAGGTAAGGAAGTACGGAATATGAATTATCCGAACCGCAGTCCTGTCGCTGCAATATCACCGGCGAGGAGAGAGCGAGTGCACCGAGCTCACCAAAGCGATAGTTTAACCACATGTCCACAGGACCAATCACTGGCATTGCCCGTAACAGTGCCTCCGCCCCCTCACGTGACAAGATGTAGCCGGAGAGAAACCAAAGTCCCCGTACCGGTCGGAAAAGAGCATCGCAGAGGTTAATACGTTCTGCTGTTCCCCCAGCATCTTCATAGGATAGGTACAACAAACGCGGACCGCCCTCAGCACAACAGTGTTGAATGGCTGCACGCCAGCCATAAGATATTGCTGCCGCTGCACCTCTCTTAAACCAAACGTCGTCCTCGAGAACTAGTACATATTTGTCTGTCCCGCGTGCAATGGTCTTCCAAACCTCCACATGCGACCGCGCTACAGCTATCTCCTGCCGCGTCATTTTTATCGGCTCGTTGACGGGAAAGCACTCCTCAAGCCTTGCATCTGGCTGGACGTAGAGTTGGTCACCAATCCGGTATGTCGAGTCGACATCAGCTGTTGCGGCGACGGCGCGGCCATCGCGAGCGTCCACTGCAGCGAAACGTCGCGCTATAGAGGCAAGGGAAACATCGTCGGCGGTGCGGAACCGCCGGAGTTCTCGGACCACGCGGCGCCATCTACGCGGTTGCCGGTCAAGGTTGATAATTAGAATCGAGTTGATCAGTCCTTCACCCGTACCAAAGGCTGAGATTTTCCCCCCCGGAAAAATGCTCACCACGGCATGTAGAAACCGAAATGCAATCCCACGCAACATGCCCGAAGCGTCCCTAAGATTCATCGAAATTTCCTACTCCAGATAGCCGCCTCAGTGGGAGTTCATATTGCGCCAGTTGCGGGCGTCATTACGGTAGGAAAGCTCCCAACGTGTTTCCGCAATGGCCTCCCAGTTATTTAACAACTCAAAGTCGAGAGGAGCCCCCTTAATCATCAGGTCACGTGCGTGCGCGGCTAACGACGCGGTGAAATTTCCGGGGCCAGTCGTCTCTTGGATCTCTGGCAAGCGAGCCGTGGCTAAAAGCTTCTCAGTCGAGCGGGACAGCGCTCGCTTCAGTATGGGGTGATGGGCTGGCGCAGCTATTGGATCGTTGTTGACATAAAATATGCGTTCAACTGTCGATAGATCCCTTCTCCAGATCTCTTGCGCTGGCACCATGCTACAAGATGGGATGTCGTAGCAAAGCGGTTGAACCTTAAGTGCGCTGTCATGGAAAAGGTATCTCCAGTTGTCTCCAAGCAGTACGTCATCTGCATCGACATAAAGTCCACCTTCTGCAACCAAGACACACATCCGCAAATAGTCACAGCGCATTGCCGGATGTCGGCATCGCGCGAATGCCTCTTGCTCGGGCGCTCCATACCACTCAGCAATGTACTCGGCCGCGGATACATCGTTAAACATCCGAAACTCAAAGCCCTCCGCGCGAAGCCTCTTCCAACTGTTGATACAGGCTTGAACGTCTTCCGGCACATCATGCGGATCGTGCCAGTACTGTATGAGTTTCTTCGGAATACTCGAAGCCAAGTTCGATCCGGCAACATTCGAAGTTTCCGCGCGATCCAGTTGATGCAACGTGAGGTTTCGGATAAAGGTGGATCGCAGCTGATCGTCCTCCTCGAATTCCAGAGGGTATGAATCCATATTTTTCGCTTACTCAGTAACAGTCATGCAACGGATTGGAGCACCTGACTGATGCCCTTCCAGCGTGATGCGCGGCGCACCTACCGCTAGGCTCTGCCCGGTTAGCGGGTCGCCAAAGTTGAAGAGTCCGCGACCGCCTTGTATGTTTGATATCGCTGCGAATCCTTTAGCAGATATGCCCGCCCTTCAACCACAAACCCGTCCAATCCATGCTCCACGCTGTAGGCATCAAGATCAGCAATGTTGTTGATGAAGCCTTTCCCGCTGAAATTCAGAGACGTGTTACACAATACCCCGTACCCAGTGCGTTTTTTAAACGCGACAAGCAGGTCATAAAGTCTTTTGTTGGTTTTGGAGGTGACGGTCTGGAGACGGGCCGTACCGTTCACATGCGTGACGGCTGCTAGGGCGTTCGTCGTTGCTCGATGAGTGAAAAGCATGTGTGGACTTTCGTGTGCACATCCGAACAACCTCTCTGCATCATCCAGGAGGCATACAGGAGCAATCGGACGGAACTGTTCGCGCTGCTTGATCTCGTTCAGTCTAATTCGTGTGCTATCTCGGAACGGGGCAGCCAAGATAGACCTGTTGCCAAGTGCGCGTGGGCCGATTTCGTATCGGCCGCTTACCCATCCGAGGATGAGGTCGCTCGCCAGCATCTCGGCAATTACAGCGGAATCTACATCTTGGGTGTCATATCTCTCAGTATTGAACACGTCGAGCGCATCAAAAGCTAATCCAGCATAGACATCCCATTCGATCTTCGGATTGCCAGTAAAGCGGAACTGCGCATCGACGGCCGTGCCTATGGCGGCGCCGGAATCATTGGCGACCGGGGGCACGAATATCTCCGAAAAAAGGCCAGTTTCCATCCATTTCGTGTTCCAGTCGCAATTCAACCCGCATCCACCGGAAATAATCAGTGGAAGCTTTTTCTTCAAGTGAGTTTTTGCGAACCGATAGAAGATATCGAATAGCGCATCGCTATAAATCCCTGCAAAGTTTCTAAACTCATGGTCTTCCAGACCCACATTGAAGTGAGGCGCGCTCTCAATGCTCTCATAAGAACTCAGTGCTTGGCACGGGCCGCCGAGAAGAAAATGAATCAATTTCTTCTCTTCAGCGGAAGGCGTGCTCCGTTTTGAGTATGATGCCAACGCCATGAGTTTCCCTGCATCTGAATGCCGGGGATACGCTCCAGTTTTTGGAAAGGTCGGATCTGCCAAGCCATAGAGTAAACCGTAGCGATTTCCCGGCTGATCTAGAACATCGGCAACCAGTGTGATGTTAAGTTCTGAATCAATTTCGTAAAAAGCACCGAGGCCGCCCTCCCAGACTAATGCATAGCAAGGGGTTCCTTTTGGAAAATTAGACATACCAAAGGCGCAAAGTAAGTGTGCGCGTTCGTGTGAGGATGAAAAGTACTTCACATCTCGTTTTAGGAAACGTCTTTGGCTTATGATGACGTCGTTATCGGACACTCCACGATATCCGACATTTGTTTTCGAGCCATATAGATACTCATTATGATCGCGAGGCCACCACCCCCCAGCGCAAATGACATCTGGGACGTCTTCTAACTCACCGATCGCATCCAGAACATCCGGAATAGCAAGTGACGAATACCGATAGTTCGAATTTTTTTCCGCTTCGATAGACATTATCAAACGTCCATCTTGAATTAGTGCAATGGCGCCATCGTGGCCTGGGTTATATGAGAGGACTTTCACGTGCTGTCAATCTCGTCATCCGTAAACATCTACTTGCATGATGGCGCTTCCTTTTAGTGGGGTGAGCGCTCCACGCACCCTTTATGCAGCAGAGTAGAACCGTAACACAGTTATAGTCATGCCGGCTTGCCGGGACAACTTGGTGCTGAGCACGCAAGCTGGCAGCTTTCCTTTGAGCGCTCGCGCTTTCCCCACTAACGGCATCCATGTGCGGATGCCGAGATGGGACTTATATAGCGCACACCACGCTGACTCACCACGCTAAACCTCCAACCTAAGCCCCCTCAGGAGCTGTTGAACAGCGCAAGCCTCCTATTTGATCTGCGTCGATATGCGTGCAACCCATCAGTTTGAGGAGATCTCTTTGCACATGAACCGCGCTGGAGAACACGCCAAGGGTATGCTTCTGTTACCTTGGCTGTGAGCTACTAGTGCAGCGGGAGACAAGGATGCTATGCACACATTTCACACCAAGTTATGTTGCTTACGTACATGCCCGGTTCGCGATGGACGTCCCTGATGCGCTCGGGGTGGTAGTGATCCTTGATGCAGCCAGCCGGAATATCCTCATGAATGACATAGCAGGGGGTGAGTCCATGCCGAGGTGCTTGCCTGTCACGTTCTGTCCCCACGCGGACAAAATCATGTTCGCCACTTCAACTCTCTGTCTGGGGCGGATAAGGGCAAAGGGGATGTCCACCTCAAGCACGGTGGGTACTCCAATATCGCGAAGCCTCCAGCGATAATCCTCTCCATATCGGTCAAACCGGGTCAGCCTGGCAGCCAGCGACATTAGGTATTCGCTACCATTGATCGAGTAGTGTCCGAAATCATCAAGCATTCTGCGATCGTCCCCGGTCAGCCAGATTTTTCCTTTCTCACTGGTGCTTCGGTTGCCCAGCTCATCAATCGCTTTCTGGAGTTGATAGGGGGCGACGTCGTGGAACAGCTCTCGAAATCTGGCTTGGATCCGGTCAGGCTGCTGTCCCTGCAGGCCATGCTCGTAGTAGGAACGGGGGTTCTCGGGGCGGCAGCCATGGAACGCTTTCGCATGGCTGTAATAGCTCGCCAGCGCATCACAGAAGGCGGGAGCGAGTTCTTCGTGGTCAGGCAGCCAAGACAGGTCATCTGACCAGCATTCTGGACGTTTGCGCACGAGGTATCGGCGCACGGCAGGATCTAACAGTTCGCCTGCGTAGAAACGGATCGAGCCGAGCCAGCTGCGGCGATTACGCCAGTCCAGTGTCTGAATCGCCCCTGATTTCTTAGACACCTCCAAGCCAGTCCGTTGTTTCATCTGCTTTCCTTGAGTAAGACCGGCGCTTTGGATGGGCGAGTTCCAGGGGAGCCGGGGCGCCGAGGGCAGGGTGTCTTGCTTCGATGCAGCTAAGAGCAAAGCAGAGCAGTGATTCACTGATAGCCCGTATCAGGAAGCTTGAGCGATATCCTCTTCCAGCTCGCGAACAGCCTTCGTCACTTTGATTTCAAAGAGCCGTTCAGCGCGCGCATCAGAGATGCTCAACGCACCGTCGCCAATCCAGATCGCCAGTAGCGACCTCTTCTGCCCAATGTCGAGATCATCCAGATTGGGAATGTAGGAGTGGCTCTTAGGTTTGCCTCGCTTCAGCTCATAGAAAGTCTTGATAAGTGACTTCGTCTGAATTTTTCCCTCTAGGGAGAAGCGCTGGGTGAGCTTGCGAATGGTGTGATTGACCGATCGTAGCTGCGTCGTCGAAGTAATCTGGGAAAAGTAAGATGCCCAGCCTCGTCGTTTGCCCTCAAAGAAACAGCCGGTGATCCGCAGGTTGACCTTCCACTCGCAGTAGGCCCTGGCTCGCTGTAGGTCTGTATTCGAGTGGGAGGCGGCGACCTTGTGCCGGTAGGCGGTGAAAATCTTCGCGAGGGAGGACTCAAACCTGAGGATGCTCTCGTGGCGAATCTTGATCTGATCTCCGTCGATCTGGTAACCCAGAAAACTGAAAGGCTCAGTAAGATCCGCCACTTTCGACTTGGATTCAGGGCCGAAGTCGTGGGGCGAAAGCCCAAGGCCTTTCAAGGCCGCAATGAGATCATCAGCCACGCGTTTGGCCTTGCCCTTCGGCGCCAAGATCAGAATGTCGTCGACATAGCGCTTGTACCAGATGCGTCGACGGGCCTTGAACTCTGCATCGATGTCCTGAAGGGCGATTTCAGCTAGCAGGTTTGAAATGGCGAGTCCTTGAGGAACACCGACAGTTGAGTCGGGCGAGTCTTTTCGGCCCTTGGATTCGGGCACTGTCGGTGTGGTGATCGCTGATTCGATCAGGTGCCGGAATTGAGGCTTGCGCACCTTTTTCCAGATCGTCGACTTGATCAAGGAGTGGGGAATTGATGGGTAGAAATTCTTCAGATCGATCTTGGCATATTCTGCGTATTTGCCTGACTTCAGTCCTTCCTTCAGGTCATCGATGACTTCTTGGGGCAGCGATAGCTTTGCTGCAGGAAAGACTTCCGCAAGACTGTCGCATAAAGCTCGCAACACGATCCTGTCTCGGGCCGTTGGAATCGAGATCTGTCGAGGGGTGGAGGTAGCCCCCTTGAGAATCAGCTTCTCCTTGTATGCAGTGAAGCGATACGTACCCTCATGAGCCTTGCGAATGATGAAGTCGAGCACCTCAGTCAGGTTTTCGTCCAGCTTGGCGGGCCGCATACGATCAAGGCCAATGGCACCTGATATTTTGATTTTGTCGGTGTAGATCCGCAGCAGTGGCTTGCGGGCAAAATGTTTGTTGAAACTACGCGCAGCACTCATGTGATTGCCCAGGCTATAAGGCCCACGATCAGTGGCAGGGCGTAGAGCGCCGTGGTTGTAATCAGGCGAAGAGTAAGCCAGTAGTAAGCGTACTTGTGCTCGAAGCCTGTCGGGTGGCGACTGCTGAGGTTGCTGGCGAACACCCTGGCAATACGGTCATCGACCTCTCTGTGATTTTCACATTCGGCCAGAAGGTCTGCGTACTGGCTGATCTGTGCCGGTGTGGCAGGATTGCCAGCAGCATTCTGAGCATCCAACACGTTGTAGAGGTTCTGCAATTGCAGGTAGTTACTGCGCATCGCCATGGCACGACCCCGGAAGTCGCGGTTGGTCACTGCGAGGGATACCCCGAGCAGAGCAACGGAAAGCACGGTGGCCATGACATCGGTGTCACAGCCAAGGATGTGGGGGTAGCGAATGGTCAGTACGCACAGAACGGTACTGAGGAAGGCATACCAGACGAGTAGTGTCTGAGAGTGGAAGTCCAACCACTCCAAGCGCTTATGTGCTTGGATGCGCGCCTTGAAGGTAAACCAGACCTTGTCCTTCACCCGTACCTCTCCTTAGAAATTGGGGGAAGAAGGCAGGAGGATTTGAGTACATTGAACATCCCCAGGGGATCAGTGAGCGTGCGCTCAACGGTCGAAACCGTTCATTATCAGAACCGCCCTCGTGTGAGCGAGAGGAAGAACCTGCCTCTTCCAGGGGTGATTCTACAGTGCCATTATCCGCCTTGGAAAGGAGGGAGCCCCGGAGTGGGATGTGTCTGGGAGATCTGAGTCGATTTAGTCACCTAAACATAGCTAGAGTATTGCCCGGGGTGCGGCCAGTGACGCGGAAATCGCGTTATCTATGAGAGGGATTTTGATGTCAAAAGCAGAGCAAGCTTTCCAGTACTCGATTAAGGACGCCGAGGAGCTCCTAGAGCACTTCGACTCACTCAATGCCAACCCACCACCGGCCAATGCTGAGGTACTCAAGCGTGCGGGCCTAGTAATGGCCCTGACCGCCTGGGAAACCTATGTTGAGGATCGGGTCACCGAAGCGCTGGCGATCCAGCTCAAGCTGATCAAGGGAAGCAGATGTGGAGACTTCATGGCCGAGAAGCTGGAGAACGAGCTCAAGCGTTTTCACAATCCTGATTCAACCAAGACTAAGCAGCTGTTTCTGGACTACCTCGGTGTTGACGTCACCACCAACTGGGGCGGTATGAGCACTGATGCGGTAGGAAATAGAAAGGCGCTTGATACTTTGATCAGCAAGCGGGGCCGGGCTGTGCATCGATCCAAGGTACAGAGCACGGGTGCGCCAGCGCCTCACTTGGTCAAGCGGGAGGAGCTTGAGAAGGCTATCCGCCTCATCAAGCTGCTTGTAGAAAAGACGGATAATTGCCTTGATGCGAACATCTGAGCAGTCCACTCGAGCAGCATAAATGAGGCTGTACCCATTTCTCTCTGGCAGTAGGCGTTGGTTCAACCGCAGTGCCGAGCGGTACCATGCTCTGCTCGCGTCCTGCGGTCAGGAGCAGGTTGCCACTCGGGCACCCAGCCAAGGGCTTCGCGCTAGTATGTGCGCGCCAGGCAGCTCAGATCGCCTGTCCGCCGGAGACCTCGATACGCTGGGCATTGATCCAACGATTCTGCTCGCCGAGCAGGCTGGCGATCATCGGGCCGATATCGTCGGGCACGCCAACGCGGCCGAGCGCCGTCATGTCCGCGAACACCTTATTCAGATCCGGTATGTCGCGCACTGCACCGCCCAGAAAATCGGTCTCGATTGCTCCCGGAGCCACAGTGTTGACCGTAATACCTCGGCTGCCCAGTTCTTTGGCCATGTACAGGCTTAGTACCTCCACTGCACCCTTAACCGCCGAGTAGGCGGAGAAGCCGTGATAGGAGACGCGCGTCAGCCCCGAAGAAATGTTGACGATACGACCTCCATCGGCCAGCAACGGCAGCAATGCCTGAGTGAGGAAGAACACGCCTTTGAAATGCACGTTCACCAGAGCATCGAATTGCGCTTCGGTGGTTTCGGCAATCGAGGCCATGTCCCCGTGGCCGGCGTTGTTGACCAAGTGATCGAAGTTTTCACGCTGCCAGGTCTCGCGCAACGCCTGGTGCAGGCGCTGTACGAAGGCAGGGAAAGTGGTGACGTTGCCGGCGTCCAATGGCAGCGCGACAGCCTTACGCCCCAGCGCTTCGACTTCTGCTACCACGTCCAGTGCGGCGTCGGCCTGACTGTGATATGTGACAACCACATCGCTACCCTGACGCGCGATGCTCAGGGCGGTGTTACGACCGAGGCCACGGCTGGAACCGGTTACGATAGCGATCTTGGTCATGGTAAATATCCTCTGCTTTGTGAAGGGGATTTCATTCTGTGATCTACGCGGTAGTCCCGTCCTTATCGGAACCTCGAAGCTTTTTGCCTATTTCTCCAATGGTGAGCAACGTGCCCAAGTTCAGCCTGAGGAAGCACCGATGAGCGCAGCACTGCTGAAGGTCGTTCGCGAATATCTGGATAGACATGTCGGCCCCAATGGCCTTGCCCAAACTCCCATTTCCGGCTTGACCATCATCCGTACGCATGAACCCAGTGGGCTGGATTACGCCATTACCCGGCCTCTCGCCTGTCTCGTCCTGCAAGGCCGCAAGCAGGTGATGATGGGAACTCAGACCTTTACCTTCAGTGCGGGAGATTCCCTGTTGATCACCGCCGATGTACCGACGGTCAGTCAGATTGTTCAGGCGAGTCCCGAGGTACCATACATATCGCTGGTGATCGATCTAAATCCCGCCTTGCTCACCGAGTTAATGGAGGAGATGAAGTCCGCTCCGAGTCCTGAGGCGGAAGCAATAAAAATAGAACCGACTGACACTGAAGTCGTTGAAGCAGCGCTGCGACTGATACGCTTGCTGGATCGACCGGTTTCAGCGACGGTGCTGCATGCCTCGTTGATGCGCGAGTTGCACTACTGGTTGCTTGCTGGGCGGCATGGTTCGGCAATCAGTCGTTTAGGCTGGCCGGACGGCCATGCTCAGCGTATTACGCTTGCAGTGGCGGTGCTGCGTAGCGAGTTCAACCGCCCGTTGCCGGTGGAGCATCTGGCCTCCGTAGCCGGCATGAGCACATCCTCATTCCATCATCATTTCCGCAAGCACACGTCGCTTACGCCATTGCAGTTTCAGAAGCAGCTACGGTTGATAGAGGCGCGTCGTCTTATGATCGGGGAAGGGGCCTCGTCCAGTACCGCGGCATTCGCCGTAGGTTATGAAAGTGTGTCGCAGTTCAGTCGCGAATACCGCCGCCTATTCGGCATGCCGCCGGGCCGGCATACGGCTGGAGTTTGCTGACCACCGCCGCCCCCGCTCCCTTTGCAGCCTCTCTTCGCGATGGAGCCAGAGGCGCCGAAAATCGACCTTCTGCGGCCACCGCTATTGAGTGTTGTCCCACGGCCGAAGGATGCTGCTCTGCATCTTCAACCCAGTAATGCAGTCAGCGCCGCTTTTCTGGCATCTGGTATCAAGTGCCATATTCCGGAGACCAGTATCGGTTGCCGAGTTAATTGCCTTGAGGAAAAGAGGATAGGATTATTTAGGGGGCAGACTGACCGCTCCTGGCCGGAAGCGGCGAGTGAAGGGGGGAGAGCGCCCGGTAGCGGATTGCCGGGCGTTAACGTTGGTTGCTGCTAGAGAGGCAATCCGTATTCGATACGCCCTATCAGGTTTAACACGATGCGGTGGCCGTTGGTTGGTTGTAGAAGCTCGAGTGGGGATTTCATGCCTGCTGCCATTGCTGGCGATGTCAACCAGCGCGCAGTTTCGGTCGCGCTGAAGGCGAAGAGTTTGAGAGCAGAGCCTAGTACTCTCGCCATCGAATCCCCCTGTCTGATCCACTCATCCAATTTTGGTGTTGGCATTGCGCATCGCCTCTCATGGGCCTCGCAGCGGGCGCTTAGCCAGCCATTGCGCTCTCGGATTAGACCCGGGGCGCCACATAGCTCGCAGATGGATTCCGACAACCTTTCTACGAGATCAACTACAGCTTCGATGTAGTCGTCACCACCGTGGTAGTAGAAACGAAGCCCCCCAAACTTCTCTTTCACCTGCGATGCAACGACTTGCTCTGAGTCCCGATAACTGGAGTGTTCCTGGATCAGCTCGCATGCTGCGTATATCAGCGTGAACCAGCCGTCCTGACACTCAAAACCGAACAAGTAAAGGGATCCCGGCCCCTCCGTGTGCAGTAGCTTTGGATAGCGAGTGCACAGGTAGGATTCCAACTGTTTATTCATATACGTTTCCTATTCCTGGCATCCGATGATGCGTTGTGGCCTCAGAACCAAGAGTCTTCAAGTGCAAAGCCGTGAGGTTTAAGGACTTCGTTGATTGCACCACAGGTACGCTCACAGCTGCGCAGTTCGCAATCGGTAAAGGACACTGTGAGGGCAAGCAGCCAGGTCAGTTCATGCAGGTAAATCTCGCGTGGATCGCAATACCAGACCTGCACTATCGAGACGCTTGGGTCTTGGAAGTGGAAATCGTTGACCAGTTGCAACGCTCTCTCTCTATCGCGCCAGTCGTTCAGGCTGATGGCATACGTTTTCTGCCAGTTGTCCGCCAGCATGCTGACTTCGCTCAGGGCGCTTACACCGGCCAGCGGAAGACCCGAGGCGTCGAGCTCTCGCACGTAGAAATCCCGGATTCTGGGGTTCGAGATGCAGTTTCTGACTTCGGTCAGGGAGATGCTACCGGTAGCTTCGCGCAAATTGGATTTCAGCCGCTCGGCGATTCCGGGTTCGTTGATCATCTGTAGCTGCACCATTGGTATCAGCCTTCCCATTTCGGTTCTCCTGGTGCGAATTTGGTCGTCCGTGATCCGAGGACGGCATTCGGTGGCCGCGTTTGGCCATACGATTTCGAATCCGGAACGGCAGGGCCGAATTCGGACGTTAGGTGTCCAAATTTGGAAAGGAAAGGCCGAAGTGGGAAACACTCTCGAGGAGAGTGGTGTTCATTAAAGCGAAGAAAATAAGGGGAAATTACCGAATTTCCGTCGAAAACGACCAAGTTTCCTTGGCCATGTTTTTTTCGGTTTTCTTTATGAGATACTTTTTATCGAGCTGCGGATTTGCGAGCAAAGGCGTTGTACGTCACTTCGTTCCTCCCAGCGCGGCTCGCTTTTTCGGCGCTTCGCTTGAAAAAGAAAGGCGTACTTAATACGTCAATAGCATTGACATAAAAATAATAACAAGGTGCTCATCATGGATAGAAAAACAGCGAGGCTGTGCCTCCGAATCACCCCCTCCGACAAGAAAGCCATCGTCGCGAAGGCTCGTAATCTTCATCTCAGCACGGCCGATTGGCTGATCCGCTCTGCCCTGGACCGCGAAATCATCCCCCCGAGATCAGTGTGGGATGCGCAATCGATCAATCAGCTCTCGCGTATTGGCAATAACCTCAACCAGTTGGCCCACTGGGCCAACTGCGGAGTGCATATGGATGAGGAGGCTCTGCGTGAAATAGCGGTCGAGTTACGAGCTTTGCGGGGACTTCTGGATGATTTTTAAGGTTCGCAAGCATCGTTCGAAGCAGCATTTGCGCAACCTCGTCCGGTATCTTCTGTCTCGCAAGGGAAAATCGAATGAGCGGGTTTTGCGACACGAATCGCTCCTCGCATTACCCATGCTGCCCGGCGAAACTCCGCTCGGCTACGCCAAGCAATGGGCTTCCGAGCTGTGGTCATTCACTGCCCAAGAGCGTGTCGGGAAAAAGCCTCCGGAGGATTATTTTGTTCATTCGGTAATGAGTTTTTTCCCAGGTAATGCTGAACATGATGCAGATCAACTCACTGCCGAGCAGGCTGTTGAGCTTGCGAAAGAGGCGATGGCTGAGGTGGCTCCGGGAGAGCGGCAAGTTTTGTACGTTGTCCACGGCGATAAAGCGCATTTGCACGTCCATATCGTTTTCTCAACCGTCGAGCTTGGGGGGCGCATCTGGAACCCTCGGATGGATTTCCGCTTGTGGGAGGCTTCGGCTGCTCGATTGGAAGTAAAACACGGCCTGTACCAAGTCACGGTCGGGCGAGCGGGAGGGGAGCCCGCTCGGAGAAAATCGCCGTCTTCCAATGAGCTAAATATGGTTCTACGTACTGGACAGTCTTCTGATCGGATGTTGTTGCGGCAGGTGCTAGATGCGGCGATGGCAGGCAAGCCTACATTTTCCAAGTTCTGGCAGCGCCTGCTGGATGCCGGTGTGACACCCATGCCCCGTATCGCCAGTACAGGAGGAGTCTCCGGAATCTCGTTTCGCTATGGTACGGGGCAACCAATGAAAGGGAGTGATCTTGGGAAAGGTTACTCCTGGAGCTCGCTCGCCAAACAGTTGCACTTTGCTGGCTCTCAACATCTTCATCTGCTTCGACCTTATGCTGCCGAGCAGCAGGTCGAGAGCGGAGAAGCTCAAATTGCCTCCAGTCCTGAAGAGCCACCTGCCTCAACTATCGAAACGCCGTACAGGCTCTCCCAGTTCATTGCGAAACCTACTGCCGACCGCATCGACTGGGTCTGGCGGAACCGTCCGACACGGACTGCATTCGTCGAGGCACCCAAGGTTTTTCTAACAACGTCCTCTCACCAGGCGGTTTATCAGGCCATCGCTGAGCGGGCTCAGGCTCGAGGGGCTAAACAAATGGTCGTCAGAGGCAGCGAGGCGTTTCGAAGGCGGCTTTGGTACGAGTTATCGCTGCGAGGTATTTCGACCGAGGGCTACGTGCCGACAGAGGCAGATAAATTGAGATTGGAGTGGTTAGAGAATGAGCAAGCTGAAAATGGCCGAGGAAATCAGCCAGAGAGAACTAAGACACCGAACGGAGGAGATGGCCCTGACGTTGGCGACAACGCTCGACAGAATGCGCCAAGCGAAAGTATCGACAAGCGAAGAGTTGGCGGAAGTCATGTATCCCTTGCTCCAGGCGATGACGTCTCTGGCGCTAGAGAATCAGGTGCTACTCAAGGAAATGCGGCTGCTGATGAGCAACGAAATGAAGCAGACGAGAGACGAAATGGCGGAGATGCGTACGTTGATGAGGGATCTCAAGAGCTTGCTCGTCGACGCGAAAACCAGCCGCGGGTGATTTCAGACCCATGCCCGACACCATACCTGAGGCGAGCGACTCGTTTAGGTGACGCTGCGCAATGGCGCCAAGGCATTCAGCCTGCGTTAGTTAGACAAGAGTGGCGATCAGCCCTAGATATGCTGTGGGAGCTGGAGCGTCGTTTTACGCATTGGCGCGTTACTTTCGGCATCCCCGGGGAGGATCGGATTGGTGAATTGACCCGTAGTGACGAGCTCTCACCCAACTGGTCGAACTTGCAAGTGCTCAATAGTCAGGGCGCCAATGTGCAGCTGTCTCTCACTTCGCGTGGCAGTTGGCTGCATCTAAACGGGGTGACTGAGCGTGATCTGGTGCGGCTACGAAGCGAGGGTATCGAACCGACCGTCCTGTTTGCTATTGGCGGTGTGACTGAAGTCTATGTGCATGTGAATTACGGTATCGAAAATCGGCTGGTCATGAGGCGTTTAGCCGAGCAAGTCCAGGTAGGGCTCGATGCTGTCGTGCAACCGCATATCGGTGCGGTGACATTCCCGCTTCCAGGGTTTGATTGTTGGCAGGGCGGACGCTTGCAGCATTGCAGCAATGTTCGTTTCGATTCAGCAACGATAGGTGCGCAGCTATCCGTGCAGTTAAGCGCGCTGAAAGGAGAAGTTGGGCGTACACGATCGTTAGTTCCACCCGTTACACATGATGCTGAATTGCCAATATCGATAGCTCAAGTAGTCCAGCGGAAGGAAAATTCGACGTCGGAGGATTCGCCTCGCCCGGGTGGGTATTGAGCGAGGCGAGGTTCTTAGCGGGGACGCGATACCGGCGGCTTCCGTTTCTCCTTGTGACAGTGAGGCTTACGGCGCTGCAGTTGTTGGTATTGCTCCCATGAGACATGGGAGAGGTCGACGTCAGGGTTGATTTGCGCGATTTTCTCCATACGGAGAGGCAGAGCGAAATGTTCACCATAATTGATCGTAACGTCATCCTTGGTGCCATGCCCAATGAGTTTCTTGATCATCATCTCTTGCACGCCAAGCTTGTTGCGCAGCGTGTGGACGAATGTGTGACGGAAGCTATAGAGGCACGCGCCTTGCCCTTTATAAAGGCCGCATGCCGCCAAATATCCCTGGTCCTTTGCGCCTTGACCGCTGAACCAGCGAGACGCTGTCCGCGCAAAACCATGCTTTCTGTCATAGGGGAGCTCGGGAAATAGCGGGCGATATCGTCCGCCTTCGTTGCGACGCATCTCAACGAAATCTAGAAAGCCGATATCTACTAGCTTGGGATGGATTGGGATATCTCGAGCGCTAAATCGGTTCTTCAGTCGCTGCTCTGGCCCTTCATCAGTCACACGCATGACCGGTATGTTGTCTACTTTGAAAATATCGCCTGCGTAGAGCTGGCATATCTCACCTGGGCGTGCACCGGTGAAAAGGCCCAGCAGCGGAAGCCAGAAACAGTAGCTGAAAGGTGTCCATTGGAGTTTCTCATTGGCGTTGGTGGTGTAGATACGGCTATTGAAAATGCCTTCCAACTCCGGAGGGGTAAACGTCCTGTAGTGCGACTCAGTGGTTGAAAGGTTGGGCAGCATGACTTCGTGCAGAGGCAGGCGCCTGGGCAACCATTTTGATTCGTCGCAGAAGGTGATGAACTTCTTCAGGAGATTGAAGTAGCGATGGATGGTTTCGCCACAGATGACATCATCTGGCGAGATTTCTGTGAGCAAGGGACTATCAGGCGGTAGTAGCTCCAGCGTGTTCTTTTTCTTGAATTCGAGAGACTCTTTCAGCTTTGTAAGGTCCTGCAAGCTAAGCGAGCTAACAGCTCGGTCTCTCCCGAGGAGGTCTATGATCTGCTGTAGTTGGGATCTATTCTTGTAGGCAGTGCCATGCTTCCAAGCACCGTTTACCAAAAACGCACGGTGCATTCGTTCTGCAGCTTGCTGGAGAGATAGCGAAGGAGGTAGAGGATCTTGAGGCAGCGAGGCCGGTGGGACTCCGAGGATGGCCTGTAGCTGGTCAGGATTATTCAGCAGCTGTTGAAGTTTGGTCGCGATGACCGCAGGGTTAAAACTGGGGTGTTGCGGTAGGTTAAGCGTTACGTAGTTTGTACATTGCATCTAGGCTCCAGGTTGCTCCGTTGTGGGGCCATCCGGAGACATGTTTGATGGCCGGGCCTAGGTCTTGCCAGGCTTGAGCTCGAATATAGTGCTGGTTTTTAAGCTGTCAATATGTTCCGGTTAAAAATATTACTATTTGTATATTGACGTCTTTACAGCCTCCGGCTGGTAAGTGCTGTAGCGGTGTCAATACTTAATATATAAAAAAATCCTAGTGCTACATGCGGCATAAAAAAGGCACCTCGCGAGGTGCCTTGTGGCGGATCGGGACTGGCTTACTGAAGCCAGCTTTCAACGGCATCAGCGCCAAACTCTTGCTTCCAGAGCTTCAATACTTTGTGGTTGCCGCCTTTCGTCTCAACAACTTCACCGGTCTTGGGGTTCTTGTAGATTTTCACTTTACGTTCGCGGCGCGGACTACTGCTTTCGGCTGCGGTGGGGCGTCCGAGACGCTGCGGATCCAGCAGCGCGATCACTTCTCTGAGGCCGACTCCGTACTGAGCCATGAGCTGACGCAGCTTGTTCTCGAACTCAATTTCGCGCTTCAGGCCATCATCATCCTTCATGGCGTCGAGTTGCTTGAGCTGTGCTGCGAGCTGAGCTTCTAGGGCTTTAAATTCTGCGAGTTTGGACATGTGATGGACTCGTGTGGAGGGGGTGTATAAATCTTAATCGACGATTGTGAAAAACACGACCTACTGAGCTACCGTTGGCTCAGAAAGACTCCGGACAAAGATGCTACGCACACATTTCACACCGAGTTATGTTGCTTACGTACATGCTCGGTTCGCGGTGGACGTCCCTGATGCGCTCAGGGTGGTAGTGATCCTTGATGCAGTCAGCCGGAATATCCTCATGGATGACATAGCAGGGGGGCGAGTCCATGCCGAGGTGCTTACCTGTCACGTTCTGCCCCCACGCGGACAAAATCATTTTCGCGACTTCAGTTATCTGTCTTGGGCGGATAAGGGCAAAGGGGATGTCCACTTCAAGAACGGTGGGTACGCCAATCTCGCGAAGCCTCCAGCGATAATCCTCTCCATATCGGTCAAAGCGGGTCAGCCTGGCAGCCAGCGACATTAGGTATTCGCTGCCATTGATGGAGTAGTGTCCGAAGTCATCAAGCATTTTGCGATCATCCCCGGTCAGCCAGATTTTCCCTTTCTCACTGGTGCTCCGGCGGCCCAGCTCATCGATAGCTTTCTGGAGTTGATTGGGATCGACGTCGTGGAACAGCTCTCGAAATCGAGCTTGAATTCGGTCTGGCTGATGTCCTTGCAGGCCATGCTCGTAGTAAGAACGGGTGTTCTCAGGGCGGCAGCCATGGAACGCTTTCGCATGGCTGTAATAGCTCGTCAGCACTTCACAGAAAGCAGGTACGAGATCTTCGTGGTTAGGCAGCCAAGACAGGTCGTCTGACCAGCATCTGGGCCGTTTTCGCTCAAGGTTTCGGCGCAGGGTAGGATCTAACAGCTCACCTGCGTAGAAACGAATCGAGCCGAGCCAACTGCGACGATTACGCCAGTCAAGTGTCCGTTGTTTCATCTGCTTTCCTTGAGTAAGGCCTGAGCCATGGGGCAGCTCGTTACAGGCGATCCAGGGCGCTGAAGTTACGGCAATAGCGTTTTGATGCAGCGAAGTGAATCGCCAGAGGTTTTCTAAATACCTTACAGACGCTTTGCGTGACGTCTATCTCGTGGACAGCTCTGACGGCCTGTTGTGGCCGATAGTGGCCCGTTTTCACCGACTGCAACCGGCCAAAAAGCGGCCGTTTGGTCCTGAGTCACGCTCTAACGACAGTGCACTGCAATCTATCGTACGACCCGCACAACAATTACTGGGCAATTGTTGTTCTGCACCGTTTCAGCCAGCCGATCAGAAAGATTCCTCTGTCTCACTAACGAGGACATGTGGCCAGCGTTGCTGGCCACACTCTCCAAGTTAAGCGACCGCTGGCGCTTCTTGTTTCGCTTTCTGCAGTGCGGACTCATCTACCTCCAGCACGCCGGAAAAGAAGATCGAATTTTCGGACGTAGGACGTGGATGGCTGATGTACGTCAAATAATCCGCTATGAGCTTCAACTGAGGCGGAATAGATAGGTACGCAAGCAACTCTTGAGCGGTAGGCTGTTCTCCTGACCAGAGTCTACAGATGACCTTTCTCACCTTTTTCTTACCCTTCTCCCAGTGGAACTCAGAAATGGTGCTTTCGTCGAAGAATTTGCTCAACGCTGAGTAATCGGAAACGTAGACACCGTTCACGGGCGGCCGGGAGTAGTTCATAGAATTCAAAATCATTGGCACCACCGTTAGATCGGAGAGCTTCCGACCGAACAGCGACTCGACTACCTCCGGACGGGCCCTTAGGCCGCGCTCCAGGCGTTTGACCTGTTTGACTGTGTCGTCGATAAACTTGCTATAACGCAGAGCCTGCACCGCATGATTGCCCGACAACAAGGTATTCTTACATTCGATCAGGAACAGCGTGTCGTCCAGCAAGAGCAAGGCATCGTATTCGTACTGAGCGTGGTCGATGCTGAAGCTGGTAGTCTCACATTGGTAGTCCCGCGCCTGGAAAAACGAGACGACTTTGTCTTCAAAACCCTTCCCTTTTTTCTCAAACTGAGTCTCGAGCGAGCTCAACCTCGAAAAAAGAACGTTTGGAAGGTTGCAGGTGATAAGGACATCTGCAAGCAGTGAGTATTTGCCATCTTTCGAACGGATCAATGGTGAGTCGTAGAGATCACGGCTGTCCTGGCCGAACGTCAAGTGATGGATGAGTGTTGGAACGCACATGTCGGGAATCTGGTAATCACTGAAACCCTGCTCCAGCTCCGCTTTGTCGAATGTTATCAAGCAGGTGTCGGCCTGTTTAATCTCTGCCATCAGCTTCAGCGAGCAGTAGCCTCTCACCCACTCCCGCAGAGTCAGGCCGTGGTAGCGCTCCTGATCTGAGAAAACATCAAATGACAAAATCTCAGTCAGTGTCGTAAGGGCAATCCCTTCTTCCTCTGAAACGAATGGTCCACTTGAGAGGCTTGGCGCTGCCGCTCCTTTGGCCATGACGGGCAGGCGCTGATCCTTCCCTTGCATAAGCCGAATAGTGTTCTGCATCGCCCAGGAATGAAGCCTACGATTGGCCAGGAAGTCGTAAACCTCCGCCTCAGAAGGGGCACGATGAAAAATGAGAGGATCCGGGAACTTAGAGTAAAAGCCTTCTGGAAGAGTGTCGCGAGGAATCCCAGCATTTTCCATGCTGGTTATTTCGCCGCCAAAGAAAAGCGTGCGGTTCGCGATATCTTCAAGAGCGTTCCAGGTCATCGCGTAGAGCTGAATAGAACCGGCTTTGAAAACATGCTCATCGAAGATCGCAGCTTTCGACGGAGCAACCAGTTTGCCTCCAGAGAGCAATTTGTGCTCAAAAGAGAGCATTTTCAACGTCAAGCTCAGAGTGCCGATGATGTTGGAAAAAGCAGCATCCGAATTCACTTCATTACCGTCTGGCAGTTTGACCATTGTCATTTCTGGCATCGCAAACGGCACTTTGGCTTTGGCCTTCGCCTTAATTTCTGCCATCGCCTGTTGAGCGGCATCATGGAGCTCCCTGAGCTCTCGCGATGCCCGCTCAATATGACTCCAGAATTGGATGTCTTCAGGAAATTTGGAGATATCACACTCAGGGAGAGACGAGCGAGTTTCGTCGAAGCACTGCTCAATGAGTTGAATCTTGTCGTTGAGACCCTGAGCGAATGCCTGCGCCTGCGTATGCTGGCTCCTCATAGCAGTAGCGTTCAGAAGCGAATCGTAAAACTTGTTGCGCTTTACGCGATCCCCTCGCATCTGAAAAGCACCAGGCTGTTCCAGTTTCGCTGCAAAGGCTGCTGTCACCTCCTCGGTACTGAGGTGTTCTAAGGCTTCAAGGGCTTTTGGTAGGTCAAGCTTTTCAAGAGCATTTTGCAGCTGTTTACGATGATCGTCGTGATCGGCACTCATTGATCGTCCTTAATGTTCGGTGTCAGGGAAAGTCATCATCGCCGTCCAGCTTGTTCCTCCCTGAACATAATCAGGGCAAACGCCCGGGGAGGAGACTGCCTCTCCGGCTTAACTCGTGAGCACCATACATCTATCGAGGTGATTAAAAAACGACGGGGAGCGACACCGCGTAGATTCATTTGCGTTCATACGGACACCGCATTAATTAAGCGCCTTCACCCCAGATTTGACAAGCAGTACCCACAGTAGCAAATGATGTCTCACCAAGAGACTACTAGTGGCCGGTAGCTGCTGCTTACGGACATCCGCTTCCCCTTGTCGGTCCATAGGACGTTCAGAGTGGCAGTTAGCCACGCACCTGTTAGTATTTCCTGTAGGACATGTCATGCTCACGGAGAGACGCGATGTCAAGTCCAGAGAAAACAAGAACTCTGTCGGTACGCCTTATGCGAGAAGAGCGGGGGCCTGATGCCGCTCTGAAGATTGCCTACATGCCTGACGGTGGAAAGGGTGCGTTGCGGCAGTACGCTTGGATAGGGATCGAGGAGGCTGTGCTCTTTGTTGGCCAGCTCTATACGAATCCGCCTTCCTGGCTTCCATTTGTGGCGGAGCATATAGATGGCAACGCGGATCAGATCATCTCGAGTGGCGCAGGTGCGCTCCTGATACTTCCTGTGCGAGATCGCCTTATGGCGATCTGCTTTGGCCACATCCACCTTGCGCTAGATGACGACGCATTTGAGCGCCACTTCGGCCTGAAGGTAACGCTCAATTCGGTACCCCGGGATGGGATTCGAACGCTGGATTTGGCTACTCCCGACGCGGTGACCTTTCAAAAGCGAGTACAGGCTAGCCGCGATAGTGACATCCAGGATTTCGGCGTCGATATGCTCCGTGACTTAGCGCGCGTCGCCGGCGGTACGCCTCTCAATTCCGACTTTGCAAAATTCCTAGCCGGGCGGGACAGTCTTTCGATCACATGCCGAGTTGGTTCCGACGATCTGTTAGATAAGTGTGAAGAGATCCTTGATGCGTACGGCGCCGATACGTACAAGGAGGATTATGCGTGGGTCGACAACATGCAGACTGTCAGGGACAAAGACACGATTCAGGCCCTGGATGATCGCTTGTTTGAGGCCTTGCAGACCCTGCGTGCTGGTGGTGAGAGCGACCTTCACATGGCGCCACCTGAGGTACTGAACTACGAGGAAGGCTGCCTGCTCCACTACAATGGCTTCGGCGGTGGTGGCACTCAGTTTCATAGCCTTTCCATCGAAGACTACGTAGAAGAGCTCAATCGCTGCGATTTTGAAGGCGATGTCAATGAGGTGTGCGAAAAGCACTACATCCGGGCCAAGACCGCCTCTTCTGAGGTCTTCAACACCCAGTGGAAGGTCTATCAGTGCTTTACGTTCGAGACCACCCTCGGCGAAGGAGAAGAGGAGACAAGCTACGTCCTCTTCTCCGCGCATTGGTACTGCATCGAGCGCAATTTCAAACTGCAGATTGAAGAGCGTTTCCGTCAGATTCCCAAGGTCGAAATAATCGGGCCTACACACTGCAAGAATGAGCGAGAGCTGATCGCTCACTTGGAAGCGACCCGGCACGATTTGTTGTGCTTGGATCAGGTGAAAATCAATCCTCGAGGCGTGCGGTACGCGAACATCGAGCCTTGCGACTTCCTGTCAGATGCCAAGCAGTTCATCCACCTGAAGGATGGCCATTCCTCCGGGCCCATCAGCCATCTTTGGGCACAGGGAATCGTCAGTGCCGAATCGCTGGTCGGCGATGCAGAGTTTAGAAAGAGTCTCCGGAAAGTCGTCAGGCAGCGGCGAGCTAGGTATCTATCACTACTGCCCGCAATCAATGGAAAAGTGACCCGCGCTGAGTACACCGTCGTGTACGGGATAATGCGGAAGCCCTACAAGGACGGGAGCTTGGATCTCCCGTTCTTCAGCAAGGTCAGCCTGCAGGCGGCTGCAGATCGACTAGAGCAGCTCGATATCCCAATTGCGCTCGAGATCATTGCTAAGCCCGCCGGTGAGCTTGGTGCGGAAGGGGGTGATGACGAGTAAGGTGACCGGCCGCTCCTGGCCAATTGCGGCCTATCATCACCGTCAGCATTGGGTCGAACTCTACCGCGTCATAGAAGGTAGCATCCACACCACTTCGGTTCAGTCATACCAAGCACATACTCTGCCCCCGACCGCGCAAGCGAATCCAGCGCGCTACTTTTCGTTTGCGACCGTCTCAAAGGCAGAGCGGGCTGTTATTCGTCATTGAGCAGGGGACCGTCACAGCACTATCCGCTCAACATAATACCTATCCCAGTCGATCAAACTGAATATCGATCCGTCGGGGAAGACGCTAACGTACGTCCGGCTAGCTTCGCTTGGGTCCGGAAAATTAGCCAAGAGATCTTGAAGCGACTCTTGGGAGGATTGGATTACAGATGAAATGGCGCGGAGGACTTGAAAGTCCAGGCCCAACCATGGCTCAAAGCACCAAACGAGGCTGTTACCGATACGCAGATAGTGATCAACGAACGCAAACTTACGGCCGCCAATTTCGACGACAAGAAAACTGTACTCTACTGGCGGGCTTACTTCCGACGTACGCCGAAG
>NZ_JBJKFJ010000018.1:0-72527 GCF_050473265.1 Pseudomonas pichavaramensis | reverse complement strand
CCCCGCACATGGCGGGGTTAAAAAAGGAGCAATCAGGTTTTACTTAGAACACATACTGAGCGCGGAAGACCATACCGTCGCCGTCGTCATCACCGTTGGCGTTGGTAGCGTTGTCGACCTTGGCCTTGACGTACACACCGCTGATCTTGACGGAGTCGTTCACGTACCAGTTCACACCCAGGTTATGCACTTTGGCTTCGATATCGCCAATAGCGGCACGAGCACCGTTGTCGTCATCAACCGACAGGTTGTCGTAGCGGTAGAACAGTTCCCAGGCACCAATCTGCTTGTTGTCAGGCTTGATAGCGTCGAACTTGCCGAGTTTGTAGCCGCGAGCTTCACCGGTCAGGGTGTAGGCCACTTGGGCGTAATAGCCTTTGCCTTCGATATCGTCGAAGGCAGCGCTATCTGCTTCCATTTCGCGCTTGATGTACTCACCTTGCACGGAGAACGGCCCCATGGCGAACGCAGCTTCGATACCGAAGGCGCTGTCGTCATCGTAGGAACCGGCCGGGGAAACGTTGATGCCTCCCAAAACCAGACGGTTGCCGTTGGTGCCAGCATCATTACCGCCGCTGGTGCTTACGCCGCGCATGCCCATACGGCTACGGATACGGCCGTCGAAAGCGGTATCGGAAAGATCGCGCTGAGCGTAGTTCACACCCAGGTGCAGAACGTTGCCAGCTTCATGCATCGGGGCGAAGACACCGCGTACGTTGAACTGCTTGGTGCTTTCACCGTCAACGTCGTTCTGATCCTTGGAGCTCAGGCTAAACGAGCCGTACAGCGAGTCGCCTGCGGTACCGGAAACCTGAATACCCAGGCCGTTCTGGTGGCCGTTGGCCCAGTCAACCAGATCGTAAGCGGCATTACGCTCCTGAGCGGTAACCCACTTGGAGCTGGTGGCTTTCTCCAGACCAAACTCGGGATCGAAGCGACCCACCTTGATGGAGACTGGAGCGAAACCGTTGTAAGCAATGGAAGCTTCGTCGAAGTAACCGTCTTCGGAGCTGCCAGCATTGTGCGAGAAGTCGTAGCTGATCACGTATGCCCAGTCTTTGTAGACATAGCCCGACAGCTCCAGGAAAGCACGACGGAAGTAGGCTGCATCGGCGTTGTCACCGTTAGCGGTATAGATGCCATCGAAGGTGCTGTAGTCCGCTTGCAGACGACCGCCGATCTTGAAGCCGAACTGCTTGTCGGTGGTGCCGACTTCCAGACCGCCTTTGGTCTTGATCACGATATCGGCGCCATCAGTGGTAACGGTACCGGCGAAAGCCTGGGCGGAGACGGCCAGAGCCAGGGCGCTGGCTACGAAACCGGCGAAGTGCTTACGGATCATCGAGAAATTCCCCTGTTGGACTTTAGTGTTGAAAACACCCGAGCGATGGGCTCGTTCGTGTTGGGGGGAATCTTGGCGGGGGGTTATTTCAGCTCAGTTGCTGATATATAAAGATTTGATGACAGCGGAACTTTTTACTTCGACTACTTATAAGCAGATCAGGAAGCCTGCAGCCTTGGCCCCAGCAGGATGATCAGCGCCCCGATCACGCACAGCACCGCACCCGCCCAGTCGCTGAAAAGCGGCCGGGTCTTCTCGATCATCGCCAGCCAGAACAGTGAGGCTACGATGTAGACACCACCATAGGCGGCATAGGCTCGCCCGGCGAACGACGCCTCGACCCGCGTCAGAATCAGGGCGAACAGCGTCAGGCTCAGCAACCCCGGCAAAACCCACCAGGCACTGCGGTCGAGCCGTAGCCACATCCAGAAGGCGTAACAGCCGGCGATCTCGAACACCGCAGCGAGCAGAAACCACAAAGCGTTGGTCATCACCTTGTCCTAACCACGCAATGTCCCTTCGCGTTCCCAGGCGCAGCGTACGCGCAGGGAGCCTTCCTGCGGGCTGTGGAACCCGCTGTCGGACTCCCAGCGAAAGGTATGCGTGCCATTGAGCTCGGTGTCCAGATGGACCACCGCACTGGCCCAGTACAAGCGCTTGAGCAACGCCTCGAAAGCCTCGATCCACAGGTTCCACTCGTATTCGACCGCGCCGTAGCTGGCGCCGAAATGAATGACCTGAGTCTGATAGAGGCCTGCCCCGGGCAACTCGCAGAAGGAGAACATCTCACGACCGAGAAACGGCCAGAGCTCACCTGCTGGCAGTTCGGCAAGTACCCCATGGTTGGTGTCACGACGCAGACGACGAAGCTCGGGGTCATCCGAGGGCCAGTCGCGGATACAGCCATAAACGATGGATTCGGACTCCACACCGGCACTCCTGAAAAAGCAGAAAGCCTTCTAACACAGCCTGCCAGGGCAAGAAAGGAACTGGCCCGAATTCTTCAGCTCGACTGGCGTCGGTTACGCCCCAGCAACCAGGCTACCAGCGTCATCAGCAGCGCCAGCGCAGTCAGCACTGCGAATGGCAGTCGATAGCTGCCGGAGAGATCTCGAGCCAGGCCCGTGAGGATCGGCGTCAGGCAGCCCAGGCTGTAACCGGTGAAAAGCATCATTGCCGTCCAGCGGCTGACAGCCAGTGGCGATCCCGCTTCATACAGCGGCAAAACCAGGGACAAAGCGAAAGAACCGCCCAGAGAAAAGCCCATGATCACTGCCCACAGCTCGGGAACGAAACGCGGCATGAAGGTAACCATCGCCAGACAAGCGCAACTGATCGCACCGCAGGCCAGCAACAGTGGATAACGAGCGTTGTAGCGCTGCGCCAGCCAGGGCAAGAGAAACGAGCTGGGCAGCCCCATCAGCATGGCGAGGCTAAGCAGCGAGTTGCTGCGCAACATGCTCAGGCCCGCTTCGTGATAACGCGCCACGGCCCAGGTCGCGATGGCATAGAACAACCCAGCCTGAAGTGCGAAGAAGCAGCTGATCAACCAGGCGCGCGGCTGTCGCCAGGGCAAACCGCCACTTTCGCGCCCTTCGACATCTCCGGCCTGATTCGGCAACCACAGCCAGAGCATCACGCCGAACAATGCCGGCGCCGCCCACACGGCCACCCCCAGATGCCAGGCATCACCGAACAGCGCGGTCGCGGGAGCGGTGAGCACCGCTCCACCAGCTCCGCCGATGGCCATACCCAGTGAGTACCACCCCACCACACGCCCCATCTGACTGGCGAAGTGGCGTTTTATGAATCCCGACAGCAGCGGCCCGGCAACCGCGATAGCGGCGCCCAGCGCAATGGCACTGCCAATCAGCACCACACTCTGATGCGCAGCCAGACGCGCAAGCAGCGCCAGGCCGATCAACCCGAGGCAGAGCACGATAGTCCGCTCGAGCCCCCAGCGCAGGGCCAGCCGAGGTGCCAACGGCGCGAGCAGGCCCATGCACAGAACAGGCAGGGCCGTAGTCAGACTGATGAAGCTACGGCTCAGAGACAGTTCCGCAGCGATACGTTCGATCAGTGGGGCAAGAGAGGTGATGCCGGGGCGCAAATTGATCGCCGCCAGCACCAGGGCCACCAGAAGCAGGGGCCGAGGGACTGGTTTCACAAAGTATCCGAGGTCATTACGGCAGGCAGGCCGGGGCCGCAACCCTAACCCTGCAGGCTGCGCCAGGCAAGCCTGCAAGCTAAATAACTGACCCAATGGTCAGCTGGCAGGCTTGGCCTTACCGCGCATTTTCTCGGCCATGCTGGCCATCTCGTCGTACAGTGCCTGCGGATTCTTCTGCTTCAGTGCCCAGGCCATACGCCCCATCTCATGCGGCAGGATCAGGAAACTGCCGTTGGCCATTTCATCGTGGATGTAGTCGGCGATGTCCGCCGCGCTGATCGGCGAGCTTTCCAGCAGTTTGCCCACCTGAGCCTTCATCGCCGGGGTCGGACCACGGAATGAATCCAGCAGGTTGGTCTGGAAGAAGGATGGGCATACCACATGCACGCCTATCTCCAGCTGGCGCAGCTCCACCAACAGGCTTTCCGACAAGGCCACCACGCCGGCCTTGGCCACGTTGTAGTTGCTCATGCCCGGGCCCTGCATCAGCGCGGCCATGGAGGCGATGTTGACGATCTTGCCCTTGCTCTTTTCCAACAGCGGCAGGAACGCCTTGCACCCTTTGACCACCCCCATCAGGTTGATCGAGATCTGCCAGTCCCAGTCTTCCAGCGACAGCTCGCTGAAGAAACCACCGGAGGCTACGCCGGCGTTGTTGACGATAACGTCGATGCCACCGAACTGCTCGTCGCAGGCCTGTGCCAGGGCGGTCAACTGGCTGTAGTCGCGCACGTCGCAGCGACGGGTGAAGCCGTCACCGCCCGCTTCGCGCACCAGTTTCAAGGTTTCCGCCAGACCGGCTTCGTTGACATCGGCCAGCGCCAGGCGCCAGCCGTCGCGCGCCCAACGCAGGGCAATTTCGCGCCCAAGGCCGGAGCCCGCGCCAGTGATCATCATGCGGTTTTGCATAGCAGCCCTGCCTTCAATGTTTGCTTGCGATGGCGCCAGTGTAGCGAAGGAAATGAAACCTACGGCCCTTCATCAGATTCATGAATGGGCTGGGCAAATCGTGGTTACGCCCTCCTGCGCCAGCGCCAGATCAACCAGCCGTACACCAGCGCGTTAACCAGCAATACGACGAAGCCCAGCCACAACTGGAGCTGCGGTGTCAGCCCGGCTGGATAGATGATTGGTATCAGATAATGCTCGACGAAGCCGCCGTGATAACCCTCTTGCCCCGCCGCCTGGCGCAGCCGATTCTCCCAGGGAGTCAGCGGACAGCCCAGGTGAAGGAGCTCAACCAGCGCCCCCCAGCAGACCGCTGGCAGATGCGCCCAGAGCACGCCAGACCAACGCAACGAGAGCAAGCCACCCAGCAGCACGAACAGGATGAATCCCAGGTGCAGCACTACCAGCGCATCTGCGGCGACTCGCCAGAACACCTAGCTCTCCTCCCTGCCATCCGCCCCGCGCGCATGGATGGTGACTCTCACTGAAAACCTCGCCATAACCAATACCTATCACAACCATACAAACGCAAAATTTCATCAATCACTCGAACGAGACTAGTTTTGAACACAAGACAAAATCATTCTCATCGAGGTGCGCCATGCTCAAGACTCTGACCTTCACTATCATGCATTTCTGCATCGCGTTCAGCGTCGCCTATGTCCTGACTGGCAGCATCGCCGTCAGTGGGCTGGTAGCTGCCGTCGAACCCCTGTGCAACTCGGTTGGCTTCTACTTCCATGAAAAGGTCTGGGCACGGTTCGAGCAGCGCAAGCGCGAAGCGTCGATTCCCAAGCACGCATGGCTGCATCACCACGCCTGAGACGAGCTGCATTCCCCCGGCCATCGCCTTACCGAGACCATGAAGTGATTCGAGCAAGAGGCGGAGTCAGAAAAGAGCGAAACGCGATCCGATGTATCTTGTTGACGGTGCCATGGCACTTTGCCCGACTTGGTGCTGTCATAAGCCAGCGTTTCAATCCCGATGTTCTCTTATTAAAGGGACTTACCACATGCCCAGCCTTGCCCGACTCACCGCCCTGCTCGGCGGCCTGGTCTTCTGTATTTCCGCGACGGCCGCCGATGTGGATGCGCAGAGTTATGGCTACCCACTGACCAATCCCTTCGAAGCCACCATCGCCACCACGCCGCCGGAGCTACGCCCGGCTCTGCCCGATGACAGCGACATCGATCAGAGCGACTACTCCGTACGCCTGCGCCCGGACCGTGAGTTCGAGTTGCTGGACAACTTCTGGCCGGTGACCAAGTTGCGCTACCGCCTGGCCGAGCAGAAAGGCCGTGCGCCGCTGATCTTCATCATCGCCGGCACCGGTGCGCATTACGCCAGCGGGACCACCGAATACCTGAAGAAACTCTTCTACGGCGCCGGCTTCCACGTCGTGCAACTGTCCTCGCCGACCAGCTACGACTTCATGGCAGCCGCCTCGCGCTTCGCCACGCCCGGCTACAGCCCGGACGATGCCGACGATCTCTACCGCGCCATGCAGGCCGTACGGGCCCAGCACCCGAAATTACAGGTCAGCGAATATCTCCTGACCGGCTACAGTCTCGGTGCGCTGCATGCGGCATTCGTCAGCCAGATCGATGAAACCCGCCGCGCCTTCGATTTCAAGCGCGTGCTGCTGCTCAACCCGCCGGTGAACCTCTACACCTCGGTCAGCAATCTCGACAAGCTGGTGCAGACCAGCGTCCAGGGCATCGACAACAGCACCAACTTTTACGACCTGGTGCTGGGCAAACTGACTCGTTACTTCAACGACAAAGGCTACCTGGATATCAACGAGGCGATGCTCTACGACTTTCAGCAGTCCAAGGAAAAGCTCTCCGACGAACAGATGGCCATGCTGATCGGCACCTCGTTCCGCTTTTCCTCCGCCGATATCGTCTTCACCTCGGACCTGCTCAACCGCCGCGGTCTTATCACCCCGCGCGACTACCGCATCACCGAAAGTACCAGCCTAACCCCATTCTTCCAGATGGCCCTGCGTTGTGATTTCGATTGCTATATCGCCGAACAACTGATGCCCATGTGGCGTGTGCGTTACGACGGCGGCAGCCTCAACCAACTCATCGAGCAGAGCAGTCTCTACGCGCTCGAGGACTATCTCAAAGGCAGCGACAAGATAGCCGTGATGCATAACGCCGACGATCTGATTCTCGGCAAGGGCGACATCGGATTCCTGCGCCACACCTTCGGCGAGCGCCTGACCCTTTACCCGCGTGGCGGGCACTGCGGCAACCTCAACTACCGCGTCAACAGCGACGCCATGCTGGAGTTCTTCCGTGGTTAAGCACAGCACTCTATATATTGCCCTGCTGCTCGCCAGTGGGAGCGCGTTGGCCGGTGAAGTCGACGCCGATGGTTTCACCAATCCTCTGCAGAACCTGAAGTTCAACCCTGGGTTGGATCAGCAGGAGTTCGAACGCGCCTCAAGCGATGCCTTGCAGGTCTACGACCCATTGGAGTCATGGAACCGCCGTGTCTACCACTTCAACTACCGCTTCGATCAATGGGTGTTCCTGCCGGTAGTCAACGGCTACCGTTACGTCACCCCGGATCTGGTGGAAACCGGCGTACACAACTTTTTCAGCAACCTTGGGGAAATACCGACCCTGGCCAACAGCCTGCTGCAGCTCAAAGGACAGCGGGCGATGAACAGCACTGCGCGCTTGCTGTTCAACACCATTCTTGGCATCGGCGGTATCTGGGACCCCGCCACGCACATGGGCCTGCCCAAGCAGAGCGAGGACTTCGGCCAGACGCTTGGTTACTACGGCGTACCAGCCGGGCCGTACCTGATGCTGCCGGTGCTTGGCCCTTCCAACCTCAGAGACACCGGGGGACTGGTGGCGGATTATGGTTTGGAGAACGCAGTCAATTACCTCGACGTGGCTGACGCCAGCCGCGATAACCCGGCGATCACTGCCTTACGTGCGGTGGACACGCGCGCCAACACCAGCTTCCGCTACGGTCAGCTCAACTCGCCGTTCGAGTACGAGAAACTGCGCTACTTCTATCATGAGTCGCGCAAACTCAAGATTGCCGATTGAAGTAACACGGCTTAAATATCGACTTAACCGATATTTAAGCCGGATAAATTGCACCCATCAATCGATTCACCTGACATAGCATGAGTCCATTGCTTGAATCGAATGGAGCTCAATGCCATGACCCAACAACGTCGCGTTATCAGCATTCAGCCTGGGCAGCCCGCTTCCGACGGTGCCGGCGTACGCCTCAACCGAGTGATCGGCGGTCCGGGTCTGGAGCGTTTCGACCCATTCCTGATGCTCGATGAGTTCTCCACCGACAACCCCGACGACTACATCGCCGGCTTCCCGCCGCACCCGCACCGTGGCTTCGAAACCATCACCTATATGCTCGAAGGCCACATGCGCCACGAGGATCACCTGGGCAACGTCGGCCTGCTGGGCAGCGGCGGCGTACAGTGGATGACGGCTGCACGCGGCATCATCCACAGCGAAATGCCGGAGCAGGAATCCGGTGCCATGCGCGGTTTTCAGCTGTGGCTCAACCTGCCGGCCAAGGACAAATTGGGCGATGCCGGTTATCGCGACATTCCGGCTACCGAGATTCCACGCGTTATCACGGTCAACGGTGTGGAAGTGGTGGTCATCGCAGGCGAGTTCGACGATGGCGAAATTCGTCAGACAGGTGCCGTGCAGCGCCCGCACACCCAACCGCAGTTGTTCGATCTGCATCTGCCGGCAGGCAGCCGCGTCGTACCGCGCCTGGGCGATGGCCAACGAGTCATGCTGTACGTCTACGAGGGGTTGCTGGAGCTGCCTGACAGCAGTGCGCAGCCGATCAGCGCCGGGCGCCTGGTACGCCTGTCCGACGAAGGTCAGCTACAACTAAGCAGTACTCACGGCGCACGCGTGTTGCTGATCGCCGGCACACCGCTGAACGAGCCCATCGTGCAGTACGGGCCGTTCGTGATGAACACTCGCGAGGAGATCGAGCAGGCCTTGCGCGATTTTCGCGATGGCGTACTGGCCTGAGCCTTTCAGGCCGGCTGTGCGAGCTCGGCCAGGCCTAGAAAACGGCAGAGCTCGGCCTTGCGCGCCATGGCGTCCTGATACCCCAGCTCGATCAGTTCGCTGCAGTAACCTGGCTCGAACAACAGGTAACTGAGCACACCGGCGCCACCGGCCTTGGTCGCTCCGGGCCCACGCAGGAACAAGCGTAGCGCCCTGGGCAGCTCACGCTGATGGCGCGCCGCGATCTGGTCCAGCGGCTGGCTGGGCGCGATCACCAGAACATCCACTGGATTCAATCCCAGCCCCCGCGGTCGGCGCTCCGGCGGCACCAGCTCGCTCATCTGATTGAGCCGTTCGAGCAACTCGATATCGGTTTCCAGATTGTCGATAAAGGTGCTGTTGAGCATGTGCCCGCCTATTTGTGCCAGGCTCGGCGGCCGATTGCTGGCGACGCGGGGCGCAGGCTGGTTCGCCTCGCTCTGAGCATTACCACTGACACCTATGACCAGCACCCGGCTGGCTCCCAGGTGCAGCGCCGGGCTGATGGGCGCCGCCTGGCGTACGGCGCCGTCGCCGAAATACTCCCGATTGATCTTCACCGGCGGGAAGATCAGCGGGATCGAAGCGCTGGCCAGTAAGTGCTCGAGTTGCAGACGCGTGGGAATACCCACGCGGCGATGGCGAAACCAGGGATCAATAGCGGCACGGCCCTGATAGAAGGTCACAGCCTGACCGCTCTCGTAACCGAAGGCGGTGACCGCAATCGCTCGCAACTGACGATGCCGCACCGCTGCTGCGATACCGGAGAAATCCAGCTCGCGCGCCAGCAGCTCGCGCAGCGGTGAGCTGTCGAGCAAGGCCACCGGAATATCCTTGCCCATGCCCAGCAGGCTGTGACCGACGAAGCGCGCCGCCTGACGCAGCACCCCGGGCCAGTCGCTGCGATAGACCATATGGGTATGGAAACTCTGCCACACCGAAGTGAGCCGGCGCACCGCCTCACCGAACTGCAACGCGCCGCAGGCCAGACTGACCGCGTTGATGGCCCCCGCCGAAGTGCCGACGATGACAGGAAAGGGATTGCGTGAGGGATCGGGCAGCAGGTCGGCGATGGCCGCCAGTACTCCGACCTGATAAGCCGCCCGCGCCCCGCCACCGGAAAGAATCAGCCCGGTAACGGGCTCGTGAGGGGGGGCGATGACAGTCATCGGGTGATCCTGTTTTTCGTTGCAGTATAGATGGGCTACTTGCGCTTCCCGTACAGCTTCGGCTCGCCCTCGGGGCGCGTCTTGAAGCGTCGATGCGCCCACAGATATTGCTCGGGGCAATCGCTGACCACCTGCTCGATCCACTGATTGATAAGCAGGCAATCAGCTTCCTCACTGTCACCGGGGAACCCGTCCAGCGGCGGATGGATGACCAGACGGTAACCACTGCCGTCGGCCAAACGCCGCTGAGTGAAGGGCACCACGCGCGCCTTGCCCAGACGCGCGAACTTGGTCGTGGCCGTGACGGTGGCGGCCGGAATGCCGAACAACGGGACGAAGATGCTCTGTTTGCGCCCGTAATCCTGGTCTGGTGCATACCAGATGGCACGACCGGCGCGCAGCACCTTGAGCATGGCGCGAATGTCCTCACGCTCGATGGCGGTCGCGTCCAGGTTGTGCCGCTCACGGCCACGGCGCTGAATGAAATCGAACAACGGATTGTCGTGCTCGCGGTACATGCCATCGATGGTATGACGCTGGCCCAGTAGCGCCGCACCGATCTCCAGCGTGGTGAAGTGCACGGCCATGAGGATCACGCCCTGACCTTCGGCCTGCGCCTGCTGCAGGTGTTCCAGCCCCTCGATATGGGCCAGCCGGGCCAACCGCGACTTGGGCCACCACCAGCTCATGGCCATTTCGAAGAAGGCGATGCCGGTAGAAGCAAAATTCTCCCTCAGCAGACGCTCGCGCTCGGCAGCGCTCTTGTCGGGGAAACACAACTGCAGGTTGCGCGCAGCGATCTGCCGACGTGAACTGGCCGTGCGCAACATCAACCAGCCCAGTGCCCGTCCAAGCTTCAGCTGCCAGCCGTAAGGCAACTGCACCACCAGCCACAGCAACCCGAGCCCCAGCCACATTGGCCAGAAGCGTGGGTGAAGAAAATAGCGGCGAAAGCGGGGGCGTTCCATGAAGCGGGTCCGGTCACTGACAAGGCCGCGCATTCTACCCCAGTTTGCCCGTCGGCCTCGCCCGCAACCCGGCGCATCTGAGAACGAAGCCCAGGTTTGCTGGTCAATGCCCTGCATACGGCCTTCGAGTTGCGGTGCGCAGTCGATACCGCTATAAGTCCGGCAACCTTTCGTAGCGCTGCAGAAGTCTCCTCGTCCGACCATGAGCCAACCTGATCTCCTCGCCCAAGACCCCGTGTTCCAGCTCAAGGGCAGCATGCTCGCCATCACCGTGATGGAACTGGCCCACAACGACCTCGAACGCCTCGACGCGCAATTGACGGAAAAGGTCGCCCAGGCTCCCGCCTTCTTCAGCAACACCCCGTTGGTGCTGGCCCTGGACAAGCTGCCGGAGGGCGAAGGCGAACTTGACCTGGCCGAGCTGATGGCTGTCTGTCGCCGTCATGGCCTGCGCACACTGGCCATCCGTGCCTCGCGCGAAACCGACGTGGCCGCCGCCGAAGCCCTCGACCTGCCCGTGCTGCCGCCGTCCGGCGCCCGTGAGCGGCCGCTCGACCCGGCGCCGAAGAAGGTGGAGGAAAAACCGGCCGAGCCCGAGCACAAGCCCAGCCGCATCGTCACCACGCCGGTGCGCGGCGGCCAACAGATCTACGCTCAAGGTGCAGACCTGATCGTGCTGGCCCCGGTCAGCGCCGGGGCGGAACTTCTCGCCGATGGCAACATCCATGTTTACGCGCCCATGCGCGGCCGCGCCCTGGCAGGTATCAAGGGCAACGCCAAGGCCAGAATTTTCTGCCAACAGATGGGCGCCGAAATGCTGTCGATCGCGGGCCATTACAAGGTCGCCGAAGACCTGCGCCGTGACCCGCTATGGGGTGATGCCGTGCAGGTCAGCCTGTCGGGTGACGTGTTGAACATCACCCGCCTTTAACGGATACTGCGGCCATTTTTCCAGGGATACAAAAAAACGCCGGAAGCGTTTTTTGACGTTGCTCTGCGACGGCCCGAAAGGTGGCCGCCAAAGACGGCAGGACACAAAAAAGGGCATCTGGAAGCCTTCAATGGCCACAGATTCCCGCATTATCTTCATTTTTTGGGGTGAATCACCTTGGCCAAGATCCTCGTAGTCACTTCCGGCAAAGGTGGCGTCGGTAAAACCACCACCAGCGCTGCCATCGGTACCGGCCTCGCCCTGCGCGGGCACAAGACCGTCATCGTCGATTTCGACGTCGGTCTGCGTAACCTCGACCTGATCATGGGCTGCGAACGCCGCGTGGTGTATGACTTCGTCAACGTGGTCAACGGCGAAGCCACCCTCACCCAGGCCCTGATCAAGGACAAACGCCTGGAGAATCTCTACGTGCTGGCCGCCAGCCAGACCCGTGACAAGGACGCGCTGACCCAGGAAGGCGTGGAGAAAGTCATCGCCGAGCTGTCGGAAAACTTCGAATACGTGGTCTGCGACTCGCCGGCCGGTATCGAGAAAGGCGCGCACCTGGCCATGTACTTCGCCGACGAAGCCATTGTCGTGACCAACCCGGAAGTCTCCTCGGTACGTGACTCCGACCGTATGCTCGGCCTGCTGGCGAGCAAATCGCGCCGCGCCGAGAAAGGTGAAGAGCCGATCAAGGAACACCTGCTGCTGACCCGCTACAACCCTGAGCGCGTCACCAAGGGCGAAATGCTCGGCGTCGAGGACGTCGAGGAAATCCTCGCCATCCGCCTGCTCGGCGTGATTCCCGAGTCGCAGGCCGTACTCAAGGCCTCCAACCAGGGTATCCCGGTCATCCTCGACGACCAGAGCGACGCCGGCCAGGCCTACAGCGATGCAGTCGACCGTCTGCTCGGCAAGGAAATGCCGCATCGCTTCCTCGATGTGAAAAAGCAGGGCTTCCTGCAGCGCCTATTCGGAGGTCGAGAATGAATATTTTCGACTTCTTGCGTTCACGCAAGAAGGAAACCACTGCATCCATCGCCAAGGAACGCCTGCAGATCATCGTTGCCCACGAACGTGGCCAACGCAGCCAGCCCGACTACCTGCCTGCTCTGCAGCAGGAGCTGGTGGCGGTGATCCGCAAGTACGTCAACATCGACCAGAAGGACGTGCAGGTCGCACTGGAAGACCAGGGCAGCTGCTCGATTCTGGAGTTGAACATCACCCTGCCGGATCGCTAAACACGATCGGTAACGCTCACGGCGGCTTCGGCCGCCGTGTTCGTTTGTAGCAACGCAAATCTGTAGGAGCGGATTCATCCGCGAAGCCCCTGCAGGCCAACAGCATCGCGAATGAATTCGCTCCTACACCAGCCTACACACCATGCCGCTAAGCCAGATCGAAATCATTCACCAGGACGCCGCCCTGCTGGTGATCAACAAGCCTACCCTGCTGCTGTCAGTGCCCGGCCGGGCCGATGACAACAAGGATTGCCTGGTCACCCGTCTGCAGGAGAACGGCTACCCCGAGGCGCGTATCGTCCACCGACTGGACTGGGAAACGTCCGGCATCATCGTCCTGGCCCGCGACGCCGACAGCCACCGTGAACTGTCGCGGCAGTTCCACGACCGTGAAACCGAGAAGGCCTACACCGCGCTGTGCTGGGGCCAACCCGACGCCGATAGCGGAAGCATCGATCTGCCGCTGCGCTACGACCCGCCGACCAAGCCACGCCACGTGGTCGATCATGAACTGGGCAAACACGCCCTGACCCACTGGCGCATCATCGAGCGTTGCGGCGACTGGTGCCGGGTCGAACTCACTCCCATCACCGGCCGCTCGCACCAGTTGCGCGTACATATGCTGTCCATCGGTCACCCATTGCTCGGCGACCGCCTGTATGCACACGAGCAGGCACTGGCTGCCCATGAGCGCCTGTGCCTGCATGCCAGCATGCTCGCCCTGACCCACCCGCAGACCGGCGAGCGTATGCGCTTCGAGTGCCCGGCCCCGTTCTGATGGAGCCCTGCATGTAGGGTGCGCCGTGCGCACCGGCAAAGGCAGTAGGGCAACCGCTCGATCGCATATGACAAACAAGAGGTGGTGCGCACAGCGCACCCTACCTTGCCAATAGCCGCCAACTATCGCCCCAAACGAGTGCGCGGCCGGCACAGCGCGATACAAATTGGTTAAACTCGCGCCATCGTTGCCCGGAGTCCTTATGCGCGAAGAACTGATTCAAGGTCTGCTCGATTTTCTCAACGCCTCGCCGACCCCTTTTCACGCCACCACCAGCCTGGCCATGCGCCTGGAGGCGGCTGGCTACCGCCACCTCGACGAACGCGCGCCCTGGCACACCGAGGCCGGCGGCCGCTACTACGTGACCCGCAACGACTCGTCGATCATCGCCTTCAAACTGGGTAAACGTTCGCCAGTCGATGGCGGCATTCGCCTGGTCGGCGCGCATACCGATAGCCCCTGCCTGCGCGTCAAGCCGAGTCCCGAACTACAGCGCCAGGGCTACTTCCAGCTCGGCGTGGAAGTCTATGGCGGCGCCCTGCTCGCCCCCTGGTTCGACCGCGACCTGTCACTGGCCGGCCGTGTGACCTACCGCCGCGACGGCAAGGTCGAGAGCCAGTTGATCGATTTCTATCAGCCCATCGCCGTGATTCCCAACCTGGCCATCCACCTCAACCGCGAGGCCAACCAGGGCTGGGCGATCAACCCACAGACCGAACTGCCGCCGATCCTGGCCCAGCTCGCCAGCAGCGAAACCGCCGACTTCCGCGCCCTGCTCGCCGAGCAGTTGGCCATGGAGCACGACTTCAACCCGGACGCGGTGCTGGACTACGAGCTGAGCTTCTACGACACTCAGAGCGCCGCCATCGTCGGCCTCAATCAGGACTTCATCGCCAGCGCCCGCCTGGACAACCTGCTGTCCTGCTACGCCGGCCTGCAGGCGCTGATCGACTCGAACGACGAAGAAACCTGCGTGCTGGTGTGCACCGACCATGAAGAAGTCGGCTCCTGCTCCGCCTGCGGTGCCGACGGCCCCTTCCTCGAGCAGGTACTGCGCCGCGTGCTGCCGGAGGGCGACGCGTTCGTCCGCAGCATCCAGCGTTCGCTGCTGGTATCGGCCGACAACGCCCACGGCGTGCACCCCAACTACGCCGACAAGCACGACGGCAACCACGGACCCAAGCTCAACGCCGGCCCGGTGATCAAGATCAACAGCAACCAGCGCTACGCCACCAACAGCGAAACCGCCGGCTTCTTCCGCCACCTGTGCCTGGAGAACGAAGTACCGGTGCAAAGCTTCGTGGTGCGCAGCGACATGGGCTGCGGCTCCACTATTGGCCCGATCACCGCCAGTCAGCTCGGTGTGCGCACCGTAGATATCGGCCTGCCGACCTTCGCCATGCACTCGGTGCGCGAACTGGCCGGCAGCCATGACGTTGACCACCTGGTGAAAGTGCTAACCGCGTTCTACTCCAGCAGCGATCTGCCTTGAGGCCCTAGATGATCGAACATATCCGCAACAGCCTGCAGGAAGCCCAGCGTGCGCTGGAGGCCTTCCTCGCCAACGAACAGACCCTCGGCAACATCCAGAAAGCCGCCGAGCTGCTGGTCGAGAGCTTCGAGCACAAGGGCAAAGCTTTCTCTTGCGGCAATGGCGGCTCGATGTGCGACGCCATGCACTTCGCCGAAGAGCTGACCGGACGCTACCGCAAGAACCGCCCGGGCATCGCTGCGGTGTCGATCAGCGACCCCAGCCATATCAGTTGCGTGGCCAACGACTTCGGTTACGACTTCATCTTCTCGCGCTATATCGAGTCGCACGGTCGCGAAGGTGATGTACTGATCGCCATCAGCACCAGCGGCAAGAGCCCCAACGTGGTCAAGGCCGCGGAAGCGGCCAAGACCTTGGGTGTGAAGGTGATCGCGCTGACCGGCAAGCCCGGTTCGTTACTGGAAAGCCTGGCTGACGTGTGCATCTGCGCTCCAGGCGGCGACTTCGCCGACCGCGTGCAGGAGCTGCACATCAAGACCCTGCACATTCTGATCGAGCTGATCGAGCGCAAGCTCAGCCCGCAGAACTACAGCTGAGACTCGTCGAACGCAGTCGAGACAAAACGTAGCCCGGATTTCATCCGGGCTACGACAACCAGCGAGCTGCGTTCGATCAGGCCGCGCGCAAACGCTTCGGTGTCAGCCCCAGATAACGACGCATCGCGGTGGTCAGCGCGCTCTGACTCGAAAAGCCGCACTCCTCGGCAATACGCACCAACGGCAGACTGCTCTCGCGCAACAAGCGGGCCGCACGGTCGAGGCGAGCCTTGAGCAGATACTGATGCGGGGTGAGCCCGACGCTGTCCTTGAACTGCGCATGAAAGTGACTGGCACTCAGGCACATTACCTGGGCCAACTCCGCCACACTGATACGCCGCGCCATGTGCGCGTCGATGTAAGCGTCGAGACGCTGCAGATCCAGCGTACCCTGGGGCTGACGACGGCGCTCACCGAATAGCCGCAGGTGCAGGGCCCGCAGCAGCACACCGCCAATCGAACGCGCCAGGATCGAATCGCCGCCGTAGCGTTCCAGCTCGGCGCCCGCGTAGTTGAGGAGGTTCTGAAAATCCACATCCAGGGCTGGATAGCGCGGAGTCTCGAACAGGCGATGGAGCAACTCGAGATCTTCGCCAGGGGTGTCCTGTTCATCCAGATCGAGAATCAGCATGCGGTTGTCACCCATGCCGGCGAACTGGTGAGCGGCATCCCCTGGAACCAGGCAAGCGCGCATGCGGCAGACCTCCCCGCCACGACCACCGACCTCGAATTCAGCCCGGCCGGCCAGCGACATCACCAACTGGTGATGGTCATGAGCATGTACATGGGCCTGCTCATCCAGGCGGATCACACGGGCTTGCAACATTACGGAGAACTAAGGTCACGAAACGGGGTTGCACTTTACTCGTTTTCGCAGAGAAACGCCGCAACCACCCATCAGCAGCAAGGTTGCACTTATAGCAACCAAGCCGATCAGCGCCAAACTTTCGGTGGCCTCACATAACGTGGCGCTCTTCTTTCGCGTCGTCGAATGCTCTGGCAGGAGAGTTGCTTGGCCCTAACAATCTCCAGCGCCGACGCATACACAACAAGCGAGACTAAATGAGCACTACCGCCCTGATGGCTCTCATACTACTGGCCGCGCTGCTGACGCTGAGTTTCTGGCTCGCCCAGCGCCGCGAGTCAGGCCAGCAGTCTGCGAGCACCCGGCTGGATAACCAGATCGTGCAGCGTTGTCTCGACCTGCTCCAGGCGCTTCAGAAACACCGCGGCCTGGGAGGTCAGCAGGACACAGCCAGCGCCGAACAACGCATCATCATCGCCCAACAGCTCGACGAACTCTGGCTGAACTGGCCAGGCGCCGAGCTGCAATTGCCGGCGTTGCAGCAGCACTGGCCGCAGTTACGGCGCAACCCAGGCGACTTCGAGGCACATTGCAGCCTGATCGAGTCACTTCTGGCCGTAATCGAACAGCTCGAAGATCGCCTCTATCGTCATGACCATCCCAGGATCCGAGGGCTTGGCGAAGCCTGCCGATCACTGGAGGACCTCGCCCGATTACGCGGCCTGGCCGTTCGCGCAGCCAATTACGAGCGCTGCCCGCCGGGATTGCAGATGCAACTGCGCTTTCTCTGCCAGCGCCTGCTCGATCATCAGCAATCACCCTCGCTGCTGGCCCTGATCGAACGACTGCAGGCCGATCTGATCGAAGCGCCACACGTTCGCCTGACGCCAGCTGAGTGCTTTTCCCTGCTCACCCCACTGATCGAACAGCGTCTTCAGGGCATCCGCCTGAGCATTGAATGAAACATTGAAAAAATCCTGAGGTCGCCCCATGTAGCATCCAACGTACACGCAAAGGTGCTCCATGAACGATCAGGACAACACCCCCGAAGCTGTCGAAGTTCACGCCCAGGCTGGAAGCACCGGCCTGGTATTGCCCGCGCAGCAACTGCCGGACAAGCTCTACATCATCCCCATTCATAACCGCCCGTTCTTCCCGGCCCAAGTATTGCCGGTGATGGTCAACCAGCAGCCCTGGGGACGCACGCTCAACCGCGTGGAAAACACCGAGCACAAATGCCTGGCGGTGTTCTATGTCGACACACCACCGGACGAGCATGGCGAATTCGATCTCGACAGCCTGCCCGAGCACGGCACGCTGGTGCGCCTGCATCACGTCAGCGAGGAAGGTGGCAAGCTGCAGTTCGTCGCCCAGGGCCTGACCCGTGTACGCATTCGCGGCTGGCTCAGCCGCCGTGGCCCGTACCTGGCCGAAGTGGAATATCCGCAGGCACCCAACGACCCGCGTGACGAGGTCAAGGCCTACGCCATGGCGCTGATCAACGCGATCAAGGAACTGCTGCCGCTCAACCCGCTGTACAGCGAAGAGCTGAAGAACTACCTCAACCGCTTCAGCCCCAACGATCCATCGCCACTGACCGATTTCGCTGCGGCGCTGACCACCGCTTCCGGCCATGACTTGCAGGACGTGCTGGACACCGTACCGATGCTCAAGCGCATGGAGAAGGTGCTGCCGCTACTGCGCAAGGAAGTGGAAGTCGGGCGTCTACAGAAAGAGCTGTCGGCCGAGGTCAACAAGCAGATCGGCGAGCGCCAACGTG
The DNA here is from genome assembly GCF_050473265.1 of Pseudomonas pichavaramensis. Lineage (NCBI taxonomy): Bacteria > Pseudomonadati > Pseudomonadota > Gammaproteobacteria > Pseudomonadales > Pseudomonadaceae > Pseudomonas > Pseudomonas pichavaramensis. Next base: position 54,242 of record NZ_JBJKFJ010000018.1, on the reverse strand, counting down.
AGTTCTTCCTCAAGGAACAGCTCAAGCTGATCCAGCAGGAGCTGGGCATCAGCAAGGACGACAAGAGCGCCGACCGCGAGGAATTCCTCGCGCGGCTGGAGGGCAAGAGCCTGTCGCCTGCCGCGCAAAAGCGTATCGACGAGGAACTGAACAAGCTGTCGATTCTGGAAACCGGCTCGCCGGAATACGCCGTCACCCGCAACTACCTGGACTGGGCCACCGCCCTGCCCTGGGGCGTGCACGGCCAGGACAAGCTGAATCTGAGCCATGCACGCAAGGTGCTGGACAAGCACCACGCCGGCATGGACGACATCAAACAGCGCATCACCGAGTTCCTCGCCGTTGGCGCCTTCAAGGGCGAGATCGCCGGTTCCATCGTGCTGCTGGTCGGCCCGCCCGGCGTCGGTAAAACCAGCATCGGCAAGTCCATCGCCGAATCCCTCGGCCGGCCGTTCTACCGTTTCAGCGTCGGCGGCATGCGCGACGAGGCGGAGATCAAGGGTCACCGTCGTACCTACATCGGCGCCATGCCTGGCAAGATGGTGCAGGCGCTGAAGGAAGCCGAGGTAATGAACCCGGTGATCATGCTCGACGAGATCGACAAAATGGGCACCAGCTACCAGGGCGACCCGGCCTCGGCGCTGCTGGAAACACTGGACCCGGAGCAGAACGTCGAATTCCTCGACCACTACCTGGACCTGCGCCTGGACCTGTCCAAGGTGCTGTTCGTGTGCACCGCCAACACCCTCGACTCGATCCCCGGGCCGCTGCTCGACCGCATGGAAGTGATTCGCCTGTCCGGCTATATCACCGAAGAAAAACTGGCCATCGCCAAACGCCACCTGTGGCCCAAGCAACTGGAAAAGGCCGGCGTGCCGAAATCACGCTTAGGGATAAGCGATGCCGCCCTGCGCACGGTGATCGAGGGTTACGCCCGCGAAGCCGGTGTGCGCCAACTGGAGAAACAGCTGGGCAAGCTGGTGCGCAAATCGGTGGTGAAGTTACTGGACGACTCCGAAGCGAAGATCCGTATCGGTGCCAAGGACCTCGAGGAGGCGTTGGGCATGCCGGTGTTCCGCAACGAACGGGTACTGGCCGGCACCGGGGTGATCACCGGCCTGGCCTGGACCAGCATGGGCGGCGCCACCTTGCCAATCGAGGCGACGCGCATCCATACGCTCAACCGCGGCTTCAAGCTCACCGGCCAGCTTGGCGAGGTGATGAAGGAATCGGCGGAAATCGCCTACAGCTACGTCAGCTCGCACCTCAAGCAGTTTGGTGGCGACCCGAGCTTCTTCGATCAGGCCTTCGTTCACCTGCACGTGCCGGAAGGCGCCACGCCCAAGGACGGCCCCAGCGCCGGCATCACCATGGCCAGCGCCCTACTCTCACTGGCGCGCAACCAGGCGCCGAAGAAAGGCGTGGCCATGACCGGCGAGCTGACCCTCACCGGCCAGGTGCTGCCCATCGGTGGCGTACGCGAGAAGGTGATCGCTGCGCGCCGACAGAAGATCTTCGAGCTGATCCTGCCGGAGGCCAACCGCGGCAGTTACGAGGAACTGCCGGACTATCTCAAGGAAGGTATTACCGTGCACTTTGCCAAACGCTACAGCGATGTGGCCAAGGTACTGTTCGACTGAGAGCAGACCGTTACGACTCGCATGCCGCACCTCGGTGCGGCTATGCTGGGCCTGGTTTCATCGATTGGAGTCCATCATGCACGCCACCTTGCGCCTGCTTACCCTGCCCGCCCTGACCCTGCTCACGGCGTGTGCCCATGACTCAGGCAGCCTGGCCCTGAAGAAGGACGAGCAGTGTCCGCTGACGCTGAACAAGGGTCAGCTGCTTATTCTCAGCCTGCCCAGTAATCCCACCACCGGTTTTCGCTGGGAGATCCGCGACGGTGCAGAGCAGGTACTGCAAAGCCTCGGCCCCGAGGTTTACAGCAACCCGGAAGATTCCGGTCTGGTCGGCGCAGGAGGCATCTCCACCTGGCGTTTCAGCGCCCGCGAGCCAGGCGAAGGTCGCCTGCTGCTGACCTACCAGCAGCCGTGGGAGCCGAACGTGCCCCCAGCGGAAAGCTTCGACTGTGAGCTGCGGGTGAAGTGAATTAACTGCGCGCGGTACGGCTTCTGTGGGAGGGGCTTCAGCCGCGACGACTCGAAATCAGCTTCCCGTAGAGCGGGTGCAACCCGACACCTATCTTATGGCGGGTTTCACCCGCCCTACAGACTGAGAATGAGCAGTGCACAGCGCCCTCACTCCCTCGTTTCGCGGCTGAAGCCGCTCCTACATAGGTCGCGTACACCTCTGACTGTAGGAGCGGCTTCAGCCGCGAATACCGCTATCCGGAGGCTCAGCTCTTGAGCCGATAACCGCTCTTGAAGATCCAGCCCACCAGCGCGATGCACAGCAGCAGAAAACCCAACACCATGGCCAGGCTGACGCCGACGTTGACGTCGGACACGCCATAGAAGCTCCAGCGGAAGGCGCTGATCAGGTACACCACCGGATTGAACAACGTCACCGTCTGCCAGGCCGGCGGCAGCATGCTGATGGAGTAGAAGGCACCGCCAAGGAAGGTCAGCGGCGTGACGATCAACGCCGGGACGATCTGCAGCTTCTCCCAGCCATCGGCCCACACGCCGATGATGAAGCCGAACAGGCTGAAGGTCAGCGCCGTCAGCACCAGAAACGCCACCATCCACAGTGGGTGCTGAATCTCGAAGTCGACGAACAGCCGCGCGGTGATGAGGATGACGATACCGAGGATCACCGACTTGGTCGCCGCTGCGCCCACGTAGCCGATGAGGATTTCCAGATAGGAAACCGGCGCCGAGAGAATCTCGTAGATGCTGCCCGAGTACTTGGGCATGTAGATCCCGAACGAGGCGTTGGAAATACTCTCGGTCAGCAGTGCCAGCATGACCAGGCCGGGGATGATGAAGGCGCCATAGCTCACGCCCTGCACCTGGGTCATGCTCGAACCGATGGCGGAGCCGAACACCACGAAATACAGTGAGGTGCTGATCACTGGCGTGGCGATGCTCTGCAGCAGAGTGCGCCAGGTACGTGCCAGTTCGAACAGGTAGATGGCCTTGATACCGTACAGGTTCATGCGCGCGACTCCTTGATCAGACCGACGAAAATCTCCTCCAGCGAACTCTGGCTCGACTGCAGGTCCTTGAAGTCGATGCCGTGCTGAGCCAGATCACGCAGCAACTCGGCGATACCGGTGTTCTCGTGCTGGGCGTCGAAGGTGAAAACCAGGGCGTGGCCCTGGTCGGCCAGTTCCAGGTTGTGACGTGCCAGCTCGGCCGGCACGCAGGACAATGGCTGTTGCAGCTGCAGGGTCAGTTGTTTCTTGCCCAACTTGTGCATCAGCACCTGCTTGTCTTCCACCAGAATGATCCTGCCAGAGCTGATCACGCCGATGCGATCGGCCATTTCCTCGGCTTCTTCGATGTAGTGAGTGGTGAGGATGATGGTCACGCCGCGCTCGCGCAGACGCCGCACCATGTTCCACATGTCGCGGCGCAGCTCCACGTCGACACCCGCCGTCGGCTCATCGAGAAAAAGAATCTGCGGCTCATGGGAAAGTGCCTTGGCGATCATCACCCGGCGCTTCATGCCACCGGACAGTTCCATGATCTTGGCGTTGCGCTTGTCCCACAGCGAGAGGTCCTTGAGCAGTTGCTCCAGGTAGGCCGGATCGGGCTTCTTGCCGAACAGCCCGCGACTGAACTTGACCGTGGCCCAGACGGTTTCGAACACGTCGCTGACCAACTCCTGCGGTACCAGGCCGATCTGCGAACGTGCCGCACGGTAGTCGCGGACGATGTCCTTGCCGCCCACCAGCACCCTGCCCTCGCCCGGATTGACGATGCCGCAGATGATGCTGATCAGCGTGGTCTTGCCGGCGCCATTGGGGCCGAGCAAGGCGAATATCTCGCCCTGATTGATGTCCAGGTCGATGCCTTGCAACGCCGGATGCCCCGACGCGTAGATCTTGTTCAGTTGCTGGATGGAGATGACCGACTGCACGGTGGGTGGTCCCTTGCCTGCGGAAAACGCCACAGTTTACAGGGCTTGGCCGGCTCGATCATCGCGCCGAATGAAAAACGGCGCACTTGTGGTGCGCCGGGGGTACTACGGAAAGGAAAGGAACGATTACAGCGCTTGTGGCGCTGCAACGATAGGCCAGGCGGCAAACCCGCCCGGCGTATTCAGTGGCGCATCAGCTCAAAGCGGCGTCAGCAGCTTGCCGGTGGCGATGTAGGCACGCAGATTATCGAGCACCAGGTCAGCCATCTGTTGGCGCGTCTCGACGCTGCCGCTGCCGACGTGCGGCAGCAGTACCACGTTGTCCAGCTCGCGCAGTGCGGCCGGCACCTGTGGTTCACGCTCGAAGACGTCGAGCCCGGCACCGCCAATCAGCTTCTGCTGCAATGCCGTGATCAGCGCCGCTTCGTCGACCACCGAACCACGCGCGACGTTGACCAGAAAGCCATCGGGACCGAGCGCTTCGAGCACCTCGGCGTTGATCAGGTGATGCGTCGCCTTGCCGCCCGGGCAGGTCAGCACCAGGAAGTCCGCCCAGCGCGCCAGCTCGAGCAGATCAGGCTCGTGCTGATAGGCGCTGCCGGCCACCGGGCGACGGTTGTGATAACGCACTGGCATGGCAAAACCCGAAGCGCGCAGCGCCACCGCTTCGCCGATCCGGCCGAGGCCGACGATCCCCAGGCGCTTGCCACTGACCCGGCGCGCCAGCGGGAAGCCCGTGGTGCTGTTCCAGGCGCCACTGCGCACGAAGCGATCGCCCTCGGACATACGCCGCGCGCTGTCGATCATCAGGCCCATGGCCAGATCGGCCACGCAATCGTTGAGCACGTCTGGCGTGGTGCTGAGCACGATGCCGCGATCTCGCAGCAGCTCCAGCGGGTAAGGGTCATAGCCGACACCGAAGCTGCTGATCGCCTCTAGGTTGGGCAGCAGCGCCAGTTGCTCGGCCGTGCAGCCAAAACGCGCCGACGACACCATGTAGCGGAACTGCTCGCCCTGCTCGCGCAGAAACGCCAGCGGATCGGCCTGTTGCCACAGTGCGCTGACGTCGTACTCAGCCGCCAGCTCGGCATTGAAGCGTTCGCTCAACGGGCCGACCTGCAGCACCTTGGGTTTGCTCATGGAACCTCCTGTCTCAATCGTGCAATTCACAGCAATTTGCCCGGGTTCAGCAACCCGGAAGGATCCAGCGCCTGCTTGACGCTGCGCATCAACTCCAGTTCCAGCGGCGCCTTGTAGTGCTGCGCAGCCAGGCGCTTGGACTGGCCCAGGCCATGCTCGGCACTGATACTGCCGGCGTCCTCCAGGGTCGAGTCAAAAATCACCCGCATGATCGCCTCAGCCTGTGCCTTGAATGGGCCATCTTCGGCACCGACCGGCTTGCTGATGTTGTAGTGCAGGTTACCGTCACCAACGTGACCGTAGGCGACGATGCGCACACCGGGGAAAGCCTGCAGCAACGCGGCATCGGTACGGGCGATGAAGTCAGGAATACGGCTGACCGGCACGCTGATATCGTGCTTGAGGCTCGGCCCCTCGTGATTCTGCGCCTCAGAGATACCCTCGCGCAGCGCCCACAATGCTCGCACCTGGGCGTCACTGGCAGCGACTACCGCATCCAATGCCACACCCTGCTCGAAGGCTGTCCCCAGACCTTGTTCGAGCAATTCGTTGAGCGGCGCATTGGGCTGGGTATCACTCAGTTCGATCAGCACGTACCAGGGATGCACCTCGGCGAATGGATCGCTGACCCCGGCGACATGCCGCAGCACGAACTCCACGCTCTGCCGCGACATCAGCTCGAAGCCGGTGAGGCGATCGCCGCACAGGCTGCGCATCTGCCCGATCAGTTCCACCGCCGCCTGCGCGCTCGGCAGCGCAACCCAGGCGGTGGTCAGGCTGCGCACGGCCGGGTACAGCTTGAGCACGGCGGCGGTGATGATGCCCAGGGTGCCTTCGCTGCCGATAAACAGTTGCTTGAGGTCGTAGCCGGTGTTGTCCTTGCGCAGGCCTCGCAGGCCATCCCAGATGCGCCCATCGGCCAGCACCACTTCCAGGCCCAGCGTCAGGTCACGCATATTGCCGTAGCGCAGCACCGCGGTACCGCCGGCGTTGGTCGCCAGGTTGCCGCCCACCGTGCAACTGCCTTCGGCGCCCAGCGACAGCGGGAACAACCGGCCCACTTCGGCGGCGGCCTCCTGCAACTGCTGGAGAATCACTCCGGCCTCGACGGTGATGGTTTCGTTGCCCACATCGACGTCGCGGATACGCCTCATCCGCGTCAGCGACAGCACCACCTGAGTGGCCGAATCATCGGGAATCGAGCCGCCGCACAAGCCGGTGTTGCCGCCCTGCGGCACCAGCGCCACGCCAGCCTCGGCGCACAGGCGCACCACGGCAGCGACCTCCCCGGTCGAAGCCGGGCGCAGCACCGCTGCGGCCTGGCCACGGTAGGCGTTGCGCCAGTCGCTCAGGTAGCTCTGCATGCGCTCGGCATCGGTGATCAGCCCGGCGTCGCCGAGCACCTGGTGCAGCGCTTCGCTCAGGCTTGCAGACAGGCCACTCATCTCAGGTCACCGGCGCCGGGTTGAACAGCACCAGATCGTTGTGCAGGCGCAGCTGCTCGGCGCAGGTCTGCTTGCGCCCGCTGGCCACATCCAGATACAGCTGGAAGATGTGCCAGCCCATTTCCTCCAGGCTCATGCGTCCAGAGACGATTTGCCCGGCGTCGACGTCGATCAGATCCGGCCAGCGCTCGGCCAGCTGGGTACGGGTGGCGACCTTGATCACCGGCACCATGGACAGCCCGTACGGCGTACCACGCCCGGTGGTGAAGATGTGCAGGTTCATCCCGGCGGCCAGTTGCAGGGTGCCGCAGATAAAGTCGCTGGCCGGCGTGGCGCAGAACCACAGGCCCTTGCCGCGAATGCGCTCGCCCGGCGAAACGACGCCGGCGATGGTGCCGTTGCCGGACTTGGCGATCGAGCCCATGGCCTTCTCGACGATATTGTTCAGGCCGCCCTTCTTGTTGCCCGGCGTGGTGTTAGCGCTGCGGTCGGCCATGCCGCGCTGCAGGTAGCGGTCGTACCAGTCCATCTCGCGGATCAGCGCATCGGCCACTTCGACCGTGGCTGCGCGCGGGGTGAGCAGGTGGATGCCGTCGCGCACCTCGGTGTTCTCGCTGAACATCACCGTGGCGCCGGCGCGCACCAGCAGATCGGCAGCCACACCCAGCGCCGGGTTGGCGGTGATGCCGGAAAATGCATCGCTGCCACCGCACTGCATGCCCACCACCAGCTCGGCAGCCGGCACGGTTTCACGGCGGCGCTGATCGAGCACCTTCAAGCGCTCCTCGATCATGGCCATGATCTGCTCGACCATGCCGGTGAAGCCGGTACCGGAATCCTGCAGGCGGAACAGCCAGTCTTCCTCGTCCATGCCATTGGTGAGCAGGTCGCCATCCATCAACTGGTTGGCCTGCAGCTTCTCGCAGCCGAGGCTGATCACCAGCGCCTGGCCGCCGAAGTTGGGGTTGCGGCTGATGTTGTACAGGGTACGGATCGGCACCACGGCGTCCGGTGCGTTGATCGCCACGCCGCAGCCGTAGCTGTGCGACAGCGCCACCACGTCATCGACGTTGGGGTACTTGGGCAGGATTTCCTTGCGTACACGCTCGACCACGTGATCGAGCACGCCGACCACGCACTGCACAGTGGTGGTCACGCCGAGGATGTTGCGCGTGCCGACCGTGCCGTCCGGGTTGCGGAAGCCCTCGAAGGTGTAGCCTTCCAGCGGCTCGCCCGGTGAGTTGTGCAGAGTCGCCTTGGGCAGGTTGTCCAGCACCGGCGGCTCGGGCATGCGCAGCACTTGCTCGGTGACCCAGCTGCCGGCGGCGATGAGTTTCAGTGCGTAGCCGATGACCTCGCCGTAGCGCACCACCTCGCCGCCTTCGGCGATGTCGAGCAGCGCCACCTTGTGGCTCTGCGGAATGCCTTCGATGGCGCTCAGGCCGTCGTCGAACTGGCCGCCGGCGGCCACGCCCTGATCGTTGACCACCACGCCGACGTTGTCGCTCGGGTGCAGGCGGATGTAACGGGGCGAATCCTGATGGGGAATCAACTGCATGGATGTTCTCTCCTGTTGTGCGCTCAGGATACCGGGCCGGACGCCGAACCGGACGCCTGTGCGTCCGCTTGCGGGTCCAGCGCTATCCTGTGAATACGACCGACGATCAGACCGAAACTGACCACCGCCAGCAGGGCGTTGGCGGCCACGTAGAGCAAGGCCCCGTCGAATGAACCGGTATGACTGACCAGATAACCGATGACGATCGGCGTGGTGATCGCCGCCAGGTTGCCGAAACTGTTGAACAGCCCGCCGGACAGGCCGAGGATCTGCCGCGGCGAGGTATCCGCCACCAGCGTCCAGCCCAGCGAGCCGAGGCCCTTGCCGAAAAAGGCCAGCGCCATCAGCGCCACCACCGTGGCGTCCCGCTCGGCGAAGATGCACAACGCCAGGCTGCTCGACAGCAACAGGCCGAACACCATCGGCAGTTTGCGCGCCAGCGTCAGCGAGTGGCCACGGCGCAGCAAGCCGTCGGACAGCAGGCCGCCGAGCACGCCGCCGACGCAGCCGCTGACGGCCGGCACCGCGGCAGCAAAGCCGGCCTCGACAATGCTCATGCCGCGCGCCTGCACCAGGTACACCGGGAACCAGGTGAGGAAGAAATAGGTAATGGCGTTGTTGCAGTACTGGCCGAGGTAGATGCCGATCAGCGTGCGCTGCCCCAGCAACAGACGCAGATGGCGCCATTGCGGCCCGCTCGCCACTGCACCCCGGCTCTCCAGATCGATCAGCGCACCACCGCGTTCGAGATACTCCAGCTCCGCCGCCGTGATGCGCGGATGCTCGCTCGGGCCATGCAGCTGTCGCAGCCATACGATAGACAAGGCCAGGCCAAGGATGCCAAGCACGATAAATACGAACTGCCAGCCCAGGCTCTGCACCACCCAGCCCATCAGCGGGGCGAACAGGGCCGTGGCGGCATACTGCGCCGAGCTGGAAATGGCCGTCGCCGTGGCCCGCTCGGCACTGGGAAACCAGGAGGCAATGATTCGCGCATTGCCGGGAAAACAGGGCGCGCCAGCAAAACCGACCAGCAGGCGCAGCAGGAACATCGAGCTGACCGCCCAGGTGGCCGGCAGCCAGCCGACAAAACCTTGCAGCAGGGTCAGCGCCGACCAGATGAACAGCGCCAGGGTATACACCGGTTTGGTGCCGAAACGGTCGAACAGCCAACCACCGGGTATCTGCCCAATCACATAGGCCCAGCCGAAGGCCGAGAAGATATAGCCCAGCGTCACCGCGTCGATGCCCAGACCGGCCTGCATCGCCGAACCGGCGACCGACAGGCTGGAGCGATCGGCGAAGGTGATGGTGGTGACCAGAAACAGCATCAGCAGGATGCTGTAACGCACACGACCGGGCTTGGCGGCTGACATCAGAACGACTCGCGTAAGGGACGAAAGGCCCGGCGCCAGGCACCGGGCCGACTGACTCAACGCACCAGGCAGGGCTTCTTGTTGTTGAAGGTCCAGCCCGGGATCAGGTACTGCATGGCGATCGCATCGTCACGTGCGCCCAGGCCCTTGGTCTGGTACAGCTCGTGCGCCTTGGCCAGCGCATCCCAGTCCAGCTCCACGCCGAGGCCCGGCGTTTTCGGCACCTGCACCAGGCCACCTTCGATGCGCAGCGGGTTGCGCGTCAGGTACTGGCCGTCCTGCCAGATCCAGTGGGTGTCGATGGCCGTGACCCGGCCCGGCGCCGCGGCGGCGACGTGGGTGAACATGGCCAGCGAGATGTCGAAGTGGTTGTTGGAGTGCGAGCCCCAGGTCAGGCCCCAGTCGTTGCACATCTGCGCCACCCGCACGGAACCGGCCATGGTCCAGAAGTGCGGGTCGGCCAGCGGGATATCCACCGATTGCAGGGAAATGGTGTGGCCCATCTGCCGCCAGTCGGTCGCGATCATGTTGGTCGCGGTGGGCAGGCCGGTGGCGCGACGGAACTCGGCCATCACTTCGCGGCCGCTGTATCCGTTCTCGGCGCCGCATGGGTCTTCGGCATAGGCCAGCACGCCGTGCAGGTCGCGGCACAGGGCGATGGCCTGATCCAGCGACCAGCCGCCGTTGGGATCGAGAGTCACCCGCGCCTCGGGGAAGCGCGCGGCCAGGGCGCGAATCGCCTCGACTTCGGCTTCGCCATGGAGCACGCCGCCCTTGAGCTTGAAGTCGTTGAAGCCGTAGCGCGCATGCGCCGCCTCGGCCTGCCGGACGATGGCTTCGGGGGTCAGCGCGGTCTGGTTGCGCACGCGCGCCCAGGCGTCGTCGGCATCGCGCTCGTCGCGGTAGCCGAGATCGGTCTTGTCCTTGTCGGCGATGAAGAACAGGTAGCCGAGCATTTCCACCGCATCACGCTGCTGGCCTTCGCCGAGCAGCGCCGCCACCGGCACGCCAAGGTGCTGGCCGAGCAGGTCGAGCAGCGCCGACTCCAGCGCGGTGACGGCGTGAATGGTGATGCGCAGATCGAAGGTCTGCAGGCCGCGGCCGCCGGAATCACGGTCGGCGAAGGTGCGGCGCACCTGATTGAGCAGCGCGTTGTAGTTGCCGACCGGCTGGCCGACGAGGATCGAGCGGGCGTCTTCGAGGGTCTGACGAATGCCCTCGCCGCCGGGGACTTCGCCGACACCGACATGGCCGGCGCTGTCCTTGAGAATGAGGATGTTGCGAGTGAAATACGGGCCGTGAGCACCGCTCAGATTAAGCAGCATGCTGTCCTGACCGGCGACCGGTACGACTTGCAGCTCGGTAATCAGCGGAGTGCCGACAGCGGCAGGATTCTGTGAAGTCATGAGCGTTACCCTGTTGTTCTTATACGGGTTCGACGATTGTTCAACGCTGCTGCGCCCTGCAAGCAGGGCGCAACGATGCCGCTCGCCGCAGCGAGCGGCCAGTCTCGCTTACTGCGCGCCTTGCGCTTCGATCAGCTTGGCCAGGGCTTCGTACTCGTCAGGCAGCAGGTCGGTCAGCGGAGCGCGTACCGGGCCGGCATCGTAACCAACGATCTTGGCACCGGCCTTGACGATGCTCACGGCATAGCCGGACTTGCGGTTACGGATGTCCAGGTACGGCAGAAAGAAATCATCGATCAGCTTGCCAACGGTGGCGTGATCTTCAGCAGCGATGGCCTTGTAGAACGCCATGGCAGTTTTCGGGATGAAGTTGAACACCGCCGAGGAGTAGACCGGTACGCCCAGTGCCTTGTAGGCCGCGGCATAGACTTCTGCAGTCGGCAGGCCACCGAGGTAGGTCAGACGCTCGCCCAGGCGACGACGGATCGACACCATCAGTTCGATGTCACCCAGGCCGTCCTTGTAGCCGATCAGGTTCGGGCAACGATCAGCAACCTGCTCCAGCAGGCTGGCATTGAGGCGGCAGACGTTGCGGTTGTACACCACCACACCGATGTTCACCGATTTGCACACCTGTTCGACGTGGGCGGCAACGCCGTCCTGCGAGGCTTCGGTCAGGTAGTGCGGCAGCAGCAGCAGGCCTTTGGCGCCCAGGCGCTCGGCTTCCTGCGCCATCTGAATGGCCACGCGGGTCGGGCCACCTACGCCGGCGAGGATTGGCACGGACTTCTCGCAGGTGTCCACGGCAGTCTTGATCACGGCGCTGTACTCATCCGGCGCCAGGGAGAAGAACTCGCCAGTACCACCGGCGGCGAACAGAGCGGATGCACCGTAAGGCGCCAGCCACTCGAGGCGGCGCACGTAACCCGCCTGATTGAAATCACCGGCAGCATCGAAATCGGTCACTGGGAAAGACAGCAGACCGGAGGAGAGGATGGACTTAAGTTCTTGTGGATTCATTATGCGAACACCCTGTAAAGCGAATTGTGAGGAATAACGTCAGCCGCAGCTGTAGAGATACGTTATCGTACAACAACAAAAAAAACACCAGTTTTCGTATCCTCCGTTCGTCGAAGATTTTCCAACCCTCGCCCGACAACAACGGAAAACCAGCCCTCAAGCGCCAAACGCTGGAATAGATAGGCTTCTAACATTGCCCAGAGCGAATGGCAACGCAATCATCCTTAGCCATCCGGAGCGTTGACAGGCCAGAAACAGACTGGTACTAATTTCACCAAGTCATACGACAACCTATGACATTCCAATAAAAACAAGCGAGGCCCCAGGTCATGTCATCGACCTCCATTGCCGCCTGCTCCATCTGCATCAGCCATCGCACTACGGCAGGCGATCTTTTCCACCGCATCGCCGCCATCTCATCCCCTGCTCCCGAGCCCGGCAGACGGACTCCCCGAAAGAGTTCGCTGCACGACTGAAGCGTACCCTTGCCTCCGCGGCCAAGGCCGCGTCACGTTCGGAGCCCAACCAAGATGCACCACACGTCACACAGCGGCACCCCGCACATCACTGAAATGCAGGTCATTCCGGTCGCCGGTCATGACAGCATGCTGCTCAACCTGTGCGGCGCCCATGCGCCTTACTTCACACGCAACCTGGTCCTGCTCAAGGACAATGCCGGACGTACCGGCTGTGGCGAGGTGCCGGGCGGCGAAGGTATTCGTCAGGCCCTGGAACGCTGCCGCGAACTGGTGATTGGCCAACCGGTCGGCCGCTACAACTCTGTGCTCAACCGTTTGCGCCAGGCCATCGCCGGCCCCGCGAAAGGACCGCAGACCACTCAGCATCAGGTCACCTCGGAATCCGAAGCGCGCGTCCTCAAGCAACCGCACGAGATCAATCTGCGCCTGGACAACGTGATTACCGCAGTCGAGGCCGCCCTGCTCGACCTGCTCGGCCAGCACCTGGACGTACCAGTCGCAGACCTGCTTGGCAGCGGTCAGCAACGTGATCGCGTGCCGATGCTTGCCTACCTCTTCTATATAGGTGAACGCCAGCGCACCGACCTGCCCTACCTCAGCGGCCAGGGTTCGTCCGACGACTGGTATCACCTGCGCCACCAGGCCGCGATGACGCCTGAGTCCATCGCCCGTTTGGCCGAAGCCGCGCATGCGCGCTACGGCTTCAACGACTTCAAGCTCAAGGGCGGCGTGATGCGCGGCGCTGAAGAAATGGATGCCATCCGCGCCATCAAGGCACGCTTCCCCGATGCCCGCGTGACACTCGACCCCAACGGTGCCTGGTCGCTCGACGAAGCCATTGCCCTGTGCCAGGGGCAAGGCCATGTGCTGAGCTATGCCGAAGATCCCTGCGGCCCGGAGAACGGTTATTCGGGGCGCGAGGTGATGGCCGAATTCAAGCGTGCCACTGGCATTCCGACAGCCACCAACATGGTCGCGACCGACTGGCGGCAAATGGGCCACTCGCTGCGCCTGGAAGCGGTCGACATCCCACTGGCCGACCCGCACTTCTGGACCATGCAGGGCGCCGTGCGCCTCGGCCAGGTCTGCGAAGAGTTCGGCCTGACCTGGGGCTCGCACTCCAACAACCATTTCGATATTTCCCTGGCCATGTTCACCCACGCTGCGGCCGCCGTGCCAGGCCGGGTCACGGCCATCGACACGCACTGGATCTGGCAGGAAGGCAGCGAACGCCTGACGCGCGAGCCACTGCAGATCGTCGGCGGCCAGGTGGAAGTTTCCGACAAGCCCGGCCTCGGCATCGAACCGGATATGGAGCGGATCATGGCCGCCCATGAGCTTTACAAGAAAGTGGCCAACGGCGCGCGTGACGACGCCATGGCCATGCAGTACCTGGTTCCGGGTTGGCAGTATGACCCGAAACGTCCCAGCCTCGGCCGCGACTGACTCAAGCGGCTTTCATCCAACCCGGAGTATTCCAATGAAAAAAACATTCCGCGCCTCTCTCCTTTCTGCCCTGGTCGGTGTCGGTGCCCTGGTCACCCACGCCGCCACCTTTGCCGATGAGGTCAAATGGCCGACTCGTCCGATCCAGGTGGTGGTCATCGCCAACCCTGGCGGCGACACCGACTTCAACGCCCGCACCATGGCCAAGTACTTCAACCAGATCACCGGCAAGACCATGGTGGTAACCAACGTCGCAGGCGGCGGTGGCACCCTGGCGGCCGAACAGGTCAAGGGCGCAGCAGCCGATGGCAACACCATCCTGTTCACTCACCCGGGTCAGTTGATCGTCAACGAAGTGGCCGGCCTGTCCGAAGACAGCTTCGAAGCCTTCGATGTCTCCTGCATCGCTGGCGTCGACAAGAGCGCCGTGTTCGTCGCTTCCAAGCAGTCCGGCGTGACCAGCATGAAGGACCTGATCGAGAAGTCGAAAGCCAACCCGGGCAGCCTGACCTACGGCACCGAGATGGGTAACTTCTCCCACGTACAGGGCCTGCAGCTGGAAAAACTCAGCGGCGCCAAGCTGAAGATGGTCGACGCCGGCACCGTATCGGACCGCGTTGTGGCCATGCTCGGCGGTCGTGTCGACCTCGGTGCCATCAGCTATGGCGCCGTGCAGGATTACGTCAACGGCGGCCAGATGGTTGCCCTGGGCCAGCCCAACGAAGAGCGTAACCCGCTGATCCCGGACGTTCCGACCCTCAAGGAGCAAGGCCTGGACATCACCATGGACAAGCCGTACGTCGTCGCCTTCCCGAAAGGCACCGACCCGGCCATCGTCAAGAAGATGGCTGATCTGATGAAGCAGATCACCGAGATCCCCGAGTACGCCGAAGACCTGAAGAAATTCAAGCAGCCGGTGTCGTACTTCGGTACCGAAGAGTCGAAGGCAATCCTGGCCAAGACCCGCGACGACTTCATGCAGTTCAAGGACGACCTGCGCAAGGCCAAGTAAGCCCTGACGCAACACCGGCCCGAGGCCGGTGTTGCACCTCAGAACATCGAGGTAAGCGATGAACACCCTGAACAAGAAAGAACTGATCATCGGCGTCGCCATGCTGGGCGCCAGCCTGGCCTATCTGGCGATGGCCAAACAGCTGCCCGGCCATGAAGGCGTCGACGCCGCCACAGTCCCCACCCTGCTGGCCGGGCTGCTGTCGATACTCGGCGTCATGCAGCTGCTAAGCGCCTTTTCCAGCAAGCCCAAGACCGTCGCAGAAGCCCCCAGCCAGGCGGCAGGCGAAGATGACAGTTCCGCCCCCGACGTTATCGAAGCCAAGACCGTCTTCAAGACTCTGGCCCTGATTCTTGGCTATATGGCCCTACTCGGCCCTGTCGGCTTTCCGATCATGACCGTGGTCTACCTCTATCTGCAGTTCATCGTGCTGACACCGGTGAACCAGAAAGTCAGACACCTTGCCTATCTGCTGATCGCCGCCATCAGCTCTGCCGTCATTTTCCTGCTGTTCCGCGAGGCCTTCGATCTGATGCTGCCCGCTGGCCTGCTGAACAACTTCATCTGAGGATCGACCATGCTCGAATTACTGCAGCAAGGCTTCGGTGCCGTCTTCTCAATCAACATTCTGCTGCTCATGGCCGTCGGCGTGGCCATGGGCATCGTATTCGGTGCGGTACCTGGCCTGTCGGCCACCATGGCAGTTGCCCTGTGCCTGCCGCTGACCTTCACCATGGGGCCACAGGCTGGCCTTTCGTTGCTGGTAGCGCTGTTTATCGGCGCGACATCCGGCGGCCTGATTTCGGCGATTCTGCTGAAGATTCCCGGCACGCCCTCCTCCATCGCCACGGTATTCGACGGTGGCCCGCTGATGGAGAAGGGAGAAGGCGTCAAGGCGCTGGGTGTCGGTATCGTCTTCTCCTTTCTCGGCACCATCTTCAGCATCGCGGCCCTGATGTTCATCGCGCCGCAACTGGCCAAGGTGGCACTGAGTTTCGGCCCGCACGAATACTTCGCCATCGCCGTGTTCTCCCTGACCCTGATCGCCACCCTGTCGGCCGGCTCCATGGTCAAGGGCCTGTTCGCCGGCGCCCTGGGCATCGCGGTCTCCACAGTCGGTATCGCGCCGGTTGAAGCGATACGCCGCTTCACCTTCGGCGTCAGCGAACTCAACGGTGGCTTCTCCATGCTCACCGTGATGATCGGCATGTTCGCCGTGGCCGAGATCATCAAGCTCGCCGAAAGTGGCCGCCATGCCGTTCAGGGCAAGGCCAAGTCGGTGAGCATGAAGAACATCAAGGGCTTCGGTTTCTCGCTCAAGGAGTTCCGTGAACAACTGCCCAATGCCGCACGTTCCGGCGTCATCGGCCTGGGTATCGGCATCCTCCCGGGGATCGGTGCCGGCACTTCGAACCTGGTGTCCTACATCATCGCCAAGAAACGCGCCAAGGACGGTGACACCTACGGCAAGGGCAACATCGGCGGTGTGGTGGCCAGTGAAACAGCCAACAATGCCGGCGTTGGTGGCGCCATGATGCCGCTGATGACCCTGGGCATTCCCGGTGACACCGTGACCGCGATCATGCTCGGCGGCTTCCTGATCCATGGTATTCAGCCCGGTCCGTTGCTGTTCATCAGCCAGGGCCCGCTGGTGTACACCATCTTCGCCGCGCTGATCGTCGCCACCTGCATGATGCTGTTCATGGAGTTCTACGGCCTGCGCCTGTTCATCAAGCTGCTCGACGTGCCCAAGCACATTCTGCTGCCGATCATCCTGGTGCTCTGCGTGGTCGGTGCCTTCGGTCTGTCCAGCCGCCTGTTCGACGTCTGGGCGATCCTGCTGTTCGGCCTGCTCGGCTACGCCTTCGTCAAGGCCGGCATGCCGGCGGCGCCCTTCATCATCGGCTTCATCCTCGGGCCGATGGCGGAGACCAACCTGCGCCGAGGCCTGATGCTGTCGGATGGCAGTTTCGCTGACTTCTTCACCAACCCCATTGCCGGCACCTTCCTTGGTCTGGCCCTGGTGTTCGTGCTCTGGCAGGTGTTCAGCGCACTGCGCCCCAAACCCAGTGCGATCAACGAGATCCTGCGTACCTGATCCACTCCATCGCCCCCTCGACTCAGAGGGGGCGCTTCATTTCCCGTCCCGCCAGCCAACCAACCCGTCTAAACCGCTATCTGCATCGACTCGCAGCAGATGATGGACGCCTTCATTGATCCAGGTCTAATCTAATCAAGCACTTGATTGATACCTGGAATGAATCAATGTTCGACCTCGCGCAACTGCGCTGCTTCACCACCCTGGCTGCCGAACTGAACTTCCGCCGCGCCGCCGAACGCCTGCACATGACCCAGCCGCCGCTGAGCCGGCAAATCCAGCTGCTGGAACACCAGCTCGGCGTGCCGCTGTTCACCCGCAGCACTCGCTCGGTAGCCCTGACCGCCGCTGGTCGCGCCTTCTTCGTCGAAGCACAGTCGTTGCTCGACCAGGCTCAGCGTGCAGCACAGAGCGCACGCCTGGCGGCCATCGGCGAGAGCGGTTCACTGAACATCAGCTTCGTCGCCAGTGCGGTGTATGACGTACTGCCGCGCGCGATCACCTGTGCCAAACGCGAACGCCCCGGGGTGAACATCGATCTGCTGGAGATGAGTACCTTCGAGCAGGTACAGGCATTGCGCGCCCGACGTGTCGATCTGGCCATCGTCCGGGCGCCGTTGCAGCAACCCGGTTTGGTCTGCGAATGTCTGCTGCGCGAGCCTTTCGTGCTGGCCGTACCGGCAGACCATGCACTGGCTCAACATGAACAGCCAACCCTGGAGATGCTCCATGGCCAGCCGTTCATCCTCTATGCGCACACAGCCTGGCAGCCCTTCAATGAGCTGCACACCGGCCTGTTCAGGGCCAATGGCATCCAGCCGCAATTCGTCCAGGCGCTAGGCTCGACCCTGACCATTCTGTCGCTGGTCAATGCCGGCATGGGCCTGGCGCTGGTCCCACGTAGCGCCAGCGCCATTCGCTTCGCCCAGGTGCGCTTCCGTGACCTTGCATTACCCAAGGGGGTCAGCGGCGAACTCTATCTGGCCTGGCGCGACGACAACGACAACCCTGCATTACCCGCTGTGATCGATGCCGTACGCCAGGCCGCCCGGGAGATGTACCCGGCGGCGTGATACCTCAGGCGCGCTGACCGACCTCGGCTTGCTGCACGGTCCAACTGGCTACCTGCTCGCTGAGGCTGAGGCCCAGCCCCGGACGGGTCGGTACCTGCATGCGGCCGTCGCGAATCTCCAGGCGCTCGTTGAACAGCGGCTCCAGCCACTCGAAATGCTCGACCCACGGCTCACGGTTGTGGGTCGCGGCCAGGTGCACATGCAGCTCCATGGCGAAGTGCGGCGCCAGGGTCATACCCGCCTGCTCGGCCAGGGTCTGCACGCGCAGGTACGGGGTGATCCCGCCGACACGCGGCGCATCGGGCATGAGGAAGTCGGCGCCACGCTGGCGGATGAACTCCCAGTGCTCGGCCGGGCTGGTGAGCATTTCACCGGTGGCGATCGGCGTATCGAACTGGCGCACCAGTTCGGCATGGCCTTCGGCGTCGTAGCAGTCCAGCGGCTCTTCGATCCAGATCAGGTTGAAGGGTTCGAGACGGCGGCACATGCGCCGCGCGGTCAGACGGTCCCACTGCTGGTTGGCGTCGACCATCAGCGGGAAGTTCTCGCCCAGGTGCTCACGCACCGTACTCACGCGGTGGATGTCCAGCGCCCAGTCCGGCTGGCCGACCTTGAGCTTGATCCCGCCGATGCCCTTCTCGCGGGAGATATCGGTGTTCTTCAGCAACTGGTCGAGCGGCGTGTGCAGGAAGCCGCCGGACGTGTTGTAGCAGCGCACGGAATCGCGATGGGCACCGAGCAGACGCGCCAGTGACAGACCGGCACGACGCGCCTTGAGGTCCCACAAGGCAACGTCGAATGCACCGATTGCCTGAGTCGCCAGGCCACTGCGCCCAACCGAGGCGCCGGCCCAGCACAGCTTGTCCCAGAGTTTGGCGATATCGCTGGGGTTCTCGCCGATCAGGCTCGGCGCCAGTTCCAGGGCATGGGCGAACTGTCCAGGGCCACCGGCGCGCTTGGAGTAGCTGAAGCCTAGGCCGCGATGACCGTCACGGGTTTCGATCTCAGCGATCAGGATGGCGATCTCGGTCATCGGCTTCTGCCGACCGGTCAGCACCTTGGCGTCACTGATCGGGTTGGCCAGCGGCAGTGCCACGGAACGCAGACTCAGCCAGGCAATGCGGTCGTCGTCAGCAAAGGCAGTGGAGCGATCGGTCATTTCGAATTCCTCATGATGAACCCGGCGCCCCGGATAGGTCGCCAGAAAATGGACAACCCGAACCAGACTATGATGATTGCGCAATCATTCAAGCCTAAAAATAACCACATCTGCCCTCATTCCAGCCCATCGACACCACTCGTCTAGACATTTCACAAATCTGTAATATTTGCCGACTACGCTGAATATGAGGCGCTACGCCTGACTTCCGAGGCATTCCATCATGTTCCTGCAAAAATCCCTGCGCGCGCAGATTCTCGCCCTGCTCGGCGGCAGCCTGGCGCTGATTCTGATCACCGCTCTCGCCTGTTTCAGCTTTCTCTCCAGCGGTATCCAGTCCTACCGCGGTCTGCTCGACGGGCCGGTGGAGTCCTCGCGGCTGATCGATGCCGCCAATGTCGAATTCAAGATCCAGGTGCAGGAATGGAAGAACGTGCTGCTGCGCGGCCAGGACGGCGCCAACCTGGAGCGCTACTGGGGCCAGTTCGAAGATCAGGAGCGCAAGGTTCAGGACACCCTCGCCCAACTGATCAAGGTTGCCGCCGGCAACCCCGCCTTGAAAGAGCAGGTCGAACGGCTACGTGCCGAGCACCAGAGTCTCGGCGCCAACTATCGCAAGGGCCGTGACGCCTTCGTTGCCGCCGGCGCAGACGCCAAGGCCGGCGACGAAGCCGTAACAGGCATCGACCGTGCCGCCAGCGATCAGATGACAGCCCTGGTCGAACAACTGCGCTCCAACAGCCTGAACCAGGCCGAGCAGATCAACACCAACGCCGCACGCACCATCCTCAGTGGCACCGTGCTGATGCTGGCCGCGGCGCTGGTCATCGCCGTGTTCAGCCTGTGGCTGGTCAACCGCAACCTGATCATCCCCATCCGCCACCTGATCGGCCACGTCGACCAGCTCAGCCATGGCCAGTTCGGCCAACGCGTGGAAAGCACTCGCCAGGATGAACTGGGCCTGCTGGCACGTGCCGCCAACAAGCTGCGCGACTTCCTCGCCAGCACCACCGAGCGTCTGCACCACAGCACGCAGAACCTCGACAGCGCCAGCAGCGAGCTGAACGCCATCGCCACACGCATGACCGAAGGCGTCAGCGAGCAGTTCGAGCGCACCGACCAGGTTGCCACCGCCATGCACGAAATGTCGGCGACCGCTCAGGAAGTGGCGCGTCATGCCGCCGATGCCGCACACGCAGCCAATGATGCCGACGACTCGGCGCGCCAGGGCGGTGCGGTGATGCAGTCGACCATCGCCACCATCACCGATATCCGTGGCGAGATCGCCAGCACCGCCGAGGTAATCCGGCGCCTGGAAAGCGACAGCGGGCGTATCGGCAAAGTGCTGGAAGTGATCCGCGGCATCGCCGAGCAGACCAACCTGCTGGCACTCAATGCCGCGATCGAAGCAGCCCGTGCCGGCGAGCAGGGTCGCGGTTTCGCCGTGGTTGCCGACGAGGTTCGTCACCTGGCGCAGCGCACCGCCGAGTCCACGGCGGAGATCAACCAGATCATCGATACCGTGCAGACGGGCGCATTGAATGCCGTGCGCGCCATCGAAAGTGGTCAACAGCGCAGCGAACAGGGCGTCACCCAGGTTACCGAGGCCGGCGCGATGCTCCAGCGCATCACCGACGCCGTCGAGGCGATCCGTGACATGAACCAGCAGATTGCCACTGCCGCCGAGGAGCAGACCTCGGTGGCCGAGGATATTTCACGCAATCTCACCGAGCTGACCGCCATCGCCAGTGCCAACCAGGACAACGTCGAACGCACGCAGAAAGCCAGCCACAATCTGCATGAAATGTCTGGAGAACTCGGTGAAGTGACCCGTCGACTCGGCTCCTGAAGCCAGTGGCGAAAGCGGTACACGGAAGTGCCCAATGCCACGTATGACGTGGCCTCAAGAGACGCTTTGACAGGCTAAGGATCTGGCACTATCGTGCCTTCCTTGCCTATTCCCAGGCTCCATCCAGCTCGCCAAGGAACGGAATATGTTGCGTCGCCGCATGCTCATCATGCTCGGTGCAGTACTGCTTGTCGTACTCGCCCTCGCCGCCTACAAAGGCCTCTCCATCTATCGTCAGATCCAGATGTTCTCGGCGCCGCAACCCGCCATCAGCGTCTCCGCGGCCCATGCCGAACAACAGCCCTGGCAGGGTCGACTGCCGGCCATCGGTACCCTCAAGGCATTCCAGGGCGTGGACCTGGCCGCCGAAGTCGACGGTATCGTCCGCGAGGTGCTGTTCGAATCCGGGCAGAAGGTGACTCAGGGGCAGCCGCTGATCCAGCTCGACAGCGAAGTGGAGCGCGCCAGCCTGGCCACCGCCGAAGCCGAGCGCAGCCTGGCACAAGCCGAATTCGAGCGCGGGCGCAGCCTGGTCAGCCGGCAGAACATCTCCAAGAGCGAGTTCGATCGCCTGTCATCGACCTTGCAGAAAGCCAGCGCCAGCGTTGCCCAGTTCAAGGCCCAGCTGGAGAAGAAACGCATCAGCGCGCCGTTCGCCGGCACCATCGGCATTCGTCAGGTCGACACCGGCGACTATCTCTCGCCAGGCGCCACCATCGCGACGCTGCAGGATCTGTCGCGCCTGCATGTCGACTTCTTTCTCCCGGAACAACGCGCGCCGCAGTTGCAGGTGGGCCAGCCGGTGAAGCTGAGCGTCGCCGCCTACCCGGGCGAATCCTTCGAAGCACGCATCAGTGCCATCAACCCCAAAGTGGAGAACGAGACCCGCAACCTGCAGGTGCGCGCCACGCTGATCAATCCGGACGAGAAGCTGCTGCCCGGCATGTTCGCCAATCTGGAGGTGCTGCTGCCGGATGACCAGCCGCAGATCGTCGTCCCGGAGACCGCCATCACCTACACCCTGTACGGCAATTCGGTCTACGTCATCGCCGAGAACAAGGGTGAGAACGGCGAACCGGTCAAGGATGCCGACGGCAACCCGCAACTGAGCGTCGAGCGGCGCTTCGTCGAAACCGGCGAGCGCCGTGATGGCCGCGTGGTGATCAGCAAAGGTCTGGAGGCCGGTGAACAGGTGGTCACGTCCGGCCAGCTCAAGCTGGACAACGGTGCTCACGTCACCATCGTCGCCGATCCGACCTTGCAACTAGACGCGAACTGATCCGTCAACGCGCGTAGGAGCCAGCTTGCTGGCGATCTTCGCCGGCAAGCCGGCTCCTACGGTTGACCACAGCCAAGGACACTCTCATGGCTTTTACCGATCCCTTCATCCGCCGCCCGGTTCTGGCCACCGTGGTCAGCCTGCTGATCGTCCTGCTCGGCTTTCAGGCATTCAGCAAGCTGGTCATCCGCCAGTATCCGCAGATGGAGAATGCCCTGATCACGGTGACCACCGCCTACCCCGGCGCCAACGCCGAGACCATCCAGGGCTACATCACCCAACCCCTGCAGCAGAGCCTGGCCAGTGCCGAAGGCATCGACTACATGACCTCGTCGAGCCAGCAGAACCTGTCCACCATCTCCATCTATGCGCGCATCGGCGCCAACAGCGACCGTCTGTTCACCGAGCTGCTGGCCAAGGCCAACGAGGTGAAGAACCAGCTGCCACAGGACGCCGAGGACCCGGTGCTGTCGAAAGAAGCGGCCGACGCCTCGGCGCTGATGTACGTCAGCTTCTACAGCGACGAGCTGTCCAACCCGCAGATCACCGACTACCTGTCGCGCGTGATCCAGCCCAAGCTGGCCACCCTGCCCGGCATGGCCGAGGCGCAGATTCTCGGCAACCAGGTGTTCGCCATGCGCCTGTGGCTGGACCCGGTAAGGATGGCGGCCTACGGCGTCACCGCCGGTGACCTGAACAGTGCGGTGCGCAAATACAACTTCCTCTCCGCCGCGGGCGAGGTGAAGGGCCAGTACGTGGTCACCAGCATCAACGCCAGCACCGACCTGAAGTCGGTCGACGCCTTCGGCGCCATCCCGGTGAAAACCGTTGGCGACACCCGCGTACTGGTGCGTGACATCGCCCGCGTGGAGATGGGCGCAGCCAACTACGACTCGATCAGCTCATTCGACGGTATTCCCTCGGTATACATCGCCATCAAAGGCACTCCCAGCGCCAACCCGCTGGACGTGATCAAGGAAGTACGTGCAGCCCTGCCGGAGCTTGAGGCGCAGCTGCCGCCGAACCTCAAGGTCGCCATCGCCTACGACGCCACCCTGTTCATCCAGGCCTCCATCGACGAAGTGGTGAAGACCCTGGCGGAAGCCGTGCTGATCGTCATAGTCGTCGTATTCCTGTTCCTCGGCGCCTTCCGCTCGGTACTGATTCCGGTGGTGACCATTCCGCTGTCGATGATTGGCGTGCTGTTCTTCATGCAACTGATGGGCTACTCGATCAACCTGCTGACCCTGCTGGCCATGGTGCTGGCCATCGGCCTGGTGGTGGACGACGCCATCGTCGTGGTGGAGAACATCCACCGCCATATCGAGGAAGGCAAGACGCCCTTCGATGCCGCCATCGAAGGCGCGCGCGAGATCGCCGTGCCGGTGATCTCGATGACCATCACCCTGGCCGCCGTGTACGCGCCCATCGGCTTCCTCGAAGGCCTGACTGGCGCCCTGTTCAAGGAGTTCGCCCTGACCCTGGCCGGCGCGGTGGTCATCTCCGGCATCGTCGCCCTGACCCTGTCACCGATGATGTGCGCCAAGCTGCTGCGCCACGAGGAGAACCCATCGGGCCTGGCCCATCGCCTGGACAGAATCTTCGACAGGCTCAAGCAGCGTTATCAGAAGATGCTGCACGGCACCCTCAATACCCGCCCGGTGGTGGTGGTGTTCGGCGTAATCGTCATGGCGCTGATTCCGCTGCTGCTCAGCTTTACCCAAAGCGAACTGGCGCCCGAGGAGGATCAGGGCATCGTGTTCCTGTTCGCCAACGCGCCGCAGCCGACCAACCTCGACTACATGAACGCCTATACCAAGCAATTCGTGGAGCTCTTCAAAACCTTCCCCGAGTACTACTCGTCGTTCCAGATCAACGGTTTCGATGGCGTGCAGTCGGGTATCGGTGGCTTCCTGCTGAGCCCCTGGAACGAGCGCGAACGCACGCAGATGGAGATCCTTCCCGAGGTGCAGGCCAAGCTCAACCAGATCCCCGGCCTGCAGATCTTCGGCTTCAATCTGCCATCGCTGCCAGGTACCGGTGAAGGCCTGCCCTTCCAGTTCGTGATCAACACGCCGAACGACTACGAGTCGCTGCTGCAGGTGGCCGAACGGGTCAAGGCACGCGCACAGGAGTCGGGCAAATTCGCCTTCCTCAACATCGACCTGGCCTTCGACAAACCGGAAATCGTGGTCGATATCGATCGCGAGAAAGCCGCGCAGATGGGCGTGTCCATGGAGGACCTCGGTAGCACCCTGGCCAGCCTGCTCGGCGAGGGCGAGATCAACCGCTTCACCATCGATGGCCGCAGCTACAAGGTGATCGCCCAGGTCGAACGCGCCTATCGCGAAAACCCGAGCTGGCTGGACAACTACCATGTGCGCAGCGAAAGCGGCGCCATGGTGCCGCTGGGCACGCTGATCAGCCTCAGCGACCGTGCACGGCCGACCAAGCTCAAGCAGTTCCAGCAGCTCAACTCGGCGATCATCGAAGGCGTGGCCATCGTCAGCCAGGGCGAAGCCATCGACACCATCACCGCCATCGCCCGCGAGGAAGCCCCACGTGGCTACAGCTTCGACTACGCCGGTGCCTCGCGTCAGTTCATTCAGGAAGGCAGCGCGCTGTTCGTGACCTTCGCCCTGGCCCTGGCGATCATCTTCCTGGTGCTGGCGGCGCAGTTCGAAAGCTTCCGCGACCCGCTGGTGATTCTGGTGACGGTACCGCTGTCGATCTGCGGCGCGCTGGTGCCGATCTTCCTCGGTTTCTCGACCATGAACATCTACACCCAGGTCGGCCTGGTGACGCTGATCGGCCTGATCAGCAAGCACGGCATCCTCATCGTCGAGTTCGCCAACCAGCTGCGCCGCGAACAAGGCATGCCCCTGCGCGAGGCCATCGAAGAAGCCGCGGCGATTCGCCTGCGCCCGGTACTGATGACCACCGCAGCGATGGTCTTCGGCATGGTACCGCTGATCTTCGCCACCGGCGCCGGTGCAGTGAGTCGCTTCGACATCGGCCTGGTGATCGCCACCGGGATGAGCGTCGGCACGTTGTTCACCCTGTTCGTCCTGCCCTGCGTCTACAGCCTGCTGGCCAAGCCGGATGCCGAGACGCAGACGCAAGCCGCGCCCGCCCACTGATACAGCCTGCCTCTCCCTCACGGGAGAGGCGATCCTCCGTAGGGTGCGCCGTGCGTACCGCTCCTTCTGCGCCAGCGGGTGGTGCGCGCAGCGCACCCTACAGCCCGCCCGGCGCACGGAAACGACAAAAGGTCGCAATTAGCCCTTGCTATTTATGTAATAGGAATTATTCTCAGTTACGTAATGACAGCCAAGGAGACCTGCCATGACTTACCTGATCGATGCCTGGCTGGACCGCCCGCATCCCTATCTGCGCATCCTCAACCGCGAAACCGGGGAAGTCTGCGCCATGCTGGAAGAAGAAGCGCTGGACGAACTGCGCGACCAGGGCGACCTGGATCTGCACGAACTCAACTCCAATGAGCCAAGCGTGCTCAAGGAGCAGGTCCGCAGTCTGTTCCTCTATTGCTACGCAAGAGCCTTGCGGCCCTGAGTGCAGCAGCCATGCAGCAACTGCTCGGTGCGCGCAGAAACGCAAACGGGGCGCCCTGTCACCAGGGCGCCCCGTTTCGTTGGAGATTCACGCGGTCAGGTAGGGTGCGCCATGCGCACCGATACTGCGAGATCTCAGAACCTTCTCACGATCTCACGATCTCGCGAGCTAGAGCGATACAAGGCAAAAACAAGGGAGAAAGCGGAGTGTACTTTTGTACATGAGCATTACTCGCTTCGCTCGCCCTCCGGGCCGCGCTGAAGCGCGTTAGCCGCAAGCGACTCTCCGAGCTTGTTTTTAACGCAGTAGCGCCGACGCGCAGCAGGTCGTGAAAGGTTCTTACAGAATGTCGAGCAGCTCGACATCAAATACCAGCACGCTGTGCGGCGGAATGCTGCCAACGCCCTGAGCGCCATAGGCCAGCTCGCTCGGCACGTGCAGACGCCATTTGTTGCCGGTGCCCATCAGTTGCAGCGCTTCCACCCAACCGGCGATCACGCCACCGACCGGGAATTCAGCCGGCTGACCGCGCTCGTAGGAGCTGTCGAACACGGTACCGTCGATCAGGGTGCCGTGATAGTGAACACGCACCTGATCCTCGGCCGACGGCTTGGCGCCCTCGCCTGCGACCAGCACTTCGTACTGCAGACCGGACTCCAGAACGGTCACGCCTTCACGCTTGGCATTCTCGGCCAGATAGGCGCGACCTTCGCCGGCAGCAGCTTCGGCCTTGGCCGCCGCTTCGGCCTGCATGATCTCGCGGATGACCTTGAAGCTGGCACCCAGCTCGGCCTCGGAAACGCGGCTGGCCTGGCCATTGAACGCGTCGGTCAGACCGGCCAGGATGGCCTGCAGATCAACTCCCGGCGGCGGGTTGTCACGCAGCTGACCACCGAGTTGGCGACCGATGCCGTAGCTGACACGACCTTCATCGGAGGACAGATCGGGGCTGAAGTTGAATTCGGACATGAAGGGCTCCGCTTGGGGCTATGAAAAAGGCCGGCCAGCCTAGCACAGAACCTGCTGCGGCCGTGCTTCCTCCCGCCACCGCCGTGCGCTGCAACGGCAACCTGATCCTCTGCCTCGCGCAATAGCTACTACCTTTAGCTAAGCCTCACTTAAGAAACGGAAAGATATCATATTGATATCACTCATTCGTTTTCCCACGCAGGAGCGTGCAGCATGCAAAAAGGCTCTCGCGTCAGTCTTCGGACATGGATATGGCGTGCATTCGCTCAAACAGCCCTGATACCCCTGATTCTGGTGGAAACGGTGCTGATCAGCGTCTATCTGATCAGCAACGTCTCCATCCGCGACGCGCAGATATCCTATCTGCGCGAGACCGCACTCAACGACCTGCAGAGCGCCGCCGGTCAGGAGGCTCATCTGCTGGAGAGCGAGCTGGGGCATATCTCCCGCCTGACCAGCACCTATGCAGCCCTGACCCAGCAAACGCTGGAAGACAGCAGCCCGGTAACACCGGCCCAACTGGCCGTTACCCCTGGCGGCGTGCGTTACAGCGCCAGGGATGACGGTGGTTCGGCCTCCTTCTACTCCAACGTCACCCCCCTGGCGCAGCAGGACCTGAGCAAAGTCGCCCGCCTCGCCCAGCTCGACCCGCTGATGCGCGAAACCGTACAGCAGAATCCGCTGGTGGCCAGCATCTACTTCAACGGCTGGGACAGCTACAACCGCATCTTTCCCTGGTTCGACACCTCGCAGCAGTATCCCCACGACATGGTGATACCGGACTTCAATTTCTATTACCTGGCAGATGCCAAGCACAACCCGCAGCGCAAGGTCGCCCTGACCGATATCTATCTCGACCCCGCCGGCCAGGGCTGGATGCTCTCCGCCGTCGCGCCGGTGTATCGCGGCGACTTTCTCGAAGGCGTGGTCGGCCTGGACGTTACCGTGAGCAAGCTGCTCGAACACATCCAGGAGCTGGACGTGCCCTGGGGTGGCTACGCAGTGATCGTCAGCAACGAGATGAACATCATGGCCTTGCCGCCGTCGGGCGAAGCCGATTTCGGCCTTAGCGAGCTGACGACTCACTCCTACGACGAAGCCATCAGCTCGGAACTGTTCAAGCCGGAAGACTTCAACCTGCTGAAACGCAGCGAAACCATGGAATTGGCCAAACGTATCCGCGAGCAGACAAAGGGTGTGCTGGCCATATCACTGAATGGCCGTCCCAAGCTCGTGGCCTGGGCCAGTATTCCCGCAACCGACTGGCACCTGCTGGCGGTCGTCGACGAAACCGTTGTATTCAGCAAAACCAACGAGCTTGCCAGCCATTACCGCAACATCGGCTACCTGCTGATCGCCGGTCTGGTGTTGTTCTACCTGGTGTTCTTCGCCTTCATGTGGGGGCGTGCCCGGGCGCTAACCGAAAGGCTGCGCAAACCCATTGGTGGCATCGTCGCCATGCTCCGCGAAATCGGCCAGGGCAACTGGAAACCCAAGCGCCCCGATACGACCATCAGCGAACTGGAAGCCATCATTGATGACGTCGAATCCATGGGCCAGCATCTGGAGCGCAACGCCACACAGCTGCAGCGCGCCAGTCACGAAGCCCAGGAAGCCAGCCGCGCCAAGAGTCAGTTCATATCGAGCATGAGCCACGAGTTGCGCACGCCACTCAATGCCATTCAGGGTTTCGCCCAGCTGATGCGCATGCAACAGAAGCCGCAGGCAGACCTGGAAACGGACTACCTGGAAGAAATCCTCGTTGCCAGCCGCCACCTCAATCAACTGGTTGGTGACATCCTCGACTGGTCCAGCCTGCAAAGCGATCAGCCGCGCCTGGACATGCAAAAGGTCGATGCTGTTGCCCTGATGAACGAATGCGCGGATCTGGTGGCGCCGGAAGTCGAAGCCCGTGGCCTGACCCTGCATCTCTCGCTGCCTGAAGAACCGTTACCGGTGCTGGCTGATCAGCGTCGCTTGCGTCAGGTGCTGCTGAACCTGCTATCGAATGCCATCAAATACACACCTGCCGGCAGCATCACGCTCAGCGGCCATGAGCAGGGTGGACGAGTACGCCTGGCCGTGAGCGACACCGGTATGGGTATCGCAGCTGGGTTGCAGCCTCTGCTTTTCGAACCCTTCCAACGCCTGGGCCAGGAAAACGGTGCCATCCAGGGCACCGGAATCGGCCTTTCGCTGTGCAAGGAATATGCGGCACTGATGAATGGCGAGATGGGCCTTGAAAGCGAAATTGATCGCGGCAGCCGCTTCTGGATCGACCTTTTGCGCTACGAGGTCCCCAAGCGCCCAGAGGTTGAGCCCCCCGTGCAGAGCAAGGCCTGCGTCTACCACGGCGACCTCGACAGCGACAATCGTGAAGTGGTCAGCAAGACGCTGGGCGATGTCGACCTGCAGCAGTTCGACAACGGCCGCGAGTTGCTGGCTGCGCTGCACGAGCGGCGCCCAGACCTGCTGCTGCTGAGTGTCGACATGCACGAAATCGACGGGCGCGACCTGCTGCGAAGCCTGCATCAGAGCGCAGAGCTGGCCGACCTGCAGGTGGTGCTGCTGAGTCGCCCGGACCAGTTGCAGGAACTGGTAGGCCTGGGAGCCGGTGCCCTGCTTGCGGTGCCCATCGACCCGAATGAACTCCATCAGTTAGTCCGTGACCTGACCGGCAAGGAGGCAATGCATGCTGTCTAAGGATTTCCAACAATCACGCGTAGTCATCGTCGACGATGTGGTTGCCAACAGCCGTCTGCTGGAAACCAGCCTCAAGGCCTTCGGCCTGCGCGACACCGTCAGTTTCTCCGACTCGGCGGCGGCGCTGGAATGGCTGCAGCACAACCCCTGGAACCTGCTGCTGCTCGATCTCGACATGCCGGCGCCCAATGGCTTCGACATCCTCCGGGCGCTGGCCAATCGCGACCGCAGCACCAATCCGATCATCATCATCACCGCGCTCAGCGATAGCGCCAGCCGACGCACCGGACTGGAACTGGGCGCTAACGACTACCTGAGCAAACCGGTCGATCTGCCCGAAGTCATTCTGCGCGTACGCAGCAATCTGCAACTGAGCCAGGCCAGCTTGGCCCTGTATGAAGCCAACGTGACGCTGGAGCAGCGCGTGCGTGAACGCACGGCCCAGCTGACCCAGAGCTACAGCGCGGTGATACGCACTCTTTCGCGCGCCGCCGCGTACCGTGACAGCGAAACCGGCAATCACATTGTGCGTATTGGCGAATCTGCCGCACTGATCGCCAAAGCGCACGGCGAAGACGCCGATTGGGTCGAACTGATTCGCAAAGCGGCGCCGATGCATGATGTCGGCAAAATCGGCATCCCCGACGATATCCTGCTCAAGCCTGGTGCGCTGACAGAGGAAGAACGCCGCCTGATGCAGAAGCACCCGCAGATCGGCCACTCGATTCTCTCCGACCAGCATGCTTCGGAGCTGACCGCCATGGCTGCAGAGATCGCCCTGAGCCACCATGAAAAATGGGATGGCAGCGGTTATCCCCATGGCCTGAGCGGCGAGCAGATTCCGCTGTCCGGGCGCATCGTCGCCATCTGCGACGTCTACGACGCGCTGCGCATGCCCCGCCCTTACAAGGCGGCCTGGCCTCGGGAAAAAGCGCAGGCATTCATCCGCGAACAGGCCGGCAAACACTTCGACCCAGCCTTGGTTGATCTTGTCGAAGAGCTTTACGAACAGATAGAAATGCTGCAACACGCACTCAGTGATTGCCCGCAGGTCGACGGCCAGGCGTGACGCCCGATATCGATCTGATATACGCCCCTCAGACTACTCGAGTATTGCTGCCATGAACTTCAGATCCATCTCCATCGCACCACGCGCTGCAATAGGGTTTGGTTTGATCGCCCTGCTGGTCTTCGCCCTGGGCGGTTTCGCCCTGCTGCAGATGAGCAGCATGCATGACCGCTCCAGCGAGGTCGAAGACAACTGGATACCCAGTCTCAACGCACTGAGTGATGTCACTCAGGACGTCATGCGCCTGCGCGCGGTGACCCTGCGCATGGTGCTGAGTGAAGATGCCAGGCAACTGCAGGAGAGTACGCAACGGGCCGACATGCTGCTCAGTGAGCTCAAGCGTGTGCAACAACACTACGAAGAACTGATCAGCTCAGCCGAAGAACGCGCGCAATATGAACAGTTCAAGGAGGCGGAAACGGCCTATCTGGAGCTGCGCCAGCAAATGGCTCAACACCTGCGCGATGGCAATAGCCAGGCTGCACATGACATGCTCGAAGCCGGCGTCAATCAGCATGCCGATACCATGGTAAGCACCCTCAACGCGCTCATCGCTCTGAACCGTCAGGGCGCATCCAACGCAGCACAAGCCTCGCGGAGCATCTATACCCACGCCATGCGCGGTACCCTGCTGGTCATGCTGTTGTCTGCAATTGCCACGGTAATTCTCGCATCGCTGCTGACCCGTAGCATCGTCAAACCGCTTGCCGAAGCCGTACAGGTGGCGGGCTCGGTTGCCAGCGGCAACCTGACCCTGAACTTCGACACCCAGGGCCATGACGAACCAGCCAAACTGCTGCAGGCCCTGAAGAGCATGCAGGGCAATCTACGCAGCACCATCGAGCAGATCGCCGATGCTTCCAACCAGCTGGCATCAGCGGCAGAGCAACTGAGTGCGGTGACCGATGACACTTCGCGCAACCTGCACCAGCAGAGCCTGGAGATCGATCAGGCCGCTACCGCAGTGACGGAGATGAGCAGCGCGGTGGATGAGGTGGCACGCAACGCCGCCAGCGCCTCGGAGAGCTCCAACGAATCAGGGCGCATCGCCCGCCAGGGCAGCGAACGCATCACCCAGACACTTGCTTCGATCAACCAACTGGCTACGAACGTCGACACCACCTCGAGCAATTTCGACCAGCTCGCCGGCAAGATTCGCGGCGTCAGCCAGGTGTTGGACGTCATTCGCAGCATCGCCGATCAGACCAACCTGCTCGCACTCAACGCGGCCATCGAGGCAGCCCGGGCCGGAGAGGCGGGCCGTGGCTTCGCCGTGGTCGCCGACGAAGTCCGAGCCCTGGCCCACAAGACCGGCCAGTCCACGCGCGAGATCGAAACCATGATCAGCACCGTACAGAGCGACACCGAGCAGGCGCTGCGCGCCATGGCGTCTAGCAACGGTCTGGCCCAACAGACCCTGGATATCGCTCAGGGAGCGGGCTCCGCCCTGCAGCAGATCATCCAGTCGATTGGCGAGATCAGCGAGCGCAACCTGGTGATCGCCAGCGCGACCGAAGAACAGGCGCACGTGGCTCGTGAGGTGGATCGCAACCTGGTCAACATCCGCGACCTGTCCCTGCAGAACTCGGCAGGCTCGGAACAGACCAGCACCGCCAGTCGCGCCCTGTCGAACCTGGCGGTCAACATGCAGGCGATGGTGGCGCGCTTTCAGGTGTGAGCGCTGCGCGCCGCCAGCGCAGCCGAGCGCGAACGCCGACAGCGCTCGGAGCAGTAGCGCACCTCCTCCCAGCATCGCGCCCACTTCTTGCGCCAGGTGAAAGGCAGGCCACACACCATACAGGTCTTCACCGGCAACTGGCACTTCTTCACAGCATCTCCCCGGCATCGAGCCTGGCCAGCAGACGCTCGCCCCAGTCCCACAGCGCCTGCTGCTTGGCCTCGGTCATACGCGCCAGGTTGCGATAGACCATGCCGATGCGCGGGTTGCGCTCCAGGGGTTCGCGGTGACGCATGAGAAAATGCCAGTACAGCGCATTGAACGGACAGGCCGACTCGCCGGTACTTTCGCTTACCTTGTAGCTGCAACCCTGACAGTGATTGGACATGCGCTTGATGTACTGGCCACTGGCGCAATAAGGCTTTGAGCCCAGGTAGCCGCCGTCGGCGTGCATCACCATACCCAGCGTGTTAGGCAGCTCGACCCAATCGAAGGCGTCCATGTACACGGCCAGGTACCAGTCGCAGATCGCCTTGGGCGCGATCCCCGCGAGCAGGGCGAAGTTGCCGGTGACCATCAGCCGCTGAATGTGATGTGCGTAGGCATGCTCCAGGGTCTGACCGATGGCCTGGCGCATGCAGTTCATCCGCGTCTTGCCGGTCCAGTAGAACTCCGGCAACGCCCGTGAATTACCGAAACGGTTGCCTTCGGCATAGTCCGGCATGCGCAGCCAGTAGATACCGCGTACGTACTCACGCCAGCCGATCAACTGGCGGATGAAACCTTCAGCGGCGTTCAGCGGCACGTCACCAGCGCGATAAGCCGCCTCGACCTCGGCACAGATCCGCCGCAGATCGAGCAGGCCGATATTCAGCGCTGCGCTGATGCGCGAATGAAAGAGAAAGGGCTCGCCATCAGCCATGGCGTCTTGATAGTCACCGAAATCGGCCAGGCCCTTGCCGAGAAAATGCTGCCAGAGACGCTCGGCCTGCTCGGCCGTTACCGGGTAATCGAAACCTTCCAGACTCCCGTAATGCGTGGCGAAGCGCTTGCCGACCAATGCCAGCACGTCACGCGTGATGGCGTCCGGTTCAACCTGCAGCGGCGCTGGGGCGCGCATGTCCTTGGGCAGCGCCTTGCGATTGTCGGCATCGAAGTTCCAGGCGCCCCCCTCCGGCGTGCCGTCCGGGTTGAGCAACAGGCCATTGTCGCGACGCATCTCGCGGTAGAAGAACTCCATGCGCAATTGCTTGCGCCCCTGGGCCCAGGTGGCGAAGGCCTCCCGCGAGCAAAAAAAGCGGCTGTCCTGATGCCAGTGGATCGGCACGCCGCAGTGGCGCAGGGACTGCTCCAGGCGCCAGTCGCCACACTCGGTCACATGCACTTCGGCGGGATCGAGCCGTTGCGTCCAGCGCAGCAGTTCAGCAGGCAGCGAACCGCTGTTGTCCACATCATCCAGGGCCACGTAATGCACCTCAATGCCTAGCTCGCGCAGTGCTTCGGCAAAATGGCGCATGGCACTGAAAATCAGGGCGATCTTCTTCGGGTGGTGCGGCACATGACTGGCCTCCTCCATCACCTCGGCCAGCAGTACGTGATCATGCTGCAGATCGATGTCCCTCAGGGCTCTCAGGCCGTGAGTGAGCTGGTCTCCAAGGATCAGGATCAGACGTCGCACGCTCACAGCAGCACGATCTCCATGTTCGGATGACGGCGCAGATGGCCGAGGAGGATATGGTAGGTGTCGAGGTTAAAGCCGCCATGGCGCTTGAGCAGCAGCGGCTCGACATATTCGCGGCGCTCGACCGTACCGAGATGGCGCCACTGGTCGAGCACATGCCAATGGGTCAGGCCGTATCGTTCGTCGCGCTCGACCAGAGCAACGGCGCCCGGCCACGGCCAGGCCTGGGTCTGCAGACGCTCGGCACCGGCAAGCAGCCGCGCATCGTGTTCCCGACGTGACTCTTGACCACAGCAGGCCCCAGCACAACGCCCAAGTTGGAAGGCGAAGCAAGCGCCTTGCCCCTCCTCCAGCCCGAGCACACGCAGACACAGACGTCGCTCCCGCACCTGCTCTAGCAACCACTGGCGGGCATGATGGCGCGAGCGAAACAAGCCGACATGCCTGAGGCCAGGCGCCAGCGCCCGGTGCTGGACCAGCTCGACACGCAGATCACCCAACTCCCCCGTCAATGCCCAGGTCAGCAGCTCGCGCTGTTTGCGCAAGCGGCGGTTGTACAGGGGTTGCAGGCGCTTTATCTCAGCCGACTCGAGCAGCAATGCCCCCAGTTCACCCGCCGTCGCCGTCATCTGTACGTCGCGAATCTGTTGCACCATCTGCAGGCTGCGACGATCACGGTGATCGTTCTGAAAGTGAGATATCACTCGGCGGCGCACGTTGCGGCTCTTGCCTACGTATAAATGGGCGCCACCGTCACCCAGAAAGTAGTAAACGCCCGGTCGCTCCGGCAACCGGGCCAAGCGCTCGGCGGGGAGTAATGGAGGCTGCGCAGCACTGCATAGCTGGACGTCGAGGGCTGCCGGAGCTGTCCGCACGAGCAACTGCCCAGCCAACGCCAAGGTAGCCTCTGCATCGGGTACGGCACGGTAACGAAACATGCGCGCTATACCGAAATGAGCGCAGAGCGCATCAAAGCCGGCGCTCGCCAACTCAGGAAACGCCGCTCTGGCCAGACGCAAGGTACACAGCTGAGGCGGTCGCAAAGCCTTCCACTCAGGCGACACGCGGCGCAGGAAAGCCAGGGCGAAACGAAGGTTATGCCCCACCAGTACGCGGCCACGAATGGCGCTGACGATGGCCTGCGCTTCGCTCTCGATCTTCGGTTGATCGCGTAGCTCCAGAGGGTGCAAGCCACTCAGGCTGAGCATCTGCGCTGGCAGCGCGACAGACGGTTCGAACAGCCAATGCAAGCGAGCCTCGACCTCACCGCCGTCATCAACCTGAATGATCGCCAACTCCCAGATGGCATCACGCCCCGGATGCACACCGGTGGTCTTTATCTCCACAACTGCCAGGGCCCTGCCCTGCAACGTCGCGGCCGGCACGAGGCAGCAGTCACCAGCTTGAGCGAAAGGCAATGGGCACGCGCAGGCTGTTGTCAGCCGATGGCATGCCGCACATCTCGTCATGTACGGAGCTGTGCACCAGGAAAAATGGCAACGCCGGCAGATCCTGCAATACATCACGCGCGTGCTCTATAGAACGTAGATTCAAGGTGCTGCCGCGCTCATCGACAATCGGATGGTGGCAGCCGTCCATCTGCGCTTCGAGCAGGTAGATACCGCCCTCTAGGGATATCAGGCTCAGTTCAGCAATGCGCCCTGCCTGGGCGTGAATCGACAAATCATGCAGTTTCATCGGGCTTGCCTCACGCTGCTATTGTACAAAAACTTATACAAGATAGATTTTCGTACAACAACGAAAAAGCTCAAGCCTGAAAGCAAACCGCCCGTCACATAAGGACGGGCGGTCAGAGGAAGGGGGATGATTCAGTCGTGCTTCGTCAGCTTGTCCAGATAACCCATGGCAAAGGCGGAGGCGACGAAGGTCATGTGAATGATCACGTACCACATCAGCTTCTGGTTCTCGATCTGCTGGGCGTCCATGAACATGCGCAGCAAGTGAATCGAAGAAATCGCCACGATGGACGCAGCCACCTTCATCTTCAGCGAACTGGAGTCCATCTTGCCGAGCCAGTCGAGCTTCTCCTTGCCTTCATCGATATCCAGCTGCGAGACGAAGTTCTCATAGCCGGAGATCATGACCATCACCAGCAATCCACCCACCAGCGCCATATCGATCAGCGACAGCAACACCAGAATCAGCTCCGACTCGCTCTTCTCGAAGACATGCGGAAGGATGTGAAAGATTTCCTGGAAAAATTTCAGCGACAGGGCCAGCAGTGCGAGCGACAGGCCGAAGTAGATAGGCGCCAGCAACCAGCGCGAGGCATACATCGCGTTTTCGAGAATGCGTTCCATGTAAGGCTCACAGAAGAGAAGGAAAAACGGCGGCGAGTATAACCAGCGGCCGACAACAGCAGAAGCACCGGCGATTGTGGATAACCCTCAGGCCATTATGCCGACGCTACAACAAGGTACGCTCTGGCACGCGCCCTTCAGCTGTGCCCATCGGTCTCGGGATGAAACTGGAAAGGGCCTGGGTGACTGTAGCACTCACCGTTGACACGCCGCAGTTCGGCCTGCAGATGCAGGCGCCAGATCGGCGGTTCGGCGCATTCCTCGTAACCCTGCAAAGCCAGGCTTTCGGCTATTGCAGTGAGGACGTCCTCAGCGACGAAAGGCCCGTGGAACGGGCCCTGCGCCTTGATAGCGGAAGGCTGCGCGCCCGACATTCCGGCGGCGCAGAGGAGCATCCAGCGTCCGTTGTTTCCTGCCATAGGCCTGATCACGCATTCGATACGAGTCACCAGGCCCAGGCATTGGCGGGTAAGGCAGAGGTTGCGCGACATGACGGCGACCCTCGCAGAATCCAGGCCTCAGCCTACACCCCGAGCCGCTGCAGTGGGAAGCCAAAGTTATCCACGTAATCTGTGGATAACTCTGTGCATGATGGGTGAGCAAAAACCTCACTGCAGCTGCCCCGGGCGATCCGGGGCAATCGCGCAAGATCTGATCAGCTGGCAGGGCTCTCGCCTTCATCCTTCTTGCGGCGCGGCGCCTTGGCAGGCTTGGCGACGGCCGCTTCGGCTTTAGCCTTGTCGCCTTCGACCGGTTTGCTCTCTTCCTCCAGACCGATTTCGGCAATATCACGCAGACGCTCGACCACCCGGGCGTTGACGCTGCCTTTGGGGAAACGGCCTTTCTCGTCTGGGTGTCCGGCCGGCTCGCCGACCAGCAGGCTCAGTGCCTCGTCGACATGGCGCACGGCGTAGACGTTGAACTGGCCGGCACGCACGGCCTGCAGCACGCGATCATCGAGCATCAGGTTGGCGACGTTGGAATGCGGAATGATCGCCCCCTGCTCGCCCGTCAGGCCGCGCGCCTCGCAGAGACGGAAGAAGCCTTCGATCTTCTCGTTGACCCCACCGACCGCCTGCACTTCACCGAACTGGTTGATCGAACCGGTAATGGCGAAGCACTGTTTGAGCGGCGTGCGCGACAGTGCCGAAATCAGCGTGCAGACCTCGCCAAGCGAGGCGCTGTCGCCGTCGACGTAGCCGTAGGACTGCTCCAGGGCGATGCTCGCGGAGATTTCCAGGGGGAACTCCTGGGCGTAACGGCTGCCGAGGAAGCCGGTCAGGATCATCACCCCCTTGGAGTGGATCGACTGGCCGAGGCTGACCTCACGCTCGATGTCGACGATGCCGCTGCCGCCTGGGTAGACGGTGGCGGAAATCCGCGCCGGCACGCCGAAGGCGGAGTCGCCGACCTCCAGCACGGTCAGGCCGTTGCACTTGCCCACCGCAGCGCCGCTGGTGTCGATGAGGATGATGCCGGCCAGCATGTCGTCGATGATCCGCGCCGATACACGCCCGGTGCGGGTAGCCTTGGCCTTGAGCGCACGCTCGATATGACCGACCTCGGTAATGCTTTCACCGGCCAACTGACGAATGAAGTCGGCCTCACTGACCAGTTGGAAAAGATCGCCGATACGCGCCGACAAACGCCCCTGGTGCTCGGCCAGACGCGCGCTGTAAGTGGCCAGACGCGCCACGGCGGCGCCGGTCAGCGGCGCCATGCCCTCTTCCGAGGTACGCGTCTTCATCAACTGGGCGAACTGTTCCAGGCTGTCTTCGGCCAGCGGAATGTCCTCGTCGAAGTCGACCAGTACGCGGAACATCTCCTGGAAGTCCGGATCGGCATCCTGCAGCGCGTAATAGAGCTGGCGCGACCCGATGATCACCACCTTGAGCCGCAGCGGGATGACCTGCGGGTTGAGGGTTACGGTAGCGATCCGGCCCAGGTCCCCCAGTGGCGATTCCATCTTCAGTTGACGCGAATGCAGGGCACGTTTCAGGGCTTCCCAGACGAAGGGTTCGCCGAGCAGTTTTTCCGCCTCGACCACCAGATAGCCACCGTTGGCGCGGTGCAGCGCTCCCGGCCGCAACTGCCGGTAGCTGGTGTACAGGGCGCCCTGGTCGGAGCTGTACTCGATGCGGCCGAACAGGTTGTCGTAGGTCGGGTGCGACTCGAATACCACCGGCGCCCCGCCGTCGGCATGGTGACCGACCACCAGGCTCGGGCAGTACATTTCCTCCAGCAGTTTGCGCAGTTGCGGGTCGGCCTTGTCCACGTCGACCAGTTGCTCGACGGCGGTTTTCAGCAGGTTCACCTGCATAGCCTGCAAATAGGCACAGACGCCGGCGTTCTCCGCGTACTTCTCCGACAGCGGCGCCAACAGGGGCTGCAGCGCGACGGTAATGGTTTCTTCATTGAGCTGACGCAGCAGATTGCTCGACTCGCGCTTCCACTGCGGCAGGCTGGCCAGTTCTTCGTTCAGGCGTTCTTCCAGCTCGGCGATATCGGCATGGAAACGCTCACGGTCGGCCTCCGGCAACTGGGCGAACTCGGCTTCGTCGAGTGCCTTGCCTTCAGCCATAGGGGTGAAGGCAATATTGCTGCTGTCGCGATACAGGGCTACACCCTT
Source organism: Pseudomonas pichavaramensis (assembly GCF_050473265.1). Lineage (NCBI taxonomy): Bacteria > Pseudomonadati > Pseudomonadota > Gammaproteobacteria > Pseudomonadales > Pseudomonadaceae > Pseudomonas > Pseudomonas pichavaramensis. The sequence goes on along the minus strand of NZ_JBJKFJ010000018.1, from coordinate 15,235 downwards.
CTCCAGCGCCAGACGCTCGATCACGTCCAGCGCCTGGTCATAGCGCTTGTTGAAGGTGCGATCGATGGCACTCTTCTTCTGCTGGTAAGTCGGCGTCTCGAACACCGCCGGGAAGGTGGCCAGCAGGTTGTCGACCAACTGGTTGATATCGGCGATGAACGCGCTCGCGGTGCCTGCTGGCAGCTCCAGTGCGCGCGGCTCGCGCGGCTCGTCGAAGTGATTGACGTAAACCCGGTCAGCCGGGGTCTCCATACGCTTGGCCTCGGCCTTGAGGTAGCGCTGGACGAAGGAAAAGCGACCGGTACCCGGCTCACCCATGACGAACACGTTGTAGCCCGGGCGCGGCATGGCCACGCCGAACTGCAAGGCCTCGACCGCGCGGGCCTGGCCCAGCACGCCGCGGAAAGGTTCGAGATCATCGGTGCTGGCGAAGTTGAACTGCTCGGGAGCGAAGGGGCGGGTCAGCGATTCGGGGGCAAGGCGCAAAGCATCGAGGCTACGCTTGGACATTGGCGATCCTTATAGCGGGCGGAAGTTTCCGCAAAACATGGGGTGATTCTGGGCCTGTGGCGCGAAGAGGATCAAGGCTTGATTCAGCTCAGGGTGAAAAATCCGTGCGCCGATAAGCTGCAGGGAGCGTCAGCAGACCAAGCCCGCGACAACGACGGGTCATGCCAACATCAGGAAGCTTGCCTATGAGTGCCTTTCAGGAAATCGCCGCCCTGCTCAGCCTGTCCGCGTTGCTGGGCATGCTCGCCGTGCGCCTGCGCCAGCCGTTGATCATCGCCTACATCTTCGTCGGCATTCTCGCCGGCCCGGCGGTGATGAACCTCTCCGGCGATCACAGTTCCATCAACCTGCTGTCGGAAATCGGCATCACCGTGCTGCTGTTCGTGGTCGGCCTGAAGCTGGACATGCACCTGGTCCGCACCCTCGGTCCGGTAGCGCTGGCCACCGGCCTCGGCCAGCTGACCTTCACCATCCTGTTCGGCCTGCTGCTGTGCCGCCTGCTCGGCCTGGACTGGGTCAGCGCCGGCTATGTGGCGGTGGCGCTGACCTTCTCCAGCACCATCATCATCGTCAAGCTGCTGTCCGACAAAGGCGAGATCGACTCGCTGCACGGGCGCATTGCCATGGGCTTTCTGATCGTGCAGGACATCGCCGTGGTACTGGCCATGCTGGTGATCAGCCTGCTGCAGCCGGCTGGCGGCAACCCGGCCGGGCTGTCGCCGCTGGCCTTGCTCGGTGCCCTGCTGGCCAGCCTGGTTATGCTCTATCTGATCGCCCGGTATGTGCTGCCACGCCTGCTGGTACCAATGGCGCGCTCGCCGGAACTGCTGATGCTGGTGGCGGTGGCCTGGGGCACGCTGCTGGCCGGCGGCGCCGAGGCGCTGGGGCTGTCCAAGGAGCTGGGGGCGTTTCTCGCCGGCTTCTGCCTGGCCTCGACGCCACTACGCGAAGCCATCGCCAGCCGCCTGACCAGCCTGCGCGACTTCCTCCTGCTGTTCTTCTTCCTGCACATGGGCATCCAGCTCGACTTCGGCTACCTGCATGCGCAGGTCGGCAGCGCCCTGCTGCTGTCGCTGTTCGTGCTGGTCGGCAACCCGCTGATCGTCATGGCCATCATGGGCGCCATGGGCTACCGCAAGCGCACCAGCTTCATGGCCGGGCTGACCGTGGCGCAGATCAGCGAGTTCTCCATCATCTTCGTCGCCATGGGCATCAGCCTCGGCCACGTCGGCGGCGCGGCGCTGGGCCTGACCACCCTGGTGGGGATCATCACCATCACCCTGTCGACTTACATGATTCTCTACTCGCAGCCGCTGTTCGAGCGTTTATCGCCCTGGCTGGGCGTGTTCGAGCGGCGCGTGGCGCACCGCGAGAACGCCGAGGACAACGCCCCTGAGCAAGCGCAACCGGAAGTGATCGTCTACGGCCTGGGCCGCTACGGTCGCCAGCTCAGCCATCGCCTGCAGGACGCTGGCCTGCGCGTGCTCGGCGTCGACTTCGACCCGCAGGCGCTGGCCAGCGCGCGGCTGGCCGGGCTACAGGTGTGCTACGGCGATGCCGAGGACGCCGACTTCATCGCCCACCTGCCGTTGCAGCAGGCGCGCGCGCTGGTCAGCACCATTCCCCAGCGCGAGGTCAACGCCATCCTCCTGCGCGCCGCACGCAGCGGCGGCTTCCGTGGCAACGTCACCCTCAGCGCGTTCCGCGAGGGCGACCTGGAAGCCTTCACCCGTGCCGGCGCCGCCAGCGTGCTGCAACCCTATATCGACGCCGCCGAGTCGGCGGCGCGGCGGGTGCAGGAGGAGATCGGCCAGACGCCTGCCTGAGCCGGATCAGAACTCGCCGCGCAGGGTCAGAGAAAAGTTGCGTGGCTCGCCGTAGTAGTAGTTGGCACCGGTAATCCCGATTTTCTCGTAGTAGTACTTGTCGAACAGGTTGTTGGCGTTGAACTGCGCCGAGTAATGCTCGTTGAAGCGATACGCGAGCATGGCGTTGTAGATCGCGTAACCGGCCTGCTCGGCACGGGCGGTACCGGCGTTGTTGGTGGCATAGATATCGCTTTGCGCCTGAACCCCGCCGCCTACTGTCCAGTTGGAGAACTGTCCCGGCAGTTTGTAGCTGGTGAACACGCGCAGCAGATGCTTGGGATCGGTAGTACGCAGCGCGTTGCCCTGGTTGTTGGCTGTGTCCTTCAGGTATTCGGTGGTGGTGTAGGTGTAGCCGCCACCGACCTGCCAGCCCGGCAGCACCTCACCCGATATTTCCAGTTCGACGCCTTCGCTGCGGCTCTTGCCGGCAGCCGTCTTGCAGTAGCCGGTCGGGTAGTACGGCAGACATTGCTGCACACCATTGGTGATGGATGGATCGTCCAGCGCCCTGCCGATCAGATTGGTACGGAACACGGCAACGGAACTGTTGAGGCGCCCCTCGTAGAACTCGCCCTTGAGACCTAGCTCATACACCTCGCCCGTCATCGGCTCAAGTACCGAACCGGCGGCATCGAACACGGCCTGCGGGGCGAAGATCTCGGTGTAGCTGGTATAGGCACTGATGTTGTCGGTCAGGTCGTAGATCAACGCCGCGTAGGGAACGACCTCACGGGTGACCTTGTAATCTCCGGTGGTGCTGGTGAGATTCTCGAAGTCGTACCAGTTCAGGCGCGCACCGATGATGGCGGTCAGCGGGTCGGCCAGCGACAGGTTCAGGCTGGCGTATGCGGCCTTCTGGGTGGTGATGGTGTGTGTCTGCGGGTTGGCCTGGGGCGCAATACGCTCCTTGTTCACGTTCGAAGGATCCCAATTGCGCACGTCCACGCCGCGAGCGTTATAGCCCCACACCGACTCGACGCCGATCGCGTCTGCCTCGTTCCACTCGGCGCCCACGGTGAGGCGATGCTCACGCCCCAACAGCTCGAACGGGCCATCCAGAACGGCACCGACATTGCTGTAGTTGGTCCGCCCACCGCCGTCGTTGAAGTTGTAGTTCACATCCCACAGATAGGGATTGGTGGTACCCGAGGTCCTGGCCAGCGAGGTCTGCTGGAAGCCGTGATCCTTGTAAGCCAGACGGCTGCGGTTGGCGTTCAGCTTGAGGTTCCAACCATTGTCGAAGGCATGCTCCAGCTCGGCGAATGCATGAGTGTTGGTGCGGTCCCAACGAGCCCAGTTGGCGCCCAGGAATGTCGAACGGGAAAATGGCAACGGTGAGCCATCGAAGTCGGGAACCAGCCCGCCCCATGCCCCCGTGGCCTCGATTTCGCTGTACTCCAGGCCGCCAGTTACTGTGGTGCGATCACTCAAGTCAGCAGCCAGCACCGTATAGAGCACGTTCTTGCGCTCCATGCGGGTGTCCTGGAAGAAATCCTTGTCATCGTGCACGGCAATCACTCGTCCACGGATATTGCCGCCTTCGGTCAGCGGGCCGGACAGATCCATCACATAACGATTGGCATCCCATGATCCAAGGGTGTAACTGGCCGAGCCCTGGAACTCGCGCGTCGGCCGCTTGCGCACCATGTTGACGACACCGGACGGGTTGCCCGAGCCGCGCAACATGCCGCTGGCGCCTCGTAGTACCTCGACGTGATCAAGAGTGGCTACATCCGGCTGGATGAAGTTGCCGCTGCGCCAGTCGACGTTGATTGTCGAGCCATCGAACTGCAAGGCATCGATCTGATAACCGCGCGAGTAATAGTTGACCCGTTCGCTGTCGGTCTGGTCCACCACCACACCCGGCGTTTGCTGCAGCATCTGCTTGAGATTGGTGATGTTCTGATCCTGCATGCGCTGCTCGGTCAGGACCGTGACCGATTGCGGCGTACGGCGCAGCGACTGCGGCGCCTTGCCGATGCTGACGCTGCCGGTGGTGTAAGAGCCGCTGCCCTCGGTGACGCCGCCGAGCCGGCTGCCGATCACGCTGCTCGCGCCAAGATCCAGGGCATCGCTGCTGTCGCCTTGCGGCACCAGCACGAAGGCACCCGGTGCTTGCGTCTGACCACGCAAACCGCTGCCATACAGCAGTGTGTCGAGCGCCTGTTGCACATCGGCCTCGGCATCGATCCCCGGGCTGCGTTTGTCACGCACGTCCGCTTCGCTGTAGGACAGGCTGACGCCCGCCTGGCGCGCCAGTTGATCCAGCGCCACATCCAGCGGCCCGGCGGCGATCCGCCAGTGCTGACGTTGCTCGCTGGCTGGCGGCGCATCCGCCGCCCAGGCGGAGCTGGCCGCCGTACTCAGGGCAAGGCCGAGAATGGCCGCGTGCAGGGCGCGGGCCAGGGGAGAAACTGAAGCGGTCATCGCATACTCCGTATCAAGATCGGCAGAGCGGCCTGTATTCGGCCTTCTCTTACTGGTCGAACGAAATGAGAATCCACCTCAATTATTTTTTTGTGCCGCAATTCAGGCCCTGGCGCCGACCGTGACCCAGTAACCGGTGCGGTAATCCACACGGATCGGCAGGGTACCGGCGAGCAGCGCCAGCACACGGTCGGTGTCGCCGAGCTGGAAGGTGCCGGAAACCTTCAGCTGCGCCACCTCGTCACGGCAGTACAGCAGGCCGTGGCGGTAGCGCGACAGCTCGGCGAGGAAGGCCCGCAGCGGCATGCCACGGGCACTGAGCACGCCGTCGCTCCAGCCCCAAGGATCGAGCCCGCTGTCACTGGCCGGGCGAATGGCCAGGCCGTCGAACTGCACCCGCTGCCCCGCCGCGACACTGGCCGAGGCTCCGGCCACGGTGAGCGCCACCTGCCCCTCCTGCACCGCCAGCAGGCTGCCGCCGGCTTCGTTCTGACGCAGCAGGAAGCGCCCCAGTGCCTGCAGCGAACCATCGCGCGCGCGCAGTTGCAGCGGCTGGCGGCGGGTTTCGGCGAGCAGTTCGCCGTAGTGCAAATGCATTCGCCGCTGCGGTACATCGATATCCAGTGCGGTGGCGCTGTTCAGTTGCACTTGCAAGTCGTCACCCAGCGCCAGCTGGCGACGTTCGCCAACGCCGCTGCGATAGTCGGCCATCAGCCCCGGCAAGGCTTGCGTGCGTGAGCCTGCCAGGCCGAGTACTCCGACGCCGACACACAAACCAAGCAATTTCAGACCCTGGCGCCGGTTAATACGCCGGCTGGCGCCCTGCAGGGTACTGCGACTCAGCGCCGGCGGCAGGTTGGCAAAGCGCTCGCTGGCCTGGTTGACCCTCTGCCAGGCCTGCTCATGCTCGGGCGAAGTCGCCAACCAGCGCTCGAAACGCTCGACGGTGTGCGCATCGGGCTGGTTGTACTGCAACTGCACCAACCAGGCGACGCCCTGCTCGACCAGATCTTCAGAGCGGCTCATGGCAGCTCCGATAGCAAGCCAGCAGTGCCTTGGCCAGGTCACGTTCGACGGTGGCCCGCGACATGCCAACGCGCTCGGCAATCTGCGGGCAGGTCAGACCATCGAGTTGCGCCAGCAGGAATACCTGACGCACCCGCGGCTTGAGGCCATCGAGCACGCGGCCGAGCTGCTCCAGGGTTTCAAGCAGCAGCAGGCGCTCTTCCTCGGACGGCACCTGCGCTTCGTCGAAGTGACTGATGCTCTCCAGATAGGCCTGTTCCAGCGCCCGCCGGCGGTACTGATCAATCATCAGACCGCGGGCAACACTGCCCAGATAAGCGCGCGGGTTGAGCAGCAAGCCGCTGGGCTTGCCACTGCGTAACAGGCGCACGAACACGTCCTGGGCCAGGTCGGCGGCGTTGTCACGGCAGCCCACCCGCCGGCTGATCCAGCCATGCAGCCAGGAGCGGTGTTCACGATAGAGCTGATCGAGGGTCGGGCTATCACCCGAAGCGTTGCGGGACATGAGACGATGAAAGATTAATTGATAATAGTTCTCAATTTATCCTTTCATCCCAGCCACTGCAATCCTGCCTTGGCAAAACCTCAGCAGTTACTGGTCATCTCAGTCACACAACCCAGACAATATTCCGCTGCCGGCAATGCGCTCAGCCGCGATTCGGCAATCGCGCCGCCGCAACGCAGACAAATCCCGTAGCGGCCTTCGGCCAGGCGTTGCTGGGCATGATTGACCAGCTGCAAAGCGATTTCCGCTTCGGCCAGCAGGGCCTCCAGGACCTCGTCGTTCTGTCGCTGTTGCGCCTGTTCGGCTGAATCCTGCTCATGCTGACGGCTCAGATCACGGCGGATGGCAACGGCACGTTCGCGGTACTCCCGGGCCAGCGCATCGAGGGCTTGATGATGGCTCATGGCGACTCTCCTGAGTAGCAAGCAAACCCCGCTGAATATCTTGCGCAACAACAAGCAAGGCGTCAGCAGACCAGACAGCAGTGTGCGCCGATAGCGCCAGTAAACCCTGACATCGATCAATAGTTGCCGAAATGCTCATCCTGTGCTGCCTTGACAGCCACAGCGGCGCCGGCCAACGCTCGGCCATTCGCCCGCAGAAGACGTACTCTCGTGAAGATCCTGTTCGTTCTCCTCGCCTTCGGCCTCAGCCCGCTCGTGCAGGCCGCCAGCCCCGCCCGCCTGACGCAGCTGGCGGCCGATCCCTACTGGATCGCCCTGGGCCACTACGAAACCGGCAAGCTTGGCGGCTGGCGCAGTTACATCGACGATGACGACTTTTTTCTCGCAGAAGATGGCGCGAGCGATCCAGCTGCGGAACTCCAGGCGACACTGAAAGCGCTGTACCAACCCGCAGAGCTGGGCGACCGCCACCCGCAGTGCGTCTACCCCGCGCGCACGCGCTGGCTCAAGGCACAATTGCAACTCGATGACCTGCCCCGACCGGACTGCGCCGAGTACCGCCGCTGGCTCGCCGACATCAACCCGCACAGTACCGTGCTGGTGTTCCCCGCCGCCTACCTGAACAGCCCGTCGTCGATGTTCGGCCACACCCTGCTGCGCATCGACCAGGCTGACGTCGACAGCCACAACACCGCCCTGCTCAGCTATGCGCTGAACTTCGGCGCCTTTATCGAAGGAGACGACAACAGCATCCTCTACGCCTGGCGCGGGCTGATGGGCGGCTATCCGGGGCTGTTCGCCCTGGTGCCGTACCGCGACAAGCTCAGCGAGTACAACCGTCTGGAAAACCGCGACCTGTGGGAGTACCGCCTGAACCTCACGGCAGAAGAAACCACGCGCATGGTCGAGCACGTCTGGGAACTCAAGCAGATCCGCTTCGACTATTTCTTCTTCGACGAAAACTGCTCCTACCGCCTGCTCGAGCTGCTGGAAATCGCCCGCCCCGGCATCGAACTAACCGAGCACTTTCCGCTCACCGCCATCCCCACCGACACCGTGCGCGCCGTCAAGGACGCCGGGCTGGTGGAGCGCATCGACTATCGCCCTTCGCGTGAGCGCGAGCTGCTAGAGCGTGCCGCCCCGCTGGACGCCGACGAGCAGGCCTGGGTACTTCGCCTCAGCCAGGATCCAGCACAACTGACTGACGCCGCCTTCACCGCCCTGCCCGCCGAGCGCCGCGCCTTGATGCAGGATGCCGCCTTCCGCCTGGTGCGCTACCATGCCAACGACGAAGCGCGCAGCAGCAACGCCCAGCGCAGTTTCCAGTTGCTCGGCGCCATCAGCCGCAATCCGCCGCCGCCGCTGGACATCGAGCGCCCGCCGCTGCCCGAGGACGGCCACGAGTCACGCACTTGGCAACTGGCCGGCGGCAGCCGTGACGATCGCGCCTTCGCCGAGTACGGCCTGCGCATGGCCTACCACGACCTCAACGACAACCTCGACGGTTTCCCGCTCGGTGCGCAGATCGAGATATTCCAGCTCAAGCTACGCCAGTACGAGCACAACCACTGGCAATTGCAGCGCCTGGACCTGGCCAACATCCGCTCGCTGACGCCGCGCAACGCCCTGCTGCAACCGCTGTCCTGGCAGGTCGGCGGCGGGCTGGAGCGGGTGCTCGGTGAAGACGGCGACACGCCGCTGGTGGCCCACCTCAGCGGTGGTGCAGGCGCCAGCTGGCAATTGCAGGGCAACCTGCTCGGCTTCGCCCTCGGCACCGCGCGCCTGGAATACAACGAAGACTTCACCGCCGCGCTCAGCCCGGCGCTGGGCTTCAACGCCGGCCTGCTCTGGCGCAACCCGCTGGGCAACCTGACAGTGGAGGCGGCCGGCGACTACTTCCACAACGGCGAAGTGCGCCGGCGCCTGTCACTCAACCAACAGTGGGAAATCTCCCGCAACCTCGGCCTGCGCCTCGGCGCCCAGCGCGAATTCAGCCAGCTCGCCAGCCCGGTCAACGAGGTGAAGCTGGAGCTGCGCTGGTATCACTACTGAGCCAGCAAGCAGATGGCGGGCTTCTATACTGAGGTTCCCATCACCCGCTTCAGGAGAACCGCCATGCGTCGCACGCTCATGTTTCTCGCCGCCACACTGATCAGCCTGCCGCTCTGGGCCATGCACTGCCCGCAGGATATGGCCAAGATCGATGCCCAACTACAAAGCGATCCCCCCAGCGATCCCGAGGTGCTGGCCAAGGTGCAGGAGCTGCGTGCAGAGGGTGAAGCCCTGCACAAGGCTGGCGATCATGCCGAATCGGTCAAGGTGCTGGGCGAAGCGCTGGATCTGCTGTCCGCTAGCGAATGACCATGCCATGGGCGCGTGAAAGAGCTTGCTAGAAGCCGCTGTACAGCAAGCTCAACGCCAACTGTCGCAGCGCCTGGAGATCAACCGGTTTGCTCAGACAGACGGTCGCACCGCGTGCCCTGGCGTCCTCGAACAGACGCTCATCGGCCACCGCGCTGATCACCAGCACTGGCACATTACGCAGGCGTGGCTCGGCACGCATCGCATCAAGCACCCGTAACCCGTTACCGTCGGTCAGATCGATGTCCAGCAGTACCAATGCCGGCTCGCCCAGCTCTAAATCGGCCAACGCGCTCTGGCATGTGCTGACACCCCGAACTTCTGCGAACTCCTTGAGAGAGGCCTGCAGCATCTTCATGCAGGCTGGGTAATCTTCGATACACAGCACCTGAACCAGGCTCCGCACGCTGTGCGTCCGGATATTGTCCGCACGGTTGCCGTCAGCCTCCGGACTCGCAGCGCTGGGTAAGTCGAGCCAGAAACGACTCCCTACACCTGGCTCGCTGCGTAGACCGATCGCACCGTTCATCAACGTGGCCAGTTCCCGGCAAAGCACCAGGCCGATGCCAGTACCGGGAATGTTGGAGCTCTCACGTCCCAGACGCTGGAACGGCTGGAACAACAGCGCCTGCTGTTCTCTCGACAGCCCCGATCCAGTGTCGTCTACCCAAAGCCGTATGCAGTCAGTTCGCACCTCGTACCCCATGCGAATCATCCCGCGCGGGCTGTTGTACTTGATCGCATTGGAGAGCAGGTTGAGCAGAATCTGCCGCACCCGCCGCGGATCGCCCTGCACGAAGAGCTGCAGATCAGCCGGCTCCATGACCTGCAGGTGCAGCTGTTTCTGCTGCACCTCTGGCTGAATCAACTCGGCACAGCCACTGAGCAGCGTACCGATGTCGATGGCCTGAAGCTGCAACTGCTGACGTCGACTCTCGATACTGGACAGGTCGAGGATGTCATCGACCAGCGAAGTGAGATGGCGGCTGGCACTGACTATTTCACGTGAGTAATCGGTCTCCAGCTTGGCGTCCGGCTTGTCCTGCACCTCCATCTCGATCAGTTGGGCGAAACCATGTATGGCATTGAGTGGCGTACGCAGCTCATGGCTCATGCTCGACAGGAAACGGCTCTTGGCCTGGCTCGCCGCATGTGCCTCAAGGCTCGCGTGACGCAGTTCCTCCTCGACCTGCTTGAGCCGGGTGATATCCACGTGCGTCCCCGCGATACGCAGCGGCCAGCCGTTCTCGTCCCGCGCCAGGACCTTGCCACGGCTGAGCAGCCAGAGGTAATCGCCATGGCAGTCGAGGTAGCGATACTCCGCATCGAAGTATTCCTCGCCACTATCGGCGAACAGCTTGCGTAAATGACGCAGGCGCTCCAGGTCATCCGGATGTACACGCTGGTTGAACTCGCTGAGCGTCAACAGCGAAGCCCCAAGACCGAAGCGCCGTACGAAACGCTCGCTGAGTTCGATGGTCAGGCTGGTCGTGTCGATCTGCCAGAGGCTTTCGGTGGTGCTCTCCAGCACCAGTTGCAGGATGCTATGCGTCTGCAGACGCTCCAGCTCACTGGCGTGCAGCTGTTTGCCTGCCTGCTGTACCGCCTCGGCCAGATCACCAATCTCCGCAATATGGCTAGCCGGTGCCGCTGGCAGGTAGTTGCCCTGACCGAGGCTCGTGGCCATATCGACAATGCCGGAGATAGGGTTCGACAACTGGTCGCTCAGCTTCCGCGAACGCGACCACATCACGGCGAAGAACAACAGATAGAAAGCCAGCAGCCCCGCAATCATCAGGTAACCGATCTGCATATAGCGCTCGGCCAACTGGTTGGTCTCATGGAAGATCTGCTCTTCATCCACCACCAGAAGCAACCGCCAGCCGGTTTGTGGAATCTCGCTCCAGGCCACCAGTTGCTTGCGGCCACCCAAAATCACTTCCTGGACGCTGGCATTGCCTTCGCTCATGGCAGTCAGCAACGGCGCCATACCGTCGCGCTTGGCGAGACTGAAGTCTTCAGGCTTGAGTACTTCGCGACGCACCGCTTCCTCGTAGGAATACTGGGTCAGCTCGCGCAAACCGAAGTCCAGCTCACCGGCTTTGGGCAGCGCCATGATGTTGTGATCGCGACTGACCAACATCGCGTAGCCCTGCCACGGCACATTGAGCTCGGCAATCTCGCCCAGCATCTGTCCAACCGTGACATCCAAACCCACTACGCCTTCGAGAAAATCCTCGCGATAGACCGGAGCAATGGCCGACATCATCCACCCCTGCCCCGCCGGATCCAGATAGACCTCGGTCCATACCTCATTGCGCTCGGGGTTGTGCTTGGCATCTGCGAGGTAATAGAAGTTGTAATCCGGTATCACCATATCGTGGGGATACTGTGCCGGCGTATCGAACCAGGGATAGATGCGGTTGTAGCTGTCCCAGCTGTTGAAATACAGCGCCGCGACCAGCGGATTGGCCTGCCGAATCGAACGCATCAACGGATCGACTTGCGACAAGCGCATGACCTTGGCGTGATCCTGCTGCGCCAGCGGCGTGCTGCTGGCATAAAAGGACGCGGCACGCCCATCGTCACTGCGGGTATAGAAAACCCCAGACGCAGTCAGCGCATGGCGCTGGGCCTCGATGTCATCAGCCTTGAAACGGATGTCGAGCAAAGCGTCATGCGTGGCATCGCGGTACACCTGCAACAACGATTCGATAGAGCGCAGTCGCCCATCGATAATCTGCCCCTCGCGCCGTGCTGCGCTTGCCAGATCCTTGACCGCTGCCTCTTGCAGATGCTCCACTTGGGCATCGCGAATAGCCTGATTGCTCAGCAAATACACCGCAATCAGCACCGACTCCACCAGAACCAAAGGAATCAGCGCGCTTTGTACAAAAGCCCGCCAGATCCACTGACGCAGAGGTTGGCGGCTGGAACTCGGCATTGCAGCTCCTTGAGACAGATGTGCAGACGCGGGCCGCTATCATAGCCTCACGGCGTCGAATCCGCAGTCGACGCAGAGGAACCTTTCCCGTACACTCCGCGTCCTAGATGTAACCACGAAAGTTTTGGGGCCGATTAGGATTCGACGCCGGTAGCGAAACTTGAGGGGCATGCCGAGTAGGTGACAGTTCTCGTAAATCCGCTGCCACAATTTGATAGTTGCCAACGACGACAACTACGCTCTGGCCGCCTAAGGGCGCCAGCTGACCCTAGGGGATGCCTGTAAACCCGAAGATCTGGTCAGTCATATAGAACAGGATCGCCGCCAAGTTCGCTGCAGACGTAACGGCTAAAACTCATGCAGCTCGCTCCAAGCACCCTGCCACTCGGGCGGCGCGGAGTTAACTCAGTAGAGATGGCTAAGCATGTAGAACCAATAGCGGAGAGCTGGCGGACGGGGGTTCAAATCCCCCCGGCTCCACCAATCATGAAGCTAAGTCTTTGATTTTAAAGACTTAATCGAAATGAGGTTCAAACCGAGTCTGGAAATTTCTCAGAAATTTCCACTGACGACGAGGTTGAACCCCATGCAACACCTAGCTCATTACCTGTACCGCGACAGCAACGACCAGCTGGTTTTCCGGCTGATCCTCCCTCGCCTGCTTCAGCAGCGCTTCCCATACGTCCCTCGCGAAATTCGCTGGCCGCTCGATGGCATGTCCGTCGAAGACGCCCGTGAACTGGCCCTGGAACTGGCCGAACGTATCCGCCAACTCCGCTTTCGCCTTGGCGAAATCAAGACGGGTGAAGGCCTGCAGCACGAATTGGCCGCCATTCGGACGTCCATCCGCCCGCTCGGCCCGCAGACAGCTCCGCGTAAAGCAGCGCCGCCGCACAGCTCGCAAATTGCTTGCCCGGTGCAGGATCTCACCCTGACCATTGGCCGCCAGCGCTACGAGCAACTGCGCCACATGCCCACCTTCATGCTGCGCGAAGCACGGCAATTCACCCTGCAAGTGCCGCTCCCCGACCTCCTGGGTGCTGCCTATCCCCTGATGCTGAAAACCCAGGTATTCGAGCTGCACACACTGGATTCGGCAGAAGCACAGCAACGTGCCCAATTCATTCTGCAGGGCATGGCTGAGTTGAAGGAACTACTGGAACAGCACCTACAGCGCGGCGAATGGTTTCCGCTCTATCACGCCAGCTTCCAACTGGAAGCGCTGCGTCGCTACCTCCTGCCTGAGCACGGCCTGCATTTCCGGCATAACCCCCGTTGGCTGGCACTGCGCCCTACGGACCTGCGTGAGCGCGACCACGAGTTCCTGCGCAAACTCGATAGCCCGGCAGGCGCCAGCAATCCGGCCCACTGCCTGCACCCCGCGATCGGCTCACCCCATCTGCTTGATGTCGACATGCCGGCGCTGCTGCACAGCAACTATCCCCAGCTTCCCGCTCGGCTGACGTTCGACCTGCACACCCACGACCTGCATGAAGCCGTGCTCAAGTCGGGCTTTGTACTGGAACGCTTCGACTGGCTGTCAGGGCTGGTTCTTCAGGGCCAGCAGTTTGGCAGTGGCATCCCCACACTCAACGAACTGCGCATTCATGTCGAGGCCATACGTGCGCGACTGCGCCCTGACAGCGATATGCCAATCCCACCGGGACAAACGCCACCGACAGCACCAACTCCGGATCACAACGAAAACTGGGCCATACCGAGTTCTCACCTGGACTCGGCGCCGGCAAACCCACTCGGCGCACTGTTCGCTGGAGGCCTGGTGCCTCAACACGAGCAATCACCCGATGCCCGTATGACCATTCAGCAATTGATGGAGCGCTACCGCCGTGACCAAGAGCTGACCGGGCAATGGTCGCATCAGGGAACGCGCTTTCTGAACTGCGCAAGGCTCGAAGCCGCCTGCGAGCTGCTGGGCCCTTTGCGCCCGATCCAGTCAGTAACGACGGAGGACTTTCGTAACCTCCGCACGGCGCTGATGATGTATCCCCGAAATCGGCGCCAGATTCGCGAACTCAATGACACGCCTATCCATGTCCTGATCGAGCAAGGTGGATACGAAGTCGTGCATCCCAAGACCGCGAAGAAATACTTCGACCTGGCCCGAGCCATGTTTCGCTTCGCCTACGAGAACGAATGGATCGCCCGCGACATTGCCGGCCCCGTCCGGCTCAAGGAGAAGGCCCGCAAGCGTAGCGCTCGAGTACGGCGTGCGTACACTCCGCAAGAGCTTGAACAACTGCTCAACGGACCGGTGTACGTCTGCCCGAAAGTACCGCGCTGGCGCATGGATGACTTCAAATTCTGGCTGCCGCTGTTGGGCCTGTTCACCGGGTCTCGATTGAATGAGCTGTGCCAACTGACAATCGAGGATATCCACCAGACACCTTGCGGTGTCTGGGTGATTAGCCACAACCTGAACCATCCTCACAAGCTGCTGAAAAATAGCAGCAGTGCTCGCGATATCCCACTGCATTCCGTGCTGCTGGAGAAAGGCTTTCTCGATTTCGTCGCACAGCGACGTGCCGCTGCGAAATCCAGCAAAGAGCTACTGTTTCCGGAAATGCGTGCCGATACCCGTCGAGCGCACAGCCATATCGCTTCGCGCTGGTTCTGTGGCGATCCCCAGCGGGCCGGCTACTTACAGCAGTGCGGATTTCCGCGCCTCAATGGCCTTAGCTTCCATTCACTACGACACACCTTCATCAATCAGCTCCGACAGACAGGAGTCGATCAAGCGCGGATTCAGGCCCTTACGGGGCATAGCAATGACTCCACTACCGCGGAGTACGGCGACGATTACAGCATCGAGATCAAGCAACAGACCATCGAAATGCTGCGTTTCAAGGTCGACCTCAGCCAGATCGACTATGCGCATTACCAGCGGTTGCAGAAACATTCACATCAGCCTGGTCGCCCAGGACGCAGTCACGAACAACCGCACAGACCACGTAAATCCCTTGGGATCGACGGTAGCGACAACAGGCCATTGGTGAATTGGCTCAAGGATCCGCGACCAGGCTTATCTCTGACGTAGACCGCCCAACCAAGAGTAAGGAGCAGCCGAGCTAGCCATAGCTCAGCTGCTTTTACTTGCCTTGATCGCCCCTAACGTATCCAACCTAAAGCCATCGAAAAAAGACCTCCTGCCTGGATGTATGAGTCGAGTCAA
>NZ_JBJKFJ010000017.1:0-100586 GCF_050473265.1 Pseudomonas pichavaramensis | reverse complement strand
AAAAAGGGGCGGCTTGCGCCGCCCACTTTTATTCCCTAGTCCCTTTGTTTCCCAACTCATCGTCCTGATGAATCGCGCCTTGCGATGTTCCTGACCATCGTCCTGACGGCCTGTGCTTATCCCTGAGCACGGTTGTGATACTAGCCAATCCTGGTAGCGGCGCAAGAGGATCAAATTCAGAAAAAACAGTTCATTAAAAATTAAAAATCAATAAAAACAATAAGTTACAACAATAGAAGGACAAAGTCGCAGCCTCTTAAGCACAAACACTGACAGCACTTGTAAGTAATGACTTACACGGGCGCACAGAAAAAACCCGGCCGTAGCCGGGTTTATGATCGAAGCGAAGGCTACTGGAACAGCGCGTCGCTGGAGAGGCCATTCTTCTCGAGAATTTCACGCAAGCGCTTGAGCGCTTCAACCTGGATCTGCCTGACACGCTCGCGAGTAAGGCCGATCTCCTGGCCCACCTCCTCCAGCGTACAGCTCTCGTGGCCGCGCAGACCGAAGCGTCGCACGACGACCTCACGTTGTTTATCAGTCAGGTCCGACAGCCACTGATCGATGCTTTGCGACAGATCATCGTCCTGCAGCAGCTCGCAGGGATCGGTAGGTCGATCATCGGTCAAGGTATCGAGCAGCGTCTTGTCCGAGTCCGGACCGAGCGACACATCCACCGAGGACACTCGCTCGTTAAGACCCAGCATACGCTTGACCTCACCCACCGGTTTTTCCAGCAGGTTGGCAATTTCTTCCGCAGAAGGTTCGTGGTCGAGCTTCTGGGTCAGTTCACGAGCCGCCCGCAGATAGACGTTGAGCTCCTTGACCACATGAATCGGCAAGCGGATGGTCCGCGTCTGGTTCATGATGGCCCGTTCGATGGTCTGGCGGATCCACCAGGTCGCATAGGTCGAAAAACGAAAACCGCGCTCCGGATCGAATTTCTCCACTGCGCGAATCAACCCGAGATTGCCCTCCTCGATCAGATCGAGCAAAGACAGACCTCGATTGACATAACGCCGGGCGATCTTGACGACCAGACGCAGGTTACTCTCGATCATCCGCTTGCGCCCGGCAGGATCGCCCTTCTGCGCCAGGCGCGCGAAGTGCACTTCCTCTTCGGGAGTGAGCAATGGAGAGAAACCGATTTCGTTGAGGTAAAGCTGAGTGGCGTCGAGCGCCCGGGTGTAGTCGATATACTTGTGCTGCTTGGAGGGCGTGGCGTTCTTGGACTTGGCACGCGCGACCGGTGCATCCACCTCATCGCTCTGAACCTCACCCAATACGATGCCCGGCTCCATCAGGAGCAGTTCATCGTCGACGTCAAACTCCGGCGCTTCTTTTTTGGTGAGAGCCATTGTTGTTGTCCCTAGCTGAGTTCGACAACAGACTCTGGCGGAACCGTCCTGGCCATACCTGAGCCCGTCCCTCCTACGTGATGGAACGGGTCAGCGGCGGATCAACGACGTGGCAGGTATTGCAGCGGATCGACAGGTTTACCTTGGCGGCGAATCTCGAAGTGCAGTTTCACCCGGTCGGCCCCTGTAGACCCCATCTCGGCAATACTTTGCCCGGCTTTGACCTGCTGCCCCTCCCGTACCAACAGCCTGCGGTTATGACCGTAGGCACTTACGTAGGTGTCGCTGTGTTTGATGATGATCAACTCGCCGTAGCCCCGCAAACCACTCCCGGCGTACACCACTGACCCATCAGACGCAGCTAAAACAGGCTGTCCTAATTCCCCGGCGATATCAATGCCTTTATTCAAACTACCGTTTGAGGAAAAACGACTGATCACTGAGCCCTGGGTTGGCCATGCCCAGCCGCTGGAAGAGCGACTCACAGGCGTCACGGGAGTAGTGGCGGGAGTGCTCGCCACGGGCGGCTTGGCCGGTTGACTTGCCGGTGGTGCCGTAACGACAGGACGACTCGGTGCCGGTTGCTGGGTAACAACAGGCGTACTTGGACGAGGAACGGCAGTAGCCACTGGCTGGCTGGCCAACGAACGATTGTCGAAGCGGATGACCTGACCAACCCGAATCAGGTAGGGATCGCGCAGGTTGTTGTGTGCCGCCAACGCCTTCCAGTCCCAACCGAAACGAAAGGCAATGGAATACAGGGTATCGCCACGCTGCACGACGTACTGACCACTGCGTACTGGTTGCCGGTGCACGACCGGAGCACGTCCCTGGTTCTGCCCGCGGTCAACCACTTGTACCCCGCCTGGAGGCGAGCTGACGCAGCCGGCCAGTGCAGTCAAAGCGAGCATGGCCAGAGGCAGGCGGAGCACTGTAACGGCGCGGCCGAGAACATTAACGACGGTGCAACTCACCCGATGGCTCCCTGAACGATTCCAAGTACGGCGTCTATTGTGCCGTATTTATTCGGGCCGACCAGTATCGGCAGGCTGACGCTGTGCCAACCACTCCAGGCTCAAAACGAGAGCGATACCCCCGACAGCCAGCAACAACGCAATTAGAAGGTGCGGATCCTGGCCACTGAGCTCGGCGAATTGGCCCGGCAACAGGTTGCTCTGCAGCAGCGGGACCTGTTCCCCTTTGCTATCGATGCGCCAACTCAGGGTCTCCTTCCAAGGCCAGACCTTGTTCAGCGAACCGAGCATCAAACCACTGAGAAATGCCAGGCTGAGATCACTCCAGCGTGCCAGCAACCAACTGAGCAACCGAGCGAAACTCAGCAGGCCGACCATACAACCTGCAGCAAACACGCCCAGCACGAGAAGATTGAGATCCTTAACCGCCCCCAGCACAACCGAGTACAGCCCCAGCAGCAGCAGGATGAAACTGCCGGAGATGCCCGGCAGGATCATCGCACAGATGGCGATCGCCCCCGCAAGGAACAAGGTAGGTAGGTCACTGCCCCACTGCATTGGCGCCGCCACGGTGATCCAGTAGGCGAAACTAAGGCCGAGCAGGAAACTCAATACCCGCGTCCAGTTCCAGCGGCCTATTTCACGTCCCACCATGTAGGTGGAGACCAGAATCAAACCAAAGAAGAATGACCAGACGGGTATCGGATGATGCTTGAGCAAGTAGGTAATCACGCGAGCGAGCGTGAGGATGCTGGTCAAGATACCGCTGAACAGTACCAGCAGAAAGGTCGCATTGGCTTTCTGCCAGGCATCTTTGAGACGGCCGCGTAGTAGCAGCACGAGTGCACCAGGAAGACCCGCGATGGATCGCAGCAATTCGTCGTAGATGCCACTGATGAAGGCAATGGTGCCCCCGGAAACGCCCGGCACCACATCGGCAGCGCCCATGGCCATGCCCTTGGCGTAGAGCAGAAAGTGTTTCTTCATGGATCCTTCCAGAACGATAAAGCGATCAGGCCACCGGGCCATTGAGTAAAGGTACGAAACGCACCGCGTCGAGCACATGCTGGGAGAATCCCTCCTCCTCACGCACGATCAGCAGCAACTGCTGCACATCCCCGCTGCCAACGGGTATGACTAGGCGTCCGCCAGGAGCCAGTTGATCGAGCAACGCCTGCGGCACTTGAGCTGCAGCCGCCGTGACGATAATGCCGTTGTAAGGCCCGAGGGCATTCCAGCCCTCCCAGCCATCGCCCCAGCGAAAGACCACATTGCGCAACTTGAGTTCGACCAGGCGTTCCTTGGCGCGCTCCTGCAACGCCTGGATGCGCTCCACCGAAAACACCCGTTCGACCAACTGCGCCAGCACGGCGGTCTGGTAGCCAGAGCCGGTGCCGATCTCCAGTACCTTGTCCAGCGGGCCTGCGGCCAGCAGCAACTCGGTCATGCGGCCGACCATGTAAGGCTGGGAGATGGTCTGGTTATGACCGATGGGCAACGATGTGTCTTCGTAAGCCCGGTGCGCCAGCGCCTCATCGACGAACAGGTGACGTGGAGTACGCCGAATCACCTCCAACACCCTGGCGTTGGAGAGGCCTTCCTCGTACAGACGCTGGATCAGCCGTTCACGGGTACGCTGCGAGGTCATACCGATCCCGCTGCGCTGCATGTCATCCTGTCCGCGCATCAGAAGATGCCCTCCAACCAGCCATCCATACTTTCGAGGGCCTCGTTGAATGTCCTGTCGAGCCGCAGTGGGGTGATGGAGACGTAGCCTTGCATCACCGCGTGGAAATCGGTGCCCGGGCTGCCATCTTCGACATCGCCAGCTGCGGCAATCCAGTAGCCTTCCTTGCCACGCGGATTGACCGCCTTGACCGGCGCAGCTGCGCGTGCGCGGTGACCGAGACGGGTCAGTTGCACACCGCGAATGTGCTCGAGCGGCAGGTTCGGCACATTGACGTTGAGCACCGTGCGCGGCGGCAGTTCGAGCCGCTCGTGCGCCTCGACCAGCTTGCGAGCGAAGTAGGCTGCTGTCGGCAAGTTGTCCGGAAGGCGCGAAAGCAGCGAGAAGGCAAATGCCGTCTTGCTCAGGAAACGCCCTTCCAGCGCAGCGGCAACAGTGCCTGAATAGAGCACGTCATCGCCCAGGTTCGCTCCCAGGTTGATCCCGGAGACGACCATGTCTGGCGCTTGTTCCAGGAGGCCGTTGATGCCCAGGTGAACGCAGTCGGTCGGCGTGCCGTTGAGGCTGATGTAACCATTGGACAGTGTCCCCGGATGCAGCGGACGATCGAGCGTCAGTGCACTGCTGGCACCGCTCTTGTCTTCGGCCGGCGCAATCACCACGCACTCGGCGTAATCGGCCAGCGCCTGGTGCAACGCGGCGATACCGGGTGCGTTCACCCCGTCGTCGTTGGAAATCAGAATTCGCATGGAGTATCCGTCTGCCCTGTCGGCATGAGGTCGACGAGCTCGCGCACCACGACGGTGGCAAAACTCCCGGCCGGCAGGACGAATGCAAGTTGCAGAATATCGGGTTCCGGATAATGCCACGTCAGGCTCTGAATGGGGAGGCGCAGAATGCGTCGTTCGTGAGCCATTCCCGCCTTGGCCAGCCAGTTCGGCAGAGCCGGTTCCTGCTCGCCAACGTTTTTTTCCAGCTCCTGCACGGTATGCGCTGTGGCAGGCTCGCCTTCACCCCATAGCGGTCCGGTGGGATGCAGATCGAGGATCGACAGCCGCGGATCCTGACACTCGGCCTCCCCGGCCATGAAAAAACTACGACTACTGGTAAAGGCCAGCAGGTCGCCCACGCACGCCTGGTTCCAGCTCCCTGCGGCGACCCGCTCGGCCAGCACGCGGTTGAACAGGTAGCTACGTGCCGACGACAGCAGGCGCGAACGCAGATTGCGCTGTACCGGTAGTTCGTCGCGCTCGGCATAGCGCCGCGCTTCCAGCACGTTGCCACCATCGAAACCGAAGCGCTGCAACCCGTAATAGTTGGGCACACCCTGCTCGGCGATCCGCCGCAGACGCTGCTCCAGGAGTTCACGGTCAGCCTGCAAAGCCGTCAGGCGCAGAATGAAGCCGTTGGCGGCATGGGCACCGCGCTGCAATTTGCGGTTATGCCGCTCACGCTTGAGGATGCTCAGCGCCGGGCTTTCGGCTGACGTCAGATCGGGATCGGCCTTGCCCGGCAGATGCAGACTGAACCACTGGCGGGTCAGCGCCTGGCGGTCCTTGAGGCCTGCATAGCTGACGGCCTTGAGGGGCAGACCCGCGGCACGGGCGATGCGGCGGGCCGCGTCCTCGGTGTTCAGGCCGCGTTTCTCCACCCACAGCCAGAGGTGTTCACCCTGGCCGGTGAGCGGAATGTCGAGCACCTCATCGACCTGAAAGTCTTCGGCCGTGGCCTTGAGCACGGCGCGCCCGCAGGGCTCGCCATAGGCGCGCGGGCCCAGCAGCTGCAATTCGTTCATGGTTTGATAAGCAGAGCCACGGCGTGCACCGCGATCCCTTCCTCACGCCCGGTGAAGCCGAGCTTCTCAGTGGTGGTGGCCTTGACGTTGACCTGATCCAGCTCGACGTCCAGGTCCGCCGCAATGCACTCACGCATCGCCTGGATATGCGGCGCCATCTTCGGCGCCTGGGCGATGATGGTGGCATCGACATTGCCCACCGCGTAGCCCTTGCCCTGCACCAGGCTCAACACATGGCGCAGCAGCACGCGGCTGTCGGCGCCCTTGAAGGTCGGATCGGTATCCGGAAAGTGCTTGCCGATATCGCCGAGCGCGACGGCACCGAGCAGGGCATCGCTCAGCGCGTGCAGCAGCACGTCGCCGTCGGAATGGGCCACCAGGCCAAATCTGTGAGGAATGCGCACACCGCCGAGGGTAATGAAATCGCCCTCGCCGAAGCGGTGTACATCGTAGCCATGACCGATACGCATAAAGAACAACGCCCTGAAAATGTCAGGGCGCGATTCTAACCGGTTTGGCGACTGACTCGGATGAAATCCGGGTGACGCCGCTGCCTCAGGCCTGGTTCAGCACCTGCGCATGGTGACGCAGGTGATCGTCGATGAAGCTGGCGATGAAGTAGTAGCTGTGGTCGTAACCAGGCTGCAGACGCAGGGTCAGCGGATGCCCCGCCGCCTTGGCCGCGGCTTCCAGCGCCTCGGGCTTGAGTTGGCCTTCGAGGAAGTCGTCGCGGTCGCCCTGATCCACCAGGATCGGCAGGCGCTCGCTGGCGTCGGCGAGCAGCGCGCAGGCATCCCACTCCTTCCAGCGCGAACGGTCTTCACCGAGATAGCGCGACAGCGCCTTCTCGCCCCAGGGGCAGTTCATCGGGTTGGTGATCGGCGAGAACGCCGACAGCGACAGGTAGCGACCCGGGTTGCGCAGCGCGCACACCAGCGCACCATGGCCGCCCATGGAGTGGCCGGAAATGCCACGACGATCGGAAACCGGGAAGTTGGCCTCGATCAGCGCCGGCAGTTCGTTGACCACGTAGTCATGCATGCGGTAATTGCGCGACCAGGGCTCCTGGGTGGCGTTGACATAGAAGCCGGCACCCAGACCGAAGTCGTAGGCACCCGCTTCATCGTCCGGCACACCTTCGCCACGCGGACTGGTGTCCGGCGCCACGATGACCAGACCCAGCTCGGCCGCCAGGCGCTGCGCGCCGGCTTTCTGCATGAAGTTCTCGTCGGTGCAGGTCAGCCCGCTCAGCCAGTACAGCACCGGCAGCTTGACGCCCTGCTCGGCCTGTGGCGGCAGGTAGACGGCGAACACCATGTCGCAACCGAGGGTGCTCGAACGGTGCTTGTAACGCTTGTGCCAGCCACCGAAGCTCTTCTGGCAGGAAATATTTTCCATGAAACCTCCAGCGAAAGAGGAAACCGTCGCCCGCAGCCAGAGGCCACGGGCGCGTCAGTCCATTCAGCCTGCGGCGCAGCCCTGCAGAGCAGGCTGCGCCCATAGACTCAGAAGTGGATGACGGTACGGATGCTCTTGCCTTCGTGCATCAGCTCGAAGGCTTCGTTGATTTCGTCCAGACCCATGTTGTGGGTGATGAAGGTGTCCAGCGGGATTTCGCCCTTCTGCGACTTCTCGACGTAGCCTGGCAGCTCGGTACGGCCCTTGACGCCACCGAAGGCGCTGCCGCGCCAGACGCGACCAGTCACCAGCTGGAAAGGACGGGTGCTGATCTCGGCACCGGCCGGGGCCACGCCGATGATGGTCGACTCGCCCCAACCCTTGTGGCAGCACTCCAGCGCCGCACGCATCAGCTGCACGTTGCCGATGCACTCGAAGCTGTAGTCGACGCCGCCGTCGGTCATCTCGACGATGACTTCCTGGATCGGCTTGCTGTGCTCTTTCGGGTTGACGAAATCGGTCACGCCCAGCTCACGGGCAACCGCTTCCTTGCCCGGGTTGATGTCGATACCGATGATGCGCGAGGCCTTGGCCATCTTGGCACCGATGATCGCCGCCAGACCGATGCCGCCCAGACCGAAGATGGCCACGGTAGCGCCCTCTTCCACCTTGGCGGTGTTGAGCACGGCACCGATGCCGGTGGTTACGCCGCAGCCGAGCAGGCAGACCTTGTCCAGCGGGGCTTCTTTCGGGATCACGGCAACCGAGACTTCCGGCAGCACGGTGTACTCGGAGAAGGTCGAGCAACCCATGTAGTGGTAGATCGGCTCGCCGTTGTAGCTGAAGCGGGTGGTGCCGTCCGGCATCAGGCCCTTGCCCTGGGTCGCACGGACCGAGCTGCACAGGTTGGTCTTCTGCGATTTGCAGAATTTGCACTCGCCACACTCGGCGGTGTACAGCGGGATCACGTGATCACCGACCTTGACCGAGGTCACGCCCTCGCCCACGGCTTCAACGACGCCGCCACCCTCGTGACCCAGCACGCAGGGGAACACACCCTCGGAGTCCTGACCGGACAGGGTGTAGGCGTCGGTGTGGCAGACACCGGTGGCGACGATGCGTACCAGCACTTCACCGGCCTTTGGCGGCTCGACGTCGATCTCGACGATTTTCAGCGGCTCGTTGGGGCCGAAAGCGACGGCAGCACGGGACTTGATCATGAAAGCTCTCCTGAGCATGGATGAAAGTGGCGGGCAGTCTAATACATAGGAAAAGCGAGACAATTGAGCAAACATCAAAACATTATTGCCATACAGGGATAATCGCGGCACGCTTTGCGCAATCAACCAAGGAAACGAGATGAATCGCTGGGAAGGACTCGACGAATTCGTCGCCGTGGCCGAATGCGGCCAGTTCAATATCGCTGCCGAACATCTGGGCCTGTCGACCTCGCAGGTCAGCCGCCAGGTCTCGCGTCTCGAAGAGCGCCTGCAGAGCCGCCTGTTCTACCGCAGTACCCGGCGCGTGGTGCTGACCGAGGCCGGACAGACCTTTCTGCAACACTGCCAGCGCCTGCAGGACGCCCGCGAAGAGGCCCTGCGCGCAGTCGGCGATCTCGGTGCCGAACCCAAGGGCCTGCTGCGCATGACCTGTGCCGTGGCCTACGGCGAGCGCTTCATCGTGCCGTTGGTCAATGACTTCATGGCCAGGCACCCCCAGTTGCGCGTGGAAATCGAGCTATCCAACCGCCAGCTCGACCTGCTGCATGAGGGTCTGGATCTGGCCATTCGCCTGGGCCGCCTGCAGGATTCACGTTTGATGGCCGCACGTCTGGCACCGCGCGAGATGTATCTGTGTGCGGCACCGGAGTACCTGCAACGCTACGGCCGCCCGCATTCGTTATCGGAGCTGGCGCGACACAACTGCCTGATTGGCAGCAGCGATCACTGGAGTTTTGCGCAAGGTGGCCGGGAAACCCAGGTCCGCGTGCAGGGCAACTGGCGCTGCAACAGCGGTCAGTCGGTGCTCGACGCCGCGCTAAGGGGCTTCGGCCTCTGCCAACTGCCGGATTACTACGTGCTCGAACACCTGCACAGCGGGCGCCTGATTTCACTGCTGGAACAACACCGCCCACCCAACACTGCAGTGTGGGCGCTCTATCCACAGCAACGTCACTTGTCACCCAAGGTACGTCAACTCATCGACACCTTGCGCTCAGGCCTCAGCCAGCGCGCCGAATACAGCCTCTCGAGCTGACGCCAGACTGAATGGTCATGGAATGTCACAAGCTGGCGGGAAACTCGCGCCAGGCAACCGCGTCGTAACCATGAGCCCCACGCCAGGGGCGTCCGATACTGATCAGCATGAGGAATTGGTTATGCAGGTTCTGGTCAACAGCGGCAAGCACGTTGCCTCCTCTATGGCCCTTAGAGACGACATTCGCAATCGCGTACACGCCAAGCTGCAACGCTACGAAGACCATCTCACCCGGATCGAATTCCATCTCTCCGACGAGAATGCACTCAAGAACGGCCCACAGGACAAACGCTGCAAGATGGAGGCGCGCATGAAAGGACGCGATCCGCTAACGGTTTCCCACGATGCGCCTGAACTGCACCAGGCAATCGACGGCGCCATGAACAAGCTGACCAGCGCCCTGGAACGCAACCTCGGCAAGGAAGCCAAGCCCTGGGCACACTGAGTCGCTCAAAGCGCCTCTGACCACAAACGCTGCAGATACTGCAGGTCTTCCGGGCGGGTCACCTTGAGGTTATCCGCCCTGCCCTCGATCAAACGCGGGGCCAGCCCGGCCCACTCCATCGCCGAGGCTTCATCGGTGATCGCCACCTGAGCCTGCAAAGCCCTCGTCAACGCCTGATGCAAGGCATTCAGACGGAACATCTGCGGTGTATAGGCTTGCCAGATCACGCTGCGGTCGACGGTTTCCAGGACCCGGCCATCAGGCCCGGCGCGCTTGAGCGTGTCACGTGCCGGCACCGCCAGGAGACCGCCGACAGGGTCGTCGGCAAGGCTATCCAGCAGGCGCTGCAGATCATCGGCCGCCAGATTGGGACGCGCGGCATCATGCACCAGCACCCAGTCATCATCGGCAGCGCCACAGCTCTTCAAGGTTTCGAGACCGGCCAGCACCGAGTCAGCCCGCTCTCGACCACCTGCGGCGCGCCGGATACGCGGGTCGCGGGCAACGGCCAGCTCGGGCCAGAAAGGATCATCGGCAGCCAGGCTCACCACCACACCACGCAAGGCAGGATGATCGAGAAAACGCTGCAGGGTGTGTTCGAGAATACTCAGGCCGGCCACCTGCAAGTATTGCTTGGGCCGATCTGCCGCCATGCGCGAGCCAATACCAGCGGCCGGGATCACCAGCCAGAAGTGGGTGCTCATTCGGTCAACAGATAGAGGGTCTCGCCCTCTTTGAGCATGCCCAATTCCTGGCGGGCGCGCTCTTCCACGGTTTCCATACCGCGCTTGAGCTCCATCACCTCGGCCTCGAGGATACGGTTACGCTCCAGCAGGCGCTCGTTCTCGCCGCGCTGCTCGGCAATCTGCTGCTGCAGTCGGCTCACCTGAGCGAGACTGCCCTCACCGACCCACAGGCGATATTGCAGGCCAGCCAGCAACAGGATCAGCACGATGAACAGCCAGTACGGACTACGCATGGAGCGGCGGCTCGCGAAAAGAGTCATCGGCATGGTAGGGGCTGTATTCATGCTTGAAAAGAAGCGGACTGATGAGTGACATGGGTTTTAAGGTCCTGCATCCGTGCAATGGTTCCCTGTAGTGAGCGACTCGCCCACGAAAAAGGGCGACTTGCGTCGCCCTTTTTCGTCACGCGATGCTTAGCCGCGGAACTCGGCACGGCCCTTGTACGGGGCTTTAGCACCGAGCTGCTCTTCAATACGCAGCAGTTGGTTGTACTTGGAGACGCGATCGGAGCGGCACAGCGAACCGGTCTTGATCTGGCCGGCAGCAGTACCCACGGCCAGGTCGGCGATGGTGCTGTCTTCGGTTTCGCCGCTGCGGTGCGAGATCACAGCGGTGAAGCCAGCGGCCTTGGCCATCTGGATGGCTTCCAGGGTCTCGGTCAGCGAGCCGATCTGGTTGAACTTGATCAGGATCGAGTTACCGATTTTCTCGTCGATACCGCGCTTGAGAATCTTGGTGTTGGTGACGAACAGGTCGTCGCCAACCAGCTGCACCTTGGCACCGATCTTGTCAGTCAGGACTTTCCAGCTGGCCCAGTCGGACTCGTCCATGCCGTCTTCGATGGAGATGATCGGATAACGCTCGGTCAGACCGGCCAGGTAGTCGGCGAAGCCTTCACCGCTGAACACCTTGCCTTCACCGGCCAGGTCGTACTGACCATCCTTGTAGAACTCGCTGGAAGCGCAATCCAGGGCCAGGGTGACGTCGTCGCCCAGCTTGTAGCCGGCGTTGGCCACGGCTTCGGCGATGGCCGCCAGAGCGTCTTCGTTGGACGCCAGGTTCGGCGCGAAGCCGCCTTCGTCACCGACAGCGGTGTTCAGGCCACGGGCCTTCAGTACGGCTTTGAGGTGATGGAAGATTTCGGCGCCCATACGCAGCGCATCGGCGAAGTTCTTGGCGCCAACCGGCTGCACCATGAATTCCTGAATGTCGACGTTGTTGTCGGCATGTTCGCCGCCGTTGATGATGTTCATCATCGGTACCGGCATCGAGTAGACGCCCGGGGTACCGTTGAGGTCGGCGATGTGCGCGTACAGCGGCACGCCTTTGGCTTGCGCAGCAGCCTTGGCAGCAGCCAGGGACACGGCGAGGATGGCGTTGGCGCCCAGCTTGGCCTTGTTCTCGGTACCGTCGAGTTCGATCATTGCGCGGTCCAGCTCGACCTGGGCGGTTGCATCCTTGCCCAGCAGCAGATCACGGATCGGACCGTTGATATTGGCCACGGCTTTCAGGACGCCCTTGCCCAGGTAACGGCTCTTGTCACCATCACGCAGCTCCAGCGCTTCGCGCGAGCCGGTGGAGGCGCCAGACGGAGCACACGCACTACCAACAATGCCACCTTCCAGAATTACATCGGCTTCCACAGTGGGGTTGCCACGGGAGTCGAGAACCTCACGACCCTTGATGTCGACGATCTTTGCCATTCTTGATAACGCTCCAAAGTTGACGATAAGACGGCAGCAACAGGCTGCACTGGGCCGTCGCTACCCGCGGGCAGATCGACGGCTCACTCTGACTCACGGGTCAGGGGGATTTAGCTGGGGCGGCACTTTACCGGATTGCGACCGATTCAGGCAGTCTCGATTGGCGGAAAACCCTTCACCAGGTCATCCAGCTGCTTGAGCTGTGCAAGGAACGGTTCCAGCTTGTTCAGGCGCAGCGCACAAGGACCATCGCATTTGGCATTTTCCGGGTCCGGATGCGCCTCCAGAAACAGGCCGGCCAGGCCCTGGCTCATGCCCGCCTTGGCCAGGTCGGTGACCTGGGCACGACGACCGCCAGCGGAGTCGGCGCGACCACCTGGCATTTGCAGGGCGTGGGTCACGTCGAAGAACACCGGGTACTCGAACTGCTTCATGATGCCGAAGCCGAGCATGTCCACCACCAGGTTGTTGTAGCCGAAGCTCGAACCACGCTCGCAGAGGATCAGTTGATCGTTACCGGCTTCCTCACACTTGTTGAGGATGTGCTTCATCTCTTGCGGCGCGAGGAACTGCGCCTTCTTGATGTTGATCACCGCACCGGTCTTGGCCATGGCCACCACCAGATCGGTCTGCCGCGAGAGGAAGGCCGGCAGCTGGATGATGTCGCACACTTCAGCCACAGGAGCCGCCTGATGCGGCTCGTGCACGTCGGTGATCACCGGCACACCGAAGGTCTTCTTCACCTCTTCGAAGATCTTCATGCCCTCTTCCAGGCCAGGGCCGCGGAAGGACGTGACGGAGGAGCGGTTGGCCTTGTCGAAGCTGGCCTTGAACACGTAGGGAATGCCGAGTTTTTCGGTCACTCGCACGTACTCTTCACAAGCCTGCATGGCCAGGTCACGCGACTCGAGTACGTTGATGCCACCGAACAGCACGAATGGCTTGTCGTTGGCGATCTCGATATCGCGAACCTTGATGATCTTCTGCGCCATGGGTCAGACCTTCTTCGCTTTCTGCGCCAGCGCAGCGTTGACGAAACCGCTGAACAGCGGGTGGCCATCACGTGGCGTGGAGGTGAATTCCGGGTGGAACTGGCAGGCCACGAACCACGGATGATCCGGCGCCTCGACCACTTCGACCAATGCGCCGTCGCCGGAACGACCGGTGACCTTCAGACCTGCCCCGGTCAGCTGCGGCAGCAGGTTGTTGTTCACCTCGTAGCGGTGACGGTGACGCTCGACGATCACGTCCTTGCCATAGCAACCGTGCACCTTGGAGCCGGCCAGCAGCTGGCAGTCCTGGGCGCCCAGACGCATGGTGCCCCCCAGGTCGGAGCTCTCGCTGCGTTGCTCGGTGGCGCCGGTCGCGTCTTGCCACTCGGTGATCAGACCGACCACCGGGTGCTGGCTGGCCATGTCGAACTCGGTGGAGTTGGCATCATTCCAGCCCACCACGTTACGGGCGTATTCGATGACCGCAACCTGCATGCCGAGGCAGATACCCAGGTAAGGGATCTTGTTTTCACGGGCGTACTGCACGGTCTTGATCTTGCCTTCCACACCGCGCAGACCGAAGCCACCCGGCACCAGAATGGCGTCGACACCTTCGAGCAGGCTGGTGCCCTGGTTCTCGATATCTTCGGAATCGATATAGCGCAGATTGACCTTGGTACGGTTCTGGATGCCGGCGTGGCTCATCGCTTCGATCAGCGACTTGTACGCATCGAGCAGCTCCATGTACTTACCGACCATGGCGATGGTGACTTCTTTTTCCGGGTTGAGCTTGGCATCGACTACGCGATCCCACTCGGACAGGTCGGCGCTGCCGCACTCCAGACCGAAGCGCTCGACGACGAAGTCATCCAGCCCCTGAGCGTGCAGCACGCCCGGAATCTTGTAGATGGTATCGACGTCTTCCAGGCTGATCACCGCACGCTCTTCAACGTTGGTGAACAGGGCGATCTTGCGGCGCGAAGACACGTCGATCGGATGATCGGAGCGGCACACCAACACGTCCGGCTGCAGGCCGATGGAGCGCAGCTCTTTGACCGAGTGCTGGGTCGGCTTGGTCTTGGTCTCGCCAGCGGTAGCGATGTACGGCACCAGGGTCAGGTGCATGAGCATGGCGCGCTTGGCACCCACTTCTACACGCAGCTGACGAATAGCCTCGAGGAACGGCTGCGACTCGATGTCACCCACGGTGCCGCCGATCTCCACCAGGGCTACGTCGGCATCGCCGGCGCCTTTGATGATGCGACGCTTGATCTCGTCGGTGATGTGCGGGATGACCTGAATGGTCGCGCCCAGGTAGTCACCACGGCGCTCCTTGCGCAGTACGTCCTCGTACACGCGTCCCGTGGTGAAGTTGTTGCCCTTGGTCATCGTGGTGCGGATGAACCGCTCGTAGTGGCCCAGGTCGAGGTCGGTCTCGGCGCCGTCGTGGGTGACGAACACCTCACCGTGCTGGAACGGGCTCATGGTGCCCGGATCGACGTTGATGTAAGGGTCCAGCTTGAGCATGGTGACCTTCAGGCCCCGCGCCTCCAGGATGGCCGCCAGTGAAGCCGAGGCGATGCCTTTCCCCAATGAAGAAACAACACCACCCGTGACGAAGATGTAGCGCGTCATGAAAAACCCTAGAAGTCTGCGTTTAAGCGGTCAGTGCCGCCGGGGAAAGCGAAGGAACGCCATTACTAGCAACGAACAATGGCAAGCCCGCCAAGCTCCCTGCGGGAGTCGGCAAAAGCTGTATTAAGACGGGAGCGTAGTCTACCCGAAAGGCCTTACCAGCTCAAACCTTGCGCGCCGATCGGCGGCGACCAGTGAAGATGCACGCCACACGCCTGCAAATGCGCTGATTGAGCCAGATTAGCCACCGCCATCAGCTCATCGCCATCGAACAACAATGGCAGCCTGGGACGGACGAATGCCGGCACACGCATCTCATTGAGTAGCCGCTTGAGATCACGCCTGCCGCGGCTGGCCAGCTGCAGCGATTCGCCGCCCTGGCGGTATCGCAGTCGCCAGTTTCCCTGAGGCAAGCTACCCATCACCTGCGCACGACCATTACCAGGCAGGTCGAATGCGCCGTAAAGCCCATCACAAGGGAGGTCCAGCCGCACAGGCTGCGCAAGCCATTCACCACTGAGCCAGCACAAACGATCGTCGGCACGCAGTAGCTCGCCATCCGCCAGCCTCCAGACGGGGCAGGCATCCCCGGCCGCGTCGCGCAAATCACGCCAGCCGGCCCAGTGATCGCTGTCGGGCATACGGCTCAAAGACCCCAGCCAATAGCGCAACAGGTTGCGCTGCCGAGCATCGCTCAGTTGCTTTACCGCCGACAAACTGAGCGACGGTAATGGCAGCCAGGAAAAAGGCGAGTCAGCAGCAGCTGCAAACAAATCCATCCGGGCCAGCTCGCCCAGCAATTGCTCTGCCTCATGCAAATGCGCGGCGCTGCGCGCGAGACTTTTCGTCACCTGCGGCCATTGCCCCGCCAGCAGCGGCATCACCTGCCGGCGCAGAAAGTTGCGACTGAAACGCTCGTCGGCATTGCTCGGGTCTTCAATCCAGTGCAGGTCATGCGCCTGTGCATAGCTAAGCAATTCGGCTCGCGAGCAATTCAACAATGGCCGAACCAACCGCCCCCCTCCAAGCGAACGACTGGCAGGCATGCCTGCAAGGCCACGCACCCCCGCCCCGCGCAACAGGCGAAACAACAGGGTTTCGGCCTGATCGTCACGATGTTGGGCACTGAGCAATATCTCGTCATGCCCCAGCCGCTCACTGAAAGCGGCATAGCGCGCACGTCGCGCCGCCTGTTCGAGGCTGGCACCCGGGGCCACCTGCACCGCAACAATCTCCAGGGGAATGGCCAGCTGCGCGCAAATGCGCGCGCAATGCGCTGGCCAGGCATCGGCCGCCGGCTGCAGACCATGATGGACATGAATGGCGGAAAGCGGCGGCAGTTTCTCCTGCCGTGCCAGCCTGGCGAGCAGATGCAGCAGCACGCTGGAGTCCAGCCCACCGGAAAAGGCAACACGCCAGGAGGAAGCCTCGCGCCAGGGTTGCAGCGCCTGGCGCAGGCGTGAGTCGAGTGCAGTCATCGGCCAAGCTTAAAACAACAACGGGCCCGAAGGCCCGTTGTTGTTTGCGCGTGATGAATCAGGCGATGCCGTAGCTCATCAGGCGGTCATAGCGGCGCTTGAGCAGCGCATCGGTGTCGTGCTTCTGCAGGCTGGCCAGTTGCTTGGTCAGCTCCTGACGGATCGACTCGGAGGCCGCAGCCGGATCGCGATGGGCGCCGCCCAACGGCTCGGCGATCACCTGATCGACGATGCCCAGATCCTTCAGACGCTCGGCAGTGATACCCATGGCTTCAGCTGCATCCGGCGCCTTCTCGGCGGTACGCCACAGGATCGAGGCGCAGCCTTCCGGCGAGATCACCGAATAGGTGGAGTACTGCAGCATGTTCAGTTGATCACACACGCCGATGGCCAGTGCGCCGCCAGAACCACCTTCACCGATAACGGTGGCGATGATAGGGGTTTTCAGGCGTGCCATCACACGCAGGTTCCAGGCGATGGCCTCGCTCTGCCCACGCTCCTCGGCATCGATACCTGGGTAGGCACCGGGGGTGTCGATGAAGGTGAGTATCGGCATGTTGAAGCGCTCGGCCATTTCCATCAGGCGGCAGGCCTTGCGGTAGCCTTCAGGACGCGGCATGCCGAAGTTGCGACGCACCTTCTCACGCACTTCGCGGCCTTTCTGGTGACCGATGATCATCACCGGCTGATCGCCGAGACGCGCCACACCACCGACGATGGCAGCGTCGTCGGAGAAGTGACGATCGCCATGCAGCTCATCGAACTCGGTGAAGATGTGCTGGATGTAGTCCAGGGTATAAGGGCGGCGAGGATGACGGGCGAGCTGAGCGATCTGCCAGCTGGTCAGGTTGCCGAAAATGCTTTCAGTCAGAGCGCTGCTCTTGTCCTGCAGGCGGGCGATCTCATCGCTGATGTTCAGCGAGTTGTCGTTACCAACCAGGCGTAGCTCTTCGATCTTGGCTTGCAGGTCGGCGATCGGCTGTTCGAAGTCGAGGAAATTCGGGTTCATAGTCATCCGTCTTGCGTCGACGGCCAAGTGGCCGGGGAGCTGTATCCATTAGGCGCCCTACCTTAATGGATAGGGCGCAGCGGGTCGACACCCACGGGTGTCGTTGCCAATACCGGGGGATTTCCCCCACTTGCATCAGCGGTAGTGCAAAAAGACGTTGTCGCGCCCGAACTGGTCACGCAATGCCTGAATCAAAGTATCAGCCGGATCGATTCGCCAGGCGTCGCCAAACTGAAGCAAGGCGCGTGCCTCTTCACCACTGTAGTCCAGCGTCACCGGGCAGGCGCCCTTGTGCTTGCTGCACAACTCGGCCAGCCAACGCAAACGATCGCCCTTCAAAGCAGCACTGGCAACTTTTACCCGCAGGCTATCAGCCAGGCCAGTACGCGCTTCCTCCAGGCTCATCACGCGCTTGGCGCGCAGGCGCAGGCCACCGGAGAAGTCATCGTTGCTGACTTCACCTTCGACCACCACCAGCGCATCGTTTTGCAGCAGCGCCTGGTTGCTGGCGAATGCGTCGGCGAACAGGGAGGCCTCGATACGCCCGGAACGGTCATCGAGGGTGATGAAGCCCATCTTGTCGCCCTTCTTGTTCTTCATTACCCGCAGGTTGACGATCATCCCGGCGATGGTCTGGGTATCGCGCGCCGGTTTGAGCTCGACGATGCGCTGACGGGCGAAGCGGCGGATCTCGCCTTCGTATTCGTCGATGGGGTGACCGGACAAATAAATGCCCAGGGTGTCCTTCTCGCCCTTCAGGCGCTCCTTGATCGGCA
The DNA here is from genome assembly GCF_050473265.1 of Pseudomonas pichavaramensis. Lineage (NCBI taxonomy): Bacteria > Pseudomonadati > Pseudomonadota > Gammaproteobacteria > Pseudomonadales > Pseudomonadaceae > Pseudomonas > Pseudomonas pichavaramensis. Next base: position 82,334 of record NZ_JBJKFJ010000017.1, on the reverse strand, counting down.
ATTCACGAGCCTTGCGGTGATTGGCGTAGACATCCGCCTCAGGCTCGGCGAACAGGCCACCGAACAGATCCATATGGCCACTCTCGGCACTGCGTGCAGTCTGCTCGGCGGACTGCACGGCCTCCTCCATGGAGGCCAGCAGCACCGCGCGATTCTTGTCCACACTGGCCTGGTAGGCCTTGAGCTCATCCTGGTAGTACGGGCCGAGACGATCCAGCGCGCCGCTGCGAACCAGCGCCTCGAGCGTGCGCTTGTTGATACGTTTGAGGTCGACGCGGTTACAGAAGTCGAACAGGTCCTTGAACGGCCCACCTTCGGCGCGGCATTCGACGATGGCCTCGACCGGCCCCTCGCCTACGCCCTTGACCGCCCCCAGGCCGTAGACGATACGGCCGTCATCATTGACGGTGAACTTGTACTCGGAGACGTTCACGTCCGGCGGATCGATGCGCAACTTCATGTTGCGGCACTCTTCGACCAGGATCACCACCTTGTCGGTGTTGTGCATATCCGCCGAGAGCACCGCGGCCATGAACGGCGCCGGGTAATGCGCCTTGAGCCAGGCAGTCTGGTAGGACACCAGGCCATAGGCCGCCGAGTGGGATTTGTTGAAACCGTAGCCGGCGAACTTTTCCACCAGGTCGAAGATGTTGCCCGCGAGCTCGGCGTCGATGTTGTTGTTGGCACAACCTTCGATGAAGCCGCCACGCTGCTTGGCCATTTCCTCGGGCTTCTTCTTACCCATGGCGCGGCGCAGCATGTCCGCCTGGCCCAAGGTGTAGCCACCCATGACCTGAGCGATCTGCATCACCTGTTCCTGATACAGAATGATGCCGTAAGTCGGCTTGAGCACCGGCTCCAGGCCGGCGTACTGGTAGTCCGGGTGCGGGTAGGACAGCTCGGCACGACCATGCTTACGGTTGATGAAGTCATCCACCATGCCGGACTGCAGCGGACCGGGGCGGAACAGCGCCACCAGTGCGATCATGTCTTCCAGGCAGTCGGGCTTGAGCTTCTTGATCAGCTCCTTCATGCCGCGCGATTCAAGCTGGAAGACCGCGGTGGTCTCCGCCTTCTGCAGCATGTCGTAGGTTTTCTTGTCATCCAGTGGGATGAAGTCGATGTTGACCAGCTCTTCATCGCTGGCACCGGCGCGCTTCTGCTCGCGGTGGATGGTTTCCATCGCCCACTTGATGATGGTCAGGGTACGCAGGCCGAGGAAGTCGAACTTGACCAGCCCGGCCTGCTCGACGTCATCCTTGTCGAACTGGGTCACCAGGCCGCCGCCCTCCTCGTCACAGGCGATCGGCGAAAAGTCGGTGAGCTTGGTCGGCGCGATCACCACCCCCCCGGCGTGCTTGCCGGTACCGCGCACCACGCCTTCGAGCTTGAGCGACATGTCCCAGATTTCCTGGGCTTCTTCGTCGTTCTTGAGGAAGTCGCGTAGCGGCTCCTCCATCTCGAAGGCTTTCTCCAGGGTCATGCCCACTTCGAAGGGGATCATCTTCGACAGACGATCGGCCAGGCCGTAGGACTTGCCCTGCGCCCGCGCCACGTCGCGCACCACCGCCTTGGCCGCCATGGAGCCGAAGGTGATGATCTGACTCACCGCGTTACGCCCGTATTTCTCGGCCACGTAGTCGATTACCCGGTCGCGGCCATCCATGCAGAAGTCGACGTCGAAGTCGGGCATGGAGATCCGCTCGGGGTTGAGGAAGCGTTCGAACAGCAGGTCATAGGCCAGCGGGTCGAGGTCGGTGATCTTCAGCACGTAGGCCACCAGCGAACCGGCACCCGAACCACGGCCCGGGCCGACCGGCACGCCGTTGTTCTTGGCCCACTGGATGAAGTCCATCACGATCAGGAAGTAACCGGGGAAACCCATCTGAATGATGATGTCGAGTTCGAAGTTGAGGCGGTCGATGTAGACCTGCTTCTTCGCCTCGTAGTCCGGCGTGTCCTTAGGCAGTAGCACCTCGAGGCGCTCTTCCAGACCTTCGAAGGAGGCATGGCGCAGGTAGTCGTCGATGCCCATGCCGCCCGGCGTGGGGAAATCCGGCAGGAAGTATTTACCGAGCTGCACCTCGATGTTGCAGCGCTTGGCGATCTCGACGGTGTTTTCCAGGGCCTCCGGCAGGTCGGAAAACAGCTCCCACATCTCCTCGGCGCTTTTCAGGTACTGCTGGTCGGAGTAATGCCGCGGCCGGCGCGGATCATCTAGGGTGCGACCTTCACCGATGCAGACGCGGGTCTCGTGGGCCTCGAAGTCGTCCTGCTTGATGAAGCGCACATCATTGGTGGCCACTAGCGGTGCTTCGACACGATCAGCCAGCGCCACGGCGGCGTGCAGATACTCCTCGTCACCGACGCGACTGGTGCGCTGCACCTCCAGATAGAAACGCTCCGGGAACACCTGCATCCACTCACGCAGACGCGTCTCGGCCAAAGCCTCGTCACCGGCCAGCAAGGCCATACCAACTTCGCCTTCGCGCGCGCCGGAGAGCGCGATGAGCCCTTCGGCAGCAGCCTTGACCCAGTCACGCTGGATGATCACCAGATCGTTGCTTTGCCCTTCGGACCAGCCACGCGAGATCAGCTCGGTAAGGTTGCGATAGCCCTTGGCATTCATCGCCAACAGGGTCAGGCGGGTCAGCGGACCATCTTCCTCGGCGCTGGCCATCCAGATGTCGGCACCGCAGATTGGTTTGACCCCAGCGCCCATGGCGGTCTTGTAGAACTTCACCAGCGAGCACATGTTGCTCATGTCGGTGACTGCCACCGCCGGCATACCGGCACCGGCAACGGCTTTGATCAGCGGTTTGACCCGCACCAAGCCATCGACCAGGGAATATTCGGTGTGCAGACGCAGATGGACGAACGCTTGGGTCATGGGCGGCCTTGCAGGTGAAAACGACAAAGCGCGAATTGTAGCCTAAGAGGGTCTGGCTTAGGGCCAGAGGTTCAGCAGCTTTGGCATTTCCCGGATTGCATCCGGGCTACACAGTTAAACGCCTTCCAACAAGGCACGCACCGGGGCGAAGGAACGCCGGTGAATCGGCGTCGGTCCCAGGCGCTTGAGCGCTTCGAGGTGCACCGGCGTGGGGTAGCCCTTGTGCCCGGCGATGCCGTAGCCCGGATACAGGCGATCCATCTCGAGCATCTCACGGTCGCGGCTGACTTTGGCCAGGATCGAGGCAGCAGCAATCGCCGGCACCCGGCTGTCACCCTTGACCACCGGCGCACTGGGCACCGCCAGCTTCGGGCAGCGATTACCATCGATCAACGCCAGCCTGGGCGTCACCGACAAGCCTTCAACGGCACGCTGCATGGCCAGCATGGTGGCGTGGAGGATATTCAGGCGGTCGATCTCTTCCACCTCGGCGCGGGCAATGCACCAGGCCAGCGCCTTTTCGCGGATCTCATCGAACAGTGCCTCACGGCGTAATTCAGTGAGCTTCTTCGAATCGTTCAAGCCCAGAATCGGACGGGCCGGATCAAGGATCACCGCAGCCGTGACCACCGCACCGCAGAGCGGGCCGCGGCCGACTTCGTCGACACCGGCCACCAGTTCTTCGACCAGCGTGAAATCCAACCCAAGCTGCATCAGGCGCGCCCCGCCAGTTTCAGCACGGCATCGGCCGCTGACACAGAGGCGTCGCGGCGCAGCGCACGATGAATCACATCGAAGCCCTCGGTCTGCACCTGACCACCGTCGATAAGGGGCGCTACAGCCTGAGCCAGAGCATCTGCAGTGGCTGCATCCTGGATCAGCTCCGGCACCAGCAGACGCTCGGCCAACAGGTTAGGCAGCGAGATGTAAGGACTTTTCACCAGGCGCTTGAGAATCCGATACGTCATGGGCGCTACGCGGTAGGCGACAACCATCGGGCGCTTGTACAGCAGCGCTTCCAGAGTCGCAGTGCCCGAGGCGATCAGCACCGCATCGCAAGCGGCCAGCGCCTCGTGAGAACGGCCATCGAGAAGGGTCAGCGGCAAATCACGACTGGCGAGCATCTGTTCGAGTTGCGTGCGCCGCTCGGGCGTGGCGCAGGGCAGCAGGAAGCGAACACCGGGTCGCAGCGAACGAAGACGAATGGCGGCATCGAGAAAGAGATCGCCCAGGCGCCCCACTTCTCCGCCGCGGCTGCCCGGCATCAAGGCTACCACCGGCTCGTTCTGAGGCAGATCCAGCGCTTCACGAGCAGCCGCGCGGTCCGCCTGCTGCGGAATCGCATCAGCCAGTGGATGACCGACGAAACGCACAGGCACCTGGTGCTCGTCGTAGAACTGCGCTTCGAAGGGGAACAGCGTCAGCATCAGATCACAGGCTTCGCGGATTTTCAGCACGCGCTTCTGCCGCCAGGCCCAGACCGACGGGCTGACATAGTGGACGGTCTTGATTCCGGCACGGCGCAGCTTGAGCTCCAGGCCGAGGTTGAAATCTGGTGCATCGATGCCAATGAACACATCGGGCTGCGCAGCGATCAGGTCACGAGCGAGCTGACGACGACGACCGAGAAGCTCGAACAGACGGCCGAGCACCTCGACCAAGCCCATGACCGCCAGGCGCTCCATGGGGAAATAGGATTTCAGGCCCTCGGCTTCCATGCGCGCACCACCCACACCGATGAATTCGGCATCCGGGTAGCGCTGCTTGATGGCCTGCATGAGGCCCGAACCAAGAATGTCACCGGACGCCTCACCGGCGACCAGTGCGACGCGAAGAGGTCTGGTCATAGCTGTCTCGGAACCTGCTGAAAGTCTCACGAGCTAAAGCCGTGCAGGGCAAAAGCAGAATGTAAGGAGTGGTGACTGGACATGCTGATCGGCCGGCGCACGAGCTCAGGCCTGAGACCGTACATAATGAACCGGAGATTAGCGCGTGATACCGCGCGTGGACGCCTGAATGGAGTCGCGAAATATTGCGACTTCGGGAAACTGGGCGGCGGAGTCCGCCAGCTCGTTCAGCGCCTGCTCGACGGTCAGCCCCTGGCGGTATACCAGCTTGTAACCTTTACGCAATGCGGCAATTGCCTCGGCGGAAAAACCACGCCGACGCATACCTTCGAAATTCATGCTGCGCGCTTCGGCCGGGTTGCCGAATACGGTGACGAATGCAGGAACATCCTTGCCAATGGCGGTACCCATGCCGGAAAAGCTGTGCGCGCCGATGCGGCAGAACTGATGCACAAGGGTGTAGCCCGACAAAATCGCCCAGTCATCGACCCATACGTGACCCGCCAAAGCCGTGTTATTGACCAGGATGCAGTGATTGCCGATGACGCTGTCATGACCAATATGGGCATAGGCCATGATCAGGTTGTGGTCACCGATGGTGGTTTCACTACGATCCTGCACGGTACCGCGATGAATGGTCACGCCTTCGCGGATCACATTGCGATCCCCGATCACCAGGCGCGTCGGCTCCCCCTTGTATTTGAGGTCCGGCGTGTCTTCGCCTACCGAGGAAAACTGATAGATACGATTGTGCTTACCGATTACGGTCGGTCCCTTGAGCACTACGTGCGGACCTATGACGGTACCCTCGCCAATTTCCACATCGGGCCCGACAATGCTCCAAGGGCCGACGACTACGTCGTCGGCCAATCTGGCACTGGGGTCGATGATGGCGCGAGGGTCAATCGAACTCATAGCTTGCGTTCCGCACAGATGATTTCAGCGGAGCAGACTTCCTTGCCGTCGACAGTAGCGCGGCACTCGAATTTCCAGATGCTGCGACGGTCGCTCAGGTATTTGGCTTCCAGCACAAGCTGATCGCCCGGTGTGACAGGAGAACGGAAGCGCAGCTTGTCGGAGCCGACGAAGTAATACAGGGTGCCATCGGCGGGCTTAACGCCCATCATCTTGAAGCCGAGAATCCCGGCAGCCTGAGCCATGGCTTCGATGATCAGCACGCCCGGCATGATCGGATGCTCGGGAAAGTGGCCATTGAAGAAGGGCTCGTTGATGCTGACATTCTTGTAGGCGCGAACAGTCTTGCCTTCGACGTCCAGGTCCACCACACGATCCACCAGCAGGAAGGGATAGCGGTGCGGCAAATATTCACGAATTTCGTTGATGTCCATCATGTCCGGTTAAGCCTGTAAGAAAAGAAAAGAGCACGGCAGCGCGCCATGCTCAGGCATCAGATGAGACATTCGCCGTCTGGGTCACGGCGGCCAGCTGCTTTTCCAGCTCACGCAGACGCTTGGCCATCTCGTCCAACTGACGAATACGAGCCGCACTCTTCTTCCACTCACCCGCCGGTTGCATGGCGGTACCGGAAGAATAGGCTCCAGGCTCGGTGATCGAACGGGTCACCATGGTCATCCCGGTGACGAACACGTTGTCGCAGACCTCGATATGGCCAACCATGCCAACGCCGCCTGCGATCATGCAGTTCTTGCCGATCTTGGTGCTGCCGGAAATCCCGCAGCAACCGGCCATGGCGGTGTTGTCACCGATCTGCACGTTGTGCGCGATCATGATCTGGTTATCCAGCTTCACGCCATTGCCGATCAGGGTGTCGGAGAGCGCACCGCGATCCACTGTGGTGTTGGCACCGATCTCGACGTCATCGCCGATGGTGACTCCGCCGATTTGCGCGATCTTCTGCCAGACGCCCTTCTCGTTGGCGAAACCAAAACCTTCACCACCGATCACGGCACCAGACTGAATGACCACACGCTTGCCGATCTGTACGTCGTGGTACAGCGTCACCCGCGGTGCCAGCCAGCCGCCATCACCGATGATGCTGCGCGCACCGACCACGCAATGCGCGCCAATGCTGACGTCTGCACCGATACGCGCACCGCTCTCGATAACCGCATAAGCGCCGATACTGGCACTCGGATCCACCTGCGCATCATCGGCGACCTGAGCAGTGGCATGAATACCTGCCGCGGCCACGGGTTTGCGATCGAACAGATGGGAAAGCTGGGCGTAGGCAAGATAGGGGTTCGCGACGATCAGCGCATCCCCCGCATAACCTTCCGCGTCAGCGGCCGTCAGCAGCACTGCACCGGCCTGAGCCTGCGCCAGGTACTTGCGGTACTGGGCGTTGGCCAGGAAACTCAACTGTTCGGGCCCGGCCCCCTGCAAGGTGGCCAGGCCCGAGATAACCTTGCCTTCGGCGCCACGCAAGGTGGCACCCAGGCGCTCGGCCAACTGGCCGAGGGTATATGTCGCGGCCATGCTTAACGCATCTGATTCATGCGCTCGATGACCTGGCGAGTGATGTCGTACTGAGGTTTGACATCGATCACCGCACCGCGCTCGAGTACCAGGTCGAAGTTGCCATTCTTGATGACTTCTTCCACCGCCTTGTCCAGGTTCGGCTTGAGCTTGGCCAGCATCTCACGGTCGGCAACCGCCTTGGCTTCGTTAAGCTCCTTGGACTGGAACTGGAAGTCACGGGCCTTTTGCTTGAACTCGAGTTCAAGACGTTCGCGCTCGGCCTGCTGCATCTTCTCGCCGTCTTTGACCATACGATCTTGGATACGCTTGGCATCGCTTTCCAGGGTCTTGAGCTTGTTCAGCTGCGGACCGAACTTCTTCTCGGCATCGACGGCATAACGCTTGGCAGCATCCGACTCGAGCAGTGCCATCTGATAGTTCAGCACGGCCACCTTCATCTCGGCGAACGCCGGAGTGGCGATCAGGGCGGCGGTGAACAGAACCAGTTGAGTCAACTTACGCACAATGCACTCCTGCAACAAAACTGTTGGCTTTCGGTGAAACAAGTTAGAAGGTCTGACCCAGGGAGAACTGGAATACCTGAGTATCGGCATCATCCGGTTTCTTGATCGGCATTGCCAGGCTGAAACTCAGAGGACCCAGTGCGGTGATCCAGGTGACACCGACACCCACGGAGCTGGCCAGACTGCTGAAATCGATATCGCAGCTGTCGCTCAGACGCTTCTGCGTCGAGCTGCAGTTGGTGTCGAACACGTTACCCACATCCCAGAACAACGCAGTACGCAAGGAACGCTGGTCCTTCACGAAAGGCAGCGGGAACAGCATTTCCACGCCACCCTGCACCAGCACGTTACCGCCGAACGGCAGCGGATCCTGATCCGGGTCGGCGATAGTGCCAGGTTTGGTACCAGTACTCGGCGTACTACGTGGCCCCAGGCTGCTGTCCTCGAAACCACGTACCGAGTTGAAACCACCGGCGTAGTAGTGCTCGTAGAACGGCAACTCGGCAGTGCTGCCATAGCTGTCGCCATAGCCCAACTGGGTATGGAAGCGCAGCGTGTAGTTATCGCTGAGCGGGGTAAATACCTGGCCACGGTAGTCGAGTTTGTAGAACGACAGGTCGCTGCCCGGCAAGGTGCTCTCCAGCACCAGGCTTTGCGAATGTCCGCGAGTCGCCAGGGTGCCGCGGTTCAGCGTCGACTCACTCCAGCCGATCGAACCCTTGAAGTTCAGGTAGTTGTCGCCTTCGGCATCGATGAAGTCGAAGATCTCGTCGACGGTGTAACGCCCGGTATCGATGCTGTCCTGCTGCACGCTCAGACCATAGGTCAGACGCGAGGTCTCGCTGATCGGGTAACCGATATTGACGCCGGCACCGAGGCTGTCGACCGAATAGCTGGATACGTCGACATCGAGTTCGTCGTAGTCAGTGGTGCGGTAGAAGGCGTTGTAACCCAGGCTGACGCCGTCGACGGTCCAGTAGGGGTCAACGAAGCCGAAGCTGTAACGGGTCTGATATTCACTGCGGGTCAGGCCGATGCTGACCTTGTTACCAGTACCCAGGAAGTTGTTCTGACTGATCGAGCCACCCAGGATCAGGCCGGCATTCTGAGCAAAGCCGACGCTGGCGGTGATGGAGCCGGACGGCTGCTCTTCGACACTGTAGTTGACGTCGATCTGGTCGTCAGTGCCCGGCACCTGCGGGGTCTCGACGTTGACTTCCTTGAAGAAGCCAAGGCGCTCCAGGCGAACCTTGGACTGATCGATCAGGTAGGTCGAGGCCCAGCCGCCTTCCATCTGACGCATCTCACGGCGCAGCACTTCATCCTCGGACTTGGTGTTGCCACGGAAGTTGATGCGATTGACGTAGGCACGCTTGCCTGGGTCGACGAAGAAGGTAATCGAGACGGTATTGTCCTCGTCGTGCGCTTCCGGCACGCCGTTGACGTTGGCGAAGGTGTAGCCCTCGTTACCCAGACGGCGCGTGATCAGCTCACTGGTAGTGGTCATGATCTTGCGCGAGAAGACCTGCCCTTCCTTGACCAGCAGCAGCGCGCGTACGTCTTCTTCCGGCACCTTGAGGTCACCGGACAGTTTCACGTCGCGAACGCTGTATTTCTCGCCTTCCTCGACGTTGACGGTGATGTAGACGTGCTTCTTGTCCGGGGTAATGGATACCTGGGTGGAGCTGATATCCATGTTGATGTAGCCGCGGTCCAGATAGTAGGAACGCAGACGCTCGAGGTCACCGGAGAGTTTTTCGCGAGCGTATTTGTCATCGTTGCGGAAGAACGACAACCAGTTGGTGGTCTTCAGCTCGAAGAGATCGACCAGATCTTCATCGGAAAAGACGGTATTGCCCACGACGTTGATGTGGGAAATCGCCGCAACGGTGCCCTCGTTGATGTTGATCTTCAGCGCCACACGGTTACGTGGCTGTGGAATCACTTCCGCTTCGATCTCGGCCGAGTAACGACCCTGGGCTACGTACTGACGCTGCAATTCGTTACGCACGCCTTCGAGGGTGGCGCGCTGGAAGATCTCGCCTTCGGCCAGGCCGGACTGATTCAGACCCTTGAGCAGATCTTCGGTGCTGATGGCCTTGTTGCCCTCGATCTCGATGCCGGAGATGGAGGGACGCTCGACCACGGTGACAACCAGAACGTCGCCGTCGCGACCGAGCTGGATGTCCTGGAAGAAACCGGTGCGGAACAGCGATCGGGTAGCGTCGACCAACTGACGATCATCGACCTGCTCGCCCACGTTCAACGGCAGCGCGCCGAATACACTGCCAGCGGAAACCCGCTGCAGGCCATTGACGCGTATATCGGAGATGGTGAAGGACTCGGCGTGAACTTCGGCGATCATCAATGCGGACAGAACCGCAGGTAGCAGCAGACGTTTCATGAAGTCCTTTCTTATTCCAACTGACGATAAAAGCTGCCGCTCTAAGCGACACTTCTTATGAATCTCAAGAACGCAATTCAGCAATGCTTACAGACGGCTGAGGTCGTTGACCAGCGCCAACAACATGACCCCGATCACCAGACTGATGCCGATCTGCATCCCCCAACCCTGAATCCGCTCGGACAAGGGGCGACCACGCACCCACTCAACCAGGTAAAACAGCAGATGCCCACCATCCAGTACAGGAATGGGCAGCAGATTGAGAACCCCCAAGCTAATACTCAGATATGCAAGGAATTTCAGGAAATCCCCCAGCCCTGACTCAGCTGAAGCGCCCGCCACTTTAGCAATGGTTATCGGCCCGCTCAAGTTTTTTACCGAGAGCTCCCCGAACAGCATTTTCTTCAGCGAATCGAGGGTCAGAAGGCTCATCGACCAGGTCTGACGAGCGCCTTCGGCAATGCCCTCGAGCGGCCCATAGCGAACTTCGCGCAGCATTTCCGGTGGCCAGTCGACCCCCTTCACTCCCGCGCCAAGGTAACCACTGCGCGCCTCACCCTCACCACGTGCGGCCAGGGTCAACTGAATATCCTGCAGTTGCCCGTCACGCTCGAAGCGCAGGGTCACGGCTTCTCCCGGCAGCTTGCGCACGCGGTCAACCAAATCCTGCCAGTCAGCCAGCGACTCGCCATCGAGCGCGAGCAGACGATCACCCTCTTTCAGGCCGGCAGCATAGGCCGGCCCCTTGGAATCGACCTCGGCCAGTACCGGCTCGAGCACCGGCCGCCAGGGACGAACACCGAGAGAACCAATCGGGTCCGGCTCGTCGACGCCACGCAGCCAGTTATCCAACTGCACCTGCTTGGTCGTTTCGACACTCGAACCAGGCTCGAGCACCCGCAGACTCAGGGCGCCGCTCTCACCAAGGCGCCTGACCAGCTGCAGGTTGACCGCCGCCCAGCCGCTGGTGGCCTCACCATTGACCGCAACGATCTCTTCTCCGGCACGCAAGCCGGCCTGATCGGCCAGACTGTCAGGCTGCACCGCGCCAATCACCGGGCGCACCTGCTGACTGCCCAGCATGGCAACGAACCAGAAGAACAGTAGAGCCAGGAGGAAATTGGCTACAGGTCCGGCAGCAACGATGGCAATACGCTGACGCACGCTCTTGCGGTTGAAGGCCTGCTCGACCTGCTCGGCCGGCACATTACCCTCGCGCTCATCGAGCATCTTCACGTAGCCACCCAGAGGAATGGCGGCCACCACGAACTCGGTCCCCTGACGATCATGCCAACGCAGCAATGGCGCGCCAAAGCCGACGGAGAAACGCAGCACCTTGACCCCGCAGCGGCGGGCCACCCAGAAATGCCCGAACTCGTGAAAGGTCACCAGCACACCCAGAGCGATCAGGGTGCCAAGTAGCATGTACAACCCACTCATTTCACTTCTCCAGCTCTACGAGGCGCTCACGGCCGGGCGCACGCCGGGTCAATACAGGCTCCGTCAATGACGGGCAAACCATTCGCCGGCCAACGCACGCGCCTGTGCGTCGGCCTCGAATACAACATCGAGCGCTTCGACAGCCTGCACCGGTTGCGCGTTCAACACGGACTCAATCATACGCGGGATGTCGCTGAAACGTATGCGTCGCTGCAGGAAGGCCTCTACAGCTACCTCGTTGGCAGCATTGAGTATCGCCGGCGCGCTGCCACCGGCCTGCACCGCTTCGCGAGCGAGACGCAGACAAGGGAAACGCTGCTCGTCAGGACGCTCGAAGTCGAGACGACCGACAGCGAACAGATCCAGTGGCGACACCCCCGAATCGATGCGTTCCGGCCAAGCCAGCGCATGGGCGATGGGTGTACGCATATCAGGATTGCCCAGTTGCGCCAGCACTGAACCATCGACGTAATCGACCAACGAATGGATCACGCTCTGCCGGTGAATCACCACCTCGATCTGCTCAGGGCGGGCATCGAACAACCAGCACGCCTCGATCAGTTCCAGCCCCTTGTTCATCATGCTCGCCGAGTCGACGGAGATCTTGCGCCCCATTGACCAGTTCGGATGAGCACAAGCCTGCTCGGGCGTCACATGCTCCAGCTCTGCCAGGGGGGTTTCACGGAACGGCCCACCGGAGGCCGTCAACAGCACGCGGCGAACACCCACCTGTTGCAAACCCTGGGAGTAGTCGCCCGGCAGGCACTGAAAAATCGCATTGTGCTCGCTGTCGATCGGCAGCAACACGGCGCCACTGTTTCTGACCGCCTGCATGAACAGGGCGCCGGTCATCACCAGCGCCTCCTTGTTGGCCAGCAACACCTTCTTGCCTGCCTGCACGGCCGCCAGTGTCGGGCGCAGCCCAGCCGCCCCGACAATCGCAGCCATCACGCAATCGACCTCGGCATCGGTAGAGACGGCGCACAAACCCTCTTCACCGAACAGCACCTGAGTATCCAGGCCGTCAGCCTGCAGGCTGCCCTGCAAGCTGCTTGCAGCCTTGGCATCGGGCACCACGGCATAGCGAGGACGATGCTTGAGACACAGCACCCGCAACTCGGCCAGACGCGAAAAGCCGCTCAAGGCAAACACGCTGTAACGCTCGGGATGGCGGGCGATCACATCCAGCGTGCTGAGCCCGATCGAACCAGTAGCCCCAAGCACGGTGACCCGCTGCACTGCACTCACAGCGAACCCCAGCCGGCCAGCCAGAGCAGCGCGGCGAACAGCGGAACGGCGGCGGTAAGACTGTCGATACGATCGAGCACGCCGCCATGTCCCGGCAGCAGATTACTGCTGTCCTTGATTCCGGACTGGCGCTTGAACATGCTTTCGGTCAGGTCGCCGATCACGGAAATAAACACCACCAGCGCCGCACCCAGCAGCGCCAGCAGCAGCCCGGAGAAGGACCAGTCTTGCTGCAAACCGACCAGCAAGGTGATCAACAAACTCGCCGCCAGCCCGCCATACACCCCTTCCCAACTCTTACCGGGACTGACCTTCGACGCCAGCTTGCGCTTGCCGAACGCCTTGCCGGAGAAGTAGGCGCCAATGTCTGCACCCCACACCAGCACCATCACTGCAATGATCAGCGCATTGGCCTGCGGCCATTGTTTCAGCAGAACCAGGCCCTGCCAGGCCGGCAGCAGGATCAGCAAGCCGATCAGCAACCGACGCGCAACGCCCCTCCAGAGGCGACTACTGTCCGGGTAGGTGAGCACCAGAAAGGTTGCCACCAGCCACCAGGCCACAGCCACCACCAACAGCAGCGGCGCAACGACTGGCGTCAGGTACAGCACACCCAGCAACACCGCCACGGCGGCGGCGTAAGCAACTCGCTGCGACTGGGCATCGAGCCCAGCCAAACGCGCCCATTCCCAAGCGCCCAGCGTAACGACCGCACCGATGAACAAGGCAAAGGCAGCACCGTCGAGCAGAAAGAATCCACCCAGAGCAATGGGCAACAGCACCAATGCCGTGATGATTCGTTGTTTGAGCATCAGGAACCCGCCTCAGCCTCCACCTGCTCGCTGGTCTTGCCAAAGCGACGCTGGCGGTTGGCGAAATCAGCCAGCGCCTTGCGCATGGCCTCGTGCTTGAAGTCCGGCCAATACAGGTCGGAGAAATACAGCTCGCTATAGGCCAGCTGCCAGAGGAGAAAATTGCTAATGCGATGTTCGCCGCCCGTACGAATGCACAGGTCCGGTAACGGCAGGTCGCCGGTAGCCAGACAACCCTGCAGCAATCCGGGCGTAATGTCCTCGACTTGCAGATGACCAGCCTGAACCTCGCGCGCCAGGCGTTGAGCCGCCTGGGCAATATCCCACTGCCCACCATAATTGGCGGCAATTTGCAGGATGAAACGGCGACTGCCCGCTGTCAGCAACTCCGCCTCACGCATTGCGGCCTGTAGCTCCGGATGAAAGCGTGAGCGGTCACCGATGATGCGCAGACTGATGTCGTTGTCCTGCAGGCGCTTGGCCTCTCGGCGCAGCGCACTGAGGAACAACTCCATCAGCGCTCCAACCTCATCGGCGGGACGCTGCCAGTTCTCACTGGAGAAGGCGAACAGGGTCAACACCTCGACACCCGACTCGGCACAGACCTCGATCACCGCACGAACGGCGTCGACCCCCGCCTTGTGCCCTGCCACGCCCGGCAACAGGCGCTTCTTTGCCCAGCGGTTGTTGCCGTCCATGATGATGGCGACATGCCGCGGCACCGCCTGTTTGTTCTTGTCCATGTCTGGCGCTCAGCCGTCAAACGGCCATCAGGTCCGCTTCCTTGGCCTCCAGGGCCTTGTCTACGTCAGCAACGAACTTGTCGGTGATCTTCTGCAGCTCGTCAGCGGCACGACGCTCCTCGTCCTCGCTGATCTCCTTGGCCTTGGACAGCTTCTTCAGCTCGGCCAGGGCATCGCGACGCACGTTGCGCACGGCCACCTTGGCATCTTCAGCTACGCCACGCGCCTGCTTGGTGTAGCCCTTGCGGGTCTCTTCGGTCAGAGCCGGCATCGGCACACGGATGGTGGTGCCAGCGCTGCTCGGGTTGAGGCCCAGATCGGAAGTCAGGATGGCCTTCTCGATGGCCGCGCTGAGGTTCTTGTCGTGGGCCACGATCTTCAGGGTGCGCGCGTCCTCGACGGTAATCGCAGCCACCTGATTCAGCGGCATGTCGCTACCCCAGGCCGGCACCTTGATGCTGTCGAGAATGCTCGGGTGGGCACGACCGGTACGAATGGAGGCCAGGTTGCGACCCAGGGCGTCCAGGGACTTGCTCATACGTTCCTGAGCGTCTTTCTTGATGTCGTTGATCATTGTGCTTCCTCCTCGATCAGGGTTCCTTCGGCGCCGCCCACCACTACATTGAGCAGAGCGCCAGGTTTGTTCATATTGAAGACCCGCAGCGGCATGGCGTGGTCGCGGCACAGACAAATCGCCGTCAGATCCATCACGCCCAGCTTGCGATCCAGCACTTCGTCATAGGTCAGACGCTCGAATTTCTCGGCATGCGGGTCCTTGAACGGGTCGGCAGTGTACACGCCATCGACCTTGGTCGCCTTCAGCACCACATCGGCATCGATTTCGATGGCGCGCAGGCAGGCGGCCGAATCGGTGGTGAAGAACGGGTTGCCAGTGCCGGCAGCAAAGATCACCACCTCACCACCTTTCAGATGGCGCATGGCCTTGCGGCGGTCGTAATGATCGGTAACGCCGACCATGGAAATGGCCGACATGACGATGGCCGGAATGTTCGAGCGCTCCAGCGCATCGCGCATGGCCAGGGCGTTCATCACCGTGGCCAGCATACCCATGTGATCACCGGTGACCCGGTCCATGCCGGCAGCGGACAGCGCGGCTCCGCGGAACAGGTTACCGCCGCCGATCACCAGGCCGACCTGCACGCCGATGCCGACCAGTTGGCCGACTTCCAGCGCCATGCGATCGAGCACCTTGGGATCGATGCCGAAGTCTTCCGAGCCCATCAGGGCTTCGCCGCTAAGTTTGAGCAGAATGCGTTTGTAGCGTGGTTGGCGACCAGTCGTCTGCTGAGCCATAGCAAGTCTCTCCTGCGGCGATTTGAATTCTGTATGCAGCATAGAGCTGCAATTGTCGGACACCTTCTTAGTGTCGCCAGTCACCTGTCATGATGACCCTGTCACTTTGCGCCCCCTTATTCGGCAAAGAGGCCGCACGCGTTAGCGGGCAGCCTCTTTGGGGCACTTACCGAACCGCTAATTACTGCTTGCTGGCAGCAACCTGGGCGGCAACTTCGGCAGCGAAGTCGGTCTCGGCTTTCTCGATGCCTTCACCCACTTCGTAACGAACGAAGGAAACGACTTCAGCACCGGCTTTCTTCACCAGGTCACCGACCTTGACTTCCGGATCCATGATGAAGGCTTGCTCGACCAGGCTGGCTTCGGCCAGGAACTTGGCGATACGGCCTTTGACCATGTTCTCGACGATGTTCTCCGGCTTGCCGGCGATTTTCTCGGCGTTCAGCTGCAGGAAGATTTCTTTTTCCTTGGCAACCAGTTCCTCGGAAACCTGGTCCGGCGAAACAACGGCAGGGTTGGAGGCAGCGACGTGCATGGCAACGTGCTTGGCCAGTTCGTCGTTGCCGCCCTTCAGGACAACCAGAACACCGATGCGGTGGCCGTGCAGGTAAGCACCAACGGTGTCACCGGTTACAGCGGTCAGACGACGGATGTTGACGTTCTCGCCGCACTTGGCAACCAGCGCTTCACGAGCGGATTCGCGCGAGGCGATCAGCGGAGCAGCTTCGGTCAGGTTCTGCTCGAAAGCTTCGTCCAGGCTCTCTTTTACGAAGCCTTTGAAGTCGTCCTGCAGAGCCAGGAAGTCGGTCTGCGAGTTGACTTCGATGATCAGACCACGACCGCCTTCGACACGAACGGCGATGGAGCCTTCAGCAGCGATGTTGCCGGCCTTCTTGGCCGCCTTGATGGCGCCGGAAGCGCGCATGTCGTCGATCGCTTTCTCGATGTCACCACCAGCAGCAACCAGTGCTTTCTTGCACTCCATCATGCCTTGACCGGTGCGCTCGCGCAGTTCTTTAACCAGGGCTGCAGTAATCTCTGCCATCTTGAAAATCCTCTCGGTAGGTCTTCAACCAAATCAAATCTTTGAGTGGCAAAAAGGGGGCCTAGCCCCCTTTTTGCTCAGCACGTAACGCTATATGAGCAACGTTACTGCTTAGCCTTCGGCAGCTTCAGCGGCCGGAGCTTCTTCGACGAACTCTTCGGTGGCACCACCAGCGTTGCTGCGACCACGGATCACGGCGTCAGCCATGGCACCCATGTACAGCTGGATGGCGCGGATGGCGTCATCGTTACCCGGGATGATGTAGTCAACGCCTTCCGGGCTGCTGTTGGTATCGACGATGCCGATAACCGGGATGCCCAGCTTGTTGGCTTCGGTGATAGCGATGCGCTCGTGGTCAACGTCGATTACGAACAGTGCGTCCGGCAGGCCGCCCATGTCCTTGATACCGCCCAGGCTGCGATCCAGTTTTTCCAGATCACGCGAACGCATCAGGGCTTCTTTCTTGGTCAGCTTGGCGAAGGTGCCGTCCTGGGACTGGGTTTCCAGCTCGCGCAGGCGCTTGATCGAAGCACGGATGGTTTTGTAGTTGGTCAGCATGCCGCCCAACCAGCGGTGATCGACGAACGGCGAGCCGCAACGAGCAGCTTCTTCGCGAACGATCTTGCCAGCGGAACGCTTGGTGCCGACGAACAGGATCTTGTTCTTGCCAGCAGCCAGCTTCTCAACGAAAGCCTGAGCTTCGTTGAACATCGGCAGGGTTTTTTCGAGGTTGATGATGTGAATCTTGTTGCGCGCGCCGAAAATGTACTTGCCCATTTTCGGGTTCCAGTAACGGGTCTGGTGGCCGAAGTGCACACCGGCCTTCAGCATATCGCGCATATTGACTTGGGACATGATAGTTCCTTGAGTAAGTCGGGTTAGGCCTCCACGTATCCCAGCTTCCAACCTCCGAACTTGTCGAAAGGCACCCAGAAAACCGTGTCGATACGTGTGTGGGTTTGAGCTTTCGGGCACAGCGCCCGTAAAGCGGCGCGTTTTATACCACACAAAGCCGGCGCAAGCTACAAAAGCTGGCAAACAAAGCAGACATCCGAACCCAACTCCGGCCGGATCATGCGCCCCTTTGGGGCTGGCACGGCGAAGCTGCTAAGATAGCGCCCTTTCCGTTCGTGCCCGAGAGCTTCATATGACCGTCACCATCAAATCCGCCGAAGAAATCGAGAAAATGCGCGTGGCCGGCCGCCTGGCCGCCGAAGTGCTGGAAATGATCGGCGAGCACGTCAAGCCCGGCGTCACCACCGATGAGCTGGACCGCCTCTGCCACGACTACATCGTCAACGTACAGAAGGCCATCCCCGCCCCGCTCAACTACAAGGGCTTTCCCAAGTCGATCTGCACTTCGATCAACCACGTGGTCTGTCACGGCATTCCCAACGACAAGCCTCTCAAAGACGGCGACGTACTGAACATCGACGTCACCGTGATCAAGGACGGCTACCACGGCGACACCAGCAAGATGTTCATGGTCGGCAAGGTCGCCGAATGGGCCGAGCGCCTGGCAAAGGTCACCCAAGAGTGCATGTATAAAGGCATCGAGCTGGTCAAACCCGGCACCCGCCTGGGCGATATCGGCGAAGTGATCCAGAAACATGCCGAGAAGAACGGTTTCTCCGTGGTGCGCGAGTACTGCGGCCACGGCATCGGCGCCGTGTTCCACGAAGAGCCGCAAGTGCTGCACTACGGCAAGGCGGGCACCGGCATGGAACTCAAGGAAGGCATGACCTTCACCATCGAGCCGATGATCAACCAGGGCCGCGCGGAAACCCGCCTGCTCGGCGACGGCTGGACCGCCATCACCAAGGACCGCAAGCTCTCCGCACAGTGGGAGCACACCATTCTGGTCACGGCCGACGGTTACGAGATCTTCACCCTGCGCAGCGATGACACCATCGCCCGCACTTCGGCCTGAGCCGGCTACGCCAGCAACCGCAACGGTGCGCACTCCGTACCCCATGACCGATATAAAGGAAGGCAATTGCATGCCGCAGATGGACCCCGAACTGTTTGACCGTGGTCAGTTCCAGGCCGAGCTGGCACTAAAGTCCAGCCCCATCGCCGCATTCAAGAAAGCCATCCGCGGCGCGCATGAGGTGCTCGATGCGCGCTTTCATGCCGGTCGCGATATCCGCCGCCTGGTCGAAGATCGCGCCTGGTTCGTCGACCAGATCCTGCAAGAAGCCTGGAAGCGCTTCACCTGGAGCGAAGATGCGGATATCGCCCTGCTGGCGGTCGGCGGCTATGGGCGTGGCGAACTGCATCCCTATTCGGACATCGACCTGCTGATCCTGCTCGACAGCAGCGATCACGAGATCTTCCGCGACCCCATCGAAGGCTTCCTTACCCTGCTGTGGGACATCGGCCTGGAAGTTGGCCAGAGCGTACGCTCGGTCGACGAATGCGCCGAGGAGGCCCGCGCCGACCTGACGGTGATCACCAACCTGATGGAAAGCCGTACCATCGCCGGCCCCGAGCATCTACGCCAGCGCATGCAGCAGGTCACCAGCACGGACGAGATGTGGCCGAGCAAGCACTTCTATCTGGCCAAACGTGAAGAGCGCAAGGCGCGTCACGGCAAGTACAACGACACCGAGTACAACCTCGAACCCAACGTCAAAGGCTCGCCCGGCGGTCTGCGCGACATCCAGACGGTACTCTGGGTCGCCCGCCGCCAGTTCGGTACGCTCAACCTGCAGGCACTGGTCGGCCAGGGCTTCCTGCTGGAAAGCGAATATGCCCTGCTCTCCTCCAGCCAGGAGTTCCTGTGGAAGGTGCGCTACGCCCTGCACATGCTCGCCGGGCGCGCCGAGGATCGCCTGCTGTTCGACCACCAGGCCCGAATCGCCGCGCTGTTCGGCTACCAGGATGGCGATGGCAAGCGCAGCATCGAACACTTCATGCAGAAGTACTATCGCGTGGTCATGGCCATTTCCGAACTGTCGGACCTGATCAACCAGCACTTCGAGGAAGTCATCCTGCGTGCCGGCGAAAGCGGTCAGGCCACACCACTGAACAGCCGCTTTCAGGTGCGTGACCGTTATATCGAAGTCACCCATCCGAATGTTTTCAAGCGCACGCCGTTCGCCATCATCGAGATTTTCGTGCTGATGGCGCAACACCCGGAAATCAAGGGCGTGCGCGCCGACAGCATTCGCCTGCTGCGCGACAGCCGCCACCTGATCGACGACGACTTCCGCAACGATATCCGTAATACCAGCCTGTTCATCGAACTGTTCAAATGCCGCGAGGGCATCCACCGCAACCTGCGGCGCATGAACCGCTACGGCATTCTCGGCCGTTATCTGCCGGAGTTCGGCCATATCGTCGGGCAGATGCAGCACGACCTGTTCCACATCTACACGGTCGACGCGCACACCCTCAACCTGATCAAGCATCTGCGCAAGTTCCGCTGGCCGGAGCTGGCGGAGAAATTCCCGCTGGCCAGCAAACTCATTGAGCGCCTGCCCAAACCCGAGCTGATCTACCTGGCCGGCCTCTACCACGACATCGGCAAAGGCCGCGGCGGTGACCACTCGGAACTGGGCGCGGTGGACGCCGACGCCTTCGCCCGTCGTCACCACCTGCCGGCCTGGGACGGCGCCCTGGTCACCTGGCTGGTGCAGCACCACCTGGTGATGTCCACCACCGCGCAGCGCAAGGACCTCTCCGACCCGCAGGTGATCCATGATTTCGCCCAGTTCGTCGGTGACCAGACCCACCTGGATTACCTCTACGTGTTGACCGTGGCCGACATCAACGCCACCAACCCGAGTCTGTGGAATTCCTGGCGCGCCAGCCTGCTGCGTCAGCTCTACACCGAGACCAAACGCGCCCTGCGCCGCGGCCTGGAAAACCCGCTGGACCGCGAAGAGCAGATTCGCCAGACGCAGAGCGCCGCGCTGGATACCCTGGTCCGCGGCGGTACCGACCCGGACGATGCCGAACAGCTGTGGAGCCAGCTCGGTGACGACTACTTCCTGCGTCATACCGCCAGCGACGTGGCCTGGCATACCGACGCCATCCTCCAGCACCCCAACGATGGCGGCCCGCTGGTATTGATGAAGGAAACCACCCAGCGTGAGTTCGAAGGCGGCACGCAGATCTTCATCTACGCACCGGACCAGCATGACTTCTTCGCCGTGACCGTGGCCGCGATGAGCCAGCTCAACCTGAACATTCACGACGCGCGGATCATCACCTCCACCAGCCAGTTCACCCTCGACACCTATGTGGTGCTGGATGCCGACGGCGGCTCGATCGGCAACAACCCGGCGCGTATCCAGCAGATCCGTGAAGGCCTGATCGAGGCGCTGAAGAACCCGGACGACTACCCGACCATCATCCAGCGCCGGGTACCGCGCCAGCTCAAGCATTTCGCCTTCGCCCCGCAGGTGACCATTCACAACGACGCGCAACGCCCGGTGACCGTCCTCGAGCTGACCGCCCCGGACCGCCCCGGCCTGCTGGCACGTATCGGACGGATATTCCTCGAATACGACCTGTCGCTGCAGAACGCCAAGATCGCCACCCTCGGCGAGCGCGTCGAGGACGTGTTCTTCGTCACCGACGCCAACAACCAGCCGCTGTCCGACCCGGAGCTCTGCGCACGCCTGCAGGAAACCATCATCCGCCGCCTGTCCGAGCCCAGCACTCAACCGCAGACGCAGCAGATCAGTATCTGATCGAACCGCCCCGCTTTCCGATGCACACGAGATCACGATGAACCCAGCCCTCGACCAGCTCCAGCCCTACCCCTTCGAGAAACTGCGCGCACTGCTCGGCAGCGTGCAACCGGCAGCGGACAAGCGCCCCATCGCGTTGTCCATCGGCGAGCCCAAGCACCGCTCGCCGGACTTCGTCGGCGAGGCACTGACCGCCAACCTCGACAAGCTTGCCGTCTATCCGACCACCCTGGGCCTGCCGGAGCTGCGCCAGAGCATCGCCAACTGGTGTGAACGCCGCTTCGGCGTGCCGGCTGGCTGGCTGGATCCCGCGCGCCACGTGCTGCCGGTCAACGGCACTCGCGAAGCGCTGTTCGCCTTCACCCAGGCCGTGGTCGACCGCAATGCCAAGGGCCTGGTGGTCAGCCCCAACCCCTTCTATCAGATCTACGAAGGCGCAGCCTTTCTCGCCGGCGCCGAGCCACATTACCTGCCGTGTCTGGAAGCCCATGGTTTCAACCCGGACTTCGATGCGGTACCGGGTGAAGTCTGGCAGCGCTGCCAGATTCTGTTCCTCTGCTCGCCGGGCAACCCCACCGGCGCGCTGATCCCACTCGACACGCTGAAGAAGCTGATCGCCCTGGCCGACCAGCATGACTTCGTGATCGCCGCCGACGAGTGCTACAGCGAACTGTACTTCGACGAGGACGCGCCGCCACCCGGTCTGCTCAGCGCCTGCGCAGAACTCGGCCGCAGCGACTTCAAGCGTTGCGTGGTGTTCCACAGCCTGTCCAAGCGCTCCAACCTGCCCGGCCTGCGCTCGGGCTTCGTCGCCGGCGATGCACAAATCCTCAAGCACTTTCTGCTCTATCGCACCTACCACGGCTGCGCCATGCCGGTGCAAACCCAACTGGCCAGCGTCGCCGCCTGGAACGATGAGGCCCACGTGCGCGCCAACCGCGACCTGTACCGCGAGAAGTTCGATGCAGTGCTGGAGATTCTGGCGCCGGTGATGGACGTGCAACGGCCTGATGGCGGCTTCTACCTGTGGGCACGCACGCCTGGTGACGATGCCAGCTTCACCCGCGACCTGTTCGCCAGCGAGCATGTCACCGTGGTGCCGGGTTCGTACCTGTCGCGCGAAGTGAACTGCGTCAATCCGGGGGCCGGCCGTGTGCGCATGGCGCTGGTCGCGCCGCTGGCCGAATGCATCGAAGCCGCCGAGCGTATTGCCCGCTTTATTCGCGGCGCCTGAAATCGCAACAACCGTAGGAGCCGGCTTGCCGGCGATGGCTTAATCAGAGGCCATCGCCCGCAAGCGGGCTCCTACAGTAACAACGCGCTGCTAGCTCTTGTGCAGCCGCGCCTCGGCGATATCCAGATCACGCAGGATCTCGCTCAGCATATCGTCGTCCAGCTCGTTGTCCTTGCGCATGCGATACAGCTCCAGACGCTGAGTGCGCAGCGCCTGCAAACGCAGGCGGTATTCCAGGCGGTCGACCTCACGCTGTTGTTCGCGCGCCTCTTCCCCTCCACGGGCGCGCTCCAGCAGATCGCGATACTCACTCATCAATCGTGCCTTCACCTCGACCGAGGCAATGGCGCCATCGGCATCTGCAGCGCGTTCATCCTCGGACTCCAGATAGCGAATCGCCGACTCCAGCATCACCGCCCGATGACAATTGAGTTCGCGCTCATGCACGGCGGCATTGTCCTGCGGCAACCGCGGCAGGATGCGCGGCAAGGCGATGCTGGCTACCAGCAACGACAGCAGAATCACCCCCGCAGCGATCAGAATCAGCAGGTCGCGCTCAGGAAACGCGTCACCACTGTTGAGCAGCAATGGCAGCGACATCACACCCGCCAGCGTCACCGCCCCACGCACACCGCCCAGAGTCAGCACCGCACTCAAGGCAATACGCGACTGCCCGGCAAACCGTGTCGGTTCGCCGCGCAAACGGCGCAGCGCTCCGGATATACGCCAGTAGCCGTATACCCAGCAGAAGCGCAACACCATCAACACCAGGTAGATCGCCGCCACCATGGCCAGCGCCTGCAGTGCGAACTGCCAGGGCGCCGCGTGCCCACCCAGCGCCGCCTCGAGAATGTCTGGCAACTGCAAGCCGAGCAGCAGGAAGATCAGGCCGTTGAAGGTGAACTCCAGCAGCGCCCAGACACTGCGATTGAGCAAACGTGTCGAGGTCTGCCTGGGCAGCAGGTCAAGGCGGCTCTGCATCATCCCCGCGGCCACGGCGGAGAGAATCCCCGACAGCCCCAGGTGCTCGGCCGCCACATAGGCCGCGAACGGCAGCAGCAGGAGCAACAGCACATGCGGCGCCGGATCTTCCCAGCCACGACCAATCATCCAGGCACGCAGACGCCCCAGCAGATAGCTGAGCGCCACGCCAATCGCCAGACCGCCAAAAGCCACCAGAAGAAACTGCAGGCCGGCATCGGTGATCGAGAACATACCGGTGAGCGTTGCCGCGACAGCGAACTTGAACGCCACCAGGCCGGACGCATCGTTCATCAGCGCCTCGCCCTGCAGCAGATTGTTCAGCGTGCTGGGTAAACGCCCATGAGTGATCGCCGACACCGCGACCGCATCGGTCGGCGACAACACGGCAGCCAGCGCAAAGCAGGCGGCCAGCGGCACCTGTGGCAGTAGCCAGTGGATGAAGTGCCCTGCTCCCAGAATGGTGACGAATACCAGGGCGAAGGCCAGCAGCAGAATGGGCGTACGCAGCTCGCGGAACTGCCCCTTGGGCATGCGCCAGCCATCGACGAACAGCAGCGGCGGAATGAACAGCAGCAGGAACAGTTCAGGGTCGAGCCGTACGTGCATGCCCAGTGCCGGAATGGCCAGCAGCGCACCGATCAGAATCTGCAACAACGGCAGCGGCAGGGGAATGAACTGGGCGGTAATACGGGTGCCACTGACCACCAGCAACATGGTCAGGATGGTGTAGAGCAATTGCATGGTGCGAAACCGGCGGGAAGGGGCGAAAGGCTAATGCTGATCAGATAGGCCCCTGGCAGCTTTCCGTAGGAGCCCCGACCCGGGGCGAAGCGCTTCGAGTCCGCGTCGTACGGGTTCGCGGCGGGGCGCCACTCCTACAGTTTCGGTGCATTGAGGCTTAACTGACTGGCACTAGGCGAAAGATGGCAATTCTAGCGCCGTAACACATCGCAGTGACAGCCACCGCCAAGTCGGGACATGACGTGGCATAATGGCGCGCCGTATTTCCCGGACCTTCCGGCACGCCACTCATCAGAGGAAGATCAATGAGTTACGTCCTGTATGGCATCAAGGCCTGTGACACCATGAAAAAAGCCAGAACCTGGCTCGATGAACACCAGGTCGACTATGCCTTTCACGACTACAAGAGCGCCGGAATCGACCGTGCGAGCCTGGAAAAGTGGTGCAACGAGCACGGCTGGCAGACCATCCTCAACCGCGCCGGCACCACCTTTCGCAAACTGGATGACGCGCAGAAAAGCGATCTCGACCAGGCCAAGGCCATCGAGCTGATGCTGGCCGCGCCTTCGATGATCAAGCGCCCGGTGCTTGATCTGGGCGACAAGACCCTGGTCGGTTTCAAACCGGATAACTACCAAGCCGCGCTGGCCTGAACAATCTCACCCCGATTTCGTTGCAAGGAACCCATCTATGAGCACTTCTCTCTTCAGCATCGCCTTCGGCGTTGGCACCCAGAACCGTCAGGGCAACTGGCTGGAAGTCTTCTACGCCCAACCACTGCTCAACCCGAGCGCCGAACTGGTGGCCAAGGCCGCCGAGAAGCTGGGTTATGAAGGTGGCAACCAAGCCATCGCCTTCACCACCGCGCAGGCTGCCGAACTGGCTGAAGCCCTGAAAGGTGTCGACGCTGGCCAGGCAGCACTGCTGACCCGCCTGGCCGAAAGCCACAACCCGCTGGTCGCCACCTTCCTCGCTGAAGACGCCGCGCTGAGCAGCACCCCCGAGGCCTATCTGAAGCTGCAGCTGCTGTCGCACCGTCTGGTCAAGCCGCACGGCGTGAGCCTGGCCGGCATCTTCCCGCTGCTGCCGAATGTGGCCTGGACCAGCCAGGGCGCCATCGACCTGAGCGAACTGGCCGAGCGTCAGCTGGAAGCCCGCCTGAAGGGCGAGCTGCTGGAAGTGTTCTCGGTGGACAAGTTCCCGAAAATGACCGACTACGTGGTACCGGCCGGCGTGCGTATCGCCGACAGCGCCCGCGTGCGTCTGGGTGCCTACATCGGTGAAGGCACCACCGTCATGCACGAAGGCTTCGCCAACTTCAACGCCGGCACCGAAGGCCCGGGCATGATCGAAGGCCGCGTTTCCGCTGGCGTGTTCGTCGGCAAGGGTTCGGACCTGGGCGGCGGCTGCTCGACCATGGGCACCCTGTCCGGCGGCGGCAACATCGTCATCAGCGTTGGCGAAGGCTGCCTGATCGGCGCCAACGCCGGTATCGGCATCCCGCTGGGCGACCGCAACACCGTTGAAGCCGGCCTGTACATCACCGCCGGCACCAAGGTGAACCTGCTCGACGACAAGAACGAGCTGGTGCAAGTGGTCAAGGCGCGTGATCTGGCTGGCCAGCCGGACCTGCTGTTCCGCCGCAACTCGCTGACCGGCGCCGTGGAGTGCAAGACCCACAAGTCGGCTATCGAGCTGAATGAAGCCCTGCACGCCCACAACTGATCCCTGGTAGGGTGCGCCGCGCGCCCCGCTCAGCCATGCGGCCTGGTGCGCATGGCGCACCCTACGGGATAGGCTCCCAATGTCACTGATTTCCCCCTGGCGCGCCGACTTCCCCGGCGTCCTCGCCCTCGAAGCCGAAGGTCAGACCTACCTCGACAGCGCCGCCACCGCGCAGAAGCCGCAGGTCATGCTCGACGCCCTGCTCGGCTACTACGCCGGCGGTGCGGCCAACGTGCACCGTGCCCAGCACCTGCCCGGCGAGCGTGCCACCCGCGCCTTCGAGACCACCCGCAGCGATGCGGCCCGTTGGCTCAACGCCGCCAGCGCCGAGGAAATCATCTTCACCCGGGGCACCACCGAATCCCTCAATCTGCTCGCCTACGGCCTGGAGCCGCTGCTGAAAGGCGGCGGGCAGATCGTCATCAGCGCCGCCGAACACCACGCCAACCTGCTGCCCTGGCAGCAGCTGGCGCGGCGCTGCCAGCTGGAACTGGTCGTGCTGCCGCTGGATGCCAGTGGCAGTGTCGACCTGCAGCAGGCCGCCGCCCTGATCGGCCCGCAGACCCGTCTGCTGGCCGTGACCCAGCTGTCCAACGTGCTCGGCCGCTGGCAACCGCTGGCCGAACTGCTGGCCCTGGCCCGTAAACACGGCGCCCTGAGCGTGGCCGACGGCGCCCAGGGCGCCGTGCATCAGCGCCCCGACGTGCAGGCGCTGGGCTGCGACTTCTACGTCTGCTCGGCGCACAAGCTGTACGGCCCGGACGGCATCGGCCTGCTCTACGGCCGCCAGGCCGCACTGAGCCGGCTGCAGCACTGGCAGTTCGGCGGCGAGATGGTGCAGGACGCCGACTACCAGCACGCCAGCTTCCGCCCGGCGCCACTGGGCTTCGAGGCCGGCACCCCGGCCGTCAGCGCAGTGATCGCCCTCGGCGCCGTGCTGCGCTGGCTGAACAGCCTCGATAGCGCCGCCGTCGCCGCCCACGAAGCGGCGCTGCACGCCGCCCTACTGCAAGGCCTGCAGGCGCGCGCCGGCGTACGCCTGCTCGGCGCACCGCAGACCGCGCTGGCCAGCTTCTGCATCGACGGCGTACACAACGCCGACCTCGCCCACCTGCTCAGCGAACAGGGCATCGCCGTGCGCGCCGGCCATCACTGCGCCATGCCGCTACTGAAACAGCTCGGCCTCGGTGGCGCCATCCGTGTCTCGCTCGGCCTGTATAACGATGGTGATGACCTGCAGCGCTTCTTTACCGCGCTGGACAATGCGCTGGAGTTGCTGCGATGACTGTGGGAGCGGCTTCAGCCGCGAAAGCAGCGGCACCGTTACTCGCCGCTAAAGCACAATGCCGCCCAGCAGCTGCCACTGTTAATTGGAAAGTTGCACCATGAGCCTGCCAGCAGCCGCCCAACAAGCCCTCGACGCCTTCGCTGCCTGCCAGGGTTGGGAACAGCGCGCACGCCTGTTGATGCAATGGGGCGAACGCCTGACACCGCTGAGCAACGCCGAACGCAGCGAAGCCAACCGCGTGCATGGCTGCGAAAGCCTGGTCTGGCTGGTCGCCGAACAACAGGAGGGCCGTTGGCGCTTCCGCGCGAGCAGCGATGCACGCCTGCTACGCGGCTTGCTGGCGGTGCTGCTGGTACGCGTCGAAGGCTTGAGCAGTAACGAGTTGTCGGTGCTCGATCTTAGCGACTGGTTCAGCCAGCTGGGCCTGCAACGCCAGCTTTCCCCCTCCCGCAGCAACGGCCTGCATGCCGTGTTGCAGCGCATGGCAGCGCTGAGCGCCTGAGTGAAGATTCCCGGATTTCATCCGGGCTACCCGCCTGAGCCTCCTGCCCGGCGCCGCTCCGTAGCCCGGATGCAATCCGGGGCCAGGCCAACCGCCGTATCAGGCCTGCGCACGCTCGCGCAAAGTCAGCCCACGCAGGAAGTTACGCAGAATCTGGTCACCGCACTCGCGATAGTGCTTGTGCCCCGGCGCGCGAAACAGTGCTCCCAACTCGGCCTTGGTCATCGGCAAATCAGCTGACTGCAAAATGGCCTGGATATCGTCGTCACGCAGCTCGAAAGCAACGCGCAGCTTCTTCAGCACGATGTTGTTGCTCAGGCGCTTTTCCACTGGCAAGCGCGGCCGGCTGTCGTCCTTGCCACGCCGATGGAACACCAGCCCTTCGAGCACGTGAGCGAGCAGCACATCGTTACAGGAGCGATAGCCGGTTTCATCCTCACGCAGCAAACAAGCGGAGATCTGCCCAGGCTCCACCGGATAATCCGCCAGCCGGCAAAACGCCTCCAGCTGACTGTCGCTGACGTTCAGCAAATAGCGCAGGCTACGCAGCACATCGTTATTGAGCATTAGGTTTCCTTGGCAAGAGATCGCTCAGTCGCGGGCCAGTGAGCCCGAAGCGCTGGGTTGCCAGTCATCGGCATCGCCCGAGTTCAGGGCCTGCTGCAGGCGCTGCAAGTCGCCACGCTCGGCAAAGCGGCGCAAACCGGCATTGAAGACACGTAGCAGCTCGGCAGCCTGCGTATCGTCCTTACGGAACAGCAAGCGCAGTGGCTCGCGGTTGAGGTAACGTTCGCTGTGGGTGATGTTGCGCCACTCGCCCCCCGGGAATAACCGACGCAGCATGGCGTATCCGACCGCGCGATCCTGCGGGTGCAGGTCGACCCGTCCAAGCTGCAGCAGGCGAAAGCCAATGTCGTCGTTACGCCCCTGCTCCACCTGCAACTGCCCCTGCTGCAGCGCTTCATCGAAGCTCGGCCCATAGGAATACCCGAGCGTGACGCCTATCCGATAGCGCCGCAGATCTTCGATGTTCTGCCAGTCCAGAGGCAGGTCGACACGGTGAAACAGGACGATCTCACCGCGCACCAGGGGATCACTGCAGATGCCATAGTTGAGGCGACTGGGGTTGCAGCTATAAGGCATGATCGCGTCCAGCTGGCCCTGCTGCAGCATCAGCACGTCGCGATCCCAGGGGTAATAGAGGTATTCAACGCGATAGCCGGCCTCGGCAAAGATCGCACTGATCAGGCGCCCCAGCGCACCTGCGTCAGGCCGGGACTGGTCGACATAGGGCTGCCAGTCGCTGGTGCCGATACGCAGCGTCTTCTCTGCGCCGAGGGCGCTCGTGACCAAGGCCAGGGTCAACAACAACGCAGCGGGCATCCTTGCCCATACTGCGCGCAAGACCTGACGGTCAAACCAATCTGTCACAACTCACCTCACGCACTTTGCTCGAAGCATCCGTGCTGGCCAATCAACCGGGCGCCATACTAACCCGGAAACACTCACTACTGCGGGCGGCGCTCTGCCGGTCGCCGCGCGCCGGCTACCAGCTTGTCCACCAGCTTGGCAGCTGCAGCCATGCCGAAGCTTGCAGTGACCATCATCACCGCGCCGAAACCGCCTGCGCAATCCAGCCTGACGCCCTCACCGACGAAGCCCTTGGCCTGACAGACCGTGCCGTCCGGCTTGGGGTAGCGCAGCTGCTCGGTAGAGAACACGCAAGGCACGCTGTAGGTGCGCCCCGGCGTACGGGAAAACCCATAATCGCGACGCAGCATGCTGCGCACCTTGGCCGCCAGCGGATCGTTGAAGGTCTTGTTCAGATCGGTGATCTGAATCTGCGTCGGATCGACCTGGCCACCCGCACCACCGGTGGTGACGATCTGGATCTTACGCCGCTTGCACCAGGCGATCAGCGCCGCCTTGGCCGGCACGCTATCGATGCAGTCGACCACCCCGTCGAGCTGCTCGGTGATGTACTCGGCCATGGTCTCGCGGGTGACGAAGTCCGCCACCGCATGCACCACGCAGGCCGGGTTGATGGCGCGAATGCGCGCGGCCATCTCGTCGACCTTGGCCTTGCCCACCGCACCTTCGACGGCGTGCACCTGGCGATTGGTGTTGGTGATGCACACGTCATCCAGGTCGAACAGCGATATCTCGCCCACGCCCGAACGCGCCAGCGCCTCTGCCGCCCAAGAGCCGACGCCGCCGATGCCGACCACGGCCACATGCGCCGCTGCCAGGCACTGGTAACCCGCCTGGCCATAAAGCCGGGCTATACCGCCAAAGCGCTGATCGTCTGTATTCATCTATCCCCCTGCAGAACCGCGCGCATTATAGAGATAGCACCTTGCCCACCCAAGCCCGAAAGGCAGGTCAGCCGTCGGCATGCATCACAGCAGCAGGCTGCCGATACGCCCAGCGGCGGGCCTTATCACCTGATTGGCAGCGACTTTTGCTTTAAGATGGCCGACCTTCACGCCAGCCGCTGTACCGGAGCCACGATGACCGCCACCCTCACCCCGACCCTGGAACTCGCCTTCGACCTGATTCGCCGCCCGTCGGTGACCCCGCTCGACGAAGGCTGCCAGGAACTGATGATGCGCCGTCTGGCCGCCTGCGGTTTCGAACTGGAGCCGATGAACATCGAAGAGGTGGAAAACTTCTGGGCCAAACGCGGTGGCGAAGGCCCGGTGCTGTGCTTCGCCGGCCACACCGACGTGGTGCCGACCGGCCCGCTGGACGCCTGGCAGTACCAGCCGTTCGACGTGCGCATCGATGACGACGGCATGCTCTGCGGCCGTGGCGCCGCCGACATGAAAGGCAGCCTGGCGAGCATGATCATTGCCGTCGAGCGCTTCGTCGCCGACTACCCGCAGCACAAGGGCGCCATCAGCTTCCTCATCACCAGCGACGAGGAAGGCCCGGCCCACCACGGCACCAAGGCCGTGGTCGAACGCCTGCGCGAGCGCGGCGAGCGCCTGGACTGGTGCATCGTCGGCGAACCGTCGAGCACCACCCTGCTCGGTGACGTGGTCAAGAACGGGCGCCGCGGCTCGCTCGGCTGCACCCTTACCGTGTACGGCAAGCAGGGTCACGTAGCCTACCCGCACCTGGCCAAGAACCCCATCCACCTGGCCGCGCCGGCCCTGGCCGAACTGGCTGCCGAGCACTGGGACCACGGCAACGACTACTTCCCGCCGACCAGCTTCCAGGTGTCCAACCTCAACGCCGGCACCGGCGCCACCAACGTGATTCCGGGTGAACTGAAAGCGGTGTTCAACTTCCGCTTCTCCACCGAATCCACCGTCGAAGGCCTGCAGCAGCGCGTGACCGACATCCTCGACAAGCACGGCCTGGACTACCACCTGGAGTGGGCGCTGTCCGGCCTGCCGTTCCTCACCCAGCCGGGCGACCTGCTCGACGCCGTGGCCGCCAGCATCCACAGCGTCACTGGCCGCGCAACCACGCCGTCGACCAGCGGCGGCACCTCCGACGGGCGCTTTATCGCCACCCTCGGCACCCAGGTGGTCGAACTCGGCCCGGTCAACGCCACCATTCACCAGATCAACGAGCGCGTGCTGGCCAGCGATCTCGATCTGCTGACCGAGGTTTACTACCGAACCATGGTAAATCTCCTCGCATGAAAATCCATGAATATGCCTGCTACGCACACCAATAGCTGCGTTGGGCGGTACTCGCTCCTCGCCTATCTATTCGATATGTCTCGTCGCTGCGTTCCGTCCGCCTTGCTCTCGGCGCGCTCGCGACGGCCTATTCACGGATTTTACGCATGCTGATCTGCCCCATCTGCCAAGCGCCGCTGGAGCCAAGCGCCAGCTGCCTGGCCTGCGCCAACCGGCACAGCTTCGACCGCGCCCGCCAGGGCTACTTCAACCTGCTGCCGGTGCAGCACAAGAACAGCCGCGACCCGGGCGACAACCAGGCCATGGTCGAGGCACGCCGGCGCTTCCTCGACGGCGGCCACTACGCGCCACTGGCCAAACGCCTGGCCGAGCTGGCGGCCGAACGCGCGCCGGCACGCTGGCTGGATATCGGTTGCGGCGAGGGTTATTACACCGAGCAGATCGGCCGCGGCCTGCCGCAGGCTGACGGCTACGCCCTGGACATCTCCCGCGAGGCGGTCAAGCGCGCCTGCAAACGCGCCCCGCAGCTAAGCTGGCTGGTGGCAAGCATGGCCCGCGTGCCGC
This sequence comes from Pseudomonas pichavaramensis, assembly GCF_050473265.1. Taxonomy (NCBI): domain Bacteria; kingdom Pseudomonadati; phylum Pseudomonadota; class Gammaproteobacteria; order Pseudomonadales; family Pseudomonadaceae; genus Pseudomonas; species Pseudomonas pichavaramensis. The sequence goes on along the minus strand of NZ_JBJKFJ010000017.1, from coordinate 50,237 downwards.
TGGCCGATGCCAGCTGCAATCTGCTGGCCAGCGTGTTCAGCCCGCTCGACTGGAGCGAGGCCCAGCGCCTGCTCGCCCCCGGCGGCGGCCTGCTGCGCATGGGCCCGACCCGCGGCCACCTGATGGAACTGCGGCAGAAGCTCTACGACGAAGTCCGCGACTACGACGACGAGAAGCATCTGGCGCTGATCCCGGACGGCATGCAGCTGGCGCACAGCGAAACCCTGGAATTCAGCCTGCACCTGGCCGACGCCCAGGCCCGCGCCGACCTGCTGGCCATGACCCCGCATGGCTGGCGCGCCAGCGCCGAACGCCGCGAAGCCGTTATCGCCGCGCCCTTCGATGTCACCGTTTCAATCCGCTACGATTGGATCGTCAAAAACCCGAGCACCCGCTCTCAGGACTGAATGCCATGCGCCAACCGGATATCGAGATCTACCTGAAAGACGTCGAACGCGACGCCGTGGCCCAATGGCTGAGCGAAGCCCTCGGCACCTGCAGCGACTGGCAGCAGAAGGGCCAGACCTTCAAATGCCAGGCCGGCGACGTGCCGGTCACCTGGCTGCCGAAAGCCGTGGGCAAGTGGCACAGCCTCTACCTGGAAAGCGACGCCACGCCCTGGGCCGACGACCTCGCCTGCGCCCGCGCCGCCTATGCCGCGCTCGGCGTACAGGTGCGCTGCGCCCCGGGCACCTGGGTGGAAGATGAAAGCGACGAAGAAGCCGACCGCTGGATCAAGGTCGATGCCGACGGCGAGACCGAGATCGTCTGGCGTACCGAGTGAAAGCGGCCGCTTAGCGGCCTGTTGATGCCCCTCCCCCATTTATGGGAGAGGGCCAGGCGTCTCACGCCATGGGGTTTTGCAGCCATCATCCGTAGCCCGGATGCAATCCGGGGCAACAGCAACGCACTCCCGAAGTCGAGCGCGGATTAGCGCTGGTCCGCATACGCCAGAAACGAAAAGGCCCGTCGATGACGGTAATGCTGTTCATTTAAGGTTACAGACGTTGGCTCCCCTCTCCCATTTATGGGAGAGGGGCTGGGGGAGAGGGCTGAAAATGCCGCAAAACTGCCAGTTTCCCCTCTCCCTAACCCTCTCCCCAAAGGGGCGAGGGGACTAATCGCGTCCGACCACTTCTTATGAGAACAACATTACGTCTTCGACGGGCCTTTTCATGGGAGTCTGAGGCTCAGACCGCAGAGACGTCTTCCGCTTGCAGGCCTTTCTGGCCCTGGGTCACACCGAACTCGACCTTCTGGCCTTCGACCAAGGTGCGGTGACCTTCGCCACGGATGGCGCGGTAGTGAACGAACACGTCCGGGCCGCTTTCGCGCTGAATGAACCCGTAACCCTTGGAATCATTGAACCATTTGACGGTTCCGGTCTCACGATCTGCCATTACCAACTTCTCCAAACTCGCTGTTTTTATTGTCCCGAAGGCGCTTTAACGGCTCGGTAAAAACGGTCTTCTCATCGTTCGCCAACCCCGGCAATTCGAGCATGGAGCAGGTCAAGCGATTCGCGTTCTTGCTGCAGCCGAAGGCCGAGTATAAAGCAACAGTTGTGACTGAAAAGTACTTTTTTGGAGCCGCCCCACATCCAGCGAAAACGCGCTATCCAGAGCGCTTTTTGTCAGCTTTTAGCCAGCAGATCGCGCAACTTCTTCGTAAGCCGCTGCACCTGTTCACGCTCGAGTCGATAGGCCCAGTCACTACGAGCACTGACCTCCTCAGCCTTGAACCCTTCACGGCTGGAAACTACCAGCCAGTACTGCTCACCCTGCCTGTACAGAGCGCCTTCGAGCTTTTGCCCCTCGAAACCAAAGAGACTGAAGCGCAGCACAGGCTTTTGCTTGAATCCCACCTGAGCCAAGGGCGCCGCGTCAGCGAACAGCAGGTTGGAGAACAAAGTCACCACGCTGTTGGCTGCGCCCTCGAAAGCAAGCTTCTGCGAATGAGCCAGTTGTTCAACGGCAAAGTTGTAGTGCTCGGCATCGGCCCTGTTCAAGGTCAGCGTCTCGCCATCGGCATGATGCAGTTCGATACGTTGGATGGCGGTGTAGGGAATGTCGCTGATGCGCCTGTCCAACCAGTCCAGCTCACGAGTCGGCACCTGCAGCTGTTGGTCGATCAGCCAGACCTGATCCTCTCCAGCCAGCCGCACCAGTTGCCCAGTGCCCTGTTGCGACGGCTTGCCCAGACGCAGATTCAGATCAGGATGGCCCTCGAACTGCAGCTTGAGGCGCAGCGCCTGCTCGCCCTCCTCACCCTGCTCAGCCAGGCCCAGGCGAGCGTGCCACTGCGTATTGGCCGTCTTGGCCTCGACCGTTCGCGCCTCGCGCAGTGCCCGCAGAAGGTCTGCCAGCAACTGCGGGGCAGCCGGATAATCGGCCTTGCCCGGCACCACCCAGTCTCCGCCATGACGCGCGATACGTATCGGCGGCTGCCCCGCCGCTTCGATATCCAGCGCCTGCAGGCTGTTCAGGTAATCCTGCTGCGCAGCCAGCCATGTTGCTTGTTCGACTGGCGCCGTGGCCTGCTGCTGATCGTGCTGCACCGCCAGATAACCCAGCACGCAGAACAGCACGATGACGATCAATGCGATCAGACCTTTACGTCCCATGATCTTTTCACCCTTCGATAGGATGAAGCCATGTAGGGTCGCGCCGTGCGCACCGGTGCTTCCAGGGTGGTGCGCACGGCGCACCCTACAGGCCTCTAGAAAACCAGACATTGGTGGAGGCGCTTCAGCGGCGATTGTCGCGGCTAAAGCCCCTCCCACAGACAATGATCATCAAGCGCGACGGCGGCGCCGCCACAGCCACAACGCCAGCACACCAAGGGTCAGCAGCGCTGGCACCAGGGCAATGTTGATCACCTTCAACGCCCGCCCCAGCGCCTCGATATCGGCGTTGAGCTGATAGCGCACATCGCGCAGCTCCTTGCGCAACTCCAGCTTCTGCTGGATGAAGCGCTGCAGCGCGGTCTGCTGCTCCGGAGTCAGCTCCAGCGCCTTGTTCGGATCATCACTGTGTTGCAGCGCCGCCAGTTGCTGCTCGGTCTCGGCCAGACGCGCCTGGATCGCCTGCTCCTTGTCGCGGAAGCGCTGTTCGGCCGCCCGCTGCAGTTCTTCAACCACCACGAATGGCCGGCTGAAACGACCACGCGAACGCACGCTGATCAGCGCCTCGGAGCCGGTCAAGTTGTCCAATGCGTTGATGGTGAAGCTGCCATTGTCGGCCCAGGGTTGCGGCATGCGCTGGCCGAAGAAGTCCTGCACCTGCACCCACATGCGGTCGCTGAGGATGTCGGTATCGGCCACGGCGATCACATTGATGTTGTCGGCCTGCTTGAGGCCGTCCTTGCGCCCCTCGATGCCGTCTGGGAAGGCGCTCTGCGCCGGACCATCGATGCGCGCGGCGATGGTGTAGCGCTCACCGGTCGGCTCCAGCTCGCGGATCAGCTCCTCGGGGTTGCTGAGCATGGCGAAACGCTGAGCGTCGAAGGGCATGGCGTACTCGGAGCTCTGCATCAGTGGGGTGAAATGCGTCTTCGCCCCCTCCAGCGGCTCGAGAATGCCGGCCGTGGCGACCGTGATGCTTTCAAGCCCGGCCGTGGCGATGTCGGTCTGGTCCAGTGCCTTGCGCGGCAGGCTCAGCCAGGCAGCATGACGCACCGCGCGCTGGCCTTGCCCCATGCTCACCGACATGGCATAGGAGCCATCGCCCAGCACCTTGTCCGGCACCATGCGCAGACCCCAGGCCTTGAACAGCGGCTCGATGTTCGAAGCCTTGTCCACCGCCATCTCACCCGGCATTTCACCGCTGTCAGCCTCGGCATAAGGGTCGACGAACACCATCAGCTTGCCGCCGCGCAGCACGAACTGGTCGATGGCATAGAGCGTCTGCTCGGGCAGGTTCTTCGGATGCACCAACCAGAGCACCGAGACCTTGTCGGGAATCTGGTCGACATCGGCCTTGAGATTCTCGATCTGGAACAACTGGCGCACCTGCTCCAGCACCATCCACGGCGGCGTCGGCTGCCGCGCCATCATGTCGAAACCGCCCGTCATCGGCAGCCCGGACAGCACCCCAACCACCGGCAACTGCGGTTTGGCCAACGTCTGCACCAGACGGCTCAGCTCGTACTCCAGATGCTCCTCCTGATCCAGTGCGAAGAACGGGATGACCTGGGTATCGTCCAGCGCGTTGCTGCCCGCCAGACCGAAGTAGACCGGGTCGCCACCCTGCTGCAGTGGGATGCCCTGCAAACCATATTCGGCCGCCTTGTCCTCATCCTCGGAAAACGGCTCGGGGTCGATGATGTGCAGGCGGATCTTTCCGTTCGCCTGGGCCTGGTAGGCCTTGAGCATCTCCTCCACACGCTGGGCGTAGGTGCGCAGCGCTGGCAGGTCCTTGGCCACCTTGTCCGAGTAGAAGAAGTACAGGTTGATCGGCTCGTCCAGCTCACCAAGGATCTGCTTGGTGCCGCCTGCGATGGTATAGAGCTTCTGCTCGGTCAGGTCCAGGCGCGCACCGCCCAGGCCGACACCGGCCAGCAGGTTGAAGGCAACGAACGCCACCGCGATCAGCAGCAGCCCGGCGCCGGAATAGATCAGCTTTTTCATGGGCGCTCCTCAGTCGGCTTTCTTCAGATCGATGACCACGGCGGTGGCGGTCAGCCAGGCAGCGATCAGCGAGAGGAAATACAGCAGGTCGCGCAGGTCGATCACACCCTTGCTGATGGCTTCGAAACGCACCAGGAAACTCAGCGAGGCAACGGCGTCCACCCACCACTGCGGCGCCCAGGCGAAGGCGTCGAGCACCATCGGAAAGCCGCTGACGATGAACAGGAAGCAGGCGCTGACCGCAAGGATGAAGGCGATCACCTGGTTCTTGCTCAGCGCCGACATACACGAGCCGATGGCCAGGTAGGCACCGGCCAGCAGCCAACTGCCAAGGTAGCCGGTGATGATGGCGCCGTTGTCCGGCTCACCCAGGTAGTTGACGGTGATGATCATCGGGAAGGTCAGCAACAGCGCGATGCCGGCGAACACCCAGGCCGCCAGGAACTTGCCGGTGACCGCCTCGAAGCGGGTAATCGGCAGGGTCATCAGCAGCTCGATGGAGCCGGACTTGCGCTCCTCCGCCCACAGGCGCATGGCGATCGCCGGCACCAGGAACAGATACAGCCACGGATGGAAATTGAAGAAAGCCGAAAGGTTGGCCTGGCCGCTCTCGAAAAAACCGCCCAGATAGAAGGTGAACACCCCGGACAACACCAGGAAGATGACGATGAACACATAGGCCAGCGGCGTGGCGAAGTAGCTCGCCAGCTCGCGCTTGAAGATCACGGGCAACTGGGTCATGGCTGCTCTCCCCGGGTCAGCGTGCGGAATACTTCATCGAGCCGACCGCGTTCCACGTTGAGCTCCCTGACCTGCCAGCCGCGCTCGGCGATCAGTGCATTGACCTGCGGGAAGATCACCTCGCCCGGCAGCGCCAGCACGCTCAGGCTGTGCTCGCGGGCGTTCTCCTCGACGCCAGCGACACCGGGCAGCGCCGCGAGTGCAGCCTGATCCAGCGCCTCATCGGCCACCAGCGTCACCGCCTGGTGATAGCGCGAGCGGCTCTCCAACTCCAGCGGCGTACCATCGGCCAGCAAGCGGCCCTGGGCGATGACCACGGCGCGGGTGCAGAGCGCCGTGACCTCTTCGAGGATATGAGTGGAAATGATCACGATCTTGTCGCGCGCCAGGCCCTGGATAAGCTGGCGCACCTGATGCTTCTGATTGGGATCGAGGCCGTCGGTGGGCTCGTCGAGGATCAGCACGCGCGGATCATGCAGGATCGCCTGGGCCAGGCCGACACGGCGCTTGAAGCCCTTGGACAGCGTTTCGATGCTCTGCTCCAGCACCGCCTGCAACTCCACCTGGGCCACGGCATGCTCGACCCGCAGCGCCTTCTCGGCACCACGAAAACCGCGCACCTCGGCAATGAAAGAGAGGAAACCGCGTACGCTCATATCGCCGTAGCACGGCGCACCTTCGGGGAGGTAGCCGATCTGTCGCTGGGCCTTGAGCGTCTGCGTCTGGATATCGCAACCGAGAATGCTCGCCGTGCCGGAAGTCGGCGCGAGAAACCCTGTGAGCATCTTCATGGTGGTGGATTTGCCAGCCCCGTTGGGGCCGAGAAAGCCCAGCACTTCCCCTGGCTGGACGCTGAACGACAGGTCATCGACCGCCGTGTGCTGCGCAAAACGCTTGGTCAGGTTTCTTATTTCGATCATGGCCTCTCACCGTCGCGAAAACGCCTGAGTCCCGCGCAACCACCGCGAAAACGCAGGCCGCAAGAACGCCGGACGCGGAAAAACCAACGGCCCGGACGAGGGCAAGACCGCAGCAAAACCGAAAAGTTCAGCCAGAAGACCGAAACAAGCAGTAAATGGAATATGTGCTCAGCGATCCAGCGGGCTCAAGACTGCCAGGCCACCTCGGTTAAGCACATGGGTGTAGATCTGCGTGGTTCTGATGTCCGCATGACCGAGCAACTCTTGCACGGTGCGAATATCCTGGCCTGCTTCCAGAAGATGCGTGGCAAAGGAATGACGTAGCGAATGTGGCGTCGCATGCTTGATCAACCCGGCACGCCGCGCCGCCTCACGCACCGCCCTCTGAATGGTTTTTTCATGCAGGTGATGGCGATAAATGCCGTGCCCGCGTGGATCCTGAGAGCGATTGCTCGACGGGAAAACGAACTGCCATCCCCACTCCTTCGCCGCATTCGGGTACTTGCGCGCCAGCGCGAACGGCAAATTAGCCTCGCCAAAGCCTTCGGCCAGATCGCCTCGATGCATATGCTGCACCTTGTTCAAATGCTGCCGTAACGGCTCGACGACACGCATTGGCAGCATGGTTACCCGATCTTTCTGGCCCTTACCATCACGCACGATGATTTCTCGCCGGGTAAAGTCGACATCCTTGACTCGTAGTCGCAGCGCCTCAAGTAATCGCAATCCGGCACCATAGAGCAGATTCGCAACGATCCAGCTATCGCCCTGCAGTTGAGCCAACAGGGCATCGACCTCAATACGGGTAAGCACCACCGGCAGATGCTTGGGTTTCTTCGCCCGAACGACACCCTGCAACCAAGGCAAATCCAGCTTGAGCACTTCCTTGTAGAGAAATAGCAGAGCGGCCAGAGCCTGGTTCTGTGTCGAGGCAGACACATCACGCTTAACCGCAAGATGGGTCAGAAAAGCCTCGATCTCCGCCGCGCCCATCTCCGCCGGATGCCGATAGTGGTGAAAGCGGATGTAGCGCTTTACCCATTCGGCATAGACAGCTTCGGTACGGATGGAATAGTTTCTGACTCGAATCTGCTGGCGCACTTGATCCAGCAGCTTGGGCTTGCCGTCATCCATGTCGCGTTTCTCCCTAGATGCTGTCGCGTTTGCCGCGACAACCTTCAAGCTAGACAAGGACTTGCAAGACGACAAGGAAGATTATGCGACAGCTGTCGCGTGGAAACGCGACATGAATGTCGTCTAATTAATAGTTAGGCAGCCAAATGCAGCGAGAGTACGGCAGAAGGACATGTGATCGATGCGGAGAGCTTATTACTGCATATTGCCCTGCAGTTGAAACACTCTCACGACTGAGTGAATTAAAAATTTCGAGCAAAGAGAGTACGCTAGAGAAAATTATTGAAATTGAGGGAGTCGGTCGAGGCATCCTCGCGGAGTACGCGGATCATCGTATGTACCCTAAGTGTCAAGTGAAAATTGCTTACTGCCCGTTCTGCAATGGAGCACTCCGAACGTGGCGTGCCAAGCAGTGCATGCACTGCCTCAAGAGTTGGAGAACACCAAATGAGTAGCGGAGCGCCTAACCAGTGGTTCAAACCGTTCGCTTCGCTCACTGGGACGGGCTAAAGCCCGCCCCTTAACCAAACGTTAGGCCAAAACATGAATATACGCATAATCCTGGTCTTCTTACTAACTCTTAGCGCAAGTACGGCAATGGCAGAGAACCCAACCGATACAAATCAAGCACTATCTGAATTATCGCAATTATTTTACGAAGACCAAGGAACATTAGGTCAAGAAACATTAAACCAAAGCAAGCTTGATTTCACTTTGGAAAGCCTCAAGGAAGTCAACGCCTATTTGGAAAAGGTTCGCTCAAATAAAGAACTTGAATCATCTTGGAACCGTGTTGTACTCAGAGCTGGCGCTTACGTTGGTGAGGTGATTCGCAAAAACGACGCAAAGGCAAATTGGCAGTGGCTCGACTATGAAAGTGCAAAGGCATTAGAGCCAAAGTTTTTCGAAACGCTAGGAATGTCTTTATCTAGCGCAGCCGTTCTTTACAGCAAAGAAAAAGGCTTTGCATTTCCTCTTGCAAAAGTTGAGAAGTTTTTAATAAACGGCCTAGAGGACGATGTGCACTTCTTTGCAACGGTCGCTATACGTGAGAAATAAAGGCCTAACAAATGGTATATGGACTCCCCCCACAAGCAGTAAGCAATAGCTTTTCGAACCTGTCGTCAGCGCGGTTGCATTCGTATATCCGGCCTGTTGTGGGCTTTGTGGCCCTGGCCATTCTGTAGTTCGCGCAGCGGGGGCCAAGCGTTCAATCGATCACGAAGATCATCATTGTTATCGGCCTTGTTCCGCTGCAGGACTCGCCTGTTCCGACAGTTTCGCTCTTCACCACAACCACGAGAAATGTTGCCTGATGACGCCCGCCGTCAGGCGGGCATTGTGCTCTGCCAGTTACCGCTGAAGCGTCGCTGGTGACACCACACCGCCCAGCAGATCCGTACCAGTTTGTTAGCCAGCGCCACGGCGGCCTTGTTGTGGCCGATCCGCGTCGCCGTCTCGACAGCCCAGCGCTGTAGCTGCGTCAGTTTCTCCGGTGTGCGTGCGTGGCAACGCTGAGCTGCCAGTAAGGCGGCACGTGAGCCGTGGATAAAAAGGGTGCGCACGTACACATTGCCTTGCCGGCTGATATGCCCCAGTTTGCGGCGATCACCGCTGCTGAACTCGCGCGGCGTCATGCCCAGCCAGGCACTTAAATGACGACCGCTGGCAAAGCGTTCGGGTTTGCCGACAGCGGCTTTCAGCGCGCTGGCTGTGAGTACGCCGATGCCGCTGACTTCATCCAGCGCCCGCACGACCTCATCGTCAGCGTGCCAGCGCTGCAGCTGTTGCTCGCATTCGGCCATGCACTGCTCATGCAGATTGATCTCGGCCAGGACGATCTGTAATTGATGGCGAAGCGCGGCCAGCTCAGGGCGCTCGATCAGCTCATGCGCGGCTCGCAAAAATTCACGGGTGCGAGCCGGCGCTTCGACTCCGGCTTCACGCAAGATGCCTCGCAGCAGGTTGATGCGCTGGGTGCGGGCTTTCTTCCAGGTTTCGCGCAGGCCATGCAGCTGTTTCACCTGCTGCTGTTCGTGGGTTTTAACGGGCACCGGATGAATATCGCGACAGCGGGCGGCCTCGAGCATGGCATCGCAGTCGTTGCGGTCGGTCTTGTTACGCCGGCGATAGGGCCGCACATAACGCGGATGAATCAGCATCACCCGATGCCCCTGAGCCTGCATCGTGCGCCCCCAATAGTGCGCTGTGCCACAGGCTTCCATCACCCATTCGACGGGGGCGTTTTGCTCCTGTATATAACGAGCAAACGCCTCTCGGTTCAGCCGCCTACGCTGCACCACATGGCCGAAATGGACACTCTCGGCAACTTGGTAAACGGACTTGGCCAGATCAACAGCGATGCGCTTCATAACCGCTCTCCCGTTCGGCAAATGTCGTGACTACGGTATAGAACCGTGGTGTGGGGAGAGTCCATTACAGCATTCAAACCGCTCGCTGCGCTCACTGGCACGGGCTAAAGGCCGCCCCTAACCAAACGTTAGGCTCAATCCAGGACATCATATCCATGATCAAAAAATTATTACCCCTCTCAGCAACCTTAATAATTACCTCATGCGGGGTCATACCTGCAAAAACAATAAACTATAACACCAGCGAGACTCAGGACCTGTCCACAATAGCAATCCTTGGCGAGGGAGAGAGAGGGCATGGCCACGTAACCCACATCAATGGAAAAGCACTATTTCCTACTGGCTTTGGTCACTCAACCATGGGCATCAAAATAAAACCCGGGACCTACGAATTAACTCTTCTTTATTTTCAACAAGCTCACAGCTACTACAAAAAAGCAGAGAAAACCCTAACCATTCGCCTTGAAGAAGGACACTACTACATGCCAAGTGCAAAATTCATTAGTAGTGACTTTATAAAATTCGAAGTCAACGACATGGGCACCAGCTATCCAATTGAGTGCCTTAGCAATCACATGATGAGCGAGAAGCCTAATAATTGTTAGTCTAACAATGCGTGTACGGACTCCCTCCACAAGTAATGAGCAATAGCTTTTCGGTTCTGCCATCAGTGCAACTGCATTCGTATATCCGGCCTGTTGTGGCCGTTGTGGCCCTGGCCATTCTGTAGTTCGCGCAGCGGGGCCAAGCGTTTAATCGTTCACGAAGATCATCATTGTTATCGGCCTTGTTCCGCTGCAGGACTCGCCTGTTCCGACAGTTTCGCTCTTCACCACAACGATGAGAAATGTTGTTTGAGGACCCCGCGGTCAGCCGTTTCAGATAACCAACTCAACGCTTGGGACGAATTGCAGTCGTCTCCAGGCCAAAGATCCTGCAGCACTACGGATTACAGGCCGTAGCACCGCAGTTCCCCTTCACAGAGTGTCCACTACCCCACCATCTACCCGCAGCGCTGCGCCAGTGGTGGCCGAGGCCTGCGCGGAACTTACGTACAGGATCATGTTGGCCACCTCTTCCACCGTGGCGATACGGCGGATGATCGACGAGGCGCGGTGGCTGGTGACAAAGCCGTCAGCGACAGCCTGCAGGCTCTGGCCGCTGCGCTCGGCTTCGGCCTGGAACAGCGCGGCCGCGCCGTCGGAGAGGGTTGGCCCGGGCAGTACCGAATTGACCGTTACGCCAGTGCCGGCCAGGCGTTTGGCCAGGCCACGGGCGATGGAGAGCTGGGCTGTTTTGCTGAAGCCGTAGTGGATCATGTCGGCGGGGATGTTCAGCGCCGATTCCGAGGCGATAAACAGGATGCGCCCCCAGCCGCGCGCGACCATGCCCGGCGCATAAAGACGCGACAGACGCACGCCGGACATGACGTTGATGTCGAAGTAGCGCTGCCACTCGCTGTCGGGCGTGTCGAAGAAATCCAGCGTGCCGTAGATGCCGAGGTTGTTGACTAGAACATCCACCTGCGGATGCTGCGCCAGCAACTCGGTGCAAGCCGCTTCGCTTGCCAGATCACCGGCAAAACCATGTGCCCGCTCAGCCAGCGCGCCCAGGCGCTGCAGTGCATCGCTGACGCTGGCATCGCTGCGGCCGCTGATAATCACCTCGGCACCGGCTTCAAGAAACCCCCGTGCAGCGGCAAAGCCAATACCCGAGGTGGAGCCAGTGACCAGTACCTTGCGTCCGCTGAAATCGATCTGCATGGGATGCCTCCTGCATCGGTTGGAAAAACCGCACTGTGCCGCACTTCCCGCCACGAGATAATCCGCGCAAATTGGATCGTTCTTTTCGAAAAATTCGAAGGGTTACGGGCCGGGGCCTCAGACTACACGCAAACATCAGCCGAACCTGTAGGAGCCAGCTTGCTGGCGATGGTGCTGCCGGCAACGCCCATCGCTGGCATGCCAGCTCCTACAACCGTCACCACACGGCAAACCACTGCGGGACACAGCTTCTCCCAGCCGTACCCAAACACGCCTTTGCCCGGGAGGGCGAAATCGGGAGCATCAGGAGTGCGAAACGTCGGGGCTCCCACACTACCGCTGTGCGAGGCAAAAGCCGCCCTTGCGACGCACTTCAAGACAAATGAGCAGACCGGGGAGTAGCGTCTGCCGGGGGCGGTTGTTTGCTGATCTGTGACAGCACCCGCCCGCTCTGCGGCGGGGACAATCGCCTCCTTGCGCCGCTGGCGCCACTGCCTTTTTCAGCACACGGAGCTCAACCATGGACAGCTGCCAATCCCTGCAGGAAGTACGTGAACACATCGATTCGATCGACCGCGAAATCGTCGCCCTGCTCGCCTGCCGGGGTGAGCTGGTCAAACAAGCGGCGGGGTTCAAGCGCAGTGCCGCCGAAGTGCCGGCGCCGGAGCGGGTCGAGCAGGTGATTGCCCATGTGCGCAGCATGGCCAAGGCGCAGGGTGCCGACTGCGAGGTGGTGGAGTCGGTGTACCGGGCGATGATCGCCGCCTTTATCCATGCCGAACTGCAGGAACATTCGCGCCTGGAGTCGGTCTAGGACGGCCCGCACGACAGCCAGGGCAACGCCCTCTACAGCGGCTGGGCATGGGAGCCGGGCATCGCCTCGCCGGGCTGGCGTGCGTGGAAGCTGGGCAGCGCCGAGCGCCCGGCGATGAACCAGAGCCTCAGCGTGCCGTCGCTCGAAGCGCTGTTCATGAGCCCGCCGCAGAAGCTGGCGGCCAACCCCGACTACGCGCAACTGGCTGACGCCGTGGCGCAGGTCGGCGGCTACTTCGATGCCGATGAAACCTACCTGAGCACCTTCGTCCAGCGTGGCGGGCGCATGCTGATCTTCCAGGGCGCGGCCGACCCGATCTTCTCGGTCAAGGACATCACCCGCTGGTACGAGCAGACCCGCCAGCAAAGCGGCAATGACTTTGCCCGCCTGTTCGTGGTGCCGGGCATGACCCACTGCGGCGGCGGCCAGGCCTTCGAGGACTTCGACCCGCTGACCGCGCTGGAGAACTGGCGCAGCAACGGCGAGGCACCGGCCAGCATGGTGGCCAAGGCACCGTCGATGCCCGAGCGGCAGATGCCGCTGTGCGCCTACCCGAGCTACGCCCACTACAACGGCGGTGACAAGAACCAGGCTGCCAGCTACAGCTGCGTAACGCCCTGAGGCGCGCCGAGGCCGCTGCCACTTGCGGCCTCTTCGGCCAATGATGGTGCGCCCAAGACCGGCTGCGACAGCAGCCCGGTCAAAGGCTCATTCGCAACACGCAAACGCTTATACAGGCTCCCCCGAGAAAGCGCTGATTGATCCGTCAGTCATGCGAAACACGCTCTTGCGCCCACATCGGCCTCGACAGAGATGCGTCTATGGAAACGATACATCTGCCCACCGTGCACTGGCCGTTGTTCGCGGCATACACGCTATTGGTATATGCCGCGCTGCTGGTACGCAAGCAGTCCAACTCGATGTTTGGTGTTATCGCAGTGGTTTCATTTGCATTGCTGGCCATCATCGAAGTAACGCCAATGCTCCTGTTCCACTTCATCAATGACCTTGAGTCCGTACTTGCCGTGCTTTCCTGGCTGCGAAGCTGGCCACACGCGCTACTGCTGGTTTGTGGGCCGCTGTCCGTTATATTGGCGCTGCGTACAAAGCAGGCTCGTCGATATACCTGAGTGCGGCGCCCGGCTCTGTACCTCCGCTCGCGCCGATTCATGCATGAGGCACGGCGTTAGCGCCCGAATTCCACAATTGGGGTACGCAATCAACCTCCGTCGAGGACCAAAGCATGCATCCACTGATACTGCCAATGGCCGCGCATGTGGCGCTTAGTGCTTTTCTCTATGTATTGCTGACGCTCGCACGCGCGCCCAAGGTCTGGGATATTGGCGGCAGAGCCGACGGAAGCAATCCATGGGCAGCGGTCGAACCGCGCATCAGCGCCAATCTGTCCAACCAGTTCGAGTGGCCCGTTTTCTTCCATGCCGCATGCCTGTTGTTGATTCAGCAGCAGGTCGCGCCGGCCGTTGCGGTCTGGCTGGCCTGGATCTTCATTCTTGGCCGGGTCGCACACAGTAGCGTGCAGATTTGTACGACGAATGTTCGGCTTCGTGGCCTGGTATTCACGGTGAACTTCCTGGCGACCCTGGGTCTGTGGGTGGCCGTCTTGCTGACGATTTCGCGCTGATCACAGCGCCCTCGATGCCTGCACGTTTCGTCATCGACTCCCGGTAGACTGCGACATCCCATTGACCTCATCGAGGCCCGCTCTTGGAAACCACGGTCTTTCTCGCCGTCATCACCGCCGCTGCCCTGCATGCCGGTTGGAACGCCCTGCTCAAGATCGGTCTCGACCGTTTCCTCACCGCCACGCTGATCCAGATCGGCGCCGGTCTGGTGGCGCTCTGTGCCCTGCCGCTGGTGGCCGTACCGCAGGCCTCTGCCTGGCCATGGATCGCGCTGTCGGCGTTGCTGCACATCGGCTACAACTTCTTCCTCGCCCGCGCTTATCAATACGGTGACCTGGGCCAGGTCTATCCGATTGCCCGTGGCAGCTCCCCGCTGATGGTCGCGCTGCTGTCATTGCTGTTCCTGAATGATGGCCTGAATAACCTGCAGCTGTTGGGGCTGCTGGTGCTGGTAACGGGTATCTGGCTGATGGCACTGCGCGGCGGACAGCACAAGGCGCCACAAATGGCGATGCTGTTCTGCGCATTGATGACGGCTCTGTTCATCGCGGGCTACACGCTGTGCGATGCCATGGGGGCCCGTAGCAATGGCGCTGCGCTGAGTTATTCGCTGTGGCTGTTCACCGTCAACGGCCTGGTGATGGCGACAGTGCTGGCCATCATTCGCGGGCCACGTGCCTTTCTTCAACTGGGGCCACACTGGCGTGGTGGTCTGGCCGGAGGGGCGATGTCGATGGCGGCCTATACCATCGTGATCTGGGCCATGACCCAGGCGCCGGTGGCATTGGTGTCGGCGCTGCGCGAGACCAGTGTGGTGTTCGCCGTGCTGCTGGGGATGGTGCTGCTCAAGGAATCGCTACGACCGATTCGCCTGCTGGCGTGCGCGGTGATCGCGGCCGGCGTTGTGGTGATGAAGTTGGCGTAGGGACAGCGCCTTCCCCGGATTTCATCCGGGCTACAGATAGGCAGGAAACCTGCAAGTGCGGGCCTTGCTCGCGCCCCCAAGTACCGACGCTTCGCGGGCAGAGCTCGCTGCTAGCCGATACCCGGGCGCAACCAGTCGCTCAGGAGTCGGTCCGCACCACCGGGGCGGCCTGACTCGCCATTCTGATCGGGAACCCCAAACCCGATTTGCAGTTCTGTTGATCAACGGGTGCTGAATCGTTGACCGTTTTTTCGTCACACGTCGCCTGCATGCTGGCCGGGCTGACTGCCTGGACGCACGAGTTTTTTGCCGGCCAGACAGGCTTGCGGCACACTAGCGCCCTTCCCGAGCATCCGCTCGTTTAATTGCCCAAGAGTTCGTATGACCCGCTCCCCTTTCCGCCGCATGGCCTTCAGCGCGTTGCGCCGCCTGCTGTACCTCTGGGTACGCTCGGAAACCATCAACCAGTCCGCCTTCACCCTCAAGCTCGACCGCAGCAAACCGGTGTTCTACGTGCTGCAGCAGCCTTCTGTGAGCGACCTGGCGGTGGTCGACCGCGAGTGCACCAAGGCCGGTCTGCCGCGTCCGGTGCTGCCGGTGGCGGTCGGGGACCATATCGAGCCCGCCGCCTTCTTCTACCTGACGCCGGAGCCTGACTGGTTCGGCCGTCAGGACAAACGCGGCATTTCGCCAACCCTCGATCGCGTGGTTGCTGCCCTCGGCCAGCACGCCGTGGACGACGCGCAAATCGTGCCGGTCAGCGTGTTCTGGGGGCAGTCGCCGGATCGCGAGACCAGCCCCTGGAAGCTGCTGTTCGCCGACAGCTGGGCCGTCACCGGGCGCCTGCGCCGGCTGGTGAGCATCCTGATTCTCGGGCGCAAGACCCGTGTGCAGTTCTCCACGCCGATCCATCTGCGTGAGCTGGTCGAACAGGACAAAGGCCAGGAACGCACCCTGCGCATGGTGAACCGCATCCTGCGCGTGCATTTCCGCAACCAGAAGGCGGCGGTGATCGGTCCAGACGTCTCGCACCGACGCAACCTGGTCAAGGGCCTGGTGCATGACCCGCTGGTACGCCAGGCCATCGCCGAGGAAGCCGAGCGCGAGAAGATCAGCCTGGAGAAGGCTGAAGCCCAGGCGCTGCGCTATGGCAACGAGATCGCCTCGGACTACACCTACACGGTGATCCGCTTTCTCGAACTGGTGCTGAGCTGGTTCTGGAACAAGATCTACGACGGCATCAAGGTGCACAACGTCGAAGGTGTGCGCGACATCGCCCAGGGCCACGAGGTGATCTATGTGCCCTGCCATCGCAGCCATATCGATTACCTGCTGCTGTCCTACCTGCTGTTCCGCAACGGCCTGACGCCGCCGCACATCGCCGCCGGCATCAACCTCAACATGCCGGTGATCGGCAGCCTGCTGCGCCGTGGCGGCGCCTTCTTCATGCGCCGCACCTTCAAGGGCAACCCGCTGTACACCGCCGTATTCAACGAGTACCTGCACACCCTGTTCAGCAAGGGCTTCCCGGTGGAGTACTTCGTCGAGGGTGGCCGTTCGCGCACCGGGCGCATGCTCAGGCCGAAGACCGGCATGCTGGCGATCACCCTGCGCAGCTTCCTGCGTTCGCATCGCCTGCCCATCGTTTTCGTGCCGGTGTACATCGGCTACGAGCGCGTGCTCGAAGGCCGCACCTACCTGGGCGAACTGCGCGGCGCGAGCAAGAAGAAAGAGTCGATCTTCGATTTGTTCAAGGTGCTCGGTGCACTCAAGCAGCGTTTCGGTCAGGTGTCGGTGAACTTCGGTGAGCCGATCAAGCTGGGTGAGTTTCTCGACCAGCAACAACCCGGCTGGCGCCAGCAGGAGCTGGGCCCGCAATACCGTCCGAGCTGGCTCAACGCGACCACCAATCGTCTGGGCGAGCATGTGGCGCGCCATCTCAACGAGGCGGCTGCGGTCAACCCGGTCAACCTGGTGGCCCTGGCGCTGCTGTCCACCAGCAAGCTGGCACTGGATGAGCGCGCGCTGACTCGCGTGCTCGACCTGTACCTGGCGCTGCTGCGCGCGGTGCCCTACTCGCCGCACACCACCTTGCCGGAAGGCGACGGCGCGGCGCTGATCGAGCACGTGCAGGGCATGGACTTGCTGGCCGAGCAGAAGGATGCGCTGGGCAAGATTCTCTATCTGGACGAGCAGAACGCCGTCCTGATGACCTACTACCGCAACAACGTGCTGCACATCTTCGCCCTGCCGGCGCTGCTGGCGAGCTTCTTCCAGAGCAGCGCACGGATCAGCCGCGAACAGATTCTGCGCTTTACCGGCGCCCTGTATCCGTACCTGCAGGCGGAGCTGTTCATTCGCTGGGAGCAGAGCGAGCTGGAAGGCGTGATCGACCAGTGGCTGGCGGCCTTCGTCGAACAGGGCCTGCTCAAGGTCGAGGGCGACGTGTACGTGCGCCCGGCGCCCAGCTCGCGCCAGTTCGTGCTGCTGACCTTGCTGTCGCGCTCGGTGGCGCAGACCCTGCAGCGCTTCTACATGGCCATCGCCCTGCTGCTCAACGCCGGGCAGAACGCGATCAGCGCCGAGGAGCTGGAAGACCTGTGCACGGTGATGGCCCAGCGCCTGTCCATCCTGCATGGCCTGAACGCACCGGAGTTCTTCGACAAGAGCCTGTTCCGCCACTTCATCCAGAGCCTGCTGGATCAGGGCGTGCTGCGCCAGGACGAAGCCGGCAAGCTGAGCCATCACCCGCTGCTCAGCGAGCTGGCCGAAGGCGCTGCCAAGCGCGTGCTGCCGGCCGAGATTCGCCTGTCGATCCGCCAGGTGGCGCTGGATCGCAACGAGGATGAACCGACAGCACCGTGATGTCCGTGGGGTGTCGCGGGGCCGCCCAGGTCGTGCGCACCTTGCGATCCATACCGTTGCCCGGTGCGCACGGCGCACCCTACCGACCCACTGCATCCACCATGGCGCTGGCTCGATACGACCAGACGAACCTGTCACGGTTTTGGCAGTCAGTGAATAGGCCACAGACTGGCAGGAGGCCCAGGCCATGATCGATTCACTGATGTTGAGCGCCGCCCGCATCACCACCCTGGCAGCGGGACAGACACTGACCAATGCCAGCGGTTTCTTCTTCGCACGAGACAAACGCCTGTTTCTGGTGACCAGCCGCCACGTGGTGCTCGACGAGCCCAGCGGCCATCAACCGGATGCCCTGCAGATCGAGCTGCATTGCGATGCAGACAATCTGGCCAGCACCGCCGACTTCAGCATCGCGCTGTATGAAGGCGAACAGCGCCAGTGGCATCAGGGTATCGATGGTGCCGGTGAGATCGACGTGGCCGTGATCGAACTGGACCAGTCGGCGCTGCCGGCAGGAAGCGTCTACCAGGCCTTCACACCGCAGCATCTGCTGCAGGCCGACGAGCATGTGGAAATTGGTTCGACGCTGCTGGTAGTCGGCTTCCCGCTCGGGTTTCAGGACACCCTGCACCGCATGCCGGTGGCACGGCATGCCGGCCTGGCCTCCTCGTTCGGCCTGCGCTTCCAGGGGCTTGGTTATTTCCTCACCGACGGCCGTACCCATCGCGGTATCAGCGGCGCCCCGGTGGTCAAGCGCTCCAGCGTCGACGGCGAGTTGCCCTGGCACCTGCTCGGCATCCACTCCACCCGCCTGCTCGGCAACCGCGATGAAGATCAGGACGAAGCGCTGGGGCTGAACTGCACCTGGTACGCCGACATTCTGATGACCTTGACGGAGTGACGGCAGCAGTTCGCCGCTAAAGCGCCTCCCACAACCATCGCCCCTCACAATCCGTGGGAGGGGCTTCAGCTGCGACAGCCTTACCAGCCATGCCGACCAGTTGCGTAGCCCGGATGCAATCCGGGGCTTTGGCGTCGACAAAAGCATCGCGGCTGAAGCCGCTCCTACGGGTGTTCATCTGCTCCGTAGGAGCGGCTTTAGCCGCGATATCCTCAGCTCTCGGATCGCCTTGATGATCGCCTACGGTTGCGTAGCCCGGATGCAATCCGAGGGGCTTTGACATCGACAAAAGCATCACGGCTAAAGCCGCTCCTACGGGTGTTCATCTGCTCCGTAGGAGCGGCTTTAGCCGCGAAACCCTTAGCTCTCGAATCGCCTTGATGATCACGTACGGTTGCGTAGCCCGGATGCAATCCGGGGGGCTTTGGCATCGACAAAAGCATCGCGGCTGAAGCCGCTCCTACAGGTGTTCATCTGTTCCGTAGGAGCGGCTTTAGCCGCGAAATCCTTAGCTCTCGGATGGCCTCGATGATTACGTACGGGACGGATGGTGATCCAAGAAAAAACCCGCCGTGCGCATGACGCAGGGCGGGCTCTTGGAGCGAGGGCGACGTTACAAGGTCACTTCCGCAGGTTCGGGCTCGACCGGCAATTCCATGTCCGGCGCAACCTCGACGTGCAGCAGCTGCAGACGCTCGCTGCTCCACTGACGAATGCGGTTGGTCAGCTCCAGGTCGTCGTTGAGCTTCTGCCCGTAGGACGGGATGATCGCTTTCAGGCGCGCCTGCCACTCGGCAGTGGCGACCTTGTCAGCGAACGCCTTCTCGATCAGGTGCAACATGATCGGCGCAGCAGTCGAGGCCCCCGGCGAAGCACCCAGCAATGCGCTGATGCTGCCGTCAGCGGAAGTCACCACCTCGGTGCCGAACTGCAGTACACCGCCCTTGACTGGGTCGTTCTTGATGATCTGTACACGCTGACCGGCATTGATCAGCTCCCAGTCCTCATCGCGGGCACCGGGGAAGTACTCACGCAGGGAGGCCATGCGGTCCTCCTGGCTGAGCATCAGCTGCCCCATCAGGTAGGTGCTGAGCGACCAGTTGTCGATCCCGGCGTTGACCATCGGCAGGAAGTTATCGGTGGTCATGGCGCTGAACATGTCCAGCAGCGAGCCATTTTTCAGGAACTTCGTGGAGAAGGTGGCGAACGGGCCGAACAGCAGCACGGTTTCACCATCGATCACGCGGGTGTCCAGGTGCGGCACCGACATCGGCGGCGAGCCAACCGAAGCCTTGCCGTAGACCTTGGCCAGGTGCTGGGCAACCACATCCTGGTTGCGGGTGACCAGGAACTGGCCGCCGACCGGGAAGCCGGCATAGCCTTCGGCCTCTTCGATCCCGGACTTTTGCAGCAGTTTCAGCGCACCGCCGCCAGCACCGATGAAGACGAAGCGGGCGTTGACTGTCTTCACTTCATCCCTGGCCAGATCGGCCACGGTAACGCGCCAGGTGCCATCGGCGTTGCGCTCGAAGTCGCGGACTTCATGCTGCAGGAACAGCTGGGCCTTGTCCTTGCCGATCAGGGCGTTGGTCAGCTGACGGGTGATCTCGCCGTAGTTGACGTCGGTGCCGATGGCCATGCGAGTAGCGGCAACCTTCTGCTGCGGGTCACGGCCCTGCATGATCAGCGGCACCCACTGGGCGATCTGCGCCGGGTCTTCGCTGTACTCCATGCCGCGGAACAGGTTGCTGTGCTGCATGGCGGCGTGGCGCTTGCGCAGGTACTCGATGTTGTCCTCGCCCCAGACGAAGCTCATGTGCGGCGCATTGTTGATGAAGGTCTTCGGCTTGCCGAGGACCTCACGCTCGATCTGCGTGGCCCAGAACTGCTTGGAGATCTCGAAGGCTTCATTGATGGTGATGGCCTTGCTGATGTCGATACCGCCATCGGCAGTTTCCGGCGTGTAGTTCATCTCGCAGAACGCGGAGTGGCCGGTACCCGCGTTGTTCCAGGCGTTGGAGCTCTCCCCGGCTACGCGGTCGAGACGCTCGTAGATTTCGATGTTCCAGTCTGGCTGCAGTTCGTTGAGGTAGGTGCCGAGCGTGGCACTCATGATGCCGGCACCGATCAGCAGTACGTCGACGGTTTTCTCGGGCTCCTGGGGTTTGGAGCAACCGAGCACGCTGAAGCAGAGCAGCGTCAGCAGGATTTTCTTCATGGGACAGTCCAGTGTTGTCGCACGACGCTGGGCCGTGCAGGCAAGGTTTCGGGTAGCAGCCGTGTGGGCCGCTCATGGGCGATGGCCGCAGGTCTGCGGCGCGGCGGGAGGAAGGATGTTCCGGGCCTCTTGGCGGGCGTACTCCAGCGCGCCGCCGGCTGGAGCAATAGACGTGCCACGATAAGACGCAGCCGCGCGGAACAAGGCGCGACGCGGCGGAGAACGACCGAGCCCTGGCGACATCTCGCCAGATGCTCGCCCACACTCAGAGGCAGATGGCGGGATTCCGCCCTACTCCCCGGCAATTGCTGCCGGGGAAGCCGGACTCAGGCCAGCAACAGTGGCAACAGCACCGCTGTCATGATGCCCAGCAGGCTCATGCCCAGCGCAGCGAAGGCGCCGCACTCCTCGCCCTCCTGCAACGCATGGGCGGTGCCGATGGCGTGAGCATTGATGCCATAGCTCAGGCCCCGCGCCGCAGGATGATCGACCCCGGCCCAGCGCAGCAGCAACGGCCCCAACGCCGTACCGATCACACCGGTGAGCATCACCATCACCGCTGCCAGCGACGCCACACCGCCGATCTGCTCGGCCACCGGCATGGCAATCGGCATGGTCACGAACTTCGGCGCCAGGCTCATCACCACGCTCCAGTCCGCACCCAGGGCCCAGCCGATGAGCAGGGTCAGACCGACCGAGAGCGCGCCACCGGCGCAGAGCGTGATCATGATCGGCCAGAACAGCTGGCGAATACGCTGGATGTTGTGTTGCAACGGCACGGCCAGGGCCACGGTGGCCGGACCGAGCAACCAGGCCACCGGCTCGGCGCCGGCGCGATAGGTGGCGTAGTCCACCCCGCACAGCCACAGGGTACCGACGATCAGTGTCACCGACACCAGCACGGGCTGCAGGACCAGCCAGCCGCTGCGGCGGTACAGCCAGACAGCGATCAGGAAAGCGGCGAGCGTCAGGGCGATGGCAAACAGCGGGTGATGTGTCAGCAACGTCATCCCTTGCGCTCCTGACGGCGGATCAGTGTCTGCAGCAGCCAGCCGCATAACGGCACGGTGACTAGCAAGGACAGCACCAGCGCTGTGGCGATTACCGGCAGCTCGCCAAACAGCAGCTCACCACTGGTCATGATGCCCGAGGCTGGCACGGCGAGCAGCAGCGGCAGGTAGGGCAGCAGACCGTTGGCCGCCTGTTGCAGCGGCTCAGGCACGGCGCCGCGCGCCATCAACCAGATCGAAAGTAACAGCAGGCCGATGATCGAGCCAGGCAACATCGGCAACAGCCAGTGGTTGAGGGCTACGCCGAACAACTGCAGCAATACCAGCCAGAACAGGCCACGCACCATCATGATCTCGACTCCTCCTTATGGCGCCCACGACGAAACAGCGGACGCGGCTCGATAACCGAACGACCATACAACACACTGAGCCCTTGCAGGCCCTTGAGTGCATCCTCCAGCGATTTGTCGGCACGTACGGCGAAGGCATCGAAGCCGCACTGGCGCATGTGCGCCAGCTGGTCGCGCAGCACATCGCCCACGGCCCGCAGCTCACCGCGCCAGCCCAGGCGCGTGCGCAACAGGTAGGCCTGGCTGTAGCCGCGACCATCGCGAAAGCTGGGGAAGTCGATGGCGATCAGCGGCAGGCTGGCGAGAAACGGCTGCAGCGTTTCCGGGTCGTCATCCACCTGCAGCAACACGCCATCGGCACTCGGCGCTCCTCCCTCGAGTACTTGCGCTGGCTGTCGCTCACGCCAGACCGCCAGCGGCAGGATAAGCGGCGCGCCGCTCTCTTCGCCCTGCAGTTGCCAAGGATCGTCAATGACGACACGGGCCTGCCCCTCGACCAGGCGAATCAGGTTGTTCATGCCGTCACCTCCCGGCTGTACACGCGCTCCTTGAAGGGCTCCAGACCAATGCGCTGGAAGGTATCGAGAAAGCCCTCGTAGACCTCGCGATGATCCACGTAGGTGCGCACGATACGCTCGATCACTTCGGGCACCTGCTCGGCGGCGAAGGATGGGCCGATCACCTTGCCCAGTGCCGCCTGCTGGCCCTGGCTGCCGCCGAGGGTGAGCTGGTACCACTCGCTGCCGTTCTTGTCGACGCCAAGGATGCCGATGTTGCCGATATGGTGATGGCCGCAGGCGTTCATGCAGCCGGAAATGTTCAGGCTGATATCACCCAGATCATGCAGGTAGTCGAGATCGTCGAAACGCTGCTGGATCGCCTGTGCAATGGGAATCGACTTGGCGTTGGCCAGCGCGCAGAAGTCGCCACCCGGGCAGGCGATGATGTCGGTGAGCAGGCCGGCGTTGGCCGTGCCCAGCCCGGCAGCCCGGGCTTGTGTCCACAGCGCGTGGAGATCGGCCTTGCGCACATCCGGCAGCACCAGGTTCTGCTCATGGGCGACGCGAATCTCGCCGAAGCCGTAGCGCTCGCTCCAGTCGGCCAGCGCCTCCATCTGCTCGGCGCTGACATCGCCGGGCGGTGCGCTGATACCAGGCTTGGTCGACAGCACCACGCTGACATAGCCAGGCACCTGATGCGCCATGACATTGCGTGCGACCCAGCGGGCAAAGGCCTCGTCCTGCGCCAGATGCGTACCGAAATCGAGATCGATGGCGTCCTGCGGCACATAGGCTGGCTTGTGGAAGGACGCCGCGACGCGCTGATATTCGTCGTCCGTGAGCTGCGCCGGGCCATCCTTGATCATCTGCCATTCGCGTTCCACCTCGCTGGCGAACGCCTCGATGCCCAGGGCCTTGACCAGGATCTTGATCCGCGCCTTGTACTTGTTGTCGCGTCGGCCGTGGCGGTTGTAGACACGCAGAATGGCCTCGACGTAAGACAGCAGATCGCGCCAGGACAGGCCCTCGCGCAGTTGCTGGGCAATGATCGGCGTGCGCCCCAGGCCACCGCCGACCAGCACCCGCAACAGCAACTCGCCGGTTTCGTCGTGGTACAGCTGCAGGCCGATGTCATGCACCTGCACCGCCGCGCGATCCTCTGCAGCGGCGCACAGAGCGATCTTGAACTTGCGTGGCAGGAACAGGAATTCCGGGTTGACCGTCGACCACTGCCGGAGAATCTCGGCCAGCGGGCGCGGGTCGAGGTACTCGTCGGCCGCGACCCCGGCAAAGGCTTCGGTGGTGATGTTGCGCACGCAGTTGCCGGAGGTCTGAATGGCATGCATGTCGTGCTCGGCCAGCCAGTCGAGAATGTCCGGCACACGCTCGAGCTCGGCCCAGTTGAACTGGATGTTCTGCCGCGTGGTGAAGTGCCCATAGCCCCGGTCGTACTCGCGGGCGATGTGCGCCAGGGCGCGCATCTGCTTGGCCGACAGGGTGCCGTAAGGGATCGCCACACGCAGCATGTAGGCATGCTTCTGCAGGTAGAGGCCGTTCTGCAGCCGCAGCGGCAAGAACTCCTCTTCGCTCAGTTCGTCAGCCAGGCGCCGCTGTACCTGGTCGCGGAACTGGGCGACGCGCTCACGCACCAGCGCGCGGTCATAATCGTCGTATTGGTACATGCAGGCATGCCTCCTGATCACGGGGCGTCGACTATGCCTGCCAGGCGTGTGCCGAAAACAGCGCCAGAAAAGCCTTAAAAAACCGGATCAGAGAAAAACGCCAGCCGGCGATACCGCGCTCTGATTGGCGCGGCGCGATGTCGCAGGGTGGTCGCTGTATCGCTCGCTATGAAAGCGCCAGACATTAGACAGGACGGTGCCTGGCGATCTTTCGCAGATTTCAGCGGACACGCGTAACAATCATCTGATCTGCTTTTTTATCGAAAACCTGAGTCTGTTTCGCGATCAGTTGCACTCGGATCATGGCGCCAGCCTGATAAACGCCTGATGAGGGCAAGACCATGACCGAACTGATCCCCGTGCGAGCCGTCGAGACCATCGACCCCGCCAGACCCATCCGCCTGACACCGGCCCAGGCCGGCGGCCCGATTCATACCCGCAGCTTCACCGGGCGCTATCGCAACCTGCGCCTGATCGGTGCCGGGCTGTTGTTCCTGCTGTTCTTCGGCACCGCCTGGATCGACTGGAACGGTCGCCAGGCCGTGCTCTGGGATCTGCAGAACCGCCAGTTCCATATCTTCGGCGCGACCTTCTGGCCGCAGGATTTCATCCTGCTCTCGGCCATTCTGATCATCGCCGCCTTCGGTCTGTTCTTCATCACCGTGCTGGCCGGTCGGGTCTGGTGCGGCTACGCCTGCCCGCAGAGCGTGTGGACCTGGGTGTTCATGCGCGTGGAGCAGATCACCGAGGGCGACCGCGGCCAGCGTATCAAGCTCGACGCCGCGCCCTGGTCCCTGCAGAAACTGGCGCGGCGCATTGCCAAGCACGGTTTGTGGCTGGCAGTGAGCCTGGTGACGGCGCTGGCTTTCGTCGGCTACTTCACGCCCATACGCCAGCTGACGCTGGATCTGCTGACCTTCGAGGTGGGTGCCAGCACCGCGTTCTGGGTACTGTTCTTCAGCGCCGCCACCTATATCAACGCCGGCTGGCTGCGTGAGAAGGTGTGCCGCGACATGTGCCCCTACTCGCGCTTTCAGAGCGTGATGTTCGACAGCGATTCGCTGATCATCTCCTACGACACCGCCCGTGGCGAAAACCGTGGCCCACGGCGCAAGGACGCCGACTACAAGGCCGAGGGCCTGGGCGATTGCATCGACTGCACGATGTGCGTGCAGGTCTGCCCCACCGGCATCGACATCCGCGATGGCCTGCAGCTCGAATGCATCGGTTGCGGCGCCTGTATCGACGCCTGTGACAGTGTGATGGACAAGCTCGGCTATGCCCGTGGCCTGGTGCGCTACAGCTCCGAGAACGAACTGGCAGGCGGCAAGACCCACTGGCTGCGGCCACGCCTGATCGGCTACGCGGCGATGCTGGCGGTGATGATCGGCGCCTTCGTCTGGGCGCTGGCCGAACGCCCGCTGATCTCCCTGGACGTAACCCGCGACCGTGGCCTGTATCGCGAGAATGCGCTGGGCCAGATCGAGAACATCTATAGCCTGAAGATCATCAACAAGACCCAGCAGCCGCGTAGTTATGTGATCACCCTGGTCGAGCCCGGCGACTTCGAACTGCACGGCCCGAGCACGCTGAACCTGGCGCCGGGGGAAATCCGCGACCTGCCGCTGAACGTGGCGCTCACGTCTGCCGAGAACACTGCCAGCACACGCACCCTGGCGTTCGAGGTCAGCGACCAGGCCGACCCGGACAGCCGCGTCAGCACCCAGAGCACCTTCCTCGCGCCGCTGCGCTAGCGCTTCGCCCCGAGGCGGGGCTCCTACGGGTTCTGCCACATTCCTGTAGGAGCCGCGCCCCGCGGCGAATAGCGTAGCCCGGATGCAATCCGCGGCGGTTCGAGATACGTCCCCGGATTGCATCCGGGCTACGGTTGCCACATCCGATGTACGTCCCCTTCACGAGACCCTGCCATGTCTGCCGCTCACCCCGTAAAGTATTCACCTCCCCTCTTTACCTCGGTGAACCAGGACAGGATGAAGCGCTACGAGAAATTCGCCGACGAGATCGCCGAGCTGATCCGTACCGGCGTGCTCGGCCCGGGTGAAAAGGTGCCGTCGGTGCGCCATGCCAGCCGTACCTACGGGGTCAGCCCATCCACCGTGTTCCAGGCTTACTACCTGCTGGAAGACCGCGGCCTGATCCAGGCCCGGGCACGCTCCGGTTACTTCGTCCGTGAACATGCCAAACGCCCGCTGCATGAGCCGGAGCTTTCCGCCCACGCCGCGCAGACCACCGATGTGGGCGTCAGCGAGCTGGTGTTCTCGGTACTCGCCTCACTGAAAGACCCGCACACCGTGCCATTCGGCTCGGCCTTCCCCAGCCCCGACCTGTTCCCCCTGCCGCGCCTGGCCAAGAGCATGGCGCACGCCCTGCGCATGCTCTCGCCGCACGAGATCATCGCCGACATGACCGCCGGCAACGCTGACCTGCGCCGGCAGATCGCTCTGCGCTACATGGTCAGCGGCGTGATGTTGCCGATGGAGGAACTGGTGATCAGCAACGGCGCCATGGAAGCGCTCAACCTCTGCCTGCAGTGCGTGACCCAGCCGGGCGATCTGGTAGCCATCGAGTCGCCGACCTTCTACGCCTGCCTGCAGGTACTGGAACGCCTGCAGCTCAAGGCGGTGGAAATTCCCGTGCACCCGCGCGAGGGCATCGACCTGGGCGCCCTCTCCGACAGCCTGCAAAAATTGCCGATCAAGGCCTGCTGGTTCATGAGCAGCCTGCAGAACCCGCTTGGCGCCAGCATGAGCGAGACGAAGAAGCAGGCGCTGTACGAACTGCTGGTCGAGCATCAGGTGCCGCTGATCGAAGACGATGTGTATGCCGAGCTGTACTTCGGCAGCCACCCGCCCAAGCCGGTGAAAAGCTTCGATCGCGAAGGGCTGGTGATGCATTGCAGCTCGTTTTCCAAGAGCCTGGCGCCCGGCTATCGGATTGGCTGGGTGGCCGGTGGACGCTATGCCGAACAGATCACCCGGCTCAAGCTGATGACCACCATCTCCCCCTCGGTGCCGGCCCAGGCGGCACTGGCGGATTACCTGCAGCACGGCGGCTACGACCGCCATCTGCGCAAGCTGCGTCACTCGCTGGAAATGCAGCAGAGCGCGATGCTTGCCTCAGCGGCGCGGCATTTTCCCGCCAGCACCCGCGTCACGCGACCGGCCGGCGGTTACTTTCTCTGGTTCGAGTTCCCCGAGCGCCTGGACTCGCTGCAACTGCTGCGCCTGGCCCTGGCGCAGGGCATCAGCCTGGCGCCGGGGCCGATCTTCTCCGCCAGCCAGGGCTTTCGCCACTGCGCGCGGCTGAACTACGGCCACCCCTGGAGCCCGCGCAGCGAGCAGGCCATGGAAGTGCTCGGGCGCCTGGTGGCGGGGCTGTTGTAGCCCGGATGCAATCCGGGGAGCCGATGACCAAATTGCTCCGACAGTAGAAGCCTGGTGCGCACGGCGCACCCTACGGGAGGTCTGCGCCATCTAACGTAGGGTGCGCCGTGCGCACCGATCAATCTGCGCGCTATGTCCGTCAACTTTAGCCCGGATGAAATCCGAGGCCGCTGCAGGAATCGCCCCGGATTGCAGCCGGGCTACGGGCGTGTGGCACGGTTGCTTCGATAAAAGCCAGGTGCGCGCGGCGCACCCTACGGGAGGTCTGCGCCATCTGACGTAGGGTGCGCCGTGCGCACCGGCTGTTTTTGCAGCGGGCACAGTCTACAAGCGCCCTACTTCCACCAGTACTCCACCTGCACGCCGAAGTTGGAGCCGTTGCGGGCGCTGCCGAAGGCGCCGTTCTCGGACAGTGCCGAACCGTCGGCCAACAGGTTGGCGGCCCGCTGCGCTGCCTTGTTCCAACTCGCATAGGTGTAATACAGACGAATTTCCGGGCGCTCCCAGAAACCTGGCCCCGCTGGCGACCAGGTCGGCGCGATGGTGAACTTGGTCAGCTTGCGCGTGCCACCGGGCGCCTCAACCTGATCGCGACCGATTTCGCCGACCAGCTTGAACTGCTCGGTAAAGGCGTAGCTGGTGCGGCCGCCGATGGACAACCAGTTCTGATCCGCGCCGTCCGGGCGCTTGTCCTTCTGGTAGACCAGCTGCACCTGGCCGCCGAGACGCGGCGTCATCTGGAAGTCGAAGAACTCCACCAGGCGCCAGCTGCGGTTGCTGTTGTCGAGGGTCGGATCGCCGGTATAGCCCAGGCCGGTGCCCGGCCCGCGCCCGTACTGCAGGGCGAAGGTGTTGACCCCACCGAGGAAGTCCTCCTGCTTGTGCTGCGCGGTCACCGCCCAACCGCTGTGGCTGTCGGTACTGTCGGGCTTGTCGATATAGCTGACACCCACCTCCAGCTCGCCCCCCGGATTGACCTGAAAACCGCCGACGTTGAAATCGTGGCGGTTGATGTAGGGCTCCTGGTCGTAGTTGTCCTTACGCGAAAACACGTAGCTGTACTTGAGGTCACCAATCTTCATCTCGTCGATACCGAAACCGGTGGCGCTCTGGTTCCAGTAGTAGAAGTCGGAGATGTGGATGTCGTTACGCTTGTAGAAACGCCGCCCGGCCCACAGCGAGCCGCCGTTGAGCGCGGGCATGTTGCTCCACTCGGCGTACATCTGGTTCATTCGCGCAGAGCCGTAATCACCGGTGAACTTCGGGGTATGACCGTACTGGTTGTAGAGCTGGGCCATGCCTTCGACGCTGATCACCGAGCCGTCATCCAGGCGAAACAGATCCTGGCGCAGATCGAGCTCGATGTACTGCTCGCATTCGTTGCCGAGACGATACTTCGACTGCGCGCCCGGCAGCTGGAAGCACTGCTGAGTGCCGCCGGTGTCCGCACCACCGATACCGCTGCGCAGGTAACCGGTGAACTCGACGGCCTGTGCCTGCGGTGCGCCGATGGCCAGGGCCAGCAGACAGGGAGCTCCAAGCGAGCGGGTGAAGGTTTGCGGTGTGGTCTTCATCGTTGCTCCTGATTGTTTTTATTGAGCGATGCTGCGGATCACCGCCGCAGCGACGGTTTTTCGTTTCCTTGGTGCGGACGGCGCACCCTGGGTGACTTGGTGCATCGCGCAGCCCGAGTGCAATCCGGGGAGGTTGGTTGGGCAGCCCCAGATTTCATCCAGGCGACACAGCTAACCTCGCTTCAACTGCGCCACCTTGTTGTCAGTGGCCACGCGCTTTTTTGCCAGCAGGCGCTCGCCGCTCCGGGCATCGAACAGCAGCGCCCGACTCGGCTCGAAGCGCAGCGACAGGCTGGCTCCGACCTGGGGCAGCACGTCAGGTGCCAGCCGGCAGCAGACCTTGGTCTGGTTCAGGTTGACGAACACCAGGGTGTCCGGCCCGGTGGGCTCGGTGATCTCCACTTCGGCGCAGATGCTCGGCGCCTCGTCAGAGACCTCGCCAGCCAGCTGGATCTGCTCCGGGCGAATGCCCAGGATCACCTCACGGTTCTCCAGGCCTTGCGCCATGTCGCCCAGCGGCAGTTCGCAGCGCGCCTGGCCGGCGACCCCGAGCGTAGAGTTGAGTGCGGCCCAGTACTGGCCATCGCGGCGTTGCAGCTGTACGGGAATGAAGTTCATCGGCGGCGAACCGATGAAACTCGCCACGAACAGGTTGGCCGGGTCGTTGTAGATCTGCTGCGGCGTGCCGAACTGCTGGATGATGCCGTCCTTCATCACCGCCACCTTGTCACCGAGGGTCATGGCCTCGATCTGGTCGTGGGTGACGTACACCGTGGTGGTCTTCAGACGCTGGTGCATCAGCTTGATTTCGGTGCGCATTTCCACGCGCAGCTTGGCGTCGAGGTTCGACAGCGGTTCGTCGAACAGGTAGATCTTCGGCCGCCGCGCCAACGCCCGGCCCATGGCCACGCGCTGTTGCTGGCCGCCGGAGAGTTGGCCGGGCTTGCGCTGCAGCAGGTGCTCGATCTGCAGCAGCCGGGCCACCCGCGCCACTTCCTCGTCGATGTCGGCCGGCGCCAGATTGCGCATTTTCAGGCCGAAGGCGATGTTGTCGCGCACGTTCATGGTCGGGTACAGCGCGTAGGACTGGAACACCATGGCGATGTCGCGATCCTTGGGGCTCATGCCGCTGATGTCGGCACCATCGACCCGGATCGCGCCGCCGCTGATGTCCTCCAGCCCGGCGATGCAGTTCATCAGGGTGGATTTACCGCAGCCGGATGGGCCGACCAGGATCAGGAACTCGCCGGAGTCGATCGACAACTCGATGTTCTTCAAGGTATCCGGCAAGCCGCTGCCATAGGACTTGTTGACATTGCACAGTTCGAGCGTTGCCATTTACTTCTCCACAGATGAAGGCGTGGGTGTCAGCCTTTGACCGCACCGGCCGTGAGGCCACGCAGGAAATATTTGCCCGCGACGATGTACACCAGCAGCGTCGGCAGCCCGGCGATCATCGCGGCGGCCATGTCGACGTTGTATTCCTTGGCGCCGGTGCTGGTGTTGACCAGGTTGTTCAGCGCCACGGTGATCGGCTGCGCATCGCCACTGGCGAACACCACGCCGAACAGGAAGTCGTTCCAGATCTGGGTGAACTGCCAGATCATGCAAACCATGATGATCGGCACCGACATCGGCAGCAGAATGCGCCCGAAGATGGTGAAGAAGCCGGCGCCATCGAGCCGCGCCGCCCGCACCAGCGCTTCGGGCACGGTGACGTAGTAGTTGCGAAAGAACAGCGTGGTGAAGGCGATGCCGTAGACCACGTGAACCAGCACCAGCCCCGTGGTGGTGTTGGCCAGGCCCAGCTTGCCAAGCGTGAACGAGGCCGGCAGGAGCACGGTCTGGAACGGCAGGAAGCAGCCGAACAGCAACAGCCCGAAGAACAGCTGCGACCCTCGAAAACGCCACATCGACAGCACGTAGCCATTCAGCGCGCCGATCACCGTGGAGATCAGCACGCCCGGCACGGCGATCTTCACCGAGTTCCAGAAGTAGCCGTCGACCACGCCCCAGGCCTTGACCCAGCCGATCAGGGTGACGGTCTCGGGCCAGGACAGCAGGTTGCCGGTGCGAATGTCGTCGGGCGTCTTGATGCTGGTCAGCAGCATCACCACCAGTGGCACCAGATACAGCGCGGCAGCGAACAGCAGGGTGGCGTGGATCGCCAGACGACTGGGAGTGATCGCCCTGACCCGTCGTTTCGCACCGTCTCCCTGGGGCAAAAGGTGATCGGCAGTTCGTCGCGGCGCGACGCTCGCATCAGTCATGACGTTTGCCCCGCAGTTCCGAGTAGAGATACGGCACCAGCAGCGTGAGGATGGCGGCCAGCATCAGCATCGCACTGGCCGAACCGACACCCATCTGGCCGCGGCTGAAGGTGAAGGAGTACATGAACATCGCCGGCAGGTCGGAGGCGTAGCCGGGGCCACCGGCGGTCATCGCCGCCACCAGGTCGAAGCTCTTGATGGCGATGTGCGCGAGAATCATCACCGCGCTGAAAAACACCGGACGCAGACTGGGCAGGACGATGCGCAGGTAGATGGTCGGTAATCCTGCGCCATCCACCTGGGCGGCGCGGATGATCGACTGATCGACGCTGCGCAGCCCGGCCAGAAACAGCGCCATGACAAAGCCCGAGGCCTGCCACACGGCGGCGATCACCAGGCAGTAGATGACCCGGTCCTGATCCACCAGCCAGTCCAGGCGAAAGCCCTCCCAGCCCCAGTCACGCAGCATCTTGTCCAGGCCCAAGCCTGGGTTGAGCAGCCACTTCCAGGCGGTGCCGGTGACGATCATCGACAGCGCCATGGGATAGAGGTAGATGGTGCGGATGAAGCCCTCGCGACGGATGCGCTGGTCCAGCAGCACCGCGAGAAACACGCCGATCACCAGGCTGATGCCGATGAACAGGCCGCCGAACACCAGCAGGTTCTGGCTCGCCACCCACCAGCGGTCGTTGTCCATCAGGCGCATGTACTGCTGCAGGCCGACCCACTTGTAGCTGGGCATGAAGCTGGAGTTGCTGAACGA
Source organism: Pseudomonas pichavaramensis (assembly GCF_050473265.1). Lineage (NCBI taxonomy): Bacteria > Pseudomonadati > Pseudomonadota > Gammaproteobacteria > Pseudomonadales > Pseudomonadaceae > Pseudomonas > Pseudomonas pichavaramensis. The sequence goes on along the minus strand of NZ_JBJKFJ010000017.1, from coordinate 17,761 downwards.
CAGCACCAGGGTCCAGAGGATGTAGCCGTAAAAGCCGACCAACACCACCAGCATGCTCGGCGCCAGCACCAGCTTGGGCAGCCAGCGTTGCAGCACATCCAGAGGTGAGGCCTTGGTCATCTGCGTGGTGAGACTCATCGGGCATTACCAGTTGGCGAAGTGAAATTCGGGCCGAACGATGCCCCGACCAGGCAAGGGCCCAATCGCGCGAGGCAGTATTCGGGATTGGGCCGGCGTGCCGGCCCGCTGGTGCTACTGCGCGGCTTTGATCGCCGCGTAGATCTGCGCGCCGGCCTTGCTCGGGTCGGCGTCTTTCTCGCTCATGAAGTTGCTCACCACATCGAAGATGGCGCCCTGCACGGCGAGGTTGGTGGCCATGCTGTGAGCCATGCTCGGTTCCAGCTTGCCGTTCTGGTCGGCCTCCTGGAAATCCTTCATCGAGGCCTGGGCACAGCTGTCGAACTTGCTCATGTCCAGGTCGGCGCGCACCGGGATCGACCCCTTGTTCTGGTTGAACACATACTGGAACTCGGGCTCCAGGGCGATGCGCGCCAGGGAGTGCTGGGCGGCGATGTCGCCTTCGTTCTTGAGCCTGAACATGGCCATGGAGTCGATGTTGTAGGTGTAGCTGCCAGCCGTGCCCGGCATCGGCACGCACTGGTAATCCTTGCCCGCTACCTTGCCGGCGGCCGTCCATTCGCTCTTGGCCCAGTCGCCCATGATCTGCATGCCGGCCTTGCCGTCGATCACCTGGGCTGTGGCCAGGTTCCAGTCACGCCCGGCGCGGTTATCGTCCATGTAAGTGGAGAGCTTCTTCAGCGCGGTGAATACTTCGGTCATCTGCGGGCTGGTCAGGGTCGCTTCATCGTTTTCGACGAACGCTTTGTGAAAGCCCTCTGCGCCCATGATGCTCAGCACCAGACCCTCGAATACGGTGCTGTCCTGCCAGGGCTGGCCGCCATGGGCCAGGGCGATGAAACCGGCAGCCTTGAGCTTGTCACCGGCGGCATAAAGTTCTTCGAGGGTCGTAGGCGCCTTGTCGATGCCGGCCTTCTCGAACACCTGCGGGTTGATCCACAACCAGTTGACCCGGTGAATGTTCACCGGCACCGCTACGTAGTGGCCGTCGTACTGCATGGTCTTGGAAACGGTCTTCGACAGCAGGCCATCCCAGCCGTTGGCCTTAGCCACTTCATCGAGTGGCGCCAACAGATCCAGCGCGCCCCACTCCTGCAGATCGGGGCCCTTGATCTGCGCTGCCCCCGGCGGGTTGCCGGACACCACACGGGTCTTCAGCACCGTCATGGCGGCGGAACCGGCACCACCAGCCACAGCACCGTCCTTCCAGGTGAAACCGTCCTTTTCGACCAGATCCTGCAGGACCTTCACCGCAGCGGCCTCGCCACCGGACGTCCACCAATGCACCACTTCCACCGTACCTTTGGAGTCGGCAGCCAGGGCGGCGAAGGGGAACAGGGACGCGAGGGAAACGGCAGTGGCGATGCGAGTCATAACGTTCATCGAAGTACCTTTCTTGTTGTTATCGGGCAAGTCGTGGTGCTTGCGTTGTCAGGGAGTGTAATCAGGGCCGTCGGCGGCCCGGGTAACGAAAGGATGCATGAATGTCACCGCCTGGTTACATCCGCGGCCAGCGCCGTAGCCAGGCTCGGCGCCAGCGCCAGACGCGGCAGCAGTAGCGCCTGATAGGCGTGGTACAGATCGGGCTTGCCCGCCCAGATACTGGCGGCCGGCTGGTTGGCGCTGTCGAGTTCGTGATGCCAGCTGCCGCCGCGCAGATCGATGAAATGCTCAGCGATGAAGGTCCAGAACTGCCGATACCACTGCTCGTACACAGCCCCTGCGGTTCGCTGCAGCAGTGCGGCCGCCGCCGCAACCGCCTCGGCATGCACCCAGTGCAAACGTGCGCGTACCACCGGCCGCTTCTCCCAGTCGAGGCTGTAGACCAATCCTGGTGCACCATCGGCCTGCCAGGCGTGATTACAGGCACAGACGAACAGGCCTTCGGCATCGGCCAGCAGCCAGTCAGGCGCAATGCACCCGGCCTGCCTCAGTGCGGCCTCCAGGTGCAGCAGCAGCCGCGCCCACTCGAAGGCATGGCCCGGCGTGCTGCCGTAGGGGCGAAAGGGGTCAGCGCGGTTGTCGGCGTTGTACTCCGGCAGCGCCTGCCACTGCGCATCGAAATGTTCGAGCACCACGTGCCCGCGCACGGCAGCGTGCCGATGGATCACGCGCTCGGCGATGCGCAGCGCACGCTGCAGCCAGAGCACATCGCCAGTGACATCGGCCAGGGCGAGAAAGGCTTCTACACCATGCATGTTGCTGTTGGCGCCGCGGTAAGCCTCCTCATCGCCCCAGTCAGAGGTAAAGCTCTCGCGCAGCGCGCCCTCCCCCTCGCTCCAGAAATGCCGTTCGATGATGCCGATGGCATCGTCCAGCAGCACTTGCGCACCGGGCCGGCCGGCGACCGTGGCGGAGCTGGCGGCCAGGGCGACGAAGGCATGCAGGTAGGCGGACTTGCCGCCGCAACGCGTGGCGTCAGTGAACCAGCCGCCACGCACCTCGTCCCACAGTGCGCCGCGCAGTGCAGCAAGGCCATGGTCGACCAGCACGGCGTGACCGGGAATGCCCTGAATATGCGCCAGGGCGAAACAATGGGTCATGCGCGTGGTGTGAATCAGCTCGGCGACCGCGCCCTCGGGCAGGTGCCCTTGAGCATCGAGCGCAGCGAAGCCCTGCTCGACCTTCGCCCCCCGCGCGAACGGCAACAGGCGCTGGCCTTCGGCAGCCAGCCAGGCGAGATGGGCGGGCTTGCGCAACCAGCTGTCAGCGAGCCAGTCAGGTGTCTTCATCGTGTTGCTCCATGCGGATTCGGCGCCATTCTAGTCAGGGCCCCACAGCGCTCCGGTCACAAAAGCGCGCCCCTTCGTCACACGACGGTGACATTCAGTCCGGCGTTCGTGGCAGACGCAAGGTGACGCGCAAACCGCCCTCACGCAGGTTGCGCAGGCTCACCTCGCCACCATGGCTATGGGCGATGTTGCGCGCGATGCCCAGGCCCAGGCCGTAGCCCTGCTGCTGGCCAGCCAGACGGAAATGCGGTTCGAATACCTGCTCCAGGCGTTGCTCCGGCACGCCAGGACCATCGTCATCGACGTGCAGGACAAAGGCCGCGCCATCGTCCTCGATATGCAGTTGAGCGTTACGCCCATATTTCAAGGCGTTGTCGATCAGATTGCCGATGCAGCGACGCAACGCCAGCGGCTTGCCGGAGTAGGCCGCAAGGGCTTCACCGGCAAGCGTCACGCTGCCAGTGCCCGCAGGCGCCAGGTAAGGCTCGACCAGGCAATGCAACAAGTGGTTGAGGTCCACCGGTTCGATGTTCTCGTGAATGTCGGTGTCCTTCACGCATTGCAACGCGCCTTTGACCAGCAGTTCCAGATCGTCCAGGTCGCGGCCGAACTTGGTCTGCAGGTTGTCGTCGTCGAGCAGTTCGACGCGCAGGCGCAGACGCGTGATGGGCGTGCGCAAGTCATGGGAAATAGCGCTGAACAGCTGCGCGCGTTCGGTCAGGTAGCGGCTGATGCGCTCGCGCATGGCGTTGAATGCACGGGCCACCTCCACCACCTCGCGGCCGCCGCCTTCGGCTACCGGCTCCACCTCGGCGCCCAGCGACATATGCCGCGCGGTGCGCGCCAGGCGCTTGAGCGGGCGACTCTGCAGGTGCACCAGCAGGCCGATGAACAGCAGCAGAAAGGCACTGGTCAGCAGGATGAACCATAACTGCTGGGTCGGCAGGACCGGCTCTTCCAGGCTGGTGTAGGGCTCGGGCAGCAATGACGCGATATACAACCACTCGCCTGGCGCCAGTTGAATCTGCGTCACCAGCACTGGCGGGTTGACCGGTTCCAGGGTCAGAGCGTAGTGCGCCCAAGAACGCGGCAACTCATCAAGCTTCAGCCCGCCATTGAAGATGCGCAGATCATCGGGGCTGACGAAGGTCACCGAGATGTCCGCGGCATTGCCCAGCGACTGGTGCAGCACCTCGGCCACCGCCTCGGTTACTGCCTGTTTGCGTGGCGAGGCCGGCAGCAGCTTCATCTGCAGCGGGCGGTCATTGAGGCTGACCACGAAACGCGTGCCGCCCATGCTGCGCAACTGGTCGAGCACCAGCGGCCGGTAGGCCACCGGCAGCGAGCGAAAATAACGCACGCTGGCCGACATCGAATGCGCCAGGCTGCGTGCGGTGGTCACCAGCCCCTCGAGCTGGGTGGCGCGCAGCTGCGACAGCCAGATCACGCTGGACAGCGTCTGCGCCGCCAATATCGCCAGCAGCGTCAGTAACAGCATGCGTCCCAGCAGCGAGCGCGGCAGCCAGCGCCTGGGGTCAACGGCCATCGCCGGCCTGCATGCTGACCGTGGCCGCCAGTTGGTAGCCGCTGCCACGCACGGTGCGGATCAGCCGTGGCGGCTTGTCGGTATCACGCAGGCGCTGGCGCAGCCGGCTGACGGCCATGTCGACGATACGTTCCAGCGGCATCACCTCTCGGCCACGGGTGGCGTTGCCGATGGTGTCGCGGTCGAGAATCTGCTGCGGATGATCGAGAAAAAGCTTGAGCAAGGCGAAATCGGCACCGGACAGAATTACCTCCTCACCGTCGCGGTGGAACAGCCGATGGCTGACCATATCCAGGCGCCAGTCGTCGAAGGCCAGCACTTCGCCGCTGCGCTCCTGGGTGAACTGGGCGCGGCGCAACAGCGCCTTGATTCGCGCCAGCAGCTCACGCGGGCTGAACGGTTTGCCGAGGTAATCATCGGCGCCCAGCTCCAGGCCGATCACCCGGTCGGCCTCGTCGGAGCTGGCCGTGAGCATGATGATCGGCACCTGGGCGAAGCGCTGGTGTTCGCGCGCCCAGCGGCACAGGCTGAAACCGTCCTCGTCGGGCAGCATCACGTCGAGGATGACCAGGTCGGCCGACTCCGCACACAGACTCTGGCGAAATGTGGCGCCGTCGGCCACCGCACGCACCTGAAAGCCGACGCGGCTCAGGTAGGTATCGAGCAGTTCGCGAATTTCCTGATCGTCATCGACCAACAGTATCGACTTGCCGGGCTGGCTCATGGTCCGCCACCTTTGTTGTTATGCCTGTATCTGGGGTTCTATCGACGACTCTCGCGGATTGCATCCGGGCTATGGTCCGACGCCTGTTGCAAGGCCACGCCGGCACCGGTCAGACCGGGGTACTCGGCCGTCACCAGCCACACCGGAATGCCGTGAAGGTAATGGCTCATACAGCCCTTGTCGCTGAAGCTCTTGGCAAAACCGCTGGCGAGAAAACGCTCGGCGAAACGCGGTACCACGCCGCCGACGATATACACCCCGCCACGTGCACCAAGGGTCAACACGTTGTTGCCGGCGACACGCCCCAGCCAGCCACTGAACTGCTCCAGCACCTCGCCAGCAACAGGTTCGCCCGCCAGGCCGGCCGCGGTGATCGCAGCCGGCGTCGAATGCTGCTGCGGCTGCCCGTCCAGCGTGCAGATCGCCCGGTACAGTGCCAGCAGGCCATTGCCGCTGAGCACGTCTTCGGCGCGCACATGGCCCAGTTGCCGGTGGAGGACCTGCCAGAGCTCGGCCTCACGCGGACTGCCAACCGGCAGGTCGACGTGGCCGCCCTCGCCCGGCAGCACCAGCCAGCGACCATCCTCCAGGCCCAACAAGGTACCGACACCAAGGCCGGTGCCGGCGCCGATCACCAGCGCCGGGCGATCAGCCTGCGCTTCGCCCGGACAGACCTGCAGCCGCTCGTTGTCGCGCAGCCGGGTCATGCCCAAGGCCATGGCGGAGAAATCGTTGATCATCAACAAGCGCTCGACCTGCAGCGCCTCGCAGAACGCCGCACGATCGATACGCCAGTGATTGTTGGTGAAGCGAAACAGATCGCCGCCGACCGGCCCAGCGCAAGCCAGGCATACCGAACCCACGGCGCCGAGGGGCAGGTTCTGGGATTGCAGATAGGCGCTGATGGCCTGTTCCGGACCGGGATAATCGGCGGTCGCCAGAACCTGTACCGCCTCTAGACGATCGTCACGCCACAGGGCGAAGCGTGCGTTGGTGCCACCGATATCGCCGACCAGCGCCAGTTTCACGACAAGGCCTGCATAATCAGGATGCTTCGCGAATCGGCTACCGCGAAAAAGTGAGGCTGCATGCAATCGACTCCAAACTCGAATTATTTTTGTAGTTCAGACAACGCGCACCACAGTAAACCCGAAAATTACGCCTATCAACCTGGACAAAGTAGTAATAACCACAATATCCAGCCAACAAAAGCAGTGGCTCTTGCCACAGTGATCATCACGCATTCAGCCCTCACCATGATCCCGGACAATAGTTGCAAGGCAAACGCAGCCTAGACTCGGCCCTTCCCGAGTCCGCACGGAGAGCTGCAGCATGTCACCCGATATCGTTATCGTCGGCGCCGGCCCGGCCGGCCTTTGCCTGGCCCGCGCCCTGTCCGGGCACGGTTTGTCGATCATGGTGCTGGAGCGTCAGGCCGAGCAGGCACTGGCCGATCCCGCCTTCGACGGCCGCGAGATCGCCCTCACCCATGGCTCGCAGGCGCAGCTCGAACGTCTGGGCCTGTGGGCACGCCTGCCCGCCGAGGATATCGCCGTGTTGCGCGATGCCCAGGTGTTCAACGGCCCCTCGCTGTTCGCCTTGAAAATTCGCGCCGAGCAAGCCGGTGCCGAGCGACTCGGCCATCTGGTGGCCAACCAGGCCATTCGCCGTGCGGCCTATCAGGCGCTGCGCGAATGCAGCGACGTGCAATTGCTGTGTGAAACCAGCGTACGTGCCATCGAGCAAAGCCAGGACCAAGTGAAGCTGGTACTGGAGGACAGTCAGGTGCTGCGACCGCGCCTGCTGGTGGCTGCCGACAGCCGCTTCTCCGAAACCCGCCGTCAACTCGGCATCGGCGCGCAGCTCAAGGATTTCGGCAAGAGCATGCTGGTGTGCCGCATGCAGCACGAACGCGATCACCATCAGGTGGCCTGGGAATGGTTCGGCTATGGCCAGACCCTCGCCCTGCTGCCACTCAACGGTCGCCAGTCGTCGACGGTATTGACCTTGCCGCCGCGCGAGATCGAACGCCTGCAGGCGCTTGACGACGCTACCTTTGCACGGGAAATGGAGCAGCGCTTCGAACGCCGCCTGGGCGCCATGCAACTGGTCGGCAGCCGCCATGCCTACCCGCTGGTGGGCGCCTATGCACGGCGCATGGTCGGCAACCGCTGTGCCCTGCTCGGCGATGCCGCCGTGGGCATGCACCCAGTCACCGCCCATGGTTTCAACTTCGGCCTGATCGGCGTACAGCTGCTGAGCGAGGCGTTGCTGGCCGCCCATGCCAACCGTCAGGACATCGGGGCGGCTGCACCACTGGCGCGCTACGAGCGCCAACTGCGCCTAGCCACCTGGCCGTTGTATCAGGCCACCAACCTGCTGGTGGAGCTGTATACCAACGATCTCCTGCCCGCCCGCCTGGTACGCGGCGCCGGTCTGCGCGTGGCGCAGGGCCTGCTGCCGTTGAAGAAAGGCATCGCCAGGCACCTGACAGCCCAGACCTGAGTTCTGGCGGGCCATAAGCAGCCAATCTGATACGTATCAGACAGCACTTTCTGAGTCTGTTTTGTTTTTTCCGGCTTCCCTACAGTTTCGCCACTCGCGCGGCTGCGCCCGCATTACTGTATGGAAGGTTACCGCGATGCAATCTGCTGCTTCCCATCCGGCCTACAACTACAAGGTCGTCCGCCAGTTCACCCTGATGACCATTTTCTGGGGTGTGGTGGGCATGTGCACCGGCGTGCTGATCGCCGCTCAACTGGTCTGGCCGGAGCTCAACTTCGACACCCCCTGGCTCAGCTTCGGTCGCCTGCGCCCGCTGCACACCAGCCTGGTGATCTTCGGCTTCGCCGGTAGCGCACAGTTCGCCGCCAGCTACTACGCGGTGCAGCGCACCTGCCAGACGCGCCTGTTCTCCGACACGCTGGCCGCCTTCACCTTCTGGGGCTGGCAGGCGACCATCCTGATCATGTTCGTGACCCTGCCCATGGGCCTGACCACCACCAAGGAATACGCCGAGATCGAGTTCACCGGCGCCGTGTGGATGGCCATCGTCTGGGTCGCCTACGGCATCGTCTTCTTCACCACGCTGACGCAACGCAAGACGCGCCATATCTATGTCGGCAACTGGTTCTTCGGCGCCTTCATCCTGGTCATCGCCATCCTCCACGTGGTCAACCACCTGTCGATCCCGGTGAGTTGGTTCAAGTCCTATTCGGTGTATTCCGGCGCCACGGATGCCATGGTGCAGTGGTGGTACGGGCACAACGCGGTGGGGTTCTTCCTGACCACCGGCTTCCTCGGGATGATGTATTACTTCGTACCCAAGCAGGTGAATCGCCCCGTTTATTCCTATCGCCTGTCCATCGTGCATTTCTGGGCGCTGATCACCCTGTACATATGGGCCGGCCCGCACCACCTGCACTACACCGCGCTGCCCGACTGGGCGCAGAGCCTGGGCATGGTGATGTCGATCATCCTCCTGGCGCCGAGCTGGGGCGGCATGGTCAACGGCATGATGACGCTGTCCGGTGCCTGGCATAAGCTGCGCACCGACCCGATCCTGCGCTTTCTGGTGGTGTCTCTGGCCTTCTACGGCATGAGCACCTTCGAGGGCCCGATGATGGCCATCAAGACCGTCAACGCCCTGTCCCACTACACCGACTGGACCATCGGCCATGTGCATGCCGGGGCGCTGGGCTGGGTGGCGATGATCACCTTCGGCTCGCTCTATCACCTCATCCCGAAAGTCTTCGACCGCGACGGCATGTACAGCACCGGCATGATCAACGCGCACTTCTGGCTGGCCACCATCGGCACCGTGCTGTACATCGCCTCAATGTGGGTCAACGGCATCACCCAGGGCCTGATGTGGCGCGCGGTGAATGAGGACGGCACTCTCACCTACTCCTTCGTCGAGGCGCTGGAAGCCAGCCACCCTGGCTTCGTGGTGCGCCTGGTCGGCGGCTTGTGCTTCCTCTCGGGGATGCTGCTGATGGCACTCAACACCTGGCTGACCCTGCGTGCTGGCGAGAAGGCTGTGCAGAACGCACCTGAGGTCGCTCATGCCCGCTGAAGTCTGGTGGATACTCGCGCTGCTGTTGTTCTATCTCGGCGTGCAGATCAGCCTCGGTCGCGCAACGCAGCGCGAACTCGACGAAGCGACCATGCTGCCATTCGTCGATGACCCCGAGGTCGCGCGCCGGGTGGAACGTGACACCGGGCGCAGCACCAGTGGCTGTGCCTGCCCGGGTACCTGCGACGGGCGCTGCGAGCACCTCGGGCAACGCCTGCTGTAGGCGTTCAGACCCACTGATCGTTACGCTTGCGGCGCACGCGCAGCATGGTCGGCAGAATCAGGCCGAGCAGCAATCCGGCACCGGCGATGCTGCCACCGTAAGCCATGTAACGCATCAGCGCCTGTTGCTGCTCGTTGCCCAGTTGCGCTTGGGCATCACGCAGCTGCGAGCGGGTGCTGGTCAGCTCGGCATCCAGCGCACTGCGGGCGGCCTGCAGTTCGTCGATGAGTTTCTTGCGTGAGTCGAGGGTCTCCTGCATGCCCTGCACGCGCGCCTTCCAGGCATCATCGATACCTTTCAGCTCGGCACTCAGGTCAGCGACCTTCTGTTCCAATTGCGGCAGGCGCTCGGCCTGCCCTGGGACCGACTGCAGGTCACGGCTGGGAATCCATACCGAGCTGCCGCTTTCGCTGCGCACCTGGCTGTAATCTCCCTGGGTGCGCAACAGCTCGACCTTCTCCCCGGACGTCAGCGTGCCGACGATGCGATAGCCGTCGGTGGGGCCACTGCGCACGTAGGTATTGAGGCTGTCGCTGACCCAGCGCTGGTTGCTGGCGGCTTCTTCGGCGTGCAACACGGCGCTGCCAAGCAGCCCCCCGACCAGCAGGCAGGCACCCAAGGCACGGGATTGGAGCAAAGCGATGCGACAGGAGAAATGACGGGATAAAAGCATGGAAGGATCTTCACGTGGCTGTCAGACGAACCCGGCGAACGGGATGAACGATGACGGCGAGCACGACAAACGCGCTGCAACACGATACGAGCAGAATCTGCGACGAAGACGCCACACTAGCGGCAATTAGCCATCTAACCCTCCCCGTTCGGGCCGACAGCAGACAGACATTGGCGGGCGGCTTCGAGTTCACTTGATACTGATGATGGGAGATGGACGGAGCAGCGACTCAGCCATTGTGACGCTGGACGAAGGCACAGAAATCCGCCAGCGGCATCGGCCGGCCGAGCAGATACCCCTGGAACTGACTGCAGCCGTTATCCGTCAGAAAGCTGCGCTGCGCCTCGGTCTCCACGCCTTCTGCGATTACCGTCATGCCCATGCTCTGCCCCAGGGCGATGACGGTGCGCACGATGGCTTCGCTGTTGGCATCGGTCAGCACGTCGCAGATGAACGAGCGATCTATCTTCAGCTTGCTCAGCGGCAAGCGCTTGAGATGGCTCAGGGAAGAGAAACCGGTGCCGAAATCATCCAGCGAGAAACGCACGCCGCGCTCGACCAGCGCGTTCATCTTGCGCGTGAGGTCTTCCATGTCGTGCACGATCAGCGTCTCGGTCAGTTCGAGCTCCAGGCGCTGCGCGTCGATACGATGACGTTCGATCAACCCGAGTATCTCGGCAACGAAGCTGCTCTGCGAGAACTGCTTCTGGCTGATGTTCACTGCCAGAGCGATATCGCGGTATAGCGGGTCGTCGTGCCAGCGTCGCAACTGTGCGGCGGTCTGCTCCAGCACCCAATGACCGATGGGAATGATCAAGCCGGTGTTCTCGGCGTGATCGATGAATTCGCCGGGCGCCAGAATGCCCCGCTGCGGGTGCTGCCAGCGGATCAGCAACTCGGCACCAATCACCCGGTTGGCATCGTTCAGTTGCGGTTGGTAGTACAACACGAACTGCTGGTCACGCACTGCCGCGCGCAGATCCCGGTCAAGCTGAGAACGCTCGGCGCTGTCGCTCTGCAGGATATGCAACAGGAAGAAGAACATCGTCATCGCCACTCCCCCCTGCAGCCAGGAGCCGACGATGCGCACGTTGTCCGGTAGCGCGTAGAAATCGGTCGGACGCCAATTGGAAGCAGCCAGTGCCAGGAACAGCAGCAGACATAGCAGGAAAATGCCGTAACGCAGCCAGATCGGCTCGCCGCGAAAAGCCATCAGCGCCGCAACCGACATCGGCAACAGGTACAGGTGAGTAGCACGTGGTGCGGCGGCCGTGGATGGATCGAGCAGCAAGGTGGACGCCACCACGACCACGAGCAATGCGCCAAAAAGAATCAGGTTGGCGCTGAGCGCGCGATTGCGCAGGGTAAGAAAGAAAACAGCCATGCCACTGAGGATGATCGCCAGATCCATCAAGGCAATGGCCTGGTATCCCCGCAGTGAGAAGAACAGCCCCCACAACACGCCCATCATGATCATGACCAGGCTGGCCAGCATGCGCATGCGCCGCTCACGCCGCTGACCGACCAACGCCAGGTCAGCGCCATGCCAGAGCTGGCGCAGCCGTTTGCCGAAGGTCAAAAGTGATGGCATGGCGCAATCCTTATCCGATCACTCTCATTCTTGAAGCTGTTGAGCCGAATGCAAGTTTCCAGCGTCCTTTTGATGCAAGCACGGGCGCCAGCTCATCTGTCGCTCAACCATGGCTAGGTTCAGGGAAGGCACCAACCTCTATACAAATATTGTACAAAATCAAATTATGTACATATATTTACTCTAGATGCCGATTCACAGACCAGGTAGAGGGGTTTCAATCTGCCCCACGAAGCCCTGCGCAATCCGGTAACCCACCTCTCCCCTTTTTGGTTATCGGATTTTTTTATACGGCGCCCACTGCCGCTGGGCCATCCGATCAAACGGCTGGATGCGGCCAATGCCAGCCAAACGGAGGGAGTGAGCATGACGGCCCTGTTTCGACCTCTGACACCAACCCTGCTGGCCATTGCCATGCTGCTCAGCACTACCGCGATGGCCAACACCCAGAGCAGCTGGCGCGAACAAGTGCCGCAAGCAGAGCTGGTTGGCAGCGGCGACTTCAGCTGGTTTGGCTTTTCGGTTTACAACGCCAAGCTGTGGAGCCCGGTGGCAGGCGTGGACTTCTCCCAACCGTTCGCCCTGGAGCTGACCTACCGCCGCGATATCAGCCGGGAAACGCTGGTCGACACCAGTCTCGACGAGATGCGCCGGATCAACGGCGAGCCGCTTGACCACGAGCAACAGAGCGACTGGACCCGGCAGATGCGCCAGGCATTCGTCGATGTCACGGACGGCACACGCATCACCGGCGTATTCCTGCCTGGCGAAGGTTGCCGATTCTACGTCGACGGAAAACTGCAGCACGTCATCGACGACCCTGAATTCGCCCGCGCTTTTTTCTCCATCTGGCTCGATCCGCAGACCCGCAGCCCGAAACTGCGCGCAGCGCTGCTCGGCCTCAACTCATGAGGAACCCCATGAAAGCTCTGTTGATGCTGCTCGGCAGCCTGCTCCTGGTCAGTTGCGGCCAGGTGCCGGTCGAGCGCTACGCGAACGAGAAACCCGCGCTTGACCTGCCCGCCTACTTCTCCGGACCGGTGCAGGCCTGGGGCATGTTTCAGGATCGCTCCGGGGAAGTGATCAAACGCTTCCACGTCGATATCCAGAGCCGCCGCGACGGCGACAAGCTGATCCTCGACGAGCGTTTTCTGTACAGCGACGGCACGCGCCAGCGCCGGGTCTGGACACTTACACCCGACGGCGCCGGACGCTGGATCGGTACCGCGGACGACGTAGTCGGCGAAGCCATCGGGGAGGTTTCCGGCAACGCCCTGCGCTGGCGCTACCACCTCAACCTGCCGGTGGATGACAGCACTTACGTCGTCTACTTCGACGACTGGATGTACCTGATGGACGACGACACGATGATCAACCGCTCGGTCATGAGCAAATTCGGTATCGAACTGGGCCAGGTCACGCTGTTCTTCCGTCGGGGCCCGGCGCAACCATGAAGCTGACCAGCCTGGGCAGTGGCTACCGGGCGCTGGTCATCGGTGCCAGCGGCGCACTTGGCCAGGCGTTCTGCCAGCTGCTACGCGCCGACGCCAACTGTGCGGGTGTGCGCGAGCTGAGCCGCAGCAGCTCTCCGTCGCTGGACCTGGAAGCCCCCGCCAGCATCGCGGAAGCCGCTGCTGCCCTGGCTGATGAAGCGCCTTATCAACTGATCGTGCATAGCGCCGGCCTGCTGCATCGGCCTGGTATCGCTCCGGAGAAAAGTCTGGCGGCGATCGAAGCCGACGCATTGCAGGCCGTGTTCCAGGTCAACGCGCTGGGGCCTGCGTTGGTCCTGCGGCACTTCCTGCCCTTGCTCGACAAACAGGGCGCCATGGCCATGCTATCGGCCAAGGTCGGCAGCATCGGTGACAACCGCCTGGGCGGCTGGTACGCCTACCGCTCGTCCAAAGCGGCGCTGAACATGCTGATCAAGACCGCAGCCATCGAACTGGCGCGCAGCAAGCCCAAGGCGCGCTTGCTCAGCCTGCATCCAGGCACGGTGATTTCGCCCTTGTCGCAGCCCTTTCGCGGAGCGGCTGCAGCACGCCCAGCCGAACAGGCCGCGAGAGCGTTGCTGCAGGTAATCGACAGCCTGGGGCCAGAGCACAGCGGCAGCTTTCATGCCTACGATGGGCAGCCGCTGCCCTGGTAGGGACGTTTACAAGCCACCGAACAGGTCGAAGGAATCGAGCAGGCGCCAGGCGATTTCCGGCTTTTTCTCCATGGCCCGGCGAATCGCGGCGGGAATGCTCTGCTGCGTCTTGCGGCACAGTCCCGGATGCGCCTCGAAGTGCATGTGAATCCCGCGCATGCTGCGCACCTCGCCATGACTGGGTTCGATCTGCAAACGAATACCCAGTTGCTCGTACATGCGCTGCTGCATGCGCTGCAGATCCTCCAGACTTTGCAGCCCCTCCAGACGCTCGAGCAGGCGCTGCTCCTCCTGTCGGGTCAACAGCAGCACACGCGTGTCGGCCCCCGGGCTGTCCAGCAGTTCGTCACGCTGACAGTCGCAGGCACCCGGCGGGCAGGGATTACGCATCGGCAGAGGTGAATTCATGATCGGGATGATAGAGCCACGTATCGATGCCCGCCACACTGCGCAACGAGCTTGTGCGCGTCCTACACTCGGTTAAGCTGCTCTCACTTTTCCACCGATGCAAGGATGAACACCATGCTCCGCCTCACTACGCTTGCCGCTGGCCTGCTGCTCTCGGCCAACGTCTTCGCCCTGTCCCTCTCCGACCTGAGCCAGCAGGACGCCAGCGGCGGCCTCAAGGACGCGTTGATTCAGGGCGCCCAGGTTGCAGTCAAGCAACTGGGTACACCCGGTGGCTTTAGCAACAACCCGGACGTACGCATCGAACTGCCGGGCAAACTCGGCAAGGCCGCCAAGACCATGAAGATGATGGGCATGGGCGCTCAGGTCGAGCAGCTGGAAACCAGCATGAACAAGGCCGCAGAGGCCGCCGTGCCACAAGCCCAGGCGCTGCTGGTCGATGCCGTGAAGAAGATGACCGTGGCCGACGCCAAGGCCATTCTCAACGGCGGCAACGACTCGGCCACCCAGTACCTGAACAAGAGCAGCCGCGAGCAGATTCGCGCCAAGTTCCTGCCCATCGTCAAGCAGGCCACCGACCAGGTCGGCCTGGCTCAGCAATACAACGCCTTTGCCGGCCAGGCGGCCAGCTTCGGTGTGGTCGACGCCAAGAGCAGCACGGTGGAAGGCTATGTCACCGAGCAAGCCCTCGATGGCCTGTTCGAGATGATCGCCAAGCAGGAAGCCGGCATCCGCGAGAACCCGGCCGCTGCCGCCACCAGCCTGGCGAAGAAGGTGTTCGGCGCGCTGTGAGCGCGGCCTGAAGGATTCGCCGCAGCTACGAAGCCTATCGCCCGCCTCGTGGGAACTCCGCTCCGAGGCGAAACGCGTGCAGCCATTCGGTGTACAGGGTATTCGCTGCGGGGCGCAACTCCCACGAAAAGCGACCTGATTAGTAATAAGCTCCGGCCTGCTAAGCGAGCGCCGCTGGAGCAGCCCTGTAGCCCGGATGAAATCCGGGGCGCTTTGGTATGCCGCCGATCTTTCCCGGATTGCATCCGGGCTACCCGCTTGGCTGAGCTTCGTTGCTAATCAGAAAAAACATGTCGCAATTGGTTGTTGCACCGGGCGGCATAGCGCTTTAGCCGCGAAGCTTTATCGACGGTTCGAAAATCTTCGCGGCTAAAGCCGCTCCTACAAAAACATATCTCCTCATGCAACAAGCAACGGGGAAAGATCCAAACAAAAGCCCCGCCGGGCTTATCGCCAGGCGGGGCTTTTATTTACCTTTGCCGGTCAGGCGCAGGCAGCTTGCATCTGCTTGTGGGTGTCGATGAGGTGCTGTACCACGCCAGGATCGGCCAGCGTAGAGATGTCGCCGAGGGAATCGTACTCGGCAGTAGCGATCTTGCGCAGGATACGGCGCATGATCTTGCCCGAACGGGTCTTCGGCAGCCCCGGCGCCCACTGGATGACGTCCGGCGAGGCGATCGGGCCGATTTCCTTGCGTACCCAGTTCTTCAGTTCCTGACGCAGTTGCTCGGACGGTTCCTCGCCAGCATTGAGCGTGACGTAGACGTAGATGCCCTGACCCTTGATGTCGTGCGGCACACCCACCACAGCAGCCTCGGCCACCTTGGAGTGAGCGACCATGGCACTTTCGATCTCGGCAGTACCCATGCGGTGGCCGGAGACGTTGAGCACGTCGTCGACACGACCGGTGATCCACCAGTAGCCATCCTCGTCGCGACGAGCGCCGTCGCCGGTGAAGTACATGCCCTTGAAGGTCTTGAAGTAGGTGTCGACGAAACGGTCGTGGTCACCGAACAGGGTACGCGCCTGGCCCGGCCAGGAGTCGATGATCACCAGGTTGCCTTCAGCAGGCCCTTCGATGATGTTGCCCAGGTTGTCCACCAGCGCCGGCTGTACACCGAAGAACGGACGCGCAGCAGAGCCCGGCTTCATCGCGTGGGCGCCCGGCAGCGGAGTCATCAGGCAGGCGCCGGTTTCGGTCTGCCACCAGGTGTCGACGATCGGGCAACGGCTCTGACCGACGTTCTCGTAGTACCACTGCCAGGCTTCCGGGTTGATCGGCTCACCGACCGAGCCGAGCAGACGCAGGCTGGAACCATCGGCGCCTTCGACCGCAGCCTTACCTTCGGCCATCATGGCGCGAATGGCGGTCGGTGCGGTGTAGAGGATGTTGACCTTGTGCTTGTCGACGATCTTGGCGACACGGCTCACGTCCGGGTAGTTCGGCACGCCCTCGAACATCACGGTAGTGGCACCGTTGGCCAGCGGTCCGTAGACCAGGTAGCTGTGGCCGGTGACCCAGCCGATGTCGGCGGTGCACCAGAAGACTTCACCGGGACGGTAGTCGAACACGCGCTCATGAGTCAGCGCGGCGTAGACCAGGTAGCCGCCGGTGGTGTGCAGCACACCCTTGGGCTTGCCGGTGGAGCCGGAGGTGTAAAGGATGAACAGCGCTTCCTCGGCGCCCATTTCCTTCGGCGCGCAGACGCTGCCGGCGACCTTCATCAGGTCTTCGTACCAGATGTCGCGGTGCTGGTTCCACTTGATGCTGCCACCGGTGCGGTTGACCACGATGATCTTCTGCACACTGTTGGTTTCCGGGTTGGTCAGCGCGTCGTCGACGTTGGCTTTCAGCGGTACCTTCTTGCCGCCACGCACGCCTTCGTCAGCGGTGATCACCACTTTCGACTTGCAATCGATGATGCGGCCAGCCAGCGCTTCAGGCGAGAAGCCACCGAACACCACGGAATGGATTGCACCGATACGGGCACAGGCCAGCATGGCGACCACGGCTTCCGGAATCATCGGCATGTAGATGGTCACCACGTCGCCGCGGTGAATGTCCTGGCCGCGCAGGGCGTTGGCCAGCTTGCACACTTGCTCGTGCAGCTGGCGGTAGGTGATTTCCTTGTGTTCGGACGGATCGTCGCCTTCCCAGATGATCGCAATCTGGTCGCCGCGCTCTTCCAGATGACGGTCGAGGCAGTTGTAGGACACGTTCAGGGTGCCGTCGGCATACCACTTGATGTCGACATGGTGGTCGTCGAAGGAGGTCTGCTTGACCTTGGTGTAGGGCTTGATCCAGTCGATGCGCTGGCCCTGCTCGCGCCAGAAACCCTCGGGGTTGACCACCGACTGTTGGTACATGGCCTTGTAGGTGGCCTCGTCGGTCAGGGTCCGTGCAGCCACTTCAGGGCGCACAGGGTAAAGAGACGCAGCACTCATGGAATCACCTCGGCGGGTAGTTGTTTTTGTATGGTGTCTTTTGTATCCCCCGACCCTTCGTGAGGCCATTCGACCATGGTCTTACCGCTCTAAGACCATGGTCTTGAAGCGCCACAGACGAATCCCCGGACAATTCGGCAGTAGATTGGCGCAGCACAAAAAAAGCCCGGCACAAGGCCGGGCACAGAGGTAGACGCGGTATCGCCTGCGGCCCTAGCTCATACCCAGCCAGTTCGGCAAGGCCATGGACACGGCCGGGATGTAA